>JBQLZQ010000083.1:0-15081 GCA_052168355.1 Inquilinaceae bacterium
CGCCAGACGTGCTGGCGATGATGGCAAACCCCTTGGGAGCACGGTCGACGATCGGTTCCTCGCCGATCCGCACGATCCGCGCGAGCGGCGGCAGTTCCGTCCGCAGCCGGTGCCTGAACCGGTCGATGTCGGCCGCCTTGCCGAAAATGGCGATATGGACACCGTCGGCCGAGTTGCGGACCCAGCCGGACAAATGTTCAGCCGTCGCCAGGCCGTGAACGAACGGCCGGAACCCCACGCCCTGAACGGTGCCCTGGACGATCAGCCCGAGAGCCATGGAATCCTTCCCTTGCCCCGAAGTGGGTTCAGTCAGGATCATGTCGGCGCCCTCGCCACGGGGGTCTGGGTCCCTGCGAGCCCGGCAATGACATCCAGCGCCATGCCGCAATCGACCAAAACCTGGCTGCGCTCGCCCTGGAGCCAATAGCAGGACCCCGTGACCGTTCCGGCGGCACCACAAAAGCTCAACAGCATGCGACATTCTCCATCCGCAGGATCATAAGGCATTGCATCCTCACCAGCATTGGCCGGGATTGCCGCATGGCCTTTTGGATCCGGCCCGTCGACGTTAGCATGGTGGACATGGTCAAGTATGCAGATCACGATCCCGTGCCGCGAGCGGTGGCGCGGTCCCAGGAAACGCCGGCGTGAGCCGCGATGGCCCCTTGCTGTTCGCCCTGGAGGCGAGTGCGGCCTTCGGTGCGCGTGTCGCGGACGCCGCCGGCATGACCCTGTCGCCCCACGAGGAGCGATCCTTCGAAGACGGCGAGCACAAGGTGCGGACGCTGGTCAGCGTCCGCGGCCGCGACGTCTATGTGGTGCAGTCGCTTCACGGTGAGCCGGGCCAGAGCCCCAACGACAAGCTGTGTCGGCTGCTGTTCTTTGTCGGTGCGCTGAAGGACGCGGCGGCGGCCACCGTGACCGCGATCGTTCCCTACCTCGCCTACGCCCGCAAGGACCGCAAGACGCAGCCGCGCGACCCGGTGACCCTGCAATACGTGGCCCGCCTGTTCGAGGCCGCCGGTACGGACCGGGTAGTGACGCTGGATATCCATAATCTGGCGGCCTTCCAGAATGCGTTCCGATGCCGCACCGAGCATCTGGAGGCTAAGCTTCTGTTCGTGCGCCACCTGCTGCCTTTGCTTGGCGACGCCTCCATCGCCGTGGTGTCGCCGGACGCCGGCGGCGTCAAGCGGGCAGAGCAGCTCCGTTCGGCCCTGGTCGACGCGTTGGGCCGTCCGGTGCCGTTGGCGTTCATGGAAAAGACGCGGGCCCTGGACGTGGTCTCGGGCGAGAGGCTGGTCGGCGATGTCGAGGCCAGGGCGGTGATCGTGATCGACGATCTGATCAGCACCGGCACCACAATGCTGCGCGCTGCGCGCGCCTGCCGGGCGGCCGGCGCCGGCCCGATCCGCGCCGTCGCCTCCCATGGCCTGTTCGTCGGCGACGCCGCGACCGTGCTGGGCGATCCGTTGCTGGAGTCGGTGCTGGTCACCGACACCGTGCCGCCGTTCCGCCTGCCGCCGGGGCTGGCGGCGCGCAAGCTGACCGTCCTGTCCGCGGCCCCTCTGATCGCCGAGGCCGTGCGCCGCATCGCCGGCGGCGGCTCCATCGTCGACCTGCTGGCTGAGGGGCCACCGGCGAACGCCGGCCGCTAAACGGCCAACCCGGCGACGGCATCCTCGGCCAACACCACATAGGTGTTGGCCCGGTCCATCCAATAAGCGGGCGGGTGCCGACCGGGTTCCGTCACGTGCCGCATCGACAGCATCGCCCGGACCAGGGCCCGATGGGCGGTGTAGAAGGCCACGATGGCCGCCGGCGGTCGGTCGCCGCTCATCGCGCCATAGGCGTCCATCACCTGGAGTCCGATCGACCTCCCCCCCAGCCGGCCGCATTCCATGGCCAGGAACGCCAGTTCGTCCACCGGGTCCGCCAGACGCAGGTCGCGGCTGAATTCCAGGCAGTCGATGATCAGCGGCGGATCGCCCAAGCAGATATGATCGGGACGAAGATCGCCATGCCCTTCGCGCAGAAGGCCGGCAGTCGCCCTGCCGCCGACAAGAACAGCCAGTTCGGGCGGTGTCCGACCGAGCCTGTCGGCAAGCGGTCGCACGGCCGGCGGGCATTGGGGCGCGGCAGCGAGCACGGCCACGGCCTCGGCCGCCTGCCGTTCGAACCGCGCCACGTAGTCGCCCGCCGCCATGACCACCGGTGGCAAGCGCCGGTAGAAGCGGGCCAGCACCGCGGCGATGCTTTGGACATCGTCGGTGGAGACCGCGCGTTGGGCCAAAACCGTATCGAGCATGCGCGCCGACGGCAGGCGCCGCATCCTGACCAGCCAGTCGACCACGGATCCCCCGCCGCCCAGCGCCAGAGATCCGGTCGCGTCCTCGGTCAACGCGACCACGGCCTGATAGACCGACGGCGCCAGCCTCCGGTTCAGCCGCACCTCCTCCCGGCAATAGAACCGCCGGTTGGCCGGGGTCCTGTAGTTCAAATGGAGGTAGCGCACCGGCTTCTTGAGCTTCCAGGCGTGACGGTCGGTCAGAAAGACCCAGGACATATGGGTTTCCAACGCCTCGACCCGGGCGGGATCATCTGGATACGCAGCCGGCCGGCTTAGGAAGGAGACCTTGCGGCCGAGATCCCGCGCCACCCGCGGCGGCAGGATCGCATGTCCGGGCCGCGTCATTACAGCGGCCGGCTTTCGGATTGAGCCATGTCATGGCAACAATGGGCCGGCACGCTCAATCTTTCCATAGAAAGAACTTCGTAGACGGCGAGTCATACTGGCCATGCTCTTCAGAAACCGTCGGGACGCGGGGCAACAACTCGGCGCGGCGCTGCTGCGGTACCGCGACGACGGTCCGGTCGTGCTCGCCTTGCCGCGCGGCGGCGTGGTCATCGGCGACGAAGTTGCGCGGGCGTTGAATGCCCCGCTGGATGTGATTCTGGTCCGCAAGATCGGGGTTCCGTTCCAGCCCGAGTTGGCGCTCGGCGCCGTTGTCGACGGCGATACCCCGGAAACCGTCGTCAACCCGGACGTGGCGGCGATGGCGGGTCTTTCTTCCGGCGAGATCGCAGAAGCGGCGGAACGGGAGCTGCGCGTGATCGAACGGCGCCGGCAGCTTTATCTCAAGGGCCGCAAACGGCCCGCGATCGCCGGCCGCTGCGCCATCCTGGTCGATGACGGCATCGCCACCGGAGCCACCGTCCGGGCGGCCCTGCGGGCGGCGCGAAGGGCCGGCCCCAGTCGGTTGGTCCTGGCCGTTCCCGTGGCGCCGGCGGACTCGCTGACATCCTTGGCGGCGGAGGCCGACGAAACCGTGTGCCTGTCCCAGCCGTCCGATTTTTCCGCCATCGGCGTCTACTACAACGACTTCAGCCAGGTCGAGGACAGCGAGGTCATCGCCCTGCTGGATACCGCAACGGCACGGACCCCAGAATAGAGACCGGGCCGTTTGCGGATCGTCAGCCGACCGGATGGTGCTTTCCGACCGGCACCACCGCCGATGCCTGAGGTCCCTGATCGCCGCTCTGATCGGCGATGGCGAGACGGACCTCCGCCCCCGGTTCCAGACTGTCGAACCTGTTGTTGGGAACGCTGTTGCGGTGGAAATAGAACGACTGACCGTCGGACGATTCCACGAAGCCATGATCCGGAAACATCCGAACGACGCGGCCATGCATCGGCGCCTCATGAGTCTTGATCTGGCCGCGCACTCTGCGAGTATGGTCCTCCAACCTGCGTACCGCCGCGTCGAAGGCATCACGTATGGCGACATAGATGTCCTCATGGGCGTGATCCTGCCGATGTTCGCGGCTGATTGCGATTTCGGACTTCGGCGGGACCGTAATGTCGAGGGTGATGCGGTAGAGGTGCCCTTTGTGCTGATGACGGTGGGGGGCGCTGATCACCACACGGCAACCGGTGATCCGGTCGGAGAACCGATCGAGCGCCGCCGCTTTCTCACGCACCTTCTGCTCGATCGCCGGTGACGGGTCCATGTTCTTGAACGTGATCTGAAGAGGCATCTGCATGGCTATTGTCCCTCGACGGCTTGTACGGCGCCAATCGCCCCGCCTTAGAAAGGAAAACTGCGCGTTTTCGCGAACGGCCGCTACGCCGCCTTCGACCAGAGTTGACGGAGATTCTCGGGAACGATCCGGATCAGCTTAGCCACCTCTTCGGCATCGATCTTTTCCCACATCACCTCCATCACCGTTCGCACGCCCAGCTCCACGTCGAAATGGGTGCCCTTCGGCAATTCGCGCCGGACATGGTCGATGAACTCCGACACCTGTCGTTCGCGTGTCGGCGTCGTCGTCGGCCGCCAGCCCTCGTAATAGACGCCGCGCAGCAGGATCGGCAGTTGGGCGCCCAGATGGACGGCATTCTCGGGCCCGATGCGATCGCGCAGCGCGTGCAGCGTTCCCTTGAGCAAGCTGTAGGCGAGATGCCGATCATCGACGCCGAGCTTTGTGGTAATCGATTTCAGCCAGAGATTGGTTTGTTGAACGGTGCTGTCGAACACCGGCAGACCTGTCGTGCTCATGATGCTCTCCATGGTTCAGGGACAAGAGTCGCGGCCATCTCCGTCCATATCGGTTCCGAAGCCGGACGTGCCGCATTTGGATCGACCCTATAGGGCCTCGGGCGGGGCGGCGTTGACTTGAGTCAAACTGTCGGCCTGCGGCAGGGTCTTGTTCTAGATCAATGCCGGCACCCTACGTATCGCGCAGGCTCGTGCTCAATAATCGCGGGAGGAGGGTGGATCCAATGTCTGTCGACCTGATCGACAAGCCCGAAACGGGAAGCCGCCGGATGGCCAACATGGCCGACTACGCGCGCGCCTGTTCCGACTTTACCTGGGGCGCCTGCGAACGGCGGTTGATTTCCGGCCTGCCTGACGGGCGCGGCCTGAATATCGCCTACGAGGCCGTGACCCGCCACGCCGAGGGCGACGCGCGCGACCGAGTGGCATTCCGCTTCGTCGGTCGGGACATGACCCGCACCGATCTGACCTATGGCGAACTGGACCGGCGCAGCAATCGCTTTGCAAACGTCTTGCAGGACCTGGGGGTGGGCCAAGGCGACCGCGTGTTCTCCCTGTGCGGCCGCATCCCCGATCTTTATGGGGCGGCGCTCGGCACGCTCAAGAACGGCAGCGTCTTCTCGCCGCTGTTCTCCGCCTTCGGACCCGAACCCATCCAGGCCAGGATGACCATCGGCGCGGGGCGGGTGCTTGTCGCGACCGACAGCCTGTATCGACGCAAGATCACCGGGATCCGCGATCGGCTGCCTGACCTCCGCCATGTACTAATCGTGCCGGAGGGAGCGGATACCCTGCCCGACGGCACCCTTGATTTGCGTGCGTTGCTCGACGCGGCGTCCGACCGGTTTGAGATTCCGCCGACCGACGAGGAGGACATGGCGCTGCTGCATTTCACCAGTGGCACCACGGGCAAGCCAAAGGGCGCGGTGCATGTCCACAAGGCGGTGGTCGCCCACGCCGCGACGGCGGAGATGGTGCTGGATCTTCATCCCGACGATGTCTTCTGGTGCACGGCCGATCCCGGCTGGGTGACCGGCACCTCCTACGGCATCGTCGCCCCGTTGGTGAGCGGTGTGACCAGCATCGTCGACGAGGCCGAGTTCGATGCCGACCGCTGGTACGCCATCCTCCAGGATGAGAAGGTCACCGTGTGGTACACGGCGCCGACCGCCATCCGCATGCTGATGAAGCTGGGCGACGAGATTCCGGCCAGATACGACCTCGAACATCTGCGCTTCATGGCCAGCGTCGGCGAGCCGCTGAACCCGGAGGCGGTGCTTTGGGGCGCCAGGACCTTTGGCATGCCGTTCCATGACAACTGGTGGCAAACCGAAACCGGCGGGATCATGATCGCGAACTACGCGGCCATGCCGGTGAAGCCGGGGTCGATGGGGCGCCCCTTGCCCGGGATCACGGCGGCCATCGTCCGCGTCAACACCGACGGCGCCGTGACACCGCTTGATGCGCCCGATGCGAGCGGCGAGCTGGCTCTGCGCCCCGGTTGGCCGTCGATGTTCCGCGGCTATCTGCATGAGGACGAGCGCTATCGGAAGTGCTTTGCCGATGGCTGGTACCTGACCGGCGATCTGGCCAGGCGCGACGCCGACGGCTATTTCTGGTTCGTCGGCCGGGCCGACGACGTGATCAAGTCCTCCGGCCATCTGATCGGCCCCTTCGAGGTCGAAAGCACCCTGATGGAACATGCCGCCGTGGCGGAGGCCGGCGTGATCGGCGTGCCCGATCCGGTCGCCGGCGAGGTGGTGAAGGCCTTCGTGGCGCTAAAGCCGGGCCGCACCGGCGACGACGCCTTGCGCCGCGAGATCCTGGCCCATGCCCGCAAAAGGCTGGGGCCGGCGGTCGCCCCGCGCGATATCGCCTTCCGCAGCAACCTGCCCAAGACACGCAGCGGCAAGATCATGCGCCGTCTGCTCAAGGCCCGCGAGCTGGGGTTGCCCGAGGGCGATCTGTCGACCCTGGAAAGTGACGAGCGATGACCGCCGCCGCCGACAAGCCGCACCTGTCGCGCGAGACCCTGCACGGGTTGCTGCGTCAGATGATCCGCATCCGCAGGTTCGAGGCCAAATGCGCCGAAGTTTACAGCGCCGAAAAGATCCGTGGGTTCCTGCACCTCTATGACGGGCAAGAGGCGGTCGCGGTCGGCGTGATGGCGGCGCTCACCCAGGATGACGCGGTTGTCGCGACCTACCGCGAACATGGTCACGCCCTGGCCCGCGGCGTGGCCATGGGGCCGGTGATGGCCGAGATGTACGGCAAGGTCGCCGGCTGCAGCAGGGGGCGCGGCGGCTCCATGCACCTGTTCGACGCCCCAGCCAGGCTGTATGGCGGCAACGCCATCGTCGGCGGCGGTCTGCCCGTTGCCGTCGGTCTGGCTCTGGCCGACAAGATGAACCGGCGCGACCGCGTCACGGCTTGCTTTTTCGGCGAGGGCGCGACCGCGGAGGGCGAATTCCACGAATCGATGAACCTGGCGGCGTTATGGAAACTGCCGGTTCTCTTCGTCTGCGAGAACAATCTTTACGCCATGGGAACCGCCCTGGGCCGTTCAGAGGCAGAGCCAGACATCCACAAGAAGGCCGCGGTCTACGGCATGCCCGCCGAAATCGTCGACGGCATGGACGTGGTGGCCGTGGACGCCGCCGCGTCGCGCGCCACGGCTGCCATCCGCCGGAACGAGGGACCGTTTTTTCTCGAGTGCCGAACCTATCGGTTCCGGGCCCATTCGATGTTCGATGCCCAACTGTATCGCGACAAGGCGGAAATCGCGGAGTGGCGGCACCGTGGCCCGATCCTGCGGTTCGATGCTTGGCTGACGGAAAACGGCCTGCTGCATGACGAGGAGCGGGCCGCCATCGAGACCGCCGTGGCAGCCGAAGTGGACGACGCCGTCGCCTTCGCCGAACAGGCCGCATGGGAGCCCGTGGAGGAGCTGACGCGGTTCGTCTATATGGACGAGGTGCCGGCATGAATCTGGCTCACACCGACACGCAGTCCACGACGACCACCTATCGCGAGGCGATGCGCACGGCGATCTCCGAGGCGCTGCGCGAAGACCCGCGCGTCTTCCTGATGGGAGAGGATGTCGGGCGGTACGGCGGCTGCTATGCCGTCAGCAAGGGCTTGATCGACGAATTCGGGGAGGATCGGATCCGCGACACGCCGCTCTCGGAATCGGCGTTCGTGGGGGCCGGCATCGGCGCGGCTCTGGGCGGCATGCGGCCGATCGTCGAGATCATGACCGTCAACTTCAGCCTGCTGGCGCTCGATCAGATCGTCAACAACGCGGCGACCATCCCGCACATGTCGGGTGGCCAGTTCGCGGTGCCGCTGGTCATCCGCATGGCCACCGGCGCGGGCCGACAGCTCGCCGCTCAGCATTCGCACAGCTTTGAGGGCTGGTATGCGCATATTCCCGGCATCAAGATCCTGGCACCGGCGACCATCGAGGACGCCCGCCATATGTTAAAGCCGGCCCTGGCCGATCCCAACCCGGTTCTGCTCTTCGAGCATGTTCAGCTTTACAACGCCGAAGGCCCGCCGCCCGATGATGGGTCCTCGGTAGACATCACCCGCGCCGCCGTCCGCCGAGACGGGACGGACGTCACCCTGATTGCCTATGGCGGCGGTTTGGCGAAAACCTTGGCGGCCGCCGACCTGCTGGCCCGGGATGGTGTCGAGGCGGAGGTGATCGATCTGCGCGTGCTGCGACCTCTGGACACCGAAACGATCCTCCGCTCGGTGACCAGGACCCACAGGGCGGTGATCGTCGACGAGGCATGGCGCAGCGGCAGCCTTTCGGCGGAGATCTCCGCGCGCATTGTCGAGCAGGCGTTCTACGCACTCGACGCCCCCATCGCCCGCGTCTGCGGCGCCGAGGTGCCGATCCCCTACCCTAAACATCTGGAGGAGGCGGCACTGCCCCAACCGCCGGCCATCCGAGATGCCGCACTTGGTCTGGTGCGCCCGCAATGACCGAGTTCCGCATGCCGTCGCTGGGCGCCGACATGGAGGCCGGAACGCTGACCGAATGGCTGAAGCAGCCGGGCGACAACGTACGGCGGGGCGACATCGTGGCCGTGGTCGAGACTCAGAAAGGGGCGATCGAGATCGAGATCTTCGAGGATGGTACGCTCGACCGGATCCTGGTCGAGCCGGGCGAGAAAGTGCCGGTCGGCACCGTCCTGGCCCTGGTCCGCGGAGAAGGGGAACCCGCCGCCGCGCCGCGGCCGGCGACGCCGCCACCCGAGCCGACGGTCGCCGCTGGGCCCACCACCGAAGCGGCAAGTGTCACGGTCGAGGCGCACGCCGCGGCGCCAGCCGGCCCGGGTCCCGCTCCCTCCCCGCCGGGTATCCGCATATCGCCGCTGGCCCGGCGCCGGGCGGCGGAACTGGGTGTCGATGTTTCCTCGCTGGCCGGAACCGGCACCGACGGCGCGGTGCGCCTGGCCGACGTGGAGCGGAAAGCCGCCGGCGGAACGCCCATCGCCCGGGACCAGCCGCCACCCGCGGCCCAACGCCGCGGGTTTGATCCCGATGCCATGCGCCAGGCCATCGCCGCAGCCATGGTCAAGTCCAAGCGCGAGATCCCGCACTATTATCTGGGCACGTCGATCGACATGACCCGCGCCACGGCGTGGCTGGAACAGGCCAACGCCGATCGGCCCGTAACGTCGCGCCTGCTGCTCGGCGTCCTGCTGCTCAAGGCGGTCGCCCTCGCCCTTCGCAAGGCACCGGAGCTCAACGGGTTCTGGACCGACGGCGCCTTCCGGCCCGGCCCCGGTATCCATGTCGGGTGGGCCATCGCGCTGCGCGGCGGCGGCCTGATGGCGCCGGCCATTCACGACGCCGACCGCAAGAGCCTCGATGAGCTGATGACCGCGTTGCGCGACCTTGTCGGTCGAGCCCGGGCGGGCGGCATCCGCGGTTCGGAACTGACCGACGCGACCGTTACCGTGACCAGCCTGGGCGAGCGGGGTGTGGAGACGATCTATGGCATCATCTATCCGCCGCAGGTGGCGCTGGTCGGGTTCGGCCGGCTGACGGAAGCACCGCGCGTGGTCGATGGGGCGGTGGTCCCCCGCCCGGCGATCGCGGCCAGCCTGGCCGGCGACCATCGGGCCAGCGACGGGCATCGGGGCGCCTTGTTTCTGTCGGCCATCGAGGCGTTGTTGCAGACTCCGGAGGACCTATGACCGACGCCGAACTGAAATCCACGATCCTGGCCAAGCTCGCGGACGTGGCACCGGAGATCGACCCGGCGGCGGTGGGCAACCAAACCGACCTCCGCAACGACCTCGATCTTGACTCGATGGACTTTCTCAACTTCGTCATCGGGCTCAGCGAGGAGTTGGGACTCGAGATCCCTGAGCGCGACTATCCGCGTCTCGCGACCATCGACGCCATCCTCACCTACGTCCGCGACAAGGGGGGCGGCTAGTGTCAAACGACCACGGCCTTCAAGTTATCGACCGCGACGGGCTGGATCGGCTGATCGCCGCCTTGCGGGCGCGGGACTATGAGGTGATCGGCCCGACGCGGCGCGACGGAGCCGTGATCCATGAACCGATCGACGGTGTTGCCGATCTGCCCGCCGGTTGGACCGACCACCAGGACGGCGGCACCTACCGGCTGGAGCGGCGCGACGACGATGCCCTCTTTGGCTATGCCTCCAGCCCGCAATCCTGGAAGGCCTTTCTGAACCCGTCGGAGGTGCGGCTGTGGCAGGCGCGGCGCGACGGCGAGGGTTTTGTCCTGTCGAAGGAACCGGCCCCGCCCAAGCGCGCGTTCCTGGGTGTCCGCGCCTGCGATCTTCACGCCATCGCCATCCAGGACCGTGTCTTCCTGGGCCGGGATCGGGACCGGGACCATGTTGATCCGGTGTACGCGGCGCGGCGACGGGATATCTTTGTCGTTGCGGTCAATTGCGGTCAGGCGGGCGGCACCTGCTTTTGTGCCTCCATGGGCACCGGGCCGCGGGCGTCGTCCGGGTTCGACCTTGCGCTGACGGAGATCCCGGTTGCCGGCGGCCACGAATTTGTTCTCGAGATCGGCAGCCCGCTGGGCGCGGAAATCGCGGCCGGCCTGCCGCGCCGACCGGCGGAAACCGCGGATTTGAACGCGGCGAACGAGGCCACGCGCCGCACCGAGGCGCAGATGGGGCGCACCATGGATGTGCGCGGTATCAAGGACTTACTCCAGTCCAGCCCCGAGCATCCGCGCTGGGCGGAGGTGGCGTCGCGCTGTCTGACCTGCGGCAACTGCACCATGGTCTGCCCGACCTGCTTCTGCACCACGGTGGAAGACACCGCCGATCTGAATGGCCAGATCGCCGAACGCCGGCGCAGGTGGGATTCGTGCTTTTCCCTGGAGTTTTCTTACGTCAATGGCGGCAGCGTCCGCGTATCGCCGGAGGCGCGCTACCGCCAATGGCTGACCCACAAGCTGGCGTCCTGGTACGACCAGTTCGGCACATCGGGGTGCGTCGGGTGCGGCCGTTGCATCACCTGGTGTCCCGTCGCCATCGACATCACCGAGGAGGTGCGCGCCATCCGGGAAAGCGCGCCGCTATCCGGGAGCGATGCCCGATGAAGGGCATCGGCGACATCTTGGCCGAACATCCGTTCCTGGGCGGCTTCAGTCGGGAGGCGCTGGACGTTATCGCCGGCTGTGCCCGGAATGTCCGGTTCGATGCCGGCACCACAATCTGTCGCGAGGGTACGCCGGCCGATCAGTTCTATCTGATCCGCCGTGGCCGGATCGCTCTCGAGGCGCACACGCCGGCCCGCGGGATCCTGTCCCTCCAAACCCTGGGCGAAGGCGAAATTCTGGGCGTGTCTTGGCTGGTGCCCCCGTACCGGTGGGACTTCGACGCCCGGGCGGTCGAACTGACCCGAGCGGTCGCGTTCGACGCCGCGTGTCTGCGCGGCAAGTGCGACGCCGACCATCACCTCGGCTACGAGTTGATGAAGCGTTTCGTGCCGGAGCTGGTGCGGCGCATGCAGGCCGCGCGGCTTCAAGGCCTCCACCTTTATGGCGATCCCGCGTGACACCGGCCCTGGCGCCCGTGCCGCTCACGATCCGGTCGATACGCCAGGAGAACGCCGAATGCGCGACTCTCGAACTCGATCCGTCCGGGCTCGCCCAGCCGCCGCTGGGAGCCCGGCCCGGCCAGTTCAACATGCTCTACATGTTCGGCATCGGTGAATCGGCGATCAGCGTCAGCGGCGATTGCGCGGACCCGACCCGCATCGTTCACACCCTGCGCGCCGTCGGCCCGGTGACCGCGGCGTTGAAGGCGCTGAGCCCCGGCGCCGCCGTGGGCCTGCGCGGCCCCTTTGGCCGGCCCTGGCCGCTGGAGGAGGCGGAGGGCGCCGACATCGTCCTGGTCGCCGGCGGCATCGGCCTCGCCCCCTTGCGGCCGGTGCTCCATGCGCTGCGCGCGCGGCGTGCCCGCTATGGCCGGATCGTCCTGCTGTATGGCGCCCGCAGTCCCGACGACGTCCTGTTCCGGGACGAACTGGACGGCTTGGGGGCGGCGGGCGATATCGAGATCGCCATCAGTGTCGACTATGCCGCCGCCGACTGGACCGGCCGGGTCGGCTTCGTCACCGCGCTTATTCCGCACGCCCGCTTCGATCCCACCGACACGGTCGCTATGATTTGCGGTCCGGAGGTCATGATGCGGTTTGCTGCCAGCGCCTTGCAGGATCGCGGTCTGCCCGCCGGACGGATCTTCGTGTCCATGGAGCGTAACATGAAATGTGCGATCGGCCAGTGCGGTCACTGCCAGTTCGGCCCGCATTTCGTTTGCAAGGATGGCCCGATCTTCGCCTATGGCGAGGTCGAGACCCTGTTGACCGTGCGCGAAATCTGATGACGACGCGGCCAAAACTCGCGGTCTGGAAGTTCGCGTCCTGCGACGGGTGCCAGCTCAGCCTGCTCGATTGCGAGGATGAGTTGCTGGCCGTCGCCGAGCGGGTCGAGATTGCCTATTTCATGGAGGCGACGCGCGCCGCGTCGGAGGGGCCTTATGACCTGTCCCTGGTGGAGGGGTCGATCACCACGCCCCACGACGCAGAGCGGATCCAGGAGGTTCGGCGTCAGTCCCGATGGCTGATCACCATCGGCGCCTGCGCCACCGCCGGCGGCATACAGGCGCTGCGCAATTTCAAGGACGTCGCCGATTTCGCCCGGGCGGTCTATGCGCGTCCCGACTACATCGACACGCTGGCCCAATCGACCCCGATCGGCCAGCATGTTCTGGTCGACTATGAGTTGCGCGGCTGCCCGATCGACAAGCGCCAGCTGCTGGAGGTGATCTCGGCGTTTCTGCTGCGGCGGCGCCCCGTGATCCGAACCGACAGCGTCTGCACCGAATGCAAGCGCCGCGGCACGGTCTGCGTCATGGTCGCCGACGGCGTGCCTTGCCTGGGCCCGGTCACCCAGGCCGGATGCGGCGCCATCTGCCCGTCCTACGGGCGCGGCTGCTATGGCTGCTTCGGCCCGATGGAAAGTCCCAATACACAGGCGCTGAGCGCCTGGTGGCAAGGACTTGGCGCCGACCGCGAGGATCTGGTCCGCGCCTACCACTCCTTCAACGCCTGGGCCAGCCCGTTCAGGGAGGAAGGCGACCGCCATGACCGCTGACCCCCGGCCCCGCACACGCACCATCAAGGTTGATTATCTGGCCCGGGTCGAAGGCGAAGGCTCCCTTCATCTGCGCCTGCGCGACGGGGCGGTCGAGGAGGTGCGCCTGGGCATCTTCGAGCCGCCGCGTTTTTTCGAGGCGTTGCTGCGTGGCCGCGGTTTTGCCGAGGCACCCGACATCACGGCGCGGATCTGCGGCATCTGCCCGGTGGCCTACATGATGAGCGCCATCCACGCCATGGAAGATGCCGCCGGCGTCCGCGTCGAGGGGCCCATCCGCGACCTGCGCCGCCTGCTCTATTGCGGCGAGTGGATCGAAAGCCACGTGCTGCACATCTACATGCTGCACGCGCCCGACTTCCTGGGCTACGAGGATGGGATCGCCATGGCCCGGGAACACGGCGATCATGTCCGCCGCGGGCTTCAGCTTAAAAAGGCCGGCAACGACATCGTGCGCTTTCTGGGCGGGCGTGAGATCCACCCCGTCAATGTCCGCGTCGGAGGGTTCTACCGCCTGCCCACGCGACGCGCCTTCGCGCCGCTGGTCGAAACCTTGAAACACGCCCGAGAGGCGGCGTTGGACACCGTGCGCTGGGTCGCCACCTTCCCCTTCCCCGATTATGAGCGCGACTATGAGTTCGTGTCCCTGCGCCATCCGGAGGACTACCCGTTCAACGAGGGCCGGATCGTGTCGAGCCGGGGTATCGACATCCCGGTCACGGCGTACGACGGCACCTTCGAGGAGTTCCAGGTCCCGCACTCGACGGCGTTGCATTCGGTGGTGCGGGGTCGCGGGGTCTACCTGGTCGGCCCGATGGCGCGGTACGCGCTCAACCGGGATCGTCTGTCGCCCCTGGCCCGCGACGCGGCGGCGGAGGCCGGTCTCGGTTCGGTTTGCCGCAACCCCTATCGCAGCATCCTCGTCCGCGCGGTGGAGGTTCTGTATGCCTGCGACGAGGCGCTGCGGATCATCGCCGGCTATGAGCCGCCGGAAGCGCCATTCGTCGCCGTAGAACCGCGGTCTGCGGAAGGCCATGGCGCGACCGAGGCGCCGCGCGGCCTGCTCTATCATCATTACAGGATCGACGGGACAGGCGCCATCGCGGAGGCGCGCATCGTGCCGCCGACATCGCAGAACCAGGGCTCGATCGAGGACGATCTGAAGCGGGTCGCGACGGACTGCCAGTCCATGACCGATACCCAGCTTCAATGGCGTTGCGAGCAGACCATCCGCAACTACGATCCCTGTATTTCCTGCGCGACGCATTTCCTCAAGTTGACGGTGGACCGGGTATGATGCCGCCCCTGGTCATCGGCGTGGGCAACCCGGACCGCGGCGACGATGCCGTCGGATTGCATGTCGCCCGCGCGCTGGCGGCCGACAGCCGCGACGACGTCGAGATCGTGACGTGCGGCGGCGAAGCCACCGCCCTGGCGGCGCTGTGGTCGGGGCGCCGCGCGGTTCTGGTCGCCGACGCCGTGGTCGCCGATGCCGACCCGGGCACCGTGTTGCGGCTCGACGCCCATGACGGGGTCCTGCCGCAGGCGCTGTTTCGCGGGTCGACGCACGCCCTTGGCCTGGCCGAGGCGGTCGAGTTGACTCGCGCCCTTGGCGACCTGCCCGACCGGTTGCTTCTCTTCGGCATTGTCGGTCGCTCGTTCGACCATGGCGCGCCACTCTCGCCCGCCGTGGCCGACGGCGCCGCCCGTGCGGTCGCAATGCTTCGCGCCGACCTTGCCCTGTTGCGGGAGAAAAACCATGCATGAAGCGTCGCTGATGCGGACGCTGATGCGCCGGATCGATCAGGTCGCGGCCGAGGAAAAGGCCCGGAAGGTCGTCGGCGTCCATGTCTGGCTG
>JBQLZQ010000084.1:0-137409 GCA_052168355.1 Inquilinaceae bacterium
CGGAATCCCTGGCGGCCAGGGATTCCGTGGTGATCGGGATCACCCTGGAACCGCCGCATCTGGATCCGACCGCCGGTGCCGCGGCCGCCATCGACGAAGTCGTGTACGCCAATCTGTTCGAAAGCCTGACGCGGATCGACGAGACCGGGACGATCATGCCGGGACTGGCGGAAAGCTGGAGCATTTCCGACGACGGACTGACCTACCGCTTCGCGCTGCGCGAGGGCGTATTGTTCCATGACGGCACCGGTTTCGACAGCGCCGACGTCAGGTTTTCCTTCGACCGGGCCATGGCGGAGGACTCCACCAACGCCCAGAAGGGCCATTTCGAGCCCATTGCGTCGATCGAGACGCCGTCCCCATATGTGGTCGTGATCACCCTCAGCCGGCCCGACGGGTTGTTCCTGTTCCGCATGGGGTCCGGCGATACGTCGATCGTCGCCCCGGAAAGCGCCGACACCAACCGCACCAACCCGGTTGGCACCGGCCCGTTCCGGTTTGACGGTCGGGTCGAGGGCGATCGGATCGACCTGGTGAAGAACCCTCAGTTCCGGGATCCCGATTCGATCCGGCTGGAGCGGGTCACTTTTCGGGTCATCGCCGATCCCGCGGCCCAGGTTGCCGCCCTGCTGGCCGGCGATGTCGATGTTTTCCCCAATATGGGCGCACCGGAAACGCTGGGCCGGTTTCAGAACGACCCCCGGTTCGCGGTCGTGGTCGGCACCACCGAAGGCGAGACCATACTAAGCGTCAATCACCGCCGGCAGCCCTTCGACGATGTGCTGGTGCGCCGGGCGATGGCCCACGCCATCGACAGGCAGGCCGTGGTCGACGGTGCCATGGAGGGGTTCGGCGTGCCCATCGGCAGCCATTTCGCGCCCCACAATCCGGCCTATGTCGATCTCACCTCGGCCTATCCCTACGATCGGGAGAAGGCGCGGGCCCTGCTGGCCGAGGCCGGCTACGCCGATGGCTTCTCGGCAACGCTCAAGCTGCCGCCGCCGACCTATGCCCGGCGCGGCGGCCAGATCGTCCAGGCCCAGCTTGCCGCGGTGGGCATCGACGTGACGTTGGAGCCGGTGGAATGGGCGCAGTGGCTGGAGCAGGCCTTTCAGGGTTTTGACTACGACATGACCATCGTGTCGCACACCGAACCGTTGGACGTCGGCATCTATGCGCGCGGCGCGGACTATTATTTCGGCTATTCCAACCCCGCCTTCGACGAGGTGATCGCCGATCTGGACGCGGCCACCGACCCCGATGAACGGGACGCGCTCTACGGCCAGGCCCAGCGGATCCTGTCGGAGGACGAGGCGGCGATCTTTCTGTTCCAGCTTCCCAAGATCGGCGTGCGCGACGCAAAGCTGATGGGGATGTGGGTCAACAGCCCGGTTCAGGCCAACGACGTCACCGGCGCCTATTGGACGGACTGACCGTTTGACCGCGCCGACGGCCGGTTCACGGACCCGGTCCTGATGTTGGCCTATGTCGGCCGGCGGTTCGTCGCTCTTCTGGTCACGGCCCTGGCCGCGTCCCTGGTCGTATTCCTGACCTTGGAAGTCCTGCCCGGCGATCCGGCGCTGGTTATCCTGGGCACCGAGGCGCGGGAGGATACCCTGGCCGCCCTGCGCGGCCAGATGGGGTTGGACCGGCCGGTGGCCGAGCGGTATTTCGCATGGATCGGGGGCTTGCTAACCGGCGATCTTGGGGTCAGCCACACCTACGGCACGCCGGTGGCCAAGCTGATCGGCGACCGGCTTTCGGTCACGCTGCCCCTGGCGCTGATGGCGCTGGTGATGTCGACGATCATCGCCGTGCCGCTGGGCATGCTGGCCGCGGCCCGGCACAATCGCTGGAACGACTACGCGGTGATGGGATTTTCCCAGATCGGCGTGGCGGTCCCCAACTTCTGGCTCGGCATCCTGCTCACCCTGGTGTTCGCGCTGACCCTCGGCTGGTTTTCCTCGGGCGGTTTCCCCGGCTGGGCGGCCGGGCCGGGTCCCGCGCTCAAGGCGCTGTTCCTGCCCGCGGTGGCGTTGGCGGTGTCCGAAGCGGCGATCCTGGCGCGGGTCACCCGCTCGGCGATGCTGGAGACGCTGCGCGAGGATTTCGTGCGCACCGCGCGGGCCAAGGGGCTGTCGGACCGGGCCGTTTTGTGGCGCCATGTGCTGCGCAACGCGCTGATCCCTGTGACCACGATCATGGGGCTGCAGTTCGCCTTCCTGATGGCCGGCGCCATCGTCGTCGAAAACGTGTTCTACCTTCCCGGCCTGGGACGGTTGGTGTTTCAGGCCGTCAACCAGCGCGACCTGGTGGTGGTCAAGGATGTGGTCGTGCTGCTGACCTTGATGGTGGTTGCCGTCAATTTCCTGGTCGACCTGCTCTACGCCCTGATAGACCCGCGCCCGCGGGCCGGGGGCTGACATGAAGGGCACTGCACTTAGAGGTTCCCGACTGTTGGCCCATCGCGGCATGGTGCTGGGGGTGGCGTTGACCGGGACGCTGGCGCTGACGGCCCTGGTCAGCCTGGTCTGGACGCCCCATCCGGTCGCCGGGGTCGACATCGCCAACAGGCTGGCGCCGCCGGGCGCCTCCCATTGGCTGGGGACCGATCATTTCGGCCGGGACATCCTGTCGCTGATCATGGTCGGGGCCCAGAATTCCATCCTGGTCGGGGCGGTGGCGGTCGGCATCGGGCTGATCGTCGGGGTGCCGCTGGGCCTGGCCGCCGCGGCCCGGGGCGGGTGGATCGACCAGGTCGTCGGCCGCCTGGTCGACCTCACCTTCGCCTTCCCGGCGGTACTGACCGCCATCCTGATCACCGCCCTGACGTCCCCCGGCGCCGTCAATTCCATGGCCGCCATCGGTATCTTCAATGTCGCCGTGTTCGCCCGGGTGGCGCGCGGCGCGGGGATGCAGATCTATCGGCGGGAATATGTGCGCGCCGCCATGGCGCTGGGTCGGTCGCGGCTGGACGTGGCCGTGCGCCACGTGCTGCCCAACGCTTCCAGCCCACTGATCGTCCAGGCAACCATCCAGTTCGCCATCGCCATCCTGGCCGAGGCGGCGTTGTCCTATCTGGGGCTGGGCACCCTGCCACCGCAGCCCAGCTGGGGGCGGATGCTGCTGGAGGCCCAGACCTACATGCTCAACGACCCGCGTCAGGCGATCTTTCCCGGCCTGGCCATCGCCATGGCCGTGCTGGGGCTGAACCTTCTCGGCGACGGGCTGCGCGATCTGCTCGATCCGCGGCTGCGCGTGCTGCGGCTGACGTAGCGGCTATTTGACCGCCAGTTCCAGCGGCGCGTGGGTCAGCGGCGCGCAGCCGCCGTCGGTGACCTCGACCGTCTGTCCGGTGGTCATGGCCAGCCCGGCGTCGCTGTCGAACAGGATGATGTGGATAAAGAACACCATGCCCGGCGCCGCCGTTTCCTCATTGCCCCGATAGAACATGGGCCAGTCCATCCAGTTGGGCGCGAACGTGGCGCCCAGGGCATAACCGCAGGCGTTCATCCGGTGATCCCGGAACCCGGCCCGGTCCAGCACCGCGGCATGGGCGTCGAACACGCCGCCGATGGGACGGCCCGGCGACAGCGCCGCCTTGGCCGCCTCCAGCGCCTCGCAGGCGGCATCGTGCATCCGCCGCTGCCGGTCGGGCGGTGGGCCGATGCGGATGGTGCGCATCAGGCAGGCGTGGTAGTGGCGGAAGACGCCGGCGAATTCCAACGTCAGCTGATCGTCGGCGCCAAGGTGCCGTCGGCCCGTGAAATACCGGCACATGAGCGCCCCGGGACCGGACCCGATGATCGTCTCGTTGGCCGGATCGTCGCCGCCGCCGCGAAACACCGCGCCGTGCATGGCCGCCAGGATGTCGCCCTCGAAGGCTCCCGGTTCCGCCAGGGACACGGCCTGGTCGTAGGCGGCGTCGGCCAGTTCCGCCGCGCGGCGGTGGAAGGCGATCTCGGTGGCGCTCTTGATCAGGCGTAGCCGGGTGACCAGGCGCGACACATCCTCCAGCCGGCAGAACCCGTCCAGCGCGTCGCGCAGGCGAAAGCCAAGCGCGGCGGTCAGACCATAGGCGTCCCATTCGACTCCCAGGCGCCGGCCGCGGCAGCCATGGGCCTCCAGGATCGTCTTGAGTTCGCCCTCCGGTGTCGCTCCGGCCACGTCGGTCCACACCCGGACATCTTGGATGACCGAGGTGAAGCGCGCCTGGCGCAAATCCGGCGCCCGCGTCAGCAGGGTCATGGTGCCGTCGGCGGCCAGGTACAGACACTGGAAGTAGACGTAGCCGAAGGTGTCGTAGCCGGTCAGGTAGTAGAGGCTCTCCTGGCGGAACAGCAGCAGCCCGTCCAGACCGTCCGCCTCCATGGCGCGACAGGCCGCCGCGCGGCGCGCCGTCAGCTCGGCTGGGGGGACATGGATCGGCATGACGGGACCGGCTCTACAGCAAAGGATGCGGCGTCGTCCAGGGCCGCGGCTCGTCGTCCGGCGCCGGGCCGGCCACGGTGGCCGCGAACTCCGGCAACGTGAAGATCTCCTCCGGCCGGTCGACCCCCCGCAGGGCGTGCCGGCCCAGGCTGGTCAAGGGCACGGCGGCGGCGCGGGCAAAGGCCGCCGTGGTCAGGACGGGACAGCCCAGCGTCTTGCACAGGGACTCTACCCGGCTGGCCAGATTGACCGCCGGCCCGACCACCGTGAAGTCCAGCCGGTCGGGGGTGCCGATATTGCCGTACATGACCGCGCCGAGGTGAAGGGCGATGCCGAACTCCAGCGCCGGGTGTCCGGCGGCCCGGTACTCGCCGTTCAACGCGGCCATGCCGGCCCGGGCCGCCCGCGTCGCGTTGAGGGCCGCGGTCGCGGCGGCGGCGGGGTTGCCGTCGCGCACCGGAAAGATGGCCATGATGCCGTCGCCGATGAACTTCAGCACCTCGCCGCCGAAGGCGCGGATCGGTCCGCCCAGCCGCTCGAAATGGGCGTTCAGCACGGCGATCAGCGCGTCGCGGGGCAGCTTTTCCGACAAGGGGGTGAAGTCGCGCAGATCCGACAGCCACAAGACCGCGTCGATGGTCTCGCCGCTGCCGCGGCGGAACTCCCCGGCCAGAACCCGCGCCCCCGACCGCTTGCCGAGATAGGTCTCCATCAGCACGGCGGCGGTCTGGCGGGTGACCAGGGTCTCCAGCGGTCCGGCCATCAGCCGGGCCATGCGGCGCAGCGCGGCGGCGTGACCGGCGGTAAAACCGCCCTTGCGGCTGGTCGCCCAGAGAACGGCATGGCGGTTGGCGCCGGCTCCGATGGCCAATCCCACAACCTCCGTCACGGTGTCGTCGATCACCGGGGCAAAGGACGCCGGCGGCGGCGCACCGTTGGGGCGGCGGCGCCACCGCAGCTCCGGGCCGGCCCCCTGCAGGGGATCGGCGGCGGGAAACGCGGCCGCCGGGCCGGCCGGGAACCCGCCATGGAACTGCGGCACCTCGATGATGGCATCGGCGGCGGCGTCCCAGTCCAGAAACGTGGCGTCCAGCAGCGGATGGGGCGTGCGGACATACAGCCGCGCCCGCGCCAGGGGCAGGCCGGCGTCGCGCAGGGCGCGGCCCAATCCGGCCAGCAGCCCACCCAGGCCCCCATGGCCGGCCCCTTCGATCACCAGCCAGTCGGCGGCGGCGGCAATGGTCGGTCTTGCGGTCACAAAAGCGCCCTTCCGTCGATCCCCGTCCCCGGTCGGCCGGTACGATAGCACCCAAACCGAAGAGGTTTGGAGCGCTACAATTAATGTAAGTTGACACTTACGAAAGTATATGCTTACAATAAAAACATGGATGAGGTGCTGCGCGCGTTGGCCGATGGAACCCGCCGGCGCATCTTGGCCCTGGTCTGGTCCGAGGAGCGGACGGCCGGCGACATCGCGGGTCATTTCGACGTGTCGCGGCCGGCCGTGTCGCAGCATCTGCGGGTGCTCCTGGACTCGGGCCTGGTCGCCGTCAGGCCGGAAGGCACCAAACGCCTCTACAGGGCCGACCGCGGCTCGCTTCAGGCGGTCAGGGCGTTGCTGGAAGATTTCTGGGACGATGGGCTGGCGCGCCTCAAGGCGGCGGCCGAACAGGCAGAAAGGGAGACACGATCATGAGCCAGGCGAACACGGCGACCAAGGCGAATAATACCGGCACGCTGCGGCGCGAGATATTCATCGAGGCCGCGCAGGCGACGGTGTTTTCGTTCTTCACCGACCCCGACAAGATGGCGCGGTGGATGGGCACGTCGCACCAGCTCGACCCGAAACCCGGCGGCATCTACCTGGTGGAGGTCAACGCCACCCACACCGCGCGGGGCACCTTCACCGAAGTCACGCCCAACTCACGGCTGGTCTACACATTCGGCTGGGACGGCGCGGACGCGGCGGTCCCGGCCGGCTCGTCGCTGGTGGAACTGGATCTCGAGCCGAAGGACCACGGCACGCTGGTGCGGATGACCCACAGCGGCCTTCCCGAACCGGCCGTGGCACCCCATACGGAAGGCTGGACCCATTACATGGGCCGGCTGGCCATCGCCGCCGCCGGCAAGGATCCCGGCCCCGACCCGTGGCTCAAGGAGAAGACCTGAAAATCGGCAACGGCGCCGTCCCGTACAGGTCCCGCGTCAAGCGCGGGACTCGTCGTCTCGACTGTCCTACTGGAGAAATCCAAAGAAAGAAGCCGCGGGCCCCGGCCCCCGAGCCGGGCCCGTGTCGGATCGTCACGCCCAGAGAAGCGCCACAGGCGCCGTTCGCTTTCCTGGAACGACGCCGCCTCAACCCGTCACGCCGGAGAGCGCAGTTCCGCGATCGGCTGGCTGTACTGCGGGGCGATGTCCCAGGGGAAGAAGATCCAGGTGTCCTGGCTGACCTCGGTGACGAAGGTGTCGACCAGGGGCCGGCCGGCGGGCTTGGCGTAGACGGTGGCGAAATGGGCCTTGGGCAGCATCTCGCGCACGATGCGGGCGGTGGTCCCGGTGTCGACCAGATCGTCGACGATCAGCCAGCCCTCGCCGTCGCCCTGGTGATCCTTGAGCACCTTGGCCTCGCGCTGGCTTTGATGGTCGTAGGTCGAGATGCACACCGTGTCGATCAGCCGGACGTTGAGTTCCCGCGCGATGATGGCGGCCGGCACCATGCCGCCTCGGGTGACGGCGACGATGCCCCGCCACGGCCCCAGCTCGGCCAGGCGCCAGGACAGGGCCTTGGCGTGGCGGTGCAGTTCCTCCCACGATACCGGGAAATTCTTCGGGAAGTCCGCGCCCTCGGCCATGGTTCGCCCTTTTGTTTTCCGCCCCCTGCGTCCGGCCGCTTATAGCCGACCGGCGGGGGCCGGGCAATGCGGGGAACGGAACATGTAGCGCGTCACCCCGTCTCCGCGCCGCGGAAGGCCCAGCCGACCATGCGCCGTTCGATGACGGCGAAGATGGCGTACATGGCCACCCCCATCGCAGCGATGACCAGCAGGCCCGCGAACACCAGCGGCACGCGAAAGCTGGACGAGGCGGTCAGCATCAGATGGCCCATGCCGGCGTTGCCGGCCACGGTCTCGGAGATGACGGTGCCGACAAAGGCCAGGGTCACCGCCACCTTCAGCGAGGCGAAGAAGTAGGGCATCGACCGGGGGATGCCGACCTTCAGCAGGATATCGATCTTGCGTGCGCCCAGCGAGCGCAGCACGTCGCGCAGTTCCGGCTCAAGGGTGGCCAGCCCGGTGGCGACATTGACCACGATGGGGAAGAACGAGATGGTGAAGGCGGTGATCACGGCCGGGACGGTGCCGATGCCGAACCACACCACCAGCACCGGCACGATGGCCACCTTGGGGATGGAGTTGAACCCGACCAGCAGCGGGTACATCGAGCGGTAGACGATGGCCGACGCACCGGTGGCCACGCCCAGCGCCAGGCCGAAGACGACGGCCAGCGCGAACCCCAGCAAAGTCACCCAGAAGGTGTAGAACGCGTTGTGCCAGATGGCGACGCGGTATTCGATCAGCGCCGCCATCGCCTGGCTGGGCGCCGGCAGCACGAATTCGTCGATGGCGAACAGGCGGCACGCCGCCTCCCACGCCACGAACAGGCCGATGGTCGCCAGCCAGGGGGCCAGCCGGATCCAGGGAATGGCGCCGTTGCTCATCAGGCGCCCCGCACCTCGAAGATGTGGTCGCGCAGGGCGTGGACCAGATCCACGAAATCCGGCTCGAACGTGGATTCGAGGGTGCGCGGGCGCGGCAGCGGCACCGGCCGCTCATAGACGATGCGGCCCGGCCGCTTGCTGACCACATAGACCCGGTCGGCCAGATAGACGGCCTCGCGCAGATCGTGGGTGACCAGGATCACGGTGAATTTCTTCAGCATCCACAGATCCTGCAGCACGCCCCACAACTCCTCGCGGGTAAAGGCGTCGAGCGCGGCGAACGGCTCGTCAAGCAGCAGCAGTTCCGGGTCGTGGACCAGCGCCCGGCACAGCGACGCGCGCTGCTGCATGCCGCCGGACAGTTCGTGCGGGGCGTGGTCCTCATAGCCGTCCAGGCCCACGGTCTTGAGCAGCACCCGCGCCGCCTCGACATGGCGAGCCTTGTGACGCCGGAAGGTGCGGCGGTGAACCCGGCTGACCTCCAGCGGCAGCAGGACGTTTTCCAGCGTCGTGCGCCAGGGCAGCAGCGTGGCGTTCTGAAACGCCATGCCGACCATGGTCAAAGGCCCGCCGATGGGCGCGCCGTTCACCCTGGCGACGCCGGAATCGACCGGCATCAGGCCGGAGACGATCTTCAGCAGCGACGATTTTCCGCAGCCCGACGGGCCGACCACGGCCACCATCTCGCCCCGCTGGATCCCCAGCGAGGCGTCGGCGACCGCGGGGGTGCCGTTGCCGGCCCCCCCATAGGTCATCGTCACCCCGTCGAGCTGAACGAATGCCGGTCCCGCCGCCACGGCGGGAGCCGCCGCCGGATCCATCCTCAACGCGACAGCATCCGGTCCTCCTTGGGCGGCAGGAACTCGGACGTCCAGATGGCGTCCGGCTCGGGAACCGCGGACAGTCCGTAGGCGATGGCGAGCTGGTCGATGGAATTGCGCAGCCGCGCCTCGTCCACGCCGCCGATGCCGTTTTCGATCACGTACGGGGTCATCACGTTGGTGTCGAGGGCCAGGGTCAGACGCTCCAGCTCCAGATCCTTTTCGATCAGGGGGTCGAACTTGGCGACCACGTCGATGGCGCCCTCGGGATCGTCCAGAACATCCTGCCAGCCCCGCAGGGTGGCTCGGATCAGGCCGGCCACCGCCTCAGGCTGCTCCTCGATGAAGGCGCCGGACGCGATCACCGCGTTGCCGTAGAAATCCATGCCGTAGTCGGCGTACAGGAAGTAGACGATGTCCTCCTCGGCCACGCCCTTGGACTTGAGATCCAGCATCGACGAGAAGTAGTGGCCGGAGATGAAGTCGACCTCGCCCCGGACCAGCATGGTCTCGCGCAGGGCCGGGTCCATGTTGACACGCTCAACCCCCGCCTGATCGATCCCGGTTTCATGGGCGAACGCCGGAAACAGCTTGTAGGACGCATCGAACACCGGCGCGCCCAGCTTCTGTCCCACCAGGTCCGCCGGGCTTGTGATGCCGGAGTCCTTCAGCGTGAACAGCGAAAACGGCGCCGCGTCATAGGCCATCATCACCGCCTTGACCGACTGGCCCGGGTTCTGGGCGTTGAAATCGACCAGCGCGTTGATGTCGGCGAACCCCATCTGATAGGCGCCGCTGGCCACCCGGGTCACCGCGCCGGCGGACCCGTTGCCGCTGTCGATGGTGATGTCGATGCCTTCCTCGGCGTAATACCCTTTGTCCGCGGCCACCAGAAAGGCCGCCGTCGGTCCCTGGAACTTCCAGTCGAGCGTGAACTTGACGTCGACCTCCGCCCATGCGGGCGCCGCGCCGAGCATCGTCAGTCCGACGATCATCGCCCCGCCGCGCCAGAAACAACCCCTGTCCGTGCTCATTCATGCCTCCTGATTATTGTTGAGCGAGCCGAATGCCCTTCATCGCAAGGCGTGTGCCAGGATCACAAGGCACCAACCCGCCATCGCGGCCATGATCGGCCGCCGATTCCGGTTAAGGATTAGGCAATGTGCTCAGGGCGCCGTCAAGCGGCGGTCTCCAAGATCATCGCGGGCCTATACGGCCTGGTCGTCGGCGCGGGTCAGGCTGACACCGTTGATGCGCCAGGTTCCGTCGGGCTGACGCTGCATGTAATAGTGGGCCACCACCGCCACCCCGTCGGGGCCGACCAGGAACACGCGCTGGGTCAGGCCGCCCTGCGTCTGGGTCAGGTCCAGCATTTCTACCCGGCGCGGCCGGTACACGGGGGCATAGCCCTGGCGGACCATGGCCATGAACGCGTCGGCGTTCCCGAACATCCGGCGGATGGTCGGCGAGGCATAGGAAAAGGCATCCGTCGCCGCGTCGGCCTGAAACGCCTCCAACTGGGCGCCGATGACGCCCAGAATGGCCTGCCGGTCGGCGGCCGACAGGCTGTCGGGGGTCTGGGCGCCGGCCGGCAGGGCCGCCAGCCACAGGGCGAGAACCATCGCAAACCGTCGCATCCGCCACCTCCTGTGCTGTCGTCGGGAGCCCGGGAAAGGGCCCCTGCGGTTAAGATGGATCGCCCGGTCTCTTCGGCCAGTCTCCGATTGCGCGGGCGGCCAGGAGACAATTAAAGCCTTTGGCCGGCCCCGCCGCTATGGCAAAACGGGGCCCATCCGCCTCACGACCGTCGATATTTCCGTGCCCCGGAGGGCAGCCATGGACCCGTTCACGACCCTGACCGCCGTCGCCGCGCCGCTGCCGATGGACAATGTCGATACCGACATGATCATCCCCAAACAGTTCCTGAAAACGATCAAGCGCACAGGGCTGGCCGAAGGTCTGTTCCACGAATTGCGCACCGACGCCGACGGCAAGCCGAAGGATTTCGTGCTCGACCGGCCGGCCTACCGCACCGCGGAGATCCTGGTGGCGGGAGAGAATTTCGGCTGCGGATCGTCGCGTGAGCACGCGCCCTGGGCGTTGCTGGACTTCGGTATCCGTTGCGTCATCGCGCCCAGCTTTGCCGACATCTTCTACAACAACTGCTTCAAGAACGGCATTCTGCCGATCGCCCTGCCGCAGGAGGATGTGGACAAGCTGATGGACGACGCCGAGCGCGGCGCCAACGCGGTGGTCACGGTCGATCTGGAGAAACAGGAAATCCGGGGCCCCGACGGCGGGGTGGTGCGGTTCGACATCGACCCGTTCCGCAAGAAGTGCCTGATGGAAGGGCTCGACGACATCGCCCTGACCATGGCCAAGGCACCGTCCATCGAAGCCTATGAAAAGCGGGTGGGACAGACCAAGCCCTGGCTGGCCGGTGACGCCGCCGGCGCCTGAGCCCATCGCCCAAAAGCCGAAGAAGCCAAAGTAGAAGGAACCGGGAATGGCCGCCAACAAATCCCTGCTGGTGCTGGCCGGCGACGGCATCGGCCCCGAGGTCATGGGCCAGGTCCGGCGCGTGGTCGACTGGATGGCAAAGGAACGGGCCGTCGGTTTCGACTGGCGCGAAGGTCTGGTCGGCGGGTGCGCCATCGACCGGTACGGGGCGCCGCTGTCCGACGAGACCATGGCCGATGCCATGGCGGCGGACGCCGTCCTCCTGGGCGCGGTCGGCGGTCCCGCCTGGGACGGGATCGACTTCGCAATCCGGCCCGAAGCCGGGCTGTTGCGTCTGCGCAAGGAGATGGACCTGTTCGCCAATCTGCGGCCGGCGATCGTTTTTCCCGCCCTGGCCGATGAATCGTCGCTGAAGCGCGAGCTGGTCGAAGGGCTGGACATCCTGATCGTGCGCGAACTGACCGGCGGCGTCTATTTCGGCGAACCGCGCGGCATCGAGGATCTGGGCAACGGCGAGCGGCGCGGCGTGAACACGCAGGTCTACACCACGACCGAGATCAAACGCGTCGGCCGGGTCGCCTTCGAACTGGCGGCCCGCCGGGGCCGCCGGGTCTGTTCGGTGGAAAAGTCCAACGTCATGGAAAGCGGCCTGCTCTGGCGGCAGGACATGACCGCCCTGCACCGAGAGGAATTCGCCGACCAGGAGCTCAGTCACATGCTGGCCGACAACTGCGCCATGCAACTGGTCCGCAATCCCAAGCAGTTCGACGTCATCGTCACCGATAATCTGTTCGGCGACATGCTGTCGGACCAGGCGGCGATGCTGACCGGATCGCTGGGCATGCTGCCGTCGGCATCGCTTGGCGCGCCGGATGAAAGCGGGGCCCGCAAGGCGCTGTACGAACCGGTCCACGGTTCGGCCCCCGATATTGCCGGGCAGGGCAAGGCCAACCCGGTGGCGACCTTGCTCAGCTTCGCCATGATGCTGCGCTACAGCTTCGGCCTGGAGGAGGATGCGGCCCTGGTCGAAAGCGCCATCCGCGATGTCCTCGACGCCGGCGTGCGTACCGCCGACATTGCCGGCCCGGGCACGACGCCGGTCTCCACCGGCGCGATGGGGGACGCCATTCTGGCCCGGCTGGACGCCCTGACACGGTAGCCGCGACCTCCGGAGGTCCGGATCAACGCTCAACGAAAGACGCGGCGAACCCCGCATCCGATGCGGCGCCCGTGCACGGGCGCTCCGTTGGCGGCTTACCCGTGAACGGCGCGGGGAGCCGGGACGGCGTCATCCGCGTCGGGTCCGGACGCGGGACCGAGACCGTCGAGCGCCGACAGGCACATGGCGGCCAGCAAGGTCGGCGCGATGCCGCCCGCGGCCAGGGTCTGCAGCCCGCAATACACGGCCACCAGCTCCCGCGCCTTGCCGGCGCGGGCCTCTGTGTCGTCCTCGAACCGCTCCGTCCGGCTCAGGCTGTCGGCCAGCGCCTGTTCCAGAACCGCCAGGCCTTCGGTCACGACGCGGCGGGCTTCGGGGTCGGCCGGCGCCTGATCGGTCGCCGTATTGCACAAAAAGCACCCGCGCCCCCGCCAGGGGCTTGGCGTGCCGGCGAAGATGCCGCTCAACAGCCGGGCGATGGGCACCCGTCCGTCGGCCACGTCCGACTGGCGCAGCTGCGCGGCGGCCGGCGCCATGATCTCCGACGCATAGAGCGCCAAGGCTTGATGATACATCGCCCGCTTCGCGCCGAAGGCCGCGTACAGGCTCCCCTTGCTCAATCCCGTGGCGGCGGAAAGATCCTGCAGGGAGGTCGCTTCATAGCCATTCTCCCAGAATGCCGTCATGATGGCCGCCAGGGCGTGGCCCGGATCGAATTCCCGCGGTCTGGCCATGGTTGTTGCACCCCGATGCCGTTCCGATTCGGCTTAATGTATAGCTTGGCGCAAGACCTTTTGCGGCTTATTTCCTGCCGCCTGTCGTTCGTTCCGGCGGCACCGGGACCCCGGCGGCGCGCATTTCGGCCTCCAGCCGGCCGGTCAGCCACAGGCCATACATGCGCAGGTCGCTGAACAGGGACCAGGCGGGATAGGTGAACGTGGCCGGGCGGTTGCGCTCGATCGCCAGATGGCCGATCCAGGCGAACAGATAGCCGGCGATCACCGCGGCCGCGACCAGCCACCAGCTTTGCAGAAGGATCGCCCCGATCAGCGCGATCAACGCCAGGGTCGTGCCGAAAAAATGCAGGGCGCGGGTACCCGGACGGGCATGCTCCCGCAGATAATGGGGCCAGAAGTCCCGATAGCGATCGATGGCCTGGACCACGGCAACAGCCTGTTCTTACCTCGTCGCGGGCGGGAAAACGACCGGTTCCCGCCGGAGGCGGCGTCAGGATGGGCTTGCACTTGCCGCCAACTGGGATTACGTCCAAACCGCGCCGCTCCTGTCAAGCGGCGCGGAGCGGAGAATGAGGGCCATGGGATACAAGGTCGCGGTGATCGGGGCCACGGGCAATGTCGGTGGCGAAATGCTGTCGATCCTGGCCGAGCGGAAGTTTCCGGCGGATGACGTGATCGCGCTGGCGTCGGAACGGTCGGCCGGGCGGCAGGTGTCGTTCGGCGAGAACGCGGTGCTCGACGTCCAGGATCTGGCGACCTTCGACTTCAAGGGCGTGGACATCGCCCTGTCGTCGCCGGGGGCCAAGGTTTCGGCCGTTCACTCCCCACGGGCGGCCAAGGCCGGCTGCGTGGTGATCGACAACACCTCCCATTTCCGCATGGATCCGGATGTGCCGCTGATCGTGCCGGAAGTGAACCGGGCCGCGATCGGCGGCTATGGCAAGCGCAACATCATCGCCAACCCCAACTGTTCGACCATCCAGATGGTGGTGGCGCTCAAGCCGCTGCACGACCGCTTTGGCATCCGCCGGGTCGTGGTGGCGACCTACCAGTCGGTGTCCGGCACGGGCAAGGCGGCGATGGACGAACTGTTCAATCAGACCCGGCGCGTCTACGTCAACGATCCTCTGGAGCGGTCGGTCTATCCGAAGCAGATCGCGTTCAACGTCATTCCCCAGTGCGACAGCTTCATGGACGACGGATCGACCAAGGAAGAATGGAAGATGATGGTCGAGACCAAGAAGATCCTGGACCCGAAGATCAAGGTCTCCGCCCATTGCGTGCGTGTGCCGGTGTTCATCGGCCATGGCGAGGCGATCAATGTCGAGTTCGAGCGCCCGGTGTCGGCGGAGGCGGCGCGCGCCGCCCTGCGCGAAGCCCCGGGCGTTTCGGTCATCGACCATCGCGCCGACGAAGGCTATGTCACGCCGGTCGAGGCCGCGGGCGAGGACATGGTCTATGTCAGCCGCATCCGGGAGGATTCGACGGTCGACAACGGGATCAATCTGTGGGTCGTGTCCGACAACCTGCGCAAGGGCGCGGCCCTCAACTCGGTTCAGATCGCCGAATGCCTGGTCGAGGATTTCATGACCGTGCCGGCCTGACCGGCGCATCAACGACCGAGGATCCCCCATGGCCGTCGCCGCCCGTCCGCGCCGTTCCCTTCTGTACATGCCGGGGTCCAATGCCCGCGCCCTGGACAAGGGGCGCAGCCTGCCCGCCGACGGGCTGATCCTGGATCTGGAAGACGCGGTGGCGCCCGACGCCAAGGCGGCGGCGCGCGACCAGGTCGTGGACGCCGTTCGCCAGGGCGGCTACGGCAATCGGGAACTGCTGATCCGGGTCAACGGTCTGGATACCGACTGGGGCGAAGCCGACATCGCTGCGGTGGCCGGCGCCGGCGCCCACGGCGTGCTGCTGCCCAAGGTCGATGACGCGGAGTCGGTGCGCCGTGCGGAAAGCCTGCTGTCGAAGGCCGGCGCGCCCGGCGATCTGGCGCTCTGGTGCATGATGGAGACGCCCCTTGGCATCCTGAACGCCGCGGCCATCGCCGGCGCCAGCCCGCGCCTGGGCGGCATGGTCATGGGAACGTCGGATCTGGCCAAGGATCTTCACGCGGCCCACACGGCCGAACGTCTGCCGATGATCACCGCCCTGGGCCTGTGCGTGCTGGCGGCGCGGGCCCACGGGCTGGCGATCATCGACGGCGTTCATCTGGATCTGGAGGATGCGGACGGGTTTGCGGCGGTCTGCCGCCAGGGCGTGGAATTGGGCTTTGACGGCAAATCGCTGATCCATCCCAAGCAGGTCGAGGCGGCGAACCGCGCTTTTGCGCCGTCGGCCGACGAGATCGCCTACAGCCGCAAGATCATCGATGCCCATGCCGCGGCGGCGGCGGAGGGCAAGGGCGTGGTGGTGGTCGACGGAAGACTGGTCGAGAACCTGCATGTCGAAAACGCCCGCCGTCTGGTGGCGCTGGCCGAAGCCATCGACTCCCTGGCCGCCGAAACCCGCTGAACGCCTGACAATGCCGGGCGGCTCGCATTGACTTGACCGTCCAGGCGACCTAAACCCTTGAGAATCGGCGGTTTGGCCCTACACTCAGACTGCCTTAGACGTCGAGCGCTCGAGGACCTGCCCATGGCCGAACGGCCGCTGTCACCCCACCTCCAAATCTACCGCCCCCAGATCACCAGCGTCCTGTCGATCCTGCATCGGGCGACGGGGATAGCCATGGCGGTGGGCACCCTTGTCCTGGTCTACTGGCTTTTGGCCGCGGCGGCGGGGCCGGACTCGTTCGCCTCCGCCCAGGGCTTCGTCGGGTCCTTCATCGGGCAGATCCTTCTGTTCGGCTGGTCATTCGCGCTGTTCTTTCATCTGTGCAACGGCATCCGCCATCTTGCCTGGGATGCCGGGTACGGGTTCGATCTGGACGTGGCCACCTTGACCGGCTGGATCGTGGTGGCCGCCGCCTCGGTTCTGACGCTGATCGCCTGGATCGTCGGCATCGCCTTCATGGGATCGGCGTGACCGTGGCGCCCCGGTCCCAGCGGCGGCGGTCGCGCGATCTCGGTTCGGCCAAGGAAGGGCTGCACCATTGGTGGATGCAGCGGGTGACGGCGCTGGCGCTCATTCCCCTGGCGCTCTGGTTCGTCGCGTCCATCGCCGGGCTGTCGGGCGCCGGCCACGCGGCCGTGCGGGACTGGCTGTCCAGCCCCGTCGTGGCGGTGCTGATGGTGCTGTTGTCGGTTGCGACCTTCTATCACGCCCAGCTGGGTTTGCAGGTCGTCTACGAGGACTACATCCACAACAGGGCGGTGCGCATGGCGGCCGACCTGGCGACCAAGTTCGCCGCCGCCATTCTGGCCGTCGCGTCCGTCTTCGCCGTTCTCAAGATCGCATTCGGAGCCTGACCGATCATGGCCGAAGCCTATCCCATCACCGATCACACCTATGACGTCATCGTCGTAGGCGCCGGCGGCGCCGGCCTTCGCGCCACGTTCGGCATGGCCGAAAAGGGGCTCCGGACCGCCAACCTGACCAAGGTGTTCCCCACCCGCAGCCACACGGTGGCCGCCCAGGGCGGGGTTTCCGCGGCGCTGGGCAACATGGGCGACGACGACTGGCGCTGGCACATGTACGACACGGTCAAGGGGTCCGACTGGCTGGGCGACCAGGACGCCATCGAGTACATGTGCCGCGAGGCGATTCCCGCGATCATCGAGCTGGAACATTACGGCCTGCCGTTCAGCCGAACGCCGGAAGGCAAGATCTATCAGCGTGCCTTCGGCGGCATGACCACCCATTTCGGGGAGGGGCGGGCCTACCGCACCTGCGCCGCCGCCGACCGCACCGGCCACGCCATGCTGCACACGCTGTATCAGCAGGCGCTCAAGCACGACGCCGAATTCTTTATCGAATACATCGCGCTCGACCTGATCATGGAGGACGGGGTCTGCCGGGGCGTCATGGCCTGGAACTTGGACGACGGGACGATCCATCGCTTCCGAGCCCATCAGGTGGTGCTGGCCACCGGCGGTTATGGCCGGGCCTATTTCTCCTGTACCTCGGCCCACACCTGCACGGGCGACGGCAATGCCATGGTGGCGCGGGCCGGGCTGCCGCTGCAGGACATGGAATTCGTCCAGTTCCATCCGACCGGAATCTACGGCGCCGGTTGCCTCATCACCGAAGGCGTGCGCGGCGAGGGCGGGTACCTCACCAATTCGGAGGGGGAGCGGTTCATGGAACGCTATGCCCCCTCGGCCAAGGATCTGGCGTCGCGCGACGTGGTCAGCCGGTCGATGACCATCGAGATCCGCGAAGGTCGCGGCGTCGGGGCGGAAAAGGACCACATCCATCTGCATCTGGAGCATCTGGACCCGGCCATCATCCACGAGCGGCTGCCCGGTATCGCCGAAACGGCCAAGGTTTTCTCCGCCGTCGACGTGACGCGCGAACCCATCCCCGTGCTGCCGACGGTGCACTACAACATGGGCGGAATCCCGACCAACTACCGCTGCGAGGTCGTCAACCCGACCGACGCCGACCCCAATGCCGTGGTGCCGGGACTGATGGCCATCGGCGAGGCGGCGTGCGTTTCGGTCCACGGCGCCAACCGGCTGGGTTCCAACTCGCTGCTGGATCTTGTGGTGTTCGGCCGCGCCGCCGCCATACGCGCGGCCGAACTGGTCGAGCCGGGATCGTCCCACAAGGATTTGCCCGCCGACGCCGGCCAGCAGGCGCTGGACCGGCTGGACCGGGTGCGCCATCGCCCGGCCGAGGTCAAGACCGCCGACCTGCGCCTGGAAATGCAGAAAACCATGCAGAATCATTGCGCCGTCTTCCGCACCGGCGACCTGCTGGAGGAAGGCGTGGCGGCGCTGGACAAGACCTGGAACAAGCGGCCGGGCCTGGGGGTTACCGACAAGTCGATGATCTGGAACAGCGATCTGGTGGAAACGCTGGAGCTCGACAATCTGATGTATCAGGCCGTGGCGACCCTCCATTCGGCGGTCAACCGGCAGGAAAGCCGCGGCGCCCACGCCCGCGAGGACTATTCCGAGCGCGACGACGACGGCTGGATGAAGCATTCGGTGATCTGGGTCGATGAAAACGGCGACAGCAAAATCGGCTACCGGCCGGTCCACCTCAACCCGCTGACCAACGACGTGCAGTCCTTCCCGCCCAAGGCGCGGGTATACTAAAAAGACCCTCGGAGACAGATCGCCGCCATGGCCGAATTCGCCCTGCCCGCCAATTCCCGAATCTCGTCGGGCCGCACCCATGCCGCCCCGACCGGGGCCAAGCGGACGAAGAGCTTTGCCATTTATCGCTGGAGCCCGGACGACGACGACAACCCGCGGCTCGACACCTTCGAGGTCGATCTCGACCGCTGCGGGCCGATGGTGTTGGACGCGCTCATCCACATCAAGAACGACGTCGATTCCACCGTGACCTTCCGCCGCTCCTGCCGCGAGGGCATCTGCGGGTCGTGCGCCATGAATATCGACGGGACCAACACGCTGGCCTGCCTGAAGCCCATCGACTCGGTGACGGACACGGTCAAGATCTATCCGCTGCCGCACATGCCGGTGGTCAAGGATCTGGTTCCCGATCTGAACCACGCCTACGCCCAGTACGCCTCGGTCAAGCCGTGGCTGCAGACGGACGGGGCCCCGCCGCCCGACCGCGAGCGGCTGCAGACGCCCGAGGAACAGAAGGAAATCGACGAGCCCAGCGCCTGCATTCTGTGCTTCTGCTGCACCACGTCGTGCCCCAGCTATTGGTGGGGCGGGGAACGGTATCTGGGCCCCGCCGTGCTGCTCCAGGCCTATCGCTGGCTGACCGACAGCCGGGACCAGAAAACCGGTGAGCGGCTGGACGAGCTGGAGGATCCCTTCAAGCTCTACCGGTGCCACACCATCATGAACTGCACCAAGACCTGCCCCAAGGGCCTCAACCCGGCCCGCGCCATCGGCGAAATCAAGAAGATGATGGTCGCCCGGCGGTAGACAGAACGGCTGTTTTGACTACGGTAACGCCCCCGCCGACGTTACCAAGGGGTGCCCCTTCGTCATGAACGATTATCCGAAACACGCCGCGCTTTCCGGCAGGTTGGTCATTGTCGGCTTCGGCAGCATCGGTCAGGGCGTCCTGCCCTTGATCCTGCGCCATATCGACATCGCGCCCGACCGTATCGCCGTCGTCACCGCGGAAGAGGCCGGGCGGGCCGAGGCGGAGGAGTACGGCGTGGCCTTTCGGGTCGAACCATTGACCCCGGGCAACTACCGGGCCGTGCTGAGCCCCATGCTGGATCCCGGCGACTTCCTGCTCAACCTGTCGGTGGACGTCGCCAGCCTGGCGCTCATCGATTTTGCCCGCGACAAGGGGTGCCTCTATCTCGATACCTGCATCGAGCCCTGGAGCGGCGGCTACAACGATCCGTCCCTGTCGCCGTCCCTGCGGTCCAACTATGCGCTGCGTCAGGCGGTGCTGGACCGGCGGGCGGAGCGGCCGGGCGGCCCGACGGCCGTGATCACCCACGGCGCCAACCCCGGTCTGGTCTCGCATTTTCTAAAGCAGGCCCTGCTGAACGTCGCGCGCGACGCCGGTCTGGACGCGTCGCCACCGGCCGATCGCGCCGGATGGGCCGCGCTGTCCCGGCGTGTCGGCGTCAAGACGGTCCATATCGCCGAACGGGACACCCAGGTTGCCGATCAACCCAAGCAGGTGGGTGAGTTCGTCAATACATGGTCGATCGACGGCTTCGTCGGCGAGGGCTGCCAGCCAGCCGAACTGGGATGGGGCGGTCACGAACGGCACTGGCCCGAAGACGCGCGGCGTCACGAGTTTGGCAGCGGCTGCGCCATCTATCTGGACAGGCCCGGCGCCGCCACGCGGGTTCGCACCTGGACGCCCGCCGAAGGGCCGTTCCACGGGTTCCTGGTCACCCACAACGAATCGATCTCGATCGCCGATTATTTCACCGAAACCAGGGACGGACAGGTGACCTATCGGCCGACTGTGCATTACGCCTACCATCCCTGCGACGACGCGGTTCTGTCACTGCACGAACTGGCCGGCAAGAATTGGCAAATGCAGGACACCAAGCGCCTGCTGATGGATGAGATCGTGTCCGGCGTGGACGAGCTTGGCGTTCTGCTCATGGGGCCGGCGAAAGGCGCGTACTGGTACGGCTCGCAACTGTCCATCGACGAGGCGCGAGCCCTGGCGCCGTTCAACAACGCCACCAGCCTGCAGGTGACGGCCGCGGTTCTGGCGGGCATGGTCTGGGCCATCGAGAACCCGGAGGCTGGCATCGTCGAGCCCGACGAAATCGACTTTCGGCGGATCCTGGACGTGGCGGGGCCCTATCTCGGCCCTGTCGTCGGGGTTTATACCGATTGGACCCCTCTGGACGATCGCGGCGCGCTGTTCGACGAACACACCGACCCCGACGATCCCTGGCAGTTTCTCAACATCCGGGTGGTCTGAGCCGGCATCAGGACCCAGGTCCGGGCAGATCGCGTTCCAGGGAGTCGCGCAGCCGGGCGCCGATGCCGCGCAGGCGCTCCACCGGCTCGTTGGCGAAAACCAGCCGCAGATAGCGCCCGGCCCGGTCGTCGGCGCCCCAGCCGGTCATTGGCGTCGCCGCGATGCGCGCCCGCTCGAACAGCCGTTTCGAGGCCTCGGCGGGCGCAAGGCCCATGGCCGCGGTATCGATCAGCATCGACCAGCCGCCCTGGGGGCGAACCACCGGAATGCCGTCCAGCTCAGCCAGGATCGTATCGCGCCTGGCCTCCCAAATCCGTACCGCCTCGGCGATGCCGTCATCGGGGCCGGTCAGGGCAGCCACGGCGCCGGGCATGGCGATGCCGACCTGGCACACCACGTTGGACAGGCTGACCAGGGCGATGTCCGCCAGCAGGGATCGCGGCGCCACCACCCAGCCCACCCGCCAGCCGATCATGCGGTATTCCTTGGACACCGATCCCACGGTCACCGTCCGCGCGCCCAGGCCGTCATGGGCTGCCGGGTGCAGCAGCGGCAGCCCGTCGAACAGGATCCGCTCCATCGCCGCGTCGTACAGATGCCAGGCGCCGGTCCGGTCGCACAGATCGGCGATCGCGTCCCATTCCGCCGCCGTATGCACCAGGCCGGACGGCATCGACGGGCTCATGGTCAGCACCACGCGGGTGCGGTCGCTGGCGGCCGACCGCAGCGCGTCGAGATCAAGCCGCCAAACCCCATCCACAACGCGCAGGGGCACAAAGCGTGGTACGCCGCCGGCGATGCGGACGCGGTTGATCAGGCCGGCATAGGCGGGATCGGTCAGCACCACCTCGTCGCCCGGCTCCAGCATGGCCAACAGGGCGTTGAGCACTCCCGACAGGCCGCCGGCCGTGATCAGGCAGTCCGTCCGCCAGTCATAGGGCCGTCCGCTCAGGTTCGAGACATGGGCGGTCGCCGCCTGGCGCAGCGCGTCCGTGCCCAAAAAGGGCAGATAGCTGTTGGCGTCGTCGCGGCCGACGGCGGCGCGCGTCGCCTCGATGGCGGCAGGTGGCGGGGGAATGTCGGTGTCCAGGTTCTCCAGCCGCAGCATTTCCGGGTCGCCGGCGGCGTCGGCCGCGTTGCCCATGCGGTCGACGCCAATGCCAGGCACGTCGGCCAAACGTGAAACACCCATGTGTTTTCCTCCCTTTACCGGAGCGATCCCTCCGGCAGACAACGCTAGCCAAAATTGGATCCAATGTCCATAAATTGGATCCAATATGAGTCGCCGTCACGGTCTTTCCCGCTTGCGCCGCCGGAAAAACCGGACAATCGTCCGCCATGACCAGTCTTGACGCCCTGATCGCCACGGTGGAGCCGCACCGCACCGATGCCGCCTTCGTGCACCGCGTGCTGCGGCAGGCGATCATCGACGGCGTTCTGGAGGCCGGGCGGAAGCTGCGCCAGGAGCATCTGGCGGCCCGGCTGGGCACCAGCCGCATGCCGGTGCGCGAGGCGCTGCGCCAGCTCGAGGCGGAAGGCCTGGTGACGTTCGAGGCGCACAAAGGGGCGGCGGTCGCCGTCCTTTCGGCCGCCGACCTGCGCGAGATCTATGAAATGCGGGTCGGCGCCGAGACGATGGCCCTGAAACACGCGATGCGCCGCATGACGCCGGATGCCCTCGCCGAGGCCGATGCGGCGCAGGACGCCGGACGCCAGGCACCGTTGGCCGACTTCGGGCTTTGGAACCGGCGGTTCCACATGGCGCTGTACGCGCCGGCCGCGCGGCCGCGCCTGCTGGCCCACATCGCCGGTCTCAACGACGCCGCCGACCGGTATCTGCGCCTGGCGGTCAGTCAGCTCGACTACGCCGAACGCTCCCATGCCGAGCATCGCGCCATCCTGGAGGCGTGCCGGCGCGGCGATGCCGACCGGGCGATGGCGCTGCTGGCGGCCCACATCGAAACCGCCGGGCGTACCCTGACCGATTTTCTGAAGCGGCGCCGGACCGACGGACGGGACGTCGGCGCGGGGAAATGACGCGCCGTTCCGGCGCCGGCCGGGGCTGCCCTCCGCGGCCCAGCGGCGCCGATGGGTCAGGCGGTTTTCAAACAACGGCGCGTTCTGCTAGGCTCCGCGACACAAGCTAACAATAGGGAACCAACTGACCCGTAGGGCGGATGCATCGCCGCCGGCGGGTTTGGCGTTTTCGCGTCTGCACGTTTACCGGGGAGAGAGATCATGTCGGGCGATACCGCCTCTCGCGATATCAACGAGGCCAAGGCAAATATGGATCACATCTACGATCAGCCCGATCCGAGAGCCTATTTCCGCGAACTTCGAAAGCACGGCTATGCCATTCCCGGTGCCGCGAAGCCGATTTTCCAGAAGCTGATCTCCTGCCTGCGACATCAGCGCAACGACACGGTCCATGTGCTCGATCTGGGGTGCTCATACGGTATCAACGCGGCGCTGCTGAAACATGATCTGTCGATGCCGGACCTCTATGACCATTGGGGAACGCGCGACTCCTCCGAAATCGACTCTGACGGGCTTATCGCGTCCGATCTGGATTTTTTCAGCAGTCTCGACGAACAGGCGGACATCACGGTGACGGGTCTCGACCAGGCCGAGTCAGCCGTTTCTTTCGGACGAGAAACCGGTCTGCTGGACGATGGACTTGCCATCAACCTCGAGACGGAGCCTCTGCCCGGCGCGGCGACGAAGACTTTGGCGAAGGTCGACCTGGTGACCTCGACAGGCTGCGTCGGATATGTGACCGAGAGGAGCTTCGAGCGGCTGTTGCCCGCTCTGACGCAAGGACGGTCGCCGTGGATCGGCAACTTCGTGCTTCGAATATTCCCCTTCGACCCTATCGAGGACACGTTGAAGGAATGGGGTTACGTGACGGAGAAGCTCGAAGGGCGAACATTCGTCCAACGCGACTTCGTCTCGGAAGAGGAATGCGAACAGGTGCTTCAGCACCTGCGCAAGCGTGGCATTGACCCCGATGGCAAGGAAGGCAACGGCCAGCTTTTGGCCGAGTTCTACCTGTCACGGCCGGCGGATGACGTGGAGGCGGCACCCATCGAACGGCTGCTCGCGGCCTGATCGGCCGCCTGCGACCCCGCCATCTCAAGATGGCGACCCGCTTTCCCCGTCGCGGCGGTTCGGCTAGGACAGGGCGGTTCGGACCGATAACCGCCACCATTGCCGGCCACGCCCCCCATGGATTCAGGACCTCTTGACGCCTATCGAGCCCTGCGCCGGGACGGCGCGCTCCAGGCCGACCCGGCCCAGCTTCTGGCCATGGAGAAGCTGCAGTCGCTGCACCGCGCCCTGCACGATTATGAACCGCGGGACGACCAGGGCGGCTGGCGCGCCCGTATGGGGCTGACCCGCCGGCCCGATCCGGCCCCCCAGGGCCTGTATCTGTTCGGCGGCGTGGGGCGCGGCAAGTCCATGCTGATGGATCTGTTCTTCAAGACCGCCCCGGTGGCGCGCAAACGGCGGGTGCACTTCCATGCCTTCATGCTGGAGGTTCACGACCGTCTCCATCAGTGGCGCCGGTCGGTCAGCAGCGATTTCGACAAGAAGCGCGGACGCCATATCGACGACCCCATGCCCAAGCTGGCCCGCCAGATCGCCGACGAGGCGTGGCTGCTGTGTTTCGATGAGTTCCATGTCGTCGATGTCGCCGACGCGATGATCCTGGGACGCCTGTTTACGTCCCTGTTCGATCTGGGGGTGGTGGTCGTCGCCACCTCCAACTGGGCCCCCGACGATCTCTACAAGGACGGGCTGCAGCGGGACCGGTTCCTGCCGTTCATCGCCCTGCTCAAGGAGCGGCTCGATGTCATGGAGCTGGACGGTGGGCTGGACTATCGGCTGGCGCGGCTGCGCGACGCGCCCGTCTATTTCACCCCGCTCAACCGGCGCACGGCCGAGGCGCTGGCCTGCATCTTCGCGGACCTGACCGATGGCGCCCAGGGCGCGCCGACGACGCTGCAGCTCAAGGGGCGGCGGCTCGAGGTGCCGCGCGCGGCCAAGGGCGTGGCCTGGTTCGACTTCGACGCGTTGTGTGGCCGGCCTCTGGGGGCGGAGGACTATCTGGCGTTGGCCGTCCATTTCCATACGGTGATCGTCGACGGCGTGCCGCGATTGACGGAGGAGCGCCGCAACGAGGCCAAACGGTTCATCGTGCTGATCGACGCGCTGTACGAGCATCGCGCCAAGGCGGTCATCGCCGCCGAAGTCCCGGTCGACCGTATCTATGCCGCATCCAGTCACGGGCTCGAATTCGAACGCACCGTCAGCCGCCTGGCGGAAATGCAGACCGGACCCTATCTGGAGTCCCGACACATGACCTGATCGGGGCAATACCTTCACCCTGGAGTCGGCCTTGCCCTACCGGGCGATTCGCGTTAGGTAACCGGCGCGGAACGCAAGGGTAGCGGGCTTGTCGCCCAAGCCCTCGCCCAGCCTCCCCGCGGTCTCTCTTGAGGAACGCATTTATGGCACGGAAGAAAATCGCCCTCGTCGGCGCCGGGCAGATCGGCGGTACACTGGCCTTGCTGGTCGGGCTCAAGGAGCTTGGCGACGTTGTCCTGTTCGACATTGCCGAGGGGATCCCCCAGGGCAAGGCCCTGGACATCGCCGAGGCATCGCCCGTCGGCGGGTTCGACGCGGCCTATGTGGGCGGCAATGACTATAGCGTTATCGCCGGGGCCGACGTGGTCATCGTCACCGCCGGCGTTCCGCGCAAGCCGGGGATGAGCCGCGACGATCTGATCGGGGTCAACACCAAGGTGATGTCCGCGGTCGGGGCCAGCATCAAGACCCATTGCCCTGACGCCTTCGTCATCGTCATCACCAACCCGCTGGACGCCATGGTCGGGGTCCTGCGCGAGGTGTCGGGCCTACCGCCGCAACGTGTCGTGGGCATGGCCGGCGTTCTGGACAGCGCGCGGTTCCGCTATTTCCTGGCCGAGGAGTTCGGCGTTTCGGTCGAGGACGTAACGGCCTTCGTGCTGGGCGGACACGGCGACAGCATGGTGCCCTTGGTGCGGTATTCGGCCGTGGCCGGTATCCCCGTGCCCGATCTGGTCGAGATGGGCTGGACCACCCAGGACAAGATCGACGCGATCGTTCAGCGCACCCGCGACGGCGGGGCGGAGATCGTGGGACTGCTCAAGACCGGATCGGCGTTCTATGCGCCGGCCCTGTCGGCCATCGACATGGCCGAAGCCTATCTCAAGGACAAGAAGCGCCTTTTGCCCTGCGCGGCCTATCTCAACGGTGAGTACGGCATCGACGGGATGTATGTCGGCGTGCCGGTGATCATTGGCGCCGGCGGCGTCGAGCGGATCGTGGAGATCCGCATGAATGCGGAGGAAAAGGCGATGTTCGATTCGTCGGTCGAAGCCGTCAGGGCCTTGGTCGAGGTCACGCGGACCATGATGGCGGCCGGCTGATGAACATTCATGAATACCAGGCCAAGGCGCTGCTCAAGACCTATGGCGTGGCGGTTCCGCGCGGCGGCGTCGCCTATACCGACGGCGAGGCCGAGGAAGTCGCAAAGTCTCTGGGCGGCCCCGTCTGGGTGGTGAAATCGCAGATCCATGCCGGCGGGCGCGGCGCCGGCCGCTTCGCCGACGATCCCGACGGCAAGGGCGGCGTGCGCGTCGTCAAGGCGGTGGAGGAGGTGCGCGCCAACGCCGATGCCATGCTCGGCAAGGTACTGGTGACCAAGCAGACCGGACCGGCCGGCAAGGAAGTGCGGCGGCTCTATATCGAGGAAGGCTGCGATATCAAGCGTGAGCTTTATCTCGGCATGCTGATCAACCGGGAAACCAGCCGTGTCACGGTCATGGCCTCGACCGAAGGCGGCATGGACATCGAGGAGGTCGCGGAAAAGACCCCGGAAAAGATCCTGCGCATCGATATCGACCCGCTGCTCGGGATGCAGGGGTTTCATGCCCGTCAGCTGGCCTTCGGCCTGGGGCTCGAGGGCAAGCAGATCGGCAGCGCCGTCAAGTTTCTCAAAGCGATGTACAAGGCCTTCGTCGAACTGGACGCCTCGATCGTCGAAATCAACCCGCTGGTGGTGACCGGTGCCGGCGAGGTGCTGGCGCTCGACGCCAAGATGAACTTCGACGACAACGCGCTCTACCGGCACAAGGATGTCGAGGAACTGCGCGACGAAACGGAGGAAGACCCGGCCGAACGCGAGGCCGCCCGGCACGAGCTCAACTATATCAAGCTGGACGGCAATATCGGGTGCATGGTCAACGGCGCCGGTCTGGCGATGGCGACCATGGACATCATCAAGCTTTACGGCGGTGAGCCGGCCAACTTCCTGGATGTCGGCGGCGGCGCCACGCGGGACCGGGTGACCACGGCGTTCAAGCTGATCCTGTCGGACCCCAATGTCGAAGGCATCTTGGTCAACATCTTCGGCGGCATCATGCGCTGCGACGTGATCGCCGAAGGGGTGGTGGCCGCGGCGCGGGAAGTCAGCCTGCATGTTCCCCTGGTCGTCCGGCTGGAGGGCACCAATGTCGAGCTGGGTAAAAAGATCATGGCGGAATCGGGCTTGCCCATCCTGTCGGCCGACAATCTGGCCGATGCCGCCGAGAAAATCGTCAAGGCCGTGAAGGAGGCCGCCTGATGGCCGTGCTGGTCGACTCGAACACCAAGGTCATCTGTCAGGGCTTCACCGGCTCTCAAGGAACCTTCCACTCCGAACAGGCGATCGCCTACGGCACCCGGATGGTCGGCGGCGTGACGCCGGGCAAGGGCGGGACTACCCATCTCGACCTGCCCGTCTACGACACGGTGGCCGAGGCGGTGGACAAGACCGGCGCCAATGCGTCGGCCATTTACGTGCCGCCGCCCTTCGCCGCCGACGCCATCCTAGAGGCCATCGACGCCGGCGTGCCCCTGGTCGTGTGCATCACCGAGGGGATTCCCGTCCTGGACATGGTGACGGTCAAGCGGGCGCTGGCCGGATCGGGCACCCGTCTGATCGGGCCCAACTGCCCGGGAATCATCACTCCGGACGCCTGCAAGATCGGGATCATGCCCGGCCATATCCATCTGCGCGGCAAGATAGGGATCGTCAGCCGGTCCGGCACCCTGACCTACGAGGCGGTGGCCCAGACCACGACCGCCGGCTTGGGCCAGACCACCTGCATCGGCATCGGCGGGGATCCCGTCAACGGGACCAATTTCATCGATTGCCTGGATCTGTTCCTGGGGGACGATGAAACCCAGGGGATCATCATGATCGGTGAGATCGGCGGATCCGCCGAGGAAGATGCTGCAGACTTTCTTAAGAATTCCGCGGTTAAGAAGCCGGTGGTGGGCTTTATCGCCGGCGTGACCGCGCCGCCGGGCCGCCGCATGGGCCATGCCGGGGCGATCATTTCCGGCGGCAAGGGCGGCGCCGGGGACAAGATCGAGGCGATGAAATCCGCTGGCATCATGGTTGCCGACAACCCGGCCAGCATCGGCAGTGCCATGGCAAAGGCACTTGCGGACTAGGGAACGGGGAGTAGGCTGGTGTCTCAAGCCCGGCCGGGCGATGGCGACGCGGACCGTTCTCCGGCCCGCGATCCTGAGGAGAAGGGGCCCCCGGTCCCGAAACATGACTGATGGGTAATCAAGCGCGTAGCAGTTCGTTTCTGTCCGGTCACAACGCCGCCTTCGTCGCCGATCTCTATGGCCGCTTCAAACAGGACCCGGGTTCGGTCGATCCGTCCTGGGCGTCCTTTTTCGGGACCTTGGGAGACGAGGCCCGGGACGTGCTGGGTGAGCTGAACGGGGCCAGTTGGGCCCCCCGCAACGGGTCCACGCCGCCTCCGGACGATCCCCTGGGCGATGCTTTGTTGTCGCGCGATCGCGAAGCGCCGCCACGGATCAACGGCGCGGCCACGGCGCCGGTGGCGGATGCCGATCGGCTCAAGACCGAAACGCTGGACAGTATCCGGGCCTTGATGCTGATCCGGGCCTATCGGGTGCGCGGCCATCTCAAGGCCAATCTCGACCCGCTGGGGCTTGAAAGCCGGGAATATCATGCGGAGCTCGACCCGCAGTCCTACGGCTTCACCGAAGCGGACATGGACCGCCCGGTCTTCATCAATCACGTGCTGGGCCTGGAAACGGCCACCCTGCGCGAGATCGTCCAGCGCCTGGAAGAGACCTATTGCGGCCATATCGGCGTCGAATACACCCACATTCAGGACCCCGACCAGAAAGCCTGGATCCAGGAACGCATCGAGGCTATTCACAACCGGACGGAATTCACCGGCCGCGGCCGCCGCGCGATTTACGAGCGTCTGACCGCGGCCGAGACGTTCGAACGCTTCCTCAACCTGAAATACACGGGCACCAAGCGGTTCGGCCTGGACGGGGCCGAGGCGCTGGTGCCGGCGCTCGAGCAGATCATGAAACGGGGCGGTCAGCTCGGCATCAAGGAAATCGTGCTGGGCATGGCCCATCGCGGCCGGTTGAACGTGCTGGCCAGTGTCATGGGCAAGCCGTTCACGGCCATCTTTTCGGAGTTCCAGGGCAATCCGGCCAATCCTGAGGACGTTCAGGGGTCCGGCGACGTCAAGTACCATCTGGGAACATCGGCCGACCGCGAGTTCGACGGCAACAGCATCCATCTGTCGCTGACCGCCAACCCGTCGCATCTGGAAGCGGTCAACCCGGTGGTTGTCGGCAAGGTCCGCGCCAAGCAGATGCAGCTCAAGGATACCGAGCGGTCCAAGGCCATGGGCATGCTGCTCCACGGCGACGCCGCCTTCGCCGGCCAGGGTATCGTCGGCGAAACGCTGGCCCTGTCGGAACTGCGCGGCTATCGGGTCGGCGGCACCATTCACTTCATCATCAACAATCAGATCGGTTTTACCACCGCCCCCAGCTATTCCCGGTCGGGGCCGTACCCGACCGACGTGGCGCTGGCCATTCAGGCGCCGATCTTCCACGTCAACGGCGACGACCCCGAGGCGGTGGTCCATGTCTGCCGCATCGCCATCGAGTTCCGCCAGCAGTTCAAGAAGGACGTGGTGGTCGACATGTTCTGCTACCGGCGGTTCGGCCACAACGAAGGCGACGAGCCGGCCTTCACGCAGCCGATCATGTACCGGAAGATCGCCGATCATGCGTCCGTACGCGAACTCTATGGCCAACGGCTGGTCGACGAGGGCGTGTTGGATCCAGACGAACCGGAAAAGATCGTCCAGGATTTCCACCGCTATCTGGAAGACCAGTACGACGCGGCGTCCAGCTATCGCCCCAACAAGGCGGACTGGCTGGCCGGCGCCTGGACCGGGCTGTCGATCGCCAGCGGCGAGGAGCGGCGGGGCAAGACGGCGGTGTCAGAGGAAGCCTTCAGGACCGTCGGGCAGGCGCTCACCCGGGTGCCGGACGGCTTCAACCTCAATTCCAAGGTCGCCCGGCAGCTCAAGGCCAAGGCCAAGGCCGTGGAGACCGGCAAGGACATCGATTGGGCCACGGCCGAGGCGCTGGCCTTCGGTACTCTTTGCCAGGAAGGGTATCCGGTGCGCCTTTCTGGCCAGGATTCCGGGCGCGGCACCTTCTCCCAGCGTCATTCCGTCCTGGTGGACCAGAAGACCGAGGACCGCTACGTGCCGTTGCAGAACGTCGCGCCGGACCAGGCAACCTTCGAGGTCCACGACAGCCCGCTGTCGGAATTCGCGGTGCTCGGCTTCGAGTACGGGTTCAGCTCGTCGGAGCCCAACGCCCTGGTGCTGTGGGAGGCGCAGTTCGGCGATTTCGCGAACGGCGCCCAGGTCATCTTCGATCAGTTCATCTCCTCGGCCGAGAGCAAATGGCTGCGCATGTCCGGTCTGGTGATGCTGCTGCCGCACGGCTATGAAGGGCAGGGGCCCGAACACTCCTCGGCCCGGCTGGAACGGTTCTTGACCATGTCGGGCGAGGACAACTGGCAGATCGTCTATCCGACCACTCCGGCCAATTACTTCCACGCCCTGCGCCGCCAGATCCACCGCGACTTCCGCAAGCCGCTGGTGGTGATGACGCCGAAATCGATGCTGCGGCAGAAATATTTCGTGTCGGACCTGGACATGTTCGTCGGCGACAGCACGTTTCACCGCGTGTTGTACGAAGACACGGCACTGTCCACCCCCGACAAGATCCGCCGCGTCATCCTGTGTTCCGGTAAGGTTTATTACGATCTGGCTCAAGAACGCGACAAGAGGGGCCTGGACGCCGTGACCGTGGTTCGCCTGGAACAGCTCTATCCGTTCCCGGACAAGGCCCTGGCCGACGAGCTGGCCAAATATCCCAACGCCGATATCGTCTGGTGCCAGGAAGAACCGGAAAACATGGGGGCCTGGCGGTTCTGCGACCGGCGGATCGAGGCCTTGCTCAACCGGCTGGGTCATAAGGCCAGGCGGCCGCACTATGTCGGTCGGCCGGAAGCGGCCTCGCCGGCGACGGGGCTTTTGCGGCGCCACAACCAAGAGCAGGAAAAACTCATCGACGCGGCGTTGACCCTGGATTGAGGCGGCGGCGTATCATCATGGAAGGAAGACAATGAGCATCGAAATCGTCGTTCCGACTTTGGGAGAGTCGGTGACCGAGGCGACCGTCGCTCAATGGTTGAAAAAGGTCGGCGACACCGTGGCCCGCGACGAGCCGCTGGTCGAGCTGGAGACCGACAAGGTGACCTTGGAAGTCAACGCCGCCGAGGCCGGAACCCTGTCGGAAATCAAGGTCGAAGAGGGTGGCACGGTGGAGGTCGGGGCCGTTCTCGGCGTTCTGGGGGAGGGCAACGGCCAGCAGCCGGCCGCCGCCGCGGACGCAGCGCCGAAGAAAGAGGAAAAAAAGGCCGAGGCGCCGGCTCCCGATCAGGCCAAGGCCGCTTCCGCCGCTCCAGCCGACGACAGCGGTGCCGGTGTGGCCATGCCGGCGGCGCGCAAGATGATCGAAGAACAAGGGCTGGACGCCGGCGCCATCGCCGGAACGGGCAAGGGCGGGCGGATCACCAAGGAAGATGTCCAGACCCATGCAACGGCGCCCGCCAAGGCGGGCGGGTCCGGCGCGACGGTGATCGAGGTGCCGGAATTCACCCGTCCCGACAGCGCGCCCCGGGCCCGCAAGGATCTTGAAGAGCGCGTGCGCATGAGCAAGCTGCGCAAGACCATCGCCACGCGCCTGAAGCAGGCCCAGAACGAAGCCGCGATGCTGACCACCTTCAACGAGGTGGACATGAGCGCGCTAATCGCCACGCGCAACGCCTACAAGGACAGCTTCGCCAAGAAGCACGGCATCAAGCTGGGCTTCATGTCGTTCTTCTGCAAGGCGTGCATCACCGCGCTGAAGGAGATCCCGGCCGTCAACGGGGAAATCGATGGCGACGAGATCGTGTACAAGAACTATTACGATATCGGCATGGCCGTCGGCACGCCCAACGGTCTGGTCGTGCCGGTGGTGCGCGACGCCGACCGGTTGAGCTTCGCCGAGGTCGAGCAGACCATCGGTGAGCTGGGCGTCAAGGCGCGCGATGGCAAGCTGGCCATGGCCGACCTGACGGGTGGCACCTTCACCATCTCCAATGGCGGTGTCTATGGCTCGCTGATGTCGACGCCCATCCTCAACCCGCCCCAGTCGGGCATCCTGGGCATGCACAAGATCGAAGAACGGCCGGTCGCGGTCGGCGGCAAGGTCGAGGTGCGGCCGATGATGTATCTGGCGCTCAGCTACGACCATCGGATCGTCGACGGGCGCGAGGCGGTGACCTTCCTGGTGCGTGTCAAGGAATGCATCGAGGATCCGCAGCGCATCCTGCTCGACGTCTGATCGTTCGCCCGCCCCATCCGTCCTTCCGGCCCATGCCCATAGGAAAGCCCCATGGCAGACACGCCCTATGATCTGATCGTCATCGGCTCCGGCCCGGGGGGGTATGTCTGTGCCGTCCGCGCGGCCCAGCTGGGCCTCAGGACGGCCTGCGTCGAAAAAGAGCCGACCCTGGGCGGAACCTGCCTCAATGTCGGCTGCATCCCGTCCAAGGCGATGCTGCAAAGCTCCGAGAAGTTCGAGGAGGCGCAGGAATCTCTGGCCGGTTTCGGGGTCAAGGTCGGAAAGGTATCGCTCGACCTCAAGGCACTGATGGGGCACAAGGATTCGGTGGTGAAGGCAAACACCGCCGGGGTCGAATATCTGTTCAAGAAGAACAAGATCGACTGGCTCAAGGGCACCGGGCGGATCGCCAAGGCCGGAACCGTCGAGGTCGATGGCAAGGCTTACCAGACCAAGGCCATCGTCATCGCCACCGGGTCCGACGTGGCGCCCTTGCCCGGCATCGACATCGACGAGAAACGGGTGGTGTCGTCGACCGGCGCCCTGGCGCTGGAGTCCGTGCCGAAGCGGATGGTGGTGGTCGGCGGCGGCTATATCGGACTGGAAATGGGCTCGGTCTGGAGCCGGCTGGGGGCCGAGGTCACGGTCATCGAGTTTCTCGACCGCATCCTGCCGGGCATGGATGCCGAAATCGCCAAATCCATGCAGCGGGTGCTGGCCAAGCAGGGACTGACCTTCAAGCTGGGGACCAAGGTTACCGCCGCCAAGACCGCCGGCGGCGGTGTCACCCTGACGGTGGAGCCGGCCAAGGGCGGCGATCCGGAAACGGTGAAGGCCGATGTGGTGCTGGTCGCCATCGGCCGGCGACCCTTCACCGACGGCCTGGGGCTGGAAGACGCCGGCGTGGCGCTGGACGAGCGGGGCCGGGTCAAGACCGACGGGCGGTTTGCCACCGGCGTTGACGGCATCTATGCCATCGGCGACGCGATCGCCGGGCCGATGCTGGCCCACAAGGCCGAGGACGAAGGCATCGCGGTGGCCGAGATCCTGGCCGGCCAGGCCGGGCACGTGAATTACGACGCCATACCGGGCGTGGTCTACACCTGGCCCGAGGCGGCGACGGTCGGCCAAACCGAGGAACAGCTCAAGGAAAGCGGGATCGACTACAAGATCGGGAAATTTCCCTTCACCGCCAATGGCCGGGCGCGGGCCATGAACGCCACCGACGGCTTCGTCAAGATCCTGGCCGATGCCAGGACCGATCGCATCCTGGGGGTCCACATCCTGGGCGCGGAAGCCGGAACGATGATCGCGGAGGCGGTTCTGGCCATGGAATTCGGCGCGTCGGCCGAGGATCTGGCCCGCACCTGCCATGCCCACCCGACGCTCAACGAGGCGGTCAAGGAAGCCGCGCTGGCCGTCGACGGAAGGCCGATCCACATCTGATCATGGGCCCTATCGGGCGCGGGGGTGGCTTTCGGCATAGACCGACAACAGCCGCGCGTCGTCGACTTCGGTATAGCGCTGGGTGGTGGACAGGGCGGCGTGGCCCAGCAGCTCCTGGATGGCGCGGATGTCTCCGCCCCCGGCCAGCAGATGGGTCGCAAAGCTGTGGCGCAGGGCGTGAGGCGTGGCGATGTCGGGCAATCCCAGCAGGGGGCGTAGCCGCCGCAACTGACGTTCGGCGACGCCGGGGTTGAGCGGCCCGCCCCGTATGCCGCGAAACAACGGTTCCTCGGTCGGCAACGGGAAGGGACAGGCGGCGATATAGGCGTCCAGGGCGGCGCGCACGGCATCGAGCAGGGGAACCAGGCGCTGCTTGCCGCCCTTGCCGGAGACGGTGATATGAGGTCCCGCCGGCACGTCGCCGCGCGCCAGAGCCAGCGCCTCGCCCAACCGCAGCCCGGCGCCGTAGAGAAGGGCGAACAGGGCGCTGTCCCGCAGGCCCACCCATCCCGACCCGTCGGCCGCGCCGGAGGCCCCGACCACGTCCAGGGCCTCGTCCGGCGTCAGCGGTTTTGGCAGCCCGCGGGGCAGGCGGGGGTGACGCACCTGGTCCAGCGCCGGGTTGTAAAGAACGCCGTCGCGATCGAGGAACCGGAAAAAGCTGCGCACCCCCGACAGGCCGCGCGACCGGCTGGCGGCGCCGACACCGCGCCCGGCCCGGCGGGCAAGGTAGGCCCGGAAGTCGGCAAGGGTGCAGCGGCCCAGATCATTCAACCGGGGGGCCTTTCCGGTGTGATCGGTCAGAAACGCCAGGAACCCGGTCAAATCGCCCATATAGGCACGCACGGTGTGGCGCGACGATTGCCGCTCGACCGTCAGCCAACGATGCCAGCGACCGATCTGACGGATGACATCCGGCGCAGCCAGGACGGACGTGGCCGGATCCATGGCTACACCGGCAGGTTGAGCCAACCTCGGATGCAGCGCTCCAGCACCCGGGCCTGGAAATCGATCAGCTCCGTGCGCATCCCGGCATGGAACATTTCCGGGTCCCGGCTGCCCATCGCCATCAGGCAGGGCGGCGCCTCGCTGGACACGGTCAGCCGGATCAGCGCCTGACTTTGCACCAGCCCGGCGCCGGCGCCGAAGATGGTGGGGTCGCCAGCGACGCCGCTCTCCAGCACCAGGTCCTTGCCGTGCAGATAGTCGCGGACAAAGCCGGCCGGAACGATCTGGACGCCCGAAAGCAGCACCGTCGGTTCCCTGTCCTCCTGCGATTCGACCAGCAGGCAGGCCACGTCCAGATCCAGAAGAACCGCAAGGTCGGTGGTCACCGCCTGGATCAGCTGTTCGAAATTCTCCGCGTCCAGAAGAAACAGGATGGCGGCATGGACCCGGTTCAGCGTGCTTTGATTGGCCCGCGCCGACGCCACCATCTCGCGCTGCTGCAGTCGCAGCCGGTCGACCTCGGCCCGCAGCCGTTCGGCCATGAATGCCTGGAAGTCGACTACGCCGTCGGCCCGCGCCGACGCCGGCGGCGTCAGCCGTTCCAGGATGTCGGGATGGTGTGACAGGAAATCGGGATTGGCGATCAAGTAGGCCTTGACGTCCTCGGCTTCCAGATTGGCGGCCGCCGGCTTGCGGATCCCCTTGGTCGTTCCCGGCATCGCCGTCAGATCCGGCACGCGGCGAGAGACGTGGCGCGATACATCATGCCGTTTCTATGCCTGCTTCTTGAAGTTCGCGACCGCCTGCTTGTCGGTCAGGATGGTTTGGCCGGTTTTCGCCCAATCGGCCAGGAACGCTTCCAGCCCCTTGTCCGTCAGCGGGTGCTTGTAAAGCTGGCGCAGCACCGACGGTGGCATGGTCGCGACATGGGCGCCCATCTTGGCCGTGGCGATGATGTGATTGGGGCTTCGGATCGACGCCACCAAGACCTCGGTTTTCAAGGACGGGAACTGGCGATACATCTGGACGATGTCGGAAATCAGCCCGATCCCCTCGACCCCTATGTCGTCCAGCCGGCCGACAAAGGGGGAAATGAACGTCGCGCCGGCCTTGGCCGCCAACAGCGCCTGGGCGGCCGAAAAACACAAGGTGACATTGACCATGGTGCCCTCGCCGGACAGCACCTTGCAGGTTTTCAGGCCGTCGGGCGTCAGCGGCACCTTGACCGCTACGTTCCCGGCGATGCGGGCCAGAAACCGCCCTTCGGCCAGCATGGTCTCATGGTCGGTGGCGGTCACCTCGGCACTGACCGGGCCCTGGACGACGGCGCAGATCTCGCCGATCAGCTCGACGAAATCGCGACCGGACTTGGCCACCAGGCTGGGGTTGGTGGTCACGCCGTCCAACAAGCCAGTTTCGGCGAGATCCCGAATCTCCGCCAGATCCGCAGTATCGATAAAAAACTTCATCGGTTCATCATCCTCACTTGGCCGGCGCTGCGGGCAAAATCCCCGGTGTTTCCGGGTGCCCCATGCCGTTTGGCCAGCGCTGTTGTGGAATCCCTGGCGTTGCGTGGGCCGACCGGTTCACGCGCCAGTGTTAGAAGCCTAGTCTAGCCCATGGCAAGCCCCGATGCCACTTCACCAGCCGCCGCACCCGTCGATACGGCGGTACCGGCGCGGCGGGTCAGCGTGCTGTTGCCGCTGCCGCTGGGCCATGCGTACGACTACTGGGTTCCCGATGGGCTGGTCCTCGAGCCCGGCGATTACGTCCGGGTTCCCCTGGGCCGGCGTGAGCTGATCGGCGTCGTCTGGGGGCCTGGGACCGCGACGGTGGCGGAATCCCGATTGCGCGACGTTCTTGACAGGCTCGATCCGCCTCCCTTGCCGGCCGCGGCGCGCGCCTTTGTCGATTGGGTCGCCTTCTATGTGATGAGCCCGCCGGGCGCTGTCCTGCGCATGTCGATCAGCGTGCCGTCGGCGTTCGAACCGGCCCGGCCGGTGCTGACCTATCGGGCCCCGTCCATGGGGGCGCTGCCGCCCGATATCAAGCTGACAGCGGCGCGGCGGCGCGTCCTGGATGTCGCGCGGGACGGGCCGGCGCTGCGGGCGACCGATCTGGCGCGCGAAGCCGGATGCGGCGTGGGGACGGTCAAGGCGATGGCCGCGGCCGGATTGCTGGCGACCCGGGCCGACCCGCCACGTCTGGCCGTGGCGCCGCCCGACCTGTCGCGGCCGGGGCCGTCCTTGAGCGCCGATCAGGCCATGGCCGCCGAGACGCTCGTGGACCGCGTAGGGCGGGGCTTTTCCGTCACCCTGCTGGACGGGGTGACCGGATCGGGCAAGACCGAGGTGTATTTCGAGGCCGTGGCGACGGCCCTGCGCGCGGGGCGGCAGGTGCTGGTGCTGCTGCCGGAAATTGCCCTGTCCGTGCCCTGGCTGGACCGCTTCGCGGCGCGGTTCGGCGTGCGGCCTGTCGAATGGCATTCCGACCTGACCGCCTTGCAGCGGCGCCTGACCTGGCGGGCGGTGGCCGAAGGCCGGGTACCGGTCTTGGTCGGCGCCCGTTCCGCGCTGTTCCTGCCCTACGCCGATCTCGGCCTGATCGTCGTCGACGAGGAACACGAGGCCGCGTTCAAGCAGGAAGACGGTGTGCCTTACAACGCCCGCGACATGGCCGTGGTCCGGGCGCGCCTGGGGGATTTTCCGGCCGTGTTGGCATCGGCGACGCCCTCCCTGGAAACGGTGACGAATGTCGAAACGAACCGGTACGGACGGGTGCACCTGCCCGACCGTCATGGCGGCGCCACCCTGCCGTCGGTCGCGGCCATCGATCTTCGGATCGACCGGCCGGAGCGGCAGCGGTTTTTGTCGCCGACGCTGACCCGTGCCTTGGCCGAGACGCTGGCCGGCGGGGAACAGGCCATGCTGTTTCTCAATCGCCGCGGCTACGCGCCGCTTACCCTGTGCCGAGCCTGCGGTCATCGGCTGGAGTGCCCCAACTGTTCGGCCTGGCTGGTCGACCATCGCCTGGCCGGGCGTCTGCAATGCCACCATTGCGGCTACACGCGGCGCCGTCCCGACATTTGTCCCCAATGTTCGGCCGAAGACAGCTTTGCCGCCTGCGGCCCCGGCGTTGAGCGGATCGCCGAGGAGGTGGCGGACCTGCTGCCCGATGCGCGACTCCTGATCATGGCCAGCGATCTTATCCACGGGCCGGGACAGGCGGCGGACCTGGTGCGGCAAATCACCGCTCACGAGGTGGATCTGGTCATCGGTACGCAGCTTGTGGCCAAGGGCCACCATTTCCCGATGCTGACCCTGGTCGGCGTCGTCGATGCCGATCTGGGTCTGGCCGGCGGCGATCTGCGGGCGGCGGAACGGACCTACCAGCTTTTGCATCAGGTGGCGGGCCGAGCCGGGCGGGCCGATCGTCCCGGCCGCGTCCTGCTGCAAAGCTATATGCCCGAGCATCCGGTCATCGCCGCCATGGTCGCCGGCGACCGCGACGGGTTCATGGCCCGCGAGTCCGAGGCCAGACGCCGCCGCGGCCTGCCGCCCTTTGGCCGGCTGGCGGCCATTCTGGTGTCCGGACCGGACGCGACGCGGGTCGACCGCACCGCCCAGGCCCTGGGCCGCGCCGCGCCGCGCCGCGACGGGGTTGCGGTACTGGGCCCGGCGCCGGCGCCCCTGGCCGTGCTGCGCGGCCAGCATCGGCGGCGGCTGCTGGTCAAGGCCGCCCGGTCGGTGCCTCTGCAGGCGGTCATCGCCGACTGGCTGCGGGCCGTGCCGGTGCCCAACGCCGTCCGGGTGTCGGTCGACATCGACCCCTACGGATTTCTGTGATTCCGTCCTACGGCCCCCGATGGGCGACAAGATCGACGATGACCGAGACCGGGTGGCCGACGATACCGTCGCCGGCCCAATCGCCCTGGCCGATATCGTAGTCGACCCGGTTCAGGGTCAGGGTGCCGGTCATGGTCGCCATGTCGCCGTCGATGGTCAGGGTGAACGGCAAAACCACGTCGCGCTGCCGATCGCGCAGGCTCAAAACGGCGTCGGCCTCATAGGCGTCGCCGCCGAGATGGCGGATGGACGTGGTCTCGAACCGGGCCGTGGCGAAGCGTGCGAAATCGAACCATTCCGGCGCGGCAAGCTGTCGATCTCGGTCGCCGCTGGCGGTGTTGACGCTGGTCACGTCGATGGTGACGGCCGCGCGGCTGGCGGCGAGATCGGCGGGGTCGAACACGATCTCGGCGTCGAAACGCTCAAAGACGCCTTCCACCGGCGCCCCGCTCTGGGTCGCCACGAACCCCAGCCGACTGGCGTCCGGATCCATCGTCCACACATCCGCCCGAACCGGGGCCGCGACAAAAAGGCCCAGGGTCAGGGTAAGGGTCAGGGCAACCAGCTGAACCACGCCGGAAGAAAAACGGGTCAGTCTCATCGTCATCGCGCCTCGCGGGAAGGGCCGCGCCGCGGCAGCATCCGGGTCAGGACATCGTCCTTCAGTACGACATGGTGCTTGAGCGCCGCGGCGATATGCAGGGTCAGGACGCCGATCAGGATGAAGGACAGCGTCAGATGGACCCGTTCGGCCAGGTGCTGGGTTTCCGTGCTGGGCGGCACCAGGGTCGGCAGGGGGAACAGCCCGTAGACCAGCAGCGGGAAGTTGCTGGCCGAATGAATGATCCAGCCGCTCATCGGCATGGCCAGCAGCAGGACGTAAAGCGCCGGATGGGTGATGCGGGCCAACGCCCTTTCATAGGGTTTGAGCGTATCGGGCAGGCGCGGGGTCGGGTTGACCAGCCGCCAGGCGATGCGCGCGACGGCCAGGGTCAAAAGCATGATCCCGGTGGATTTGTGCAGGGCGAAAAGCCCCACCTTCAACGGGGTCAACGGCCACCAGACCATGACCCAGCCCAGCACGATCATGATCAGGATCAGAAGCGCCATGGCCCAGTGCAGGACCTGGGCGACAAGGCCCCAGCGGGAAGTCGTGTTGCGTAACCCCATTCCCATGATTCTAGCGCGCCACCCCCTCCTTGACCACGGTCCGCGCGGCATTGGCGCGGCCTGACCCGAAACATGCCGAAAACCGCGCCCACCCGTACGGCGGACTTGGTTGCGCCACCTGCGCCGGTATGTTAGATGACGCCCGTTCCTACCGGCGCAAGCCGTATTTTGGCCCGTTTTCTGCGGGGATCGGCCTTCCGCGGGCCCCGCATCCAAAGCCCTGTCTAAAGGGGCGCTCAACAGTATTCGAGGCTCCGATTGGCATCTCAAGGTATAGGTCGGTCCGGCATCGCGGCACGTTACGCCACCGCGTTGTTCGAACTTGCCGATGAGGGCAAGTCCCTCGACCGGGTGGCGGACGATCTGCGGCAGATCAAGGCGATGGTCGCGGGCAGCGACGATCTGCGGCGGCTGGTCGGCAGCCCGCGGATCAACCGGGACGATCAGGTGCGGGCCATGACGGCGGTGCTGGATCGCGCCGGGATCAGCCCGCTGACCCGCAAGTTCGTCGGCCTGATGGCCGCCAATCGGCGCCTGTTCGCGCTCACCCACACCATCGATGCCTATCTCGAGGAGCTGGCCCGCCGTCGGGGCGAGATGACGGCCGACGTGATTGCCGCCGCACCCCTGTCGCCGGCCCAGACCGAGGCCCTGACGGACAGGCTACGTCAGGCCATGGGCGCCAAGGTCGCGGTGGATGTTTCCGTCGATCCCTCCCTGCTGGGGGGCATGATCATCAAGGTCGGGTCGCGCATGGTCGATTCCTCGCTGCAAACAAAACTCAACAAGCTGCAATTCGCCATGAAAGGGGTTGGCTGATGGAAATCCGCGCCGCCGAAATCTCCGCGATCCTGAAGGATCAGATCGCCAACTTCGGAACCGAGGCCGATGTCGCTGAAGTCGGGCAGGTTCTGTCGATCGGGGACGGCGTCGCCCGCGTTTACGGACTGGACCAGGTCCAGGCCGGCGAGATGGTCGAATTCCCCAATGGCGTGAAGGGCATGGCCCTCAACCTGGAAACCGACAATGTCGGCGTCGTGATCTTCGGCGAAGACCGGGGCATCCGCGAAGGCGACGTGGTCAAGCGCACGGGGAGCATCGTCGAGGTGCCGGTCGGCCGGGGGCTTCTGGGCCGTGTGGTCGACGGATTGGGCAACCCGATCGACGGCAAGGGACCCATCAAGTCCGACTCGATGCAGCGGGTGGAGGTCAAGGCGCCGGGCATCATTCCGCGCAAGTCGGTGCATGAGCCGATGCAGACGGGACTGAAGGCGATCGATGCGCTGACGCCCATCGGCCGCGGCCAGCGGGAACTGATCATCGGCGATCGGCAGACCGGCAAGACCGCCGTCGCCATCGACACGATTCTCAACCAGCGCGGCATCAACCAGGGCGACGACGAGTCGAAAAAGCTGTACTGCGTCTACGTCGCCATCGGCCAGAAGCGGTCCACCGTCGCGCAGATTGTGAAGACGCTGGAGGACGAGGGCGCGCTGGAATACAGCATCGTGGTCGCCGCCACCGCGTCGGAGCCGGCGCCCCTGCAGTTCCTGGCCCCCTACACCGCCTGCGCCATGGGCGAGTATTTCCGCGACAACGGCATGCACGCCCTGATCGTCTATGACGATCTGTCCAAGCAGGCGGTCGCCTATCGTCAGATGTCGCTGCTGCTGCGCCGGCCGCCGGGGCGCGAGGCGTATCCGGGCGACGTGTTTTATCTGCACAGCCGCCTTCTGGAGCGTGCCGCCAAGCTGAACGACGAGCTGGGCTCGGGGTCGCTGACCGCGCTGCCGGTGATCGAGACCCAGGCCGGCGACGTTTCGGCCTATATCCCCACCAACGTCATTTCCATCACCGACGGTCAGATCTTCCTGGAGACGGGGCTGTTCTACAAGGGCGTGCGGCCGGCCATCAATGTCGGCCTGTCGGTCAGCCGCGTGGGCTCAGCCGCGCAGATCAAGGCGATGAAACAGGTCGCCGGCACCATCAAGCTGGAACTGGCCCAGTACCGCGAGATGGAATCGTTCGCCCAGTTCGCGTCCGACCTGGATGCCGCCACCCAGCGGTTGCTGGCCCGCGGGTCACGGCTGACGGAACTGCTCAAGCAGTCGCAATACAAGCCGATGCCGGTGGAAGAGCAGGTGGTTTCCATCTTCTGCGGCGTGCGCGGGTTTCTCGACAAGGTCGAGATTTCCGCCGTGCAGCGGTTCGAAACCGCCATGCTGGACGAGATGCGCAGCAAGCATCCCGATATCCTGGACGCGATCCGCGAGGAAAAGCAGATCAGCCCCGGAACCGAGGAAAAGCTGAAGCAGGCTCTCGACTCCTTCGTCAAGGTGTTCGTCTAGGTCATGACCCTCTCCGAATTTGCCGGTTTGACGCGGGGGCTTCATGGCTAGTCTGAAGGATCTGCGCAACCGCATCGCCACTGTCCGCTCGACGCAGAAGATCACCTCGGCGATGAAGATGGTGGCCGCGTCGAAGCTGCGGCGCGCGCAGGAGCAGGCGGAAGCCGGCCGGCCCTACGCGGTGCGGATGGCGCGCATGCTGCAAAGCCTGGCCAGCGGCGCGGTGGCCACCGGCCAGGGGCCGCGGCTGATCACCGGCACGGGTGCCGATACGGTGCATCTGCTGCTGGTCATCACCTCCGACCGGGGGCTGTGCGGCGGGTTCAACGCCGCGCTGACCCGCGAGACCCGACGCCAGATCCGGGATCTCTCCAGCCAGGGCAAGACCGTCAAACTGTACTGCGTCGGCCGCAAGGGCCGGGACAGTCTGCGCCGCGATCACAAGGAAAAGATCGTCGAGAGCGCCATCGAGATCGACAAGCCCCGGCTGACCTTTGCCGCCGCCGACGCGATCGCCAGCCGGCTTCTCGCCATGTTCGAGGCCGGCGAGTTCGACGTCTGTTCGGTCGTCTACAACCGGTTCCAGTCGGCAATCAGCCAGGTCGTCACCGTTCAGCAGCTGGTCCCGCTGCCGCCGGTCGAGGCGGTCGAGGGCGAAGACGCGCCGGATCTGGGCGGCGCCATCTATGAGTTCGAGCCGGACGAAGAGGCGATCCTGTCCGATCTGCTGCCGCGCAATCTGGCGATCCAGGTGTACAAGGCGCTTCTCGAATCGGCGGCCAGCGAACAGGGCGCGCGCATGACCGCCATGGACAACGCCACCCGCAACGCCGGCGACATGATCAACAAGTTGACGCTGACCTACAACCGGACGCGTCAGGCCGTCATCACCAAGGAGCTGATCGAGATCATCTCCGGCGCCGAAGCGCTGTAGCGCCAGGCGATTTCAAAAATTAGCGAACGCGCGAGGATTACAGACCATGGCCAAATCTGCGGCGACCGCCAAGCCGGCGAGCAATACGATCGGACAGGTTTCCCAGGTGCTGGGCGCCGTCGTCGACGTCGAGTTCGAGGGCGATCTACCCGCGATCCTGAACGCGATCACGACCGAGGTCGGCGACCGTTCGCTGGTGCTGGAGGTGGCCCAACATCTGGGCCAGAACACCGTGCGCTGTATCGCCATGGATTCGACCGACGGCATGGTCCGCGGCCAGAAGGTCACGGACACCGGCGCGCCGATCACCGTGCCGGTCGGCCCTGAAACGCTGGGCCGTATCATCAATGTCATCGGCCAGCCGATCGATGAGCGGGGCGCCCTGGGCACGAAGACCACCATGCCGATCCACAAGCCGGCGCCGGAATATGTCGACCAGTCCACGGAAACGGAAATCCTGGTCACCGGCATCAAGGTGGTCGATCTGCTGGCGCCGTATTCCCGCGGCGGCAAGGTCGGTCTGTTCGGCGGGGCCGGCGTCGGCAAGACCGTGCTGATCCAGGAATTGATCAACAACGTCGCCAAGGCCCATGGCGGCTATTCCGTGTTCGCCGGCGTGGGGGAGCGGACCCGCGAGGGCAACGACCTCTATCACGAGATGATGGACTCCGGCGTCATCCAGCTTGATGGCGGCGGGTCGAAGGTGGCCCTGGTCTATGGCCAGATGAACGAGCCGCCGGGCGCGCGGGCCCGTGTCGGTCTGACCGGCCTCACCCTGGCGGAGTATTTCCGCGACGAGGAAGGCCAGGACGTGCTGTTCTTCGTCGACAACATCTTCCGGTTCACCCAGGCCGGTTCCGAGGTGTCGGCCCTGCTGGGCCGCATCCCGTCGGCGGTGGGCTATCAGCCGACCCTGGCGACCGACATGGGCGCGCTGCAGGAGCGGATCACCACGACCACCAAGGGGTCGATCACGTCGGTCCAGGCGATCTATGTGCCGGCCGACGATTTGACCGACCCGGCGCCGGCGACGTCCTTTGCCCATCTGGACGCGACCACGGTGCTCAACCGGCAGATCGCCGAGCTGGGCATCTATCCGGCCGTCGATCCGCTGGATTCCACGAGCCGCATCCTCGACCCGCGCATCGTGGGGGAAGAGCATTACGCGGTGGCCCGCGAGGTGCAGCGCATCCTGCAAAGCTACAAGGCCCTGCAGGACATCATCGCCATTCTGGGCATGGACGAGCTGTCGGAGGAAGACAAGCTGGTGGTCGCCCGGGCGCGCAAGATCCAGCGCTTCCTGTCCCAGCCCTTCCATGTGGCCGAAGTGTTCACCGGCGCCCCCGGCGTGCTGGTTTCGGTCGAGGAGACCATCCGCGGGTTCAAGGGCATCTGCGCCGGCGAATACGACCATCTTCCGGAGGTCGCCTTCTACATGGTGGGCACGATCGACGACGCCGTCGAGAAGGCCCGCAAGATGGCCGCCGAGGCGGCCTGACCCGAACCGAAAGACACGCCCACATGGCTGGCAAAGTCGCCTTCGACCTGGTTTCCCCCGAACGCCTGCTGCTGTCGGTCGAGGTGGATATGGTCGTGGTGCCGGGGACCGATGGAAACTTCGGTGTCCTACCGGGACATGCCCCGCTGATCTCGACCGTGCGCCCCGGTGTCATCGACGTCTACGAGGATCGAGCGGCGATTAGTCGCCGTATCTTCGTTGCCGGCGGTTTTGCCGAGGTGACGCCGGAGCGTTGTACGGTCCTGGCCGAGCAAGCCACCCCGACCAACGAGATCGATGCCGCCGCCGTAGGGCAGCAAATCAAGGATCTGGGCGAGGATCTGGGCGTCGCCGAATCAGCCGGTGAACGCCAGAGGATCGAAAAGGCGCTGGCCGTCGCCCGCGCCAAGCTGGACGCCAGCCGCGCCGCCTGACCGCTGCCCCGTCTCGGATATACCGTTTTCCGGGTTTTGCATCGCCCGCGCGATCCCATATTATCAGGGCGAAGTATTGGGACGGTTTCGTGCCATGGCGCGGACCATCAACCCGGACAGCATGAGAGACGGTGACGCATGGCATACGGGCACTGGACACTCGACGATATCCCTTGGGAGCAATTCGATCGCACGAAGGTCGATCCCGACCAGGAAAAGATCATCCGCGCCGCGGCGATGGTCGAGTACAACGCATCGGACTATGTCCGCTACCTTGAGCATGTCTTCAGCGACGACCCGGAGTTTCTGACCGCGGCCCGCGAATGGGGCGTGGAAGAAGTCCAGCACGGGGAAGCGCTGGCGCGTTGGGCCCGGCTGGTCGACCCGGACTTCGACTTCGACGGCCGGTTCGAGCGTTTTCGCGAAGGGTTCAGGCTTCAGATCGACGTCGAGGATTCGATCCGCGGGTCGCGATCGGGGGAGATGGTGGCGCGCTGCATGGTGGAGGTGGGCACCAGTTCCTACTATTCGGCCCTGGCCGACGCCACGTCGGAGCCGGTCCTGGATGCCATCTGCCGCAAGATCGCAGCGGATGAGTTGCGCCACTACAAACTGTTCTACGTTCACCTGAAGCGCTACGTGGCCCGCGAGAAGCTGAACAAGCTTCAGCGTCTGCGCATCGCCCTGTTGCGCATGATGGAGACGGAGGACGACGAGTTGGCCTACGCCTATTACGCGGCCAACGAGAACGGCGAGGCCTATGACCGGGAACGGTTCAACCGCGAATATATGCGCCGCGCCTACCAGTACTATAAGGATCCGCATATCTCGCGGGGCATGGCCATGATCTTCAAGGCCGTGGGGTTGAAGCCGCATTCGACGCTGTACAACGCCGCGTCCTTCGGGGCGAAACTGTATATCTCGACCCGCCAGAAGAAGCTGGCTCGCGTCGCCGCATGACCAGAAGGGAACAGGGCCGATGATGATCCCGCGCCGTCTCCTCATGCAGGTCGCATTGCGCGTCGCGCGCGATCCCCGCGTTCGGGCGAAGGTGACCCAGACCTACCAGGAGGTCGTTCAGCCGACGGTCGCCACCACGGCGCGACAGTTGCGTCGGGCGGCGCGTGATGCGCCGCCCCTGCGTGACCCGGCGGCGTTTGCCCGCGCCGCTCGCACGCATCTGTTCGGGAACCAGAAACCCTAACCGTCGGTCAGGGATCGCACAGCCGCCACGGTCCGATATCCAGGTGAAGATGATCGGCATGGGCTGAATCGTGGCTTGGCCCCAGCACGACGTTGAAGACTTCACACGCATCGCGGCCGACCCGGCGTAGAAACTCCGTCTCCGGCCCGCGTCCGTGCCACCCGTCGCGTACCCGGATCATGGTGCCGTCCAGCAGTTCGAAGGCGGTGATGTCGATGGCCCGGCCATGCGCGTGTTCGCTCAAGCGTCCGGCGTTTCCCGACCGCCCGCGGCAGGCGTAGGCACCGACATGATGCACCGTGACCACCGGCTGGCCCAGCAGCCGCATGGCCTCGGGCTGCAGCACCATGCGTTCGTAGTGCGACAGGGCCAGGGCCAGCGGGCAGCCAAGGGTCGCGGGCCGGCTCAACTGCGCGCCCAGACCGGCCAGTGCGATGGGGGTGGCGATGCCGCAGCCGCCGGACTGCCCAATGTCGCCGGTCGTGCTGAAGGCTGCTCCATATTGGACCAGCATGGCCAGGCATTGCGGCCCGCCGGGATAGGTAAGAGCGGGCGGCGGGCGCGGCGCGGGGCCACCGCAGGCGGCAAGAAACAGTCCGATGACGACGACGAACCGCGTGACGCGCCTGGCCGGGAGTCTGGGAAAAGGTGTGCTACAAATCATCATCGGCCTCGCCCGGCATCACCGCAGCAGACCGGCGAATTCGGATAGAACCTGCGTGTAGATGGGTCGTTTGAACGGAACGATGCTGTTGAGCACGTCGTTCGGGTCAGCCCACTTCCAGGCATCGAATTCCGGTTTGTGGGCGTTCAGGTCGATATCGGCGTCGGACCCGATAAAGCGCAGCGCGAACCATTTTTGCCGCTGGCCACGAAATCGGCCCCGCCACAGGCGCTTGCCCAGCACGGTCGGCAGATCGTAGTGCAGCCAGCCCGCCGTTTCGGCCAGAATCTCGGCCTCGCTGGTTCCCACCTCCTCCGCCAATTCCCGTAGGGCCGCCTCGGCCGGCGTTTCGCCGGCATCGATCCCGCCCTGGGGCATCTGCCAGGCATCCGGCGTGTCGATGCGGCGGCCGATGAAGATCCGCTTGGCCGGGTTAATCAGAACCAGGCCAACGCCGGGCCGATACAACGCATCGGTCCCGGTTTCCGTCACGGCGCCGCGGTGCCGTCCGCCTCTTGACGGACAAGCGCTGTGATCGGAGCCAGAACCAGGTCCTTACCTTCAAGCGTAGCCAGCCACTGGTTCAACCGCTCCATGGCCACGGGGTACGGCTGAACCGTGGCAACCGCCGCGCCACGGTCCCGGGCCAATGCCTCCAGTTCCGCCAACCGCTGGTCGATCACGCCGGCGGCGGGGTTGTCGCCGATGTCGCGATCGCTCACCGCGACCGGCAGGCCGATCTCTTGCCCAACGTCCGCCACCACGCTGCGGGGCGAGGTGCGCGCGTCCAGGAACATCAGCCCGCGGCTGGCCAGCAGTTCCGCCGACGGGCGCAGCGCGGTGGCCGTCTCCGTGAACCGGGACCCCATGATATTGACGATACCGACATAGCCGGTGGCCCGCCCCAAAAGCCATTCCAGACGGCTGGCGTTGTCCTCGGCCGGCAGATTGGTCAACAGGGTATGCGGTCCGGGATCGTCCGTCGGGTAGGTGTTCGGCTCCATCGGAACCATCAGCAGGGCTTCGTGGCCGGCCGCGCGGGCCGCCGATATCCATGCGTCCAGTCCCTCGGCATAGGGCGCGAACGCCAGCGTGACGCCGGCCGGTAACGCCTCCACGGCGATGCGGGTGGGGGCTTCCGACAGGCCAAGCTCCGTCACCACGATGGCGATCCGCGGGCGTGTGTCGGCGGTATCGAAAGGCTGGGCGTAAGCCTGCCAAGGTTGACGGCCGTCCGGCCCGATACGCGGCAGGTTGCCGACCGGAGAGGCCTCGATCAAGTCCGGATCCGGGCCGGGTGGTACCGCCGGCGCCAAGTCCTCGTCGGCCTGGTCGGCAGTCGCTGCCGCATCCGGTTCGGCTTCGATTTCCGGCGCGGCGTCCGGCACCACGCCCCCGTCCGGCGTGGCCGTGGCCGTTTCGGTCGGGGGCGGTTCGACGGGCTCGGGCGACGGTTCCGCTGCCAGTGGCGGCTCGCCGCTATCCTGCGGCGCTCCCTGGGGCTGCGGCGCCCCATCCGACAGCGGCGAAAGCGCGCCGGACGGCAGGACCAGTTCCGCCTGAAGCGCCTGACGATCCGCTTCCTTGCGCAACCCCTCCATGGTCTCGTCGGCGCTGAAGGTCAGCCAGAGAACCAGACCGGCGATGCCGACGATGACAAGCGCCGCCACGGCGGCCAGAACGCCGGACGATCTGCTTTTTTCACGCGGAGGCTTTGCAGTGCCTGCGCGTCCTGCCTTTCCCTTACCCTTCGCCACACTGCTCCGCTTCGCTGGTTCGACGAATCGGATGTGAGATTATACCAAGTTTCCCTGTCAGTGAGATTTGGTATCAGTTGACAACCCGTTGGCTGAACAAGGCGACGCCCCGCAGGATGTCGATGGCGCGGGCCAGTTGGTAATCGGTCTCGGCGCTGTCGACATCCTCGGCGTCCACCCCATCATCCTCCGCCGCCGACTCCTCGGGAACCGGCACGGCCGGCACCTCACCATCGGCGTCCGGGTTCAAAAGGGCGCCACGCAAATCGGACTCCCGACGGCCGCTGACGTCCAGCTGTTCGATCCGCGCCGTCGGCACCTCGATGTCCGGCGAGATGCCCAGGGCCTGGATGGACCGGCCCGACGGCGTGTAATACCGCGCCGTGGTCAGCCGCATGGCGCCGTTTCCAGGCAGGGGCATGATGGTCTGAACCGATCCCTTGCCGAACGAATCGGTTCCCAGCAGCACCGCGCGCCGATGGTCCTGAAGGGCGCCGGCAACGATCTCCGATGCCGAGGCCGAACCGCCGTTGATCAGCACCACGACGGGCATGCCGTCGGTATAGTCGCCGTCCTGGGCGTTGTAGCGCTGGGCCTGATCCTCGTGACGGCCCCGTGTGGATACGATCTCTCCCCGCTCCAGAAAAGCGTCGGAAACGGCAATGGCCTGATCCAAAAGCCCGCCCGGATTGTTGCGCAGATCCAGGACATAGCCGGCCAGATTGACGCCAAGCTCCTCCTTGATCCCTTCCAGAGCCTCGATCACACCCTGTTCCGTCTGCTCGGTGAAGCTGGTAATCCGGATGTAACCGACATCGTCATGGGTTTCCCACCGTACCGACTGGATGCGGATGACGTCGCGGGTCAAGGTGACGTCGAAGGGATCCGATCCTTCCCGCAGGACGGTCAGCGAAATCTCGCTGCCGACGGGGCCGCGCATCAGATCAACGGCGTCGGTCAGGGTCATGCCCAACACCGGCTCCTCGTCCAGATGGGTGATGAAATCGCCCGCCTCCAGCCCGGCCCGGAAGGCGGGCGTGTCGTCGATCGGGGAAACCACCTTGATCAGGCCGTTTTCCATCGTCACCTCGATGCCCAGGCCGCCGAACGCGCCGCGCGTCTGCACCTGCATGTCCTGATAGTCGGTCTGGCTGAGGTAGCTGGAATGGGGATCGAGGGAGGTCAGCATCCCGTCGATGGCCGCTTCGATGAGCTGCTGGTCGGTCACCTGCTCCACATAATCGGCGCGGACCCGTTCGAAGACCTCGCCGAACAAGTCGAGCTGGCGATAGGTATCGTTCCTGTCGTCGGACTGACCCATCGCGGCCAACGGAGCCAGCATCAGGGCGATGATCATTGCCGGTAGGGCTTTGCGCATGCTGTTCATCCTCGACCTCGCTGTTGGACCTCTGCGAGGCCCTGGATTGGGTTTACGGGCACACCGTCGTGCCGAAGCTCGAAATACATAGTTGCGCGCGGACTTTGCCCATTTTGGGGCCGCGGCGCGAGACCAATCGGCTCGCCGGGCAACAGGACCTGCCCGATGACGACATCAATCCGACCGAATCCGGCAATCAGCGAATGATATCTGTCGTTATGCTCAAGTATCAAGATCTGGCCATAGCCTCGGAACGGACCGGCAAACCGGACCTCTCCGGCCAGGGGGGATACGACGACGGCGTCCGCCGGTACGGCCAGGGTCAGGCCAACGCTGGGTTGACCGTTTCGGTCGGTCTGTCCGAACCGGATCAGCGGATCGCCGGCCACGGGCATGGCGGCCCCTTCCAGCGTCGGAACCGGCAGCGCCGACGGCGGCGTCATGACCTCCTCGGACAGCGTGGCGTCGTCCGGCGGACGGGGCGGCAAGGGCAGGGCGGCGACGGCGGATGACGGCGTCGGATCGGCCGGGGCGCTATCCAGACCGGCCAGCAGGTCCCGCAGAGTACTGGCCTCCGCCCCCAGGGCCAGGGCGCGCTCCGCCGTCGCCAGGCTTTCCTCCCGGGACTTGGCCAGCAGGTCCTGACGCCGGGCCACCAGGGCCCTAAGGTCGGCGCGGCGGATCGCCAGATCGTCCTGAAGGGCGATGGCCTCGGCGGTGCGGTCGGCGCGGATGCGTCTGGCGTCCGCCAGGGTGACCAAGCTCTGGCGCACCGTGGCGATGTCCCGCTCCAGGGCGGGTATGGCGGAGCCCATGACGATCGCCCCTCGTACCGTGTCCACCGGCGGTTCGGGCCGCAGTATCAGCGCCCCCTGAGGGGCGCGCGACAGGCGGATCAGCCCGCTGAGAAGTTTGCCCAGGCGGTCCTGTTCGGCCGCCAGCAGCGCGGTTTGCTCGACTTCGGCCGCGACGGCTTCGGTCAGCCGGCGTTCGGCCTCCGCGGCATGGCCCTGGACGGCGATAAAAGCCTCGGTCAATTCGACAAGTCGGGTCTGCAGCGCCCCGATGTCCATTTCCACGGCCGCTTCGGCTTCTTCCAGGGCCGCCTGGCGCGCCCGCGCGGCCTCCAATTCCCGCTCCACGCGGATCAGATCCTCCGATGGCGACGGATCGGCATGGGACGGGACAGACAGGCCGCCGGCGGCCAGAGCCACGATCAGCCCCGGGCAAAGGGCCCGGACAAGAGGGCGTCCGTATTGTGCGCGGCGGCCCACGTCATTCCGCGGCGCGGCGCGCGCCGGCGGGCTCGATCAGGTTTTTGCCGGTCATCTCTTCGGGCTGGTCAATGCCCATCAGGTACAGCATGGTCGGGGCGATGTCGGCCAGCCGTCCATCGCGCAGGCCGACATCCTTGGGCCCGTTTGCCAGGATCAGGGGAACCGGGTTCAGGGTGTGGGAGGTGTGCGGGCCGCCGGTCTCCGGATCGCGCATGGTTTCGCAATTGCCGTGGTCGGCGGTGACCAGCATGGCCCCGCCCTGGCGCCGTACCGCTTCGTCCAACCGCCCCAGACAGGTGTCCACGGTCTCGACCGCCTTGATCGCAGCCGGCAGGCTGCCCGTATGGCCGACCATGTCGGGGTTGGCGTAGTTGACGATCACCATGTCGTAGGCACCGCTGTCGACCGCCGCCACCAGCCGGTCGGTCACCTCGACAGCCGACATTTCCGGCTGCAAATCGTAGGTCGCCACCTTCGGTGAGGGCACCAAGATGCGATCCTCGCCGGCAAACTCGGTTTCCTGACCGCCGTTGAAGAAAAACGTGACGTGGGGATACTTCTCAGTCTCCGCGACGCGAAGCTGGGTCAGACCCCGTTCGGCCACCACCTCGCCCAAAACCCGGGTCAGGTCCTTCGGCGGGAAGATGGCGCCCATCAACGGGTTCAACGTGTCGGAATACTCCACCATGCCGCAGGCATCGGCGAACCGGATGGGGTGGCGGTCGAAGCCCTGGAAATCGGGCTCCAGCAGGGCGGTCAAAATCTCCCGGGCGCGGTCGCCGCGGAAATTAGAAAACAGAACGCCGTCACCGTCCTTCATGCCGGCATAGTCGCCGATCACCGTGGGCTCGATGAACTCATCGCCCGTGTCTCCGTCGTAGGCGGCGCGGATGGCGGCAAGCGGACCGTCGGCCCGTTTGCCCTTGCCCAGCGCGATGGCGTCATAGGCCCGCTCGATCCGCTCCCAACGCTTGTCCCGGTCCATGGCGTAGTAGCGGCCGTCGACGGTGGCGATCCGCGCGTTCCGCGCCTCGGCGATGTCGCGCTGGAACGTCTCGATAAAGCCGTCGGCGGCCTGGGGGGCGGTATCGCGCCCGTCGGTGATGGCATGAACGGCGACCGGGATTCCGGCGTCGGCGACGATCCGCGCCAGCGCCGCCATGTGGCGCTGATGGGCGTGGACCCCGCCGGGCGACAGCAATCCCATCAGGTGGCAGGTTCCGCCGCTTTTTTTCAGGGCCTCGATATGGCGCCGCAGGGCGGGGCTTTGCGCCAGTTCGCCGCTGTCGATGGCGTCATCGACCTTGGCCAGATCCTGGAGCACCACCCGTCCGGCGCCCAGGTTCATATGGCCGACCTCGGAATTGCCCATCTGTCCGTCCGGCAGGCCGACATCGGCGCCGGACGTGCGCAGGAAAGCCCGCGGCCCTTCGGCCCACAAGCGATCATGGACCGGCGTCCGGCCCTGACGCACGGCATTGTCGGCGTCATCGTCGCGATAGCCCCACCCGTCCAGGACGCATAGGACAACCGGTCGCGGCGGCTTGGTCTGATCGGTCATGGCGAGGGTCTCTCCTCGATCGTCGGCATCGTGTGTGGGCACCCGCCGGGCCCTTCCCATCGGTCACGCCCGGTGATAGGGATGTCCGGTCAGGATCATTTGGGCTCGGTACAGCTGTTCGGCCAGCATAGCGCGCACCAGCATATGGGGCCATGTCATGCGACCCAACGCCAGCGTGAAATCCGCAGCCCGGCCGACGGTGGGGTCCAAACCGTCGGCGCCGCCGATCATGAACGCCAGATCGGCGGTGCCGGAGTCGCGCCACCCGCCGATCCTGGCGGCGAACGCCGCGCTTGTCAGGTCGGCACCTTTCTCGTCCAGGGCGACGATCTGCGCCCCCGCCGGCACCGCGGCCATCAGCAGATCCGCTTCCCGCCGCCGCAGGGTATCGCCCGCAAGCTTCTGCCGAACCTCGACTTCCTTAACGGCCAGCGGCCAAGGCGATCTGCGGGCGTACTCCACCATCAGGTCCGCCACCGGCCCGGACCTGGCGCGGCCAACCGCGATCAACCACAGCCGCATCGCCATTCCGCCGCGCGACGGGCTTTCAGCCGGTCACGCGTTCAATACCGGCGTCTCCGAGGCCACGTCCGCAGCGCCGCCCGACGGCACGTCCATGCCCCACATCTTTTCGATGTTGTAGAAGGCGCGAACCTCGGGCCGGAACAGGTGGACGATGACATCGCCAGCGTCGATCAAGACCCAATCGGCGCTGGCCTTGCCCTCCATGCGCACCGGTCCGAAACCGGCCGCCTTCAGCCGTTCCGCCAGATGGTCCGCCATGGAAGTGACCTGCCGGGACGACCGGCCGGTCGTGACGATCATGCTATCGGCGATGGACGATTTGCCGACCAGGTCGATGACCACCGTGTCTTCGGCCTTGTCGGCATCCAGAGAGGCCAGGATGACCTCCAAGAGGCGTCGGGACGAGCTGTCCGCCAGTCCCGGCGGCGGACCCCCACGCGCGGGGGCGATCTCCAACTTGGCGATTATGGCTGTTACCTCGTTTGCCAGTTAACCCGAATGTCGGCCGCCTTCCGTCCAGGCCCCGTCCAGCCGTCGGATTTCCGTCGCGGAGGCGGGATGGGGCCGATTATGAAAGACGATCCACGCTGGCGACCGCCTGCCGGCCAGACAGGCGGCATGACGCCGATCCAGTCTGGACCTCTTGAATCTTTGGGCAGCAAGACCGCTCAACACATCCAAAGAATAGGGTGGGCGGGCGAAAACCGCAACCGGAACGGTGTGAAAGATTCGTCGCCAGCGGCGCCATCGGGGGATCTGCGCCAGATTATCGGCCCCCATCAGCCAGACGAAGCGGGTGCCGGGAAACCGCATGGTTAACGCCGTTAACGTATCGGCGGTGTGCCGGGTGCCCAGGGCCTTCTCGATATCGGTGACCAGGATCCGCGGATGGCCGGCCCGCTGGGCGGCCTCTTTCAAGCGCACGTCCAGGGGCGCCATGCCGGCGGCGGGTTTCAGCGGGTTCTGAGGCGAAACCAGCCACCACACCTCATCCAGGCGCAGGGCCCGCAGGGCCAGGCGGGTGATGAACAGATGCCCCTCATGGGCCGGGTTGAAGGACCCGCCCAAAAGGCCCACCCGGCGCCCGGTCCAGCGCCGGCCGCCATAAGGGGAGGGGGTGAGCTTCAACGACGTGTTGGCGCCGTCAGGGGCGGGTCTGGCCGGTGCCGCGTACCAGGTATTTGTAGCTGGTCAGCTGCTCGGCGCCGACCGGACCGCGGGCGTGCAGCTTGCCGGTGGAGATCCCGATCTCCGCCCCCATGCCGAATTCTCCGCCGTCGGCGAACTGGGTCGAGGCGTTGTGCAGCACGATGGCGCTGTCGACCTCGGCCAGGAACCGCGCGGCCACGGCCTCGTTGCGGGTCACGATACTGTCGGTATGATGGGATCCGTGGCGGGCGATGTGGGCCATGGCCGCGTCCAGCCCGTCGACCTGACGCACCGCCAGGACCGCGTCCAGATACTCGGTATCCCAGTCGGCATCGGTGGCCGCGGCGACGCGGGCGTCCAGCGCCTGGGTTTCGGGATCGCCACGCACGGCGCATCCGGCGTCGACCAGCCGGTCCAGGATCGGGGGCAGCAGGGTCTTGGCGGCGGATCGGTCGATCAGCAGGGTTTCGGCGGCGCCACACACGCCGGTGCGCCGCATCTTGGAATTGAGGACGATGTTGAGGGCCGTCGCGGGATCGGCGTCGGCATGGACATAGACATGGCACAGGCCGTCCAGGTGCTTGAGCACAGGGATCCGGCTTTCCGCAGCCACCCGCTCGATCAGCGCCCGTCCGCCGCGCGGGACGATGACGTCGATGGCGTCGTCCATGCGCAGCAATTCGCCCACGGCGGCCCGATCGCGGGTCGGGACCAGCTGGATCGACGCTTCGGGCAGGCCGGCATCGGCCAAGCCGCGGGTCAGGCAGGCGGCGATGGCCGTCGCCGAATGATGGCTTTCCGAGCCGCCGCGCAGGATGGCGGCGTTGCCCGCCTTCAGGCACAGCCCGCCGGCGTCGGCGGTCACGTTGGGCCGGCTCTCGTAGATGATGCCGATGACCCCCAGGGGCACCCGCACCCGTTCGATGCGCAGGCCGTTGGGACGGTCCCAGGCAGCGATCACGGCGCCCAGGGGATCGGGCAGGGCGGCGACCGTTTCCAGCCCCGTGGCCATCGCCTCGATCCGCCCCTCATCCAGGGTCAGCCGGTCGAGAAAGGCCTCCGTCGCCCCTTTCCGTCGGGCCAGGGCGACATCCCGGGCGTTGGCCTCCAGGATCGCCGCGCGATCGGCGCGGATGGCGGCGGCGGCGGCGGTCAGCGCCAGGTTCCGTACTTCGTCCGGGGTCGTCGCCAGCACCGTGGCGGCCTGCCTGGCCGCAACGCCGATGCGGCGCATTTCCCCCGTCAGGGCGGAAGGATCGAGAGCGTGGGCGACAGTCATAGCGGTGCGATCATGAGCCGACATGGTGGGGATCGTGCGGCAGGATAGCCGACTATCGACCGGTTTTCATCCCTCTTGCGCCCGGAGGGTCAGGCGGCGAGGCGCGCATGGCCAGATAGATACCTGCCAGCACCAGGCCCCCGCCGCCCATCGTGGCCGGCCCCACCCCCTCGCCGAAATACAGCGCGGCCAGAAGGGCGGTCAACAGCGGTTCGCCCAGCAGGCACAGGGCGACGAAGCCCGGCTCGAACCGGCGCACGGCCCAGTTGATGCTGCCATGGCCGACGATCTGGGACACCAGGGCCAGCGCGATCATGGCCAGATAGGTGGTCGTTCCAAGACCGGTCACCGGCAGTCCCGCGGCCAGGGCCGCGACCGCCAGCACCGCCCCGGCCACGCCATAGCACAGCGCCAGATAGGTCAGCAGTGACAATCGTCCGGCCACCGCCCTGCCGCTCAACAGGTACAGCGCCATGGCCAGGCCGCCGACCAGGGCCAGGCCGTCGCCGATCAGGCTGCCGCCGCCGGCGGTGGCGCTGCCATAGGCGATGATGGCGGCTCCGCCCAGCGCCGCGGCGATGCTGACCAGGGTGCGGACCGCCGGCGCCCGGCGTCGGGCGACGGCGGCGAACAGGGCGATCCAGACCGGGGCCAGGGAGACCAGGACCGCGCTGTTGGCGATCGAGGTCAGGCCCAGGGCCGCGATCCACGTGGCGAAATGAACCGCCAGAAAGACGCCGGCCGCCGCGATCAAGGTCCAGCCGCGCCTGTCGAGGCGGCGGATCTCGCCCGGGTGCGCCGCCAGCGCCATGGGCAGAAGGACCAGGCCGGCCAGGCCGACGCGGGCGGCGGCAATGACGATAGGGTGGGCGTCGGCGATACGGGCCAGGATCGCACCGTGGGCCATGGCAAGAAGACCGATGCCCAGGATGGCGCCGGCCGCAGCGTGCCGTCCGTTCCCTATCGGCACGGCTTCAGCCGAGAACCAGATCGTCGCGGTGGATCACCTCGTCGCGTCCGCGGAACCCGAGCAGCCGGGCGATATCGGCGCTCTTATGGCCGGCGATGCGACGCGCGTCCGCCGCCGAATAGGCCGACAGACCGCGGCCCAGAACCCGGCCGTCGGCGGTTTTGACGGCCACCGGGTCGCCGCGCTCGAACGTTCCCTCCACGGCGGTGATGCCGGCCGGCAACAGGCTGGTGCCGCGGGTCAGCGCGGCGGCCGCGCCGTCATCCACGATCAACGCGCCGACCGGGTTCAGGGCGCCGGCGATCCACCGTTTGCGGGCCGTCTTCGGTTCGGTCGAGGGCAGGAACCAGGTGCAGGGCGCGCCGGCCTCCAGCGCTTGGAGCGGGCGTTCGCCGGTGCCCCTGGCGATGGCCATGCGACAGCCGGCGGCCATGGCGATGCGGGCGGCCGCCAGCTTCGTCACCATGCCGCCGGACGAATAGCCGGGCGGCGCGGACCCGGCCATGGACGCGATCTCGGGCGTGATGTCGCGGACTTCGGCGATATGGGCCGCGTCGGGGTCGGTGCGCGGATCGGCGGTGTACAGACCGTCGATGTCGGACAGCAGCACGGCGGTGTCGGCGCTGATCATCTGGGCCACCCGCGCCGCCAACCGGTCGTTGTCGCCGAACCGGATCTCGGCCGTGGCGACGGTGTCGTTCTCGTTGATCACCGGCATGGCGTTCAGGCGCAGCAGCCGCGCGATGGTGTTGCGGGCGTTGAGGTGGCGCCGCCGCTCCTCGGTGTCGCCCAGGGTCAGCAGGATCTGGGCAACGGTGACGCCGTGCCGGGCCATCGCCTCCTGATAGGCGTGGGCCAGGCGGGCCTGGCCGGTGGCGGCGGCCGCCTGCTTGTCCTCCAGCTTCAGGGCCCGGCCGGTGAGGCCCAGATGGCGCCGCCCGACGGCGATGGCCCCGGACGACACCACCACGACCTTTTGGCCGCGGGCCATGCAGCGGGCCAGGTCGTCGGCCATGGCCGCCAGCCACGCGGCGTGGATCCGGCCGGTCGCCCCGTCGACCAGAAGGGCCGACCCGATCTTGACCACCAGGGTCCTGGCCCGCGCCAGATCGAAGCTCATGGGCGGAAGGCCGGCTCTTGCGCGGCGTCCGCTCCCTCCGCCTTGGTGCGGGCGGTCTCCACATCGGTCGTCAGGACCCGAAGCAGCGCCTCGACGCCATCGCCGGTGCCGCCGGAGACCGCCAGGGCCGGGCTGCCGGCCACCTCCTCCAAGGCGCGCCGGCGTTCCTCCCGCTCCTCTGGGGTGAGAAGGTCGGTCTTGTTCAGGGCCACCCGTTCGGGCTTGTCGGCTAGGCCCTGGCCATAGGCGACCAGCTCGCCCCGGACGGTGCGATAGGCGGCGACCACGTCGTCCTGGCTGCCGTCGACGAGATGCAGCAGAACCGCGCAGCGCTCGACATGGCCCAAGAACCGGTCGCCCAGCCCATGACCCTCGTGGGCGCCTTCGATCAGGCCGGGAATATCGGCCATGACCAGCTCGCCGGCGGCGCTGGCGGCAACCCCCAGATTGGGGTGCAGGGTGGTGAACGGATAGGCGCCGATCTTGGGCCGGGCCCGGGTGGCGGCGGCCAGAAAGGTCGACTTGCCGGCGTTGGGCAGCCCCACCAGACCGACATCGGCGATCAGCTTCAGCCGCAGCCAGACCCACATTTCGCGGCCCGGCCATCCGGGATCGGCGCGGCGCGGCGCGCGATTGGTCGATGTCTTGAAGCGGGCGTTGCCAAAGCCGCCGTCGCCGCCTTCCAGCAGGCGGACCCGCTGGCCCGCCTCTGTCAGGTCGGCCAGGACCGTTTCCCGGTCGTCGGCCAGCACTTCCGTCCCGGGCGGCACCCGCAGGACAACGTCCTCGCCGCGCGCGCCGCTGCGGTCGCGGCCCATGCCGTGGTGGCCGCGTCCGGCCTTGAAATGCTGGCGGTAGCGAAAGTCGATCAGCGTGTTCAACCCGTCGACGGCCTCGACCCAGACATCGCCGCCCCGGCCGCCGTCGCCGCCGTTGGGGCCGCCGAACGCGATGTTCTTCTCGCGGCGGAAACTGGCCGACCCGTTGCCGCCGTCGCCGCTTTTGAGAAAGACCTTCGCTTCGTCCAGGAATTTCATGGGTCTGCAACGGGAGGTGAAGAGGGGCGGGGCCAAAGAAAAAGGGGGAATGGTCGCCCATTCCCCCGTTCGGCTGTACGCCTTGTCGAATGTGGCGGCGGGCGCTGGCTACTCGGCCGGCGGCGGGGCGGTTTCGCCTTGCGGCGCCACCAGGACACTTGTCCGGTCCCCGGACTTCTTGAACACCACATGGCCCTCGACCAGGGCGAACAAGGTGTGATCCTTGCCCATGCCGACATTGGGACCGGGATGAAACTTGGTGCCGCGCTGGCGGACCAGGATATTGCCGGGAATCACCCGTTCGCCGCCGAATTTCTTGACGCCGAGGCGGCGCCCCTCGGAATTGCGCCCGTTCCGGGACGATCCGCCTGCCTTTTTATGAGCCATGGCTCCTTCTCCTCAAAATCCGTGTCGGACCGTCCGTCCCCGGGGCCCGGACGTCGCCACCGAAACGCGGGGTTGTCCCGGCGCGTCAGCCAGCCTTGATGCCAGTGATCCGGAGCACGGTGACGTCCTGGCGATGACCCTTCTTGCGCCGGTAGTTCTGGCGGCGCTTCTTCTTGAAGACGATGATCTTCGGCCCGCGGCCCTGCTCCAGCACCTCGGCGGTGACGGAGGCGCCGGCGATCAGCGGCGCGCCGACCTTAGCGTCCGCCCCTTGCCCGCCGACCATCAGAACGTCGCTCAGGGTCAGGCTGGCCCCGGCATCGCCGTCCAGCCGCTCCACCCGGATGACGTCGTTTTCGGCGACCCGGTACTGCTTGCCGCCGGTGCGGATGACTGCGAACATGATGACCCCGCCATCTCAATCAAAAAATGCCGGCCGCCGGAAAAGCGGCCGGGAAACTCGACCCGTGCCCAACATCGGGATCCCGGGGTTCGCCGCGCGAAGGGCATGCCGCACGCTCTGGCAAACCCTTGGCGTCGACCACACGCCCACGCGCACGGCCTTGCGCCCGCATCGGCCCTGTCGGAAGTGCGCCAATATACCGGCCGCGCACCGCCTGTCAACGGCTTATCCGGGGCTTTCGGGCCGGTTTTGGGCCCGTGAGGCGCCGCTTGCGACGGTCCGGCCCTTTGCGCTAAGGTCGCCGCCGCTCCCGGCCCGGAATCGGCCGGGCGCCGCCGCGGAGAGGTGCCGGAGTGGTTGAACGGGACGGTCTCGAAAACCGTTGTACGCGCAAGCGTACCGAGGGTTCGAATCCCTCCCTCTCCGCCATCCTCAGCGCCGCCGGGATCGAACGTTGCGGTTTGCGCCGGTCAATCGGTCGGGCCGTGCGGTCGTCTGCCGCGGTCCGGTCCGCGCGGCCAAGCGCGCTCTCTGGACTTTGATCGCGGAGATGCGTACGCTTCGCTGGCCATAGGGGTGGCCTCCAGGTTCGCGGAAAGCCGTCATCGGCGCCTCTCGAAGTCTAAAACCGACCATACCTTCGGTTTTTCTCATACCCGTTTTGGCGGACCGTCGGGTAGCTCATGAGGAAGCCGATGACCAAATCCCTGGAACAGCTGCGCCGTGACGCCAAGGCTTTGAGAAAAGCCTTTGAAGCCGGTGAGCTTCACGCGCGCCAGCGGGTGGCCAACCACCCTCCGCGCGCCGCGGGAGAACCGCTGAAGCACGCCGACTACCTGCACGTGATCGCGCGGGAGGACAGTTTCCAAAGCTGGCCCGCGCTCAAGCTCGCGGCCGATCTGCAGGGGCTCGACAGAGCCGCTCAGCAGCAGCGGCTGAAGATCGCGCTTTTTCTGGGCCAGTCCCACGTCGTCGACCGGTTGCTGGACGCCGCGCCGGATCTCGCTGGCGGGCAGCTCGGCCTGGAGATCGCGCTCTACGATCGACGGGCGGTCTCGACCGTTCTGGCCGCCGACCCGGCTGCGGCGACGCGGGCCATCGGAGGCCGTCCGCCGATGTGCCACCTGACGTTTTCGCGATACATCCATCAGCGCCCCGACTTGGCGGATGACATGATCGCGATCGCCGAGATGCTGGTCGCGAACGGCGCGAGCGTCGATGCCTCGATGCCGGTCTCGCCCGACAATGATCACCAGCTCTCCGCGCTGTACGGCGCCGTCGGGCACGGCGACAACATGGTGCTTGCGCGGTGGCTGCTGGACCGCGGCGCCAATCCCAACGACAATGAGTCCCTGTACCACGCAACCGAGCTTGGCCATCACGAAGGGCTGAAACTGCTGCTCGCCCATGGCGCCGACCCGCGCGGGACGAACGCGCTGCTCAGGGCGATGGACTTTGACGATGTCGAGGCGGTGCGGATGCTGCTGGAGGCTGGCGCGCTGGCGGACGAATTCGACGGAACCCATGTCGGTGGCGAGCGGCCATGGGTCGTGCCTGCCCTGCATCAGGCGGCCCGTCGAATGTGCCCGCCCGAGATCGTGCGCGTGCTTCTCGAGGCCGGCGCCGATCCAAGGCGACGGTTCGAAGACTGCAGTGCCTACGGATATGCGCGGGTGTTCGGCAATGCGGCGCTGGCACGTGAGATCGAGGCTCTCGGTGCGGCGACGGACCTGACCCCCGACGAAGAGCTGTTGGCGATGGCGGCTGACGGGATCGATCCTGGCGGACGGACGATTGATCCGGAGCGGCTGCCCGAGGCCTATCGCAACATTATCCGCACCATCCTGCATCTGCCGGGGAAAATCGACCACGTGAGGCGGCTTGTCGCCCTCGGCGTGGAGTCCGATCGTCCCGACGCGGAGGGCCTGACGCCGGTGCAGGTTGCCGGATGGGAAGGTCTTCCGGAGGTCATGGCGTACCTGATGTCGCTCGGACCTGACCTGACGCATCAGAACGGCTATGGCGGCACTCTGCTTTCGACGATCGTTCACGGGTCGGAGAATTGTCCGCAACGCGCGGCGCGCGATCATGTCCGGTGCCTGAGTCTGGCGCTGGAGGCGGGCGTAACCGTGCCTCGACGCGCAGCAGACCTGGCAGGCGCTCCGGCAATCGCCGACCTTTTGGAAGCCTGGGGACAGCAGCACCCGGACCGGATCGTCGATGGCGGCCCGGCGTAACCGGGAAAACCCGCCAGGGGCCGGCTGGCCCGAAACATCCGTCACGCGCCCCGAAACAGGCCGGACGGTCGCAGTTCGGGATCGATGAAGCCGACAGCGTCAAGAAATGCGGGGGGGCGCATCCGCCGATACCCTCGCATCTGGCCCGACCACATGGCTTAGCTTCAGGTCTCCGCAAAAATGTCCGCCGGGATCGGGCAGTTTCTGCAAACCCGATTGTCGCATAGGCGGCAGAGCTTGCGGCGTTCCCAATCCGTCGTGTCCATCGTGGAAAGCAGCTTGTGAAGGAGTGCGGCAAGCGTCTCCTGCTCGGCACCGGTCAACGGCGTCAGAAGCGCCCCGATGGTGGCGAGACGGCCCTTCAGGAGATCCTCGCGTAGAGCCATGCCCCTCTCGCTGAGGTGAAGCGCGATCGAACGTTTGTCTCGCCCCGCGCGACGCTCAACAAGACCATCGGCGACGAGCCGATCGACGAGCCGCACGGTGCCCGGATGGGACAAGCCAAGAATGCGTCGCAATTGATCGTTGGACGGGCCAGAGCCGTATCCAATGACGACAAGTGCCGCGGGGGTCTCACCGGCGTGGTTAAGGATGTCGCTTGCCATGTCCTTGATGCGATCGGCGACAGCGAGCCCGACGACACCGAGCAGATTGGCAGTACGGTCACTCATCCGCGGCAGGTTATGTGCGGCGCGCACGAATTTCAACTTGACAATATGTGCGCGACGCACATGATTGCTCCCGTGGATTGGCGGTGGCCTCACGGCGCTGCCACGGCTTGTCGGGCACCAACCCGACTTGAGTGTCACCCGGAAGGGAGGGCCTGCATGCCGGACACGACACGGAGAAGTATGCTCGTTGGCGCGGCGGCTGCGGGAGCAGCCGTTCTTGTCGAGCGTGCCAATGCCCACACCCTGGAGCCGAGCCCCGGCGGCCTGACGCTCAGCGCGAACGGCTGGGACGCGGACTCCGCGCCCGAACTGGAGTTCCTGTTCGAGGCGCGTGTCCAGCTTCACCTTCCGCCGCTGGACGTGGGGCCAACACCCGAAGGGATGCGCCTTATCTTTCTCGTAAAGGGTGGCACGTTCGAAGGGCCCCACCTGCGCGGGCGCGTTGTGCCGGACGCAGGAGCGGACTGGGTACGCATCCGGCCAGATGGGACTGGCATCCTCGATGTGCGTTTCGCCCTGGAAACACACGACAAAGCGATGCTCTATGCCTTTTGGCAGGGGCGGTTCTGGTCTGCACCGGAAGATGCCGAGTATGCGACCAATCTCGAGAAACCGGACGATCCGGCGGGCGCATGGCGCTATTATTTTCGCGCCGCGCCACAATTCGAGACCGGCGACCCCCGCTACGCATGGCTCAACAACATTGTTGCCGTAACCAAGTCCCGAACAGGCGATGGCGGCCCGATCCACCGCGTCTTTGCCGTGAAGTGATGCAGGTGAGATCGAAATGACCGTGTCAACAACGGATAAGGCACATAGGTTTGAAGACCTGCATAAGGCTGGTTGCTTCGTGATGGCAAACGCATGGGATGCAGGGTCCGCACGCCTACTGGAAAGCAGCGGTTTCGCCGACCTTGGCACCACCAGTGCCGGATTGGCCTGGATGATGGCCCGGAAGGATGGTGCGACGAGCCGCGACTTAGTCCTCGCAAACGCGCGGGATATCGCGAACGCCGTGGATGTTCCTGTGTCCGGCGATCTCTTGAATGGGTTTGGCGCGGCCCCTGAGACTGTTGCGGAAACCATCCTCCTTGCCGGCGCGGCCGGGCTTGCAGGAGGGTCTATTGAGGACACGACCGGTGATCCCGTCAAACCGCTGTTCGACCGCGCACTTGCAAAAGAGCGTATCGTTGCCGCAGTCGAAGCGGCGCGCGGCCTCAAGCGTCCATTCGTGCTTTGCGCCAGGGCCGATGGCCTATTTGCCGGCGCTTGCAAGCTGGATGAGATACTGGCGCGGCTCACTCTCTTTCAGGAAGCCGGTGCGAACATGCTTTACGCCCCAGCCCTGATGACGCTCGCCGATATCAAGACGGTCATCGGCAGTGTGCGGAAGCCGGTCAACGTCCTCGCGGGCATCGGGAATGAAGGGAATGTGGCCGAACTGGCGTCCCTCGGGGTCAGGCGGATCAGCGTCGGATCGAAACTCTACAGTGCCGCAGCCGCGAGCCTGAAATCCGCTGCACGCGAACTCCATCAAGACGGAACGTTTGAGTGGGCCAAGACCGAGGTATCGTATGGCACCATCAATGACCTGATGCGGTGAAACGAACGGGTGGGACGCAAGCGTACAGGATCCTCGACCCATGATGCACTTCTCGCTCTTTCCGACTCCGCTCGGTGACTGCGGCATTGCCTGGTGCAATGACGCGGTCGTCGCAACGCACCTGCCGGAAGAAAGCTCCGCTGACACCGGCCGCCGTCTGGCCGCGCGAACGGGCGCCACGAAGGGCGAGCCGTCACGCGTCATCCGTCGCGCCATCGCGTCGATGACCGCTCTGCTTGAGGGCCAAGGAACGGATCTCACCTCCATCGTCTGCGACTTCGGAGGGATCGATTCGTTTGCGGCGCAGGTCTATGCCGCGACGCGCGCGATCCCGGCCGGCGAGACATCGACCTATGGCGCGATCGCGTCCCAACTCGGCGACAAGCGGCTTGCCCGCGACGTCGGACAGGCCCTCGGCCGCAACCCGCTGCCGATCATCGTGCCGTGCCATCGTGTCATCGGCGCGGGCGGCAGGCTGACCGGCTTTTCGGCGGCTGGTGGTATCGCGACGAAGCTGAGGATGCTCGCGATCGAAGGCGCACATCTCGATGGCGCGCCCGGGCTGTTCGATGATCTTCCTCTTGCGGCGAAGCCGCGAAGGTGACGCGCCCCGGCGCGATTGGGCCGAGGACCGTTACACGGTCAAGGTCACCACCCACTTATGCTTGCCGATCTTTCGCGATCGCTCGAAGCCGAGGCGCTCGAAGGTCGAGAGCGCTCCGTTGAACAGGAACGCCGGCGAAGCCTTTCGGCCCTCGATGTCTTCCGGGTATCCCTCGACGCGCCCTCCGCCCAGCTTCCCGATCTGCCCGATCGCACCCTCGAGCGCGGCGGATGACACTCCGGCGCCGCGATGGCCCTTGCCGGAAAAGAAGCAGGTGATCCGCCAGTCGGGGAGCATCGGATCGGTCGCCAGATAGGCACGCCGATTATGGATTCGCGGAAGCTCGTCCGGCGGCCCGAACTGGCACCAGCCGACGCAGTCCGGACCATGAAAGACCAGAGAGGCATGTGCCCGTCCCTCCCGAACGCGGCATTCCTTCGCCTTGCGTCTTTCCTCGGGAGAGTCGTCCGAGCCTTCGTCTTTCCCGTGATACCACATGCACCAGCAGCCGCCCCAGACACCGTTGTTCGCCTCGACCAAACGCACGAAGTCCGGCCAAGTGTCCGCTTCGAGCGGTTTGGTTTCATAGTTTGTCACGCGCCTTCTCGACATCAGGCGTCATTATGTGCGCTACGCACATATCGTCAAGCTGAAAATCGTGCGCGCGATACATGGTGATGGCCTTGTCGAGCGTCACGGACGCGGCAGGCGCCGGCCATCGGAACTTCCCGAGTGCGGGTTTGGATTTGAACGAAACGCCATGCTGCGTCAGCAGCCCAGTTCTTCCAATCCGGAGTCCGTTCATCCCGCAGCATTCGCCGCGGTCGGCTCAAAGCCGTCATGGGCGACAAGTGCTCGGAATGTACAATATGTGTGTTCGGGCGAAGTGTGCTTGCGCACAATTTCGCAGAATTGAAAAGCACTGCGAATGGGGCGGTCCCGCGATGGTAGTGCAATGGCGAACGAGTAGTTCGCCCCTTTCGCACACACCTCCGCCACCTCGGCCGAAAGGCGCTGGCCGGCGTGCCATTTACCGGCTCCTGAGCGAGCCGACGCTGGCCGACGCGACGGCGGCGAGGATGATCCCGCCCACCAGGATCTCGCGGATATAGCTGTCGACGCTCATCTGGGTCAGCCCGTTGTCCAGGACCGCCAGGATAAGAACGCCGACGAGCGTGGCGTGCACGCGTGGCTCCGACTCCTCGCTCATCGTCATGCCCAGAAACACCGCGGCGATGGCATCGAGCATCAGCCCGTTGCCCTGGGTGGGATTGGCGGACGCGACCCGGCTGGCATACATCAGCCCCGCCGTCGCGGCGCCAAGACCGGTCAGGGCGAAGGCGCCGGTGCGCAGGAGGCGCACGGGCACGCCGGCCAGGCGCGCCGCCTCCCTGTTGCCGCCGATCGCGTAGAGGCGCCGGCCGAAGCTGGTATGTTCCAGGGTGATCCAAACCAGGGCCAGAACCCCAAGCGCGACCAGCGTCAGATAGGGGATCCGTGCGTCCGACCAGCCCAGGTCCAGACCGTTCCGCGCGAAGTCGCTGAACGGTTTGGGGATGTCGCGGCCGAAGATGGTCCGGCCGTCGCTGACCAGGAAGGCCAGACCGCCGAACATCGTCAGGGTCCCCAGGGTCGCCACGAAGGGCAGAATGCCGAGCACGGCGACAAGAACCCCGTTGAACAACCCGCCCAGCAGACCCACGCCGAGGGCGGCGGCGATACCCGCGCCGATGGGATACCCCTGGCTGAAGAGCACCGCTGCGGTGACCCCGCTGAGGCTGGCCATCACGCCGACGCTGAGATCGAAATCCCCGGTCACCATGACGATGGTCATCGTAAAGGCGACCACCGACAGCATGCTGACCTGCTGGGTAATGTTGAGGAGGTTGCGGCTGGTCATGAACGTGTCCGGCAGCGCCACCCAGAAGAACAGGATGATCGCGACGAAACCGATCAGCGTCCCGTATCTGCGCAGGTATGTCATGCGGCCGGGCCTTCCGGCGCGACGGGCGGGCGGAGGGAGTCTCCATAGATCCGCGCCAGAAGCGACGCGGCGTCCAGGCCGGCCGTGTTGAGGATTTCCTGTTGCGCGCCGTCGCGCACGATCAGGATGCGGTCGCACAGGCCCAGCAATTCCGGCAGGTCCGTGGAGGTCAGGATGACGGTTCCCCCGTTGCCGCTGAATGCGCGAATCAGGCGATAGATATCGTACCGCGCGCCCACATCGACACCGCGTGTCGGCTCGTCAAGCAGGATCAGATCGGGCGCGCCGGCCATCGCCCGGGCGAACAGCACCTTCTGCTGGTTGCCGCCGCTCAGCGTGTAGCACGGCTGTTCCAGCCGGCTGAACTTCAGACGCACCTCCCGGGCCAGCCTGCGGGTGGTCATCCGTTCGCGCGCCGGGCTGGACATCGTCCCGGCCCGACTGAGCCGTCGGAGATGGGGCAGCACGGTGTTTGCCGTAATGCTGCGCGTGAGCATCAGGCCTTCACGCCGGCGCTCGCGCGGGACATAGGCGACGCCGCGGCGCCATGCCTGGGAAGGGGACCGGGGGCCGGCCCGGTTTCCCAGCCGGATGCCGCCCGATGCCGTGCCTTCCAGGCCCAGGAACGCGCGCAGGATCTCGGACTGTCCCGCATTCTCCAGGCCGGCGATCCCCAGGATCTCCCCGCGCCGCACCTGGAAGTCGATATCCTGCAACGTGGCCGAGGTGAGGTGGCTGACCGCACAGATTTCGGCATCGTCGACCGCGGTCGTCCGTGGCGGATAGGCGTCCTTCACATCCCGTCCCGTCATGGCGCGGATGATATCGTCCTTTCCGGTTTCGGAGATGCGCCGTGTCATCACGGTCCGCCCGTCGCGCATAACGGTGACACGGTCGGCCAGATCCATCACCTCGTTGAGCCTGTGGGACACGTAGAGGATTGCCGCTCCGGCCGCCCTCAGGTCCCTGATCACGGCGAAGAGCCGCTCGGACTCGGCATGGGTCAACGCCGCCGTCGGCTCGTCCAATACGAAGATCTGGGGGCGGGTTTGCGATGACACCATCATCCCGGCAAGGACCATCACCATCTGATCGCCGGTGCTCAGCCGCGCCGCCTTGGCGCGCGGGTCGATGGCGGTGGCCCCGAAGCCGCCGAGCGCGTCGGCCGCCTGCCGGTTCAGGTCGCGCCAGTCCACGAGCAGGCCGAGGCGGCGGGGATAGGGCCGGCCCAACAGGATGTTTTCCGCGACCGACAGCTGCGGAACGATGTTGATTTCCTGATGGACGAAGCGAAACCCAAGCGCGGCGGCGTCGGAGGTGGAAGACAGGGTTATCGGCACGCCGTCCATCGTCGCATCCATGCGGTCGGCGGGCGTGACGCCGGCCAGTATCCTGATGAGGGTGCTTTTTCCCGCCCCGTTCTCGCCCATCAGCGCGTGAACCTCTCCGGCCTCGAGATCGAGCGAGGCCCCGACCAGCGCCTTGGTGCCCGCAAAGCTCTTGGAGACGTTCCTGAGACTGAGACGTGTCATCGGGGGATGACGATACGGGGAGGCGGCCGGGTGAGCGGCCCCGTCCGGTTCACGATCTCTCCACCGCTATTCGTCGACGTTGTTAGCCGTGATCAGCCGCGTGGGAACGTAGATCACGGGCTCACGGATCGTTTCGCCGGCCATCAGACGCGCGACCGCATCGGCCGTGGCCTTTCCGATGCCCACGAAATCCTGAGCCATCGATGCCTCGAAGTTGCCGCCGGCGGATATGGCCTCGCGGGCCTGCGGGTTGGCGTCCATCCCGACGATCACGATGCCCTCGTCCGCGCGCCCCGCATCCTCGATCGCCTGCAGGGCGCCAAGCGCCGGCTGATCCCATGCGGCCCAGACGGCCGAGATGCTGCCCGGTTCGGGGTTGGCGGCGAGGATCGCCTCCATCTTGGCGCGGGAATCCGCGATACCCCCGTCCTGGACGTCGGGCGTCACGCGGTCGATGATCTCGATGTCGGGATGGTTCTCAAACACCGCGTCGGCGATCACGCCGCGGATCTGGACCGGCGGAAACGGGTCGAAGACGAACATCACCACCCGCCCGCTGCCGCCGATCCGATTGGCCACGTAGACCGCCGTTTCCGCCGCCATGGCGTAACCGTTGCTGGTGACGTTGGTCGCCAGCAACGGGTCCATGCCGGCATCCATGCCGACGACGGGGATGCCGGCTTCGCCCGCCACCTCCAGACCGGCCGCCACCTGCGAGGGATCGACATTGATCACGATGGCGTCGACATTCTGGGCGGCCGCGTCCTCCAGCCGGCTGATCACGGCGGCGATGTCGCCGGCGGTGTCTATGACATTGACGTCCCAGCCCTTGGCGGCGGCCGCGTCCTCAAATCCGTCGAGGTAAAACTGGGTGCCGGGCTGCGCCAGATACGGCGTGATCACGGTGACCCGTTCCTCCGCCTGGGCCGCGCCGGAGAGCGCGAGCGTGGCGAAGACGGCCAGTCCCATGAGGTCGGCAACGCCCCGCGATTTCGTGATCTTCATGAGCATGATCTCCCTGTTTTTGGCGAGGCATTTTCGGCCCTCGGTTTGTCTCCGGCCGTGATCATATGGAAAACGCCGGCCCAGACCATAGGATATTCCGGCAAATCCCGAACCCGCCGCGGTCTCGACGGCGGGCGGCGCGATCACCCCGCCCGCAGCCGGACAAGGGCATGGTTGATGTCGCGGGCGGCCTCATAGGCCGGCCGGTATAGGCCGAAAAGGTCGTCGTAGAGCGCCCGCCGTTCGGGGTTCGGGGCATACTCGCGGTCATAGGTGACGATGTCGTCCAGGGCGTGGGCCAGGTCCGGCTGCAGACCGGCGGCGACGCAGGCGATCGCCGCGGCTCCAAGGACGCCCGTATGCCGGACGGCAAGCCTCTTGAGCCGGCGGTCAAGGACATCCGCGCGGATCTGGTTCCAGATGTCGGAGGCAAACCCGCCGCCCCCGCAGCCGACGGTATCGGGCCTGATCGTCGCCGAAGCGTCCAGCGCCTCGAACAGAAGACGGACGGCAAGGGCGACGCCCTCGTACACGGCGCGCGCCATGTCCGCGTCATCCATGCCCGAGGAAAGGCCCAGGAATGTGCCGCGCGCATTGGCGTCCCACAGGGGGGCCCGTTCGCCCGCCAGATGCGGGAGAAAGAGAGCGACGGGGTGGCGGAAATCGCTTCTCGTGGCGGCCTCCGCCATGTCGGACGGTGTCTTGCCGAACGCCCTGCAGAACCACTCGACGGCGGTGCCGCCGGACTGGGTTGGACCCGAATGCAGGGTGATCTCCCCGTAGCGCGGGAAAACGAGAACGCCGGGCGTGGGGCTTGAGCGCTTGGAAACAATCCCAAGGATTTCGCTGGTACCGCTCAGATACATCGCATCGCCATCGCGGCGGACGCCAACGCCAAACATTCCGGCCCAGGCGTCCATGACACCGACGGAAATGGGGATGCCGGGCAGGTGATCGGCAAGCCGGACATGGCCCGCGACACCGGTCGGATCGGACAGCGCGACAAGGCGATCCGACGCGCCCGGGACGAGATCGAGCAAATCCGGAACATAGGAGAGGTCGTTGCCGACCAGGCCGATGTTCGACAGCGGGTCGCTTCCCCAGACCCCGGTCAGCTTCAGGATCGCATAGTCCTTGGGCAGCAGGACCGCCCGGGTTCTTTCGTAGAGGGCGGGCGCGTTGCGCGCCATCCACGCCATCCGGCTGAGGCAGTGGCTGGCGTCTATCGGCATGGGCGCGCCCCACCAGCGGATCCGGTCGTCCGGGGTCACTCGCGCGTCGAGATCGGCGGCCGCCCCGGCGCAGCGTCCGTCCTGCCAAACGATCGCCGGCGCCAAGGGAGTGCCGGCCGCATCGACGAACAGATGGGTGTTCACCTGCGATGTAATTCCGATGGCTCGGATGCGGTCGGCAAGGCCATGGCCGCGGGCCGCGTCGAAGATCTCATCGATTCGGGACATCCAGTCGTCGGGCGACTGCTCGACGATGTTGCCATGTCGCCGGGTCGGGTAGGTCGAGGCGTAGGCGTAGTGTTCCGTGCCGTTGAGATCGAAGACGGCCGCTTTGACGGCGCTGGTGCCGATGTCGATTCCCACGACAAGCTCTTCGACCATCGGGCATTCTCGCGTTTCCTGCAAATGTGCCGGCGCATGCTACCTCCGGACGGCCGGCTGTCGATATCCAATGTTCGATTTCATGCCGCCTGCCGTTGGCGATGCCCCTTGAAAGACGGTTTAGAGAATACGGCATCGTCGACCTGCCGCGACACTTGCGGCAGATCCTTTGCCCAGCGGTCACTCGTCGTACTCAAAGGCGCCGGGGTCCGGCCATGCCGGGCCATCGCCATCCCCGTCCACCGCGCGAGGGAAGCCGCCGGACCGCTGGTCGGTGAACGGGAACGGCAATACCATCCCCCTATCGAGCGGATTGAAGGCGATGCTCCCCTCTCCCGGAACGCTGAATGGATAGATCGGCGTGAAACCGCCCCGGTCGTCGAGAGCGCCAAAACCATTGAGCGAGACATCGACATGGTCGGTGCTCTGCGCGGCGGGTGTGCCGGTCAGCGTGCAGGGCGCTTCGATCACATTGCCGCCAAGCGTTGTCATCGGCCCGGAACAGTGGACGGCCGTGTTGTTGATGGCCAGCACGTTGCGCAGGGTGGTATCGGCGGCGCCATCGCTGGAAATCAGCGTCCGGTCGCCAATCCTGTTTTCCGAGAAGGTCACGAACGCCAGGTCCATCTGCCCTTCGTTTCGCAGCACGGTCACCGGCGATCTGCCGTTCCATTTGTGATCATGGATGGTCACGTTTTCCAGGGTGAACGTGCCGTCATCATCATTGTGGATCGCGTTGCCGAAGCGGGCATCGTTGTAGGCAAGCAGCCCCCGGCGCAGGGTGGCGGTGCCGGTGTTGAAGATCCCGCCGCCTTGCGGATTGGCCACATTCTCACCCACGACGTTGTGGGTGAGTGCGATGTCATGGGCGACCATCAGACCGTCGTTCTGGATGGCCCCGCCGCCGATACCGGTCGCGAAGGGCTTTGTCACCTCGTTGTCGGCCAGCGCCACCTGCTCCAGGACAAGGGTTCCCTCGTTCAGAATGCCGCCGCCGGGGCCATCGCTGCTGCCATTGACCACGGCAAGAGTGCGCAGCCGCAGCACCGTCCCCGTGCCGCCGACCTGAAAGACCCTGTCGATCCCATTGCCGTCCACCTTGACGAACTGGGTGTTGCTCGCCGCATCGTCGGTCAGGTTGGCCGCCGGATCGTTCGATTCGACGAGGAAATCCCAGACGTCGCGGCTGGCGCCCGACGTCGCCTCGATGGTGACCGACTCGGTGATGTCCAGATCGAGGATGGAATCGTTGATTCCATCGCCCGTCTCCGTCTCGGCTCCGGTTTCGGTGCGCGTCAGGACGTAGCGGTCGATGGGGACGCGGATCAGGTCCGTGCCGGGCTTGGCGTTGGCCTCCATCACGGCCGCCCGCAAGGTGCAGAAAACCTCGCCGCCGACGACGGCGCCGCAGGTGCCGTTGCCGGGAATCAGATCCGGGAAATCTCCGTCATGATTGACCGTGAATGTCTGGGAGACGTCGCCGACGAAATCCGCACACTCCTCCGGCTGACCCGTGATGGCGTGGGTGAACAGCCCCGCCTCGGGGAACCGGTCGACCGGATCGGAAAACAAGCCGCCGGTCGTCACTTCGACCTCGAACTCGGCAATGCCGGAGCAGACGCCGATGGGCAGTTGTCCCTGATAAAGGTCACCGCCTGCCGGGCTCATCGTATCGACCCCGACGCCGGGCACGATGAGATCGACATTCTGCACGGTGGCGTTGGTTTCGACCCGGACCGTGAATGTCTGGGCGTTGAGGGGCGGGTTGTAGCTGAGTGTGGGGCTGGTTTCGTCCGTAACCTCGACCGCGCACGCCCCCAAGGTAACCACTCCGGCGACGCCAAGACCTCGCAAAATGCTCATCTCTATTCCTCCGAACGAAATAAATAATCCAACAGGGAAGAAAGCCTATTATATGCGCGAGTCCTGTGGCTGTGACATCGTTCACTGCAGATCTGGATTCGATGATTCGCATTCCGCTTGGACATTTGGCTCGTCTATCAGGGACGTGACCTGGACCGGCGCATAGAGAGCGGTGGAGAGCCTGGGACGATCACCGGAGAAGCGCCACGGTGCCGCGGAACATTCCGCACGGCCTGTCGTTTCTCTCGGATTACCGATCGGAGTGGACATGGCCGAAACACAAAAAAAGAAGACGCGGAGAAAGAAGTCCGGCCCCACGGCCGCCAAGGCGTCAAGCAAGGCGGCGGGAAGGGTCGAGGAGTTTCGCGACCTCGCGCGCCGCCTCGCCGCACGCGAGCATGCCGTCCTTCCGATCGTGCTCACCGGTCAGGCAAGACGCGAGCACGTCCGTTCGACCATCCGAGAGGACCACGCCATACGGATCGAGCAACGCTCCCACGGCGCAAGGAAGAAGTTCGACGAATTGGCCGACGATCTCTTCAAGTTCTTCCGTGGCACCGCGCTTCTGTTCTACCGCGACATGGTGGGCCAGGACGCGCACATGCCAACGGTGATGAGTCTGGGTGACGTCCACCCCTCGAACTTCGGCGTCATGCCCGACAAGAACGGGGCACCGATCTTTGGCGCCAACGATTTCGACGAGGCTGTCTACGCGCCCTTCACATGGGACATCAAACGCGGCGCGGTCGGCTTCTGGGTCGCGGCACGCCAAGCCGGGGCGATGAAGCGGAAGAGGTGTCGGAAGATCGTCGTTGAATTCGTCGAGGGTTATCTCGACGCGATGGAGGACTACGCCGCGTCCGCCACCGAGAAAAACGACCACTATCGGATGGACAACTCGCCGTCGGTGATACGGACCCTGTTCGAAGCGGCTTGGGAAGACCGTCGCGATTGGCTTTGGGATGACTATCTCAAGCCTTCGGGGCGGGGCTTTCGGGCCAATGACGAGCTTCAACCGGTTTCGGGCGAGGTGGCGAAGTTCCAGAAAGCGCTCGACGATCTCGCCAAGGCGAAGGGCCTCGACGTGCCGGACCGCGCGGGCGAATTGAAGGTCAAGGACGTCTGCGTGCGCCACGGGCAGGGCACGGCGTCGCTGGGACTGCCGCGCTACTACGTCCTGGTCGAGGGGCCGTCGAAAGATGCCAGCGACGATCTCATCATCGAATTCAAGCACGCCCGGCTTTCCGCCCTGGAGGGGCTGACGCCGCCGTCGGACTTTCACGCGGGCGCAAAGGCCGACCGTATCGCGCACGGCCAGGCGGTGCAGCTGGCCCATGGCGATATCTTCTACGGCGCGGTGGAAATCGACGGCGAAAGCTTCATGAGCCGGGAACGCGCGCCCTTTCGCGACGATATCGACCTGGAGGATCTGAGCTACAAGACCTGGAAGCAATACGCCCGGATCTGCGGCGCGGCCCTGGCGCAGTCGCATGCGCTGTCCGACGATCTGGGCAAGATCGACTACGACGTCGAACCGTCCATCGTCGCGGCCGCCAGTCCGCGCGCCCTGTTCGTCGCGGATATGATCGGGTTCACGCAAGAGGCCGTCGATCGCCTCAAGGCCGATCATGCCTTCTTTCGAGAGGATCACGCCCACGGCGCCTTCGACAGCGTCGACATGGTGTATCGCTGACGCTACTGCCCGACGCGACGCCATCCGCCAAGGGGTCGAGGCGAACGTGCGGCGACACGATTTTCCCTGTTCCGGAGTCCGGGCCCGGCTATCCGCGTTGGTCGCCGCTATGGTGGGGATCGGATGGATACCGTGGGTCAGGGCCGGAGAAAGCCGCCCGCATCCGGCGTATAGCGGGCCAGCCGTTCGGGATCGATAGTCACGCCGATGCCGGGCAGGTCGGGGATGGCGAGGTACCCCTGGTCGTCCAGGCGGAAGGGTTCGGGGGTGAGGTCGTCGACATAGGCGCTGCCGCCGATATACTCGACCAGATCGCAATCGGGGAACGCGGCGGCAAGCTGCAGGTCGGCGGCCAGGCCGACGGCGGTGTTCCATCCGTGCCCGACATATTTGACGCCGAACTCCTGGGCCAGCCAGGCGATGCGGCGCTGTTCGCTGATGCCGCCGACCTTGGTGACGTCGGGCTGAACGATGTCGAACGCGCCGCGCGCGATCCAGGGAACGAACGACTGCCGCCGGGTCAACACCTCGCCGCCGGCGATCGGCACCGGGCTCTCCTTCCTGAGCGTGATGAAGTCTTCCAGCGCGTCGGGCTTGAGCGCTTCCTCGAACCACCCCACGTCGTGATCGCCCAACATGCGGGCCGTGTTCAGCGCCCATTTCAGACCGTTGGGCCAATAGGCGTCGCTGGCGCCGGCATCGACGAACAGCTTGCAGTCCGGACCGATCGCCTGGCGGGCGGCGCGCACGATGGTCTCGTCTGACCGCGCGCTGTCGCGGCGGCCGAAGGGTCCCCACCCGATCTTGAAGGCCCGGAACCCGTGCTCGAGATGCTCGGCCAGGAGATCGCTCATGCGCGCGGGCTCGTCCATCAGCAGCGAGCAGTAGGGCTGCACGCGGTCGCGATACCGGCCGCCGAGCAGGCGCCCCGCCGAAAGACCCGTCGCCTTGCCCAGGATGTCCCACAAGGCGATGTCGATACCGCTGATCGTGTGGGTCAGGGTGCCGCCGCGGCCCATCCAGAAGGTGTTCTGGTGCAGTTTTTCGCCGACCCGTTCTGGCTCCAGCGCGTTCTCCCCCAGGAAAAGCGGTTCGAGCACGCCAAGCGCGGCCTGAACGAGGCGGCCGTCGGTGAATACGCTGCCATACCCCGTCAACCCGGCATCGGTGTGAACGGCGATCAGGGCGTGCACCGAATCCTCGGCCCTGATCTCGTTGGACCAACCGCCATGCGGGCTTTCGCCCAGAAGCGGCGCGGCGCGCACCGCGGTGATGCGCGCCGGCGCCAGAGACGGTCGCTCAGCCCCCCTCCCAGGCGATTCGGTCGCCGAACTCATGGTCCATCCCTTCGTCTACGATTTGCGCGCGAACCAACCCCGGCCGCCCGAACACTTGTCATATGCACTCCAACCATACGACAAAGCCCGCTTCAACGGACGCGTTCGGAAAGCAGGTTATGAAGATCGAGGCGGTCGACCTTTTCTATTTCGCCATGCCGGATATCACAACGGAGGCCGATGGCAGCCAGGACGCGCTGATCGTGCGGGTGGTCGGCGACGGGCTGATCGGCTGGGGCGAGTGCGAGGCGGCGCCGCTGCCGTCCATCGCCGCCTTTGTCTGCCCGATGTCGCACGGCGTGTGCCGGCCGGTCGGCGCATCGGTGCTGAGCCAAAGGCTCGACGGCCCCGACGACATCGCCCGTATCGCCGCGCGGGTCGAGTACGACTCCATGGACCTACTGCAGGCCGCCCATGTCTTTTCCGGGGTGGAGATGGCCCTGTGGGATCTTCTCGGGAAAAAGCGGGGAGAGCCGGTGTGGCGCTTGATCGGCCATCGGCAATCCCATCCGAAGGTGCCCTATGCCTCGCTGCTGTTCGGAGACACGCCGCAGCAGACCCTGGACCGCGCAAGACAAGCCGCCGCCGACGGGTTCCAGGCCGCCAAGTTCGGCTGGGGGCCGATCAGCCGCGCCGACGCAGCGACGGACGCCGACCATTTCGCGGCCGCGCGCGAAGGCATCGGCCCCGATGCCCACCTGATGGTCGATGTCGGACAGATCTTCGGTGAGGATGTCGAGCGCGCCGCCGACCGCCTGCCGGGGCTGGAGGCGGCGCGGGCGTTGTGGCTGGAGGAACCGTTCCAGGCCAGCGCCTACGAGGCCTATGGCGCGTTGGCGGCGCGCGGATCGGCGGTCAAGCTGGCCGGCGGCGAAGGCGCCCACAACGTCCCCATGGCCCGTCATCTGATGGTTTATGGCGGTGTCGGTTTTATCCAGATCGACTGCGGGCGCGTCGGCGGGATCGGGCCGGCCAAGAGGATCGCCGATCTGGCGGTCGAGCGCGGTGTCACCTACGTCAACCACACCTTCACCTCGCACCTGGCGCTGTCGGCGTCGCTGCAGCCCTTCGCCGGTCTGGCCGATCATCGCATCTGCGAATATCCGGCGGCGCCCAAGGCCCTGGCCGTCGCCCTGTCGGCCAACCATCTGGACCGTAACGCCGACGGTCTGGTCGCCGCGCCCGACCGGCCGGGCCTGGGGATCGAGGTCGACCTTGGGCGCCTCAAGCCCTATCTGGTCGACACCGAGATCCGGGTGAGGGGCGAGGTCCTCTACCGCACGCCGCCGCTGTCCTGACGGGGCACGGGTGCGATTGCCATGGGTCGGCATTCGGCCCCGATTGACGTTACGGGAAATCCGTTTCGTCGACCGGTGCCCGGCCGGACCGAGGCGCCGGGGCGCCGGCCGGGTCGGCGGACGTGACCTTGGACAGCACCCCTTCCAGAAGCGGCGTCATGACCCGCAGGCGCCGGGCCCGGATGACTAGATCCCACAGCGGCTCGAACTTCTTCCAGCCGGCGGCGTAGAAGAAATGCTTGGCCCGGTGCCGGGACGTCTCATGGGACAAGGACGCCTGGACAATGTTTCCCCACCCGTAGAAGTCCCGGTAGGCCCGATCATACCCGGCCTTGAGCTGGTCGGGAGTCAGACGGGCCGGCCGATAGACCACGTGGCGGGTGTCGTACAGATCCCAGTCGTGGGAGGTGATGCGCCCCTGCGCCGCCAGGTCGGCATGCAGCCGGGTGCCCGGATATGGTGTCTGGATATGGAACGTGGCGGTGGTGATGCCGTTGCGCACCGCCCAGTCGACGGCGCGGTCGAACACGTCTTCCTCATCCTCGTCCATGCCGAATACGAACGACCCGTTGATCATGATGCCAAGGTCGCTGAGACGACGGGCCACCGCCTCGTAGTCGCGGGCGAGGTTCTGCTTCTTGTTGCTGGCCAGGAGGTTTTGCGGATTGAACGTCTCGAACCCGACGAACAGGCTGCGCAGACCGGCCTCGGCCGCGCGCTCGATCAGGTCGCCGCGCAGCACCGAATCGACCGTCGCCGCGCCCTGGAACAAACGACCCATGCCGCGCATGCCGGCGAACAGCCCCTCGGCGAACCGCCGGTCGCCGAGCAGATGGTCGTCCAGGAAATAAAGGTGCCGGCCCGGCAGCCGATCGATTTCGGCCAACGCCTCGTCGATCCGCTGGGTGTAGAAGCCGCGGCCGCCGGCGAAGAAGGCGTCCTTGTAGCAGAAGTCGCAATGCTGGGGGCAGCCGCGGGTGACGACGATGGAGTTCGGCACCAGATAGCGGTTCCGCTGGATCAGGTCGCGCCGCACCGGCGGCAGACCCTCGATGGTCCGGCCACCGGAGGATACGTACCGGGCGGCCGGCCGACCGGCCCTGAAATCTTTCAGGAAGCGGGGAAAGGTCTGCTCGCCCGGGCCGATGAACACGGCGTCGGCGTGGGCCGCCGCCTCGTCCGGCAGGGCGGTGACGTGCAGCCCGCCCAAGGCCACGAAGCACCCCTTGGCCCGATAGAGGTCGGCCAGAGCATAGGCGCGATAGGCGTTGGTGATGTAGACCTGGATGACGACCAGGTTCGGTGCATCGTCGGTGCGCAGGGTCTGGACATGATCGTCGACCAATTCGGCCTCGTCATCCGGGTCCAGGAATGCCGCCAGGGTCGCCAACCCCAGGGGCGGGAACAGCGAATATTTGATCGGTCTCCAAAACGGGCTTTCCGCTTCCGTCAGCGCGGGCAGGATGAATTTCACCTTCATATGCTCTCCCCAAAGTTGTATTTCTGCCCACGGCGCCGGGCGCGGAGGATCGACGCAAGCGGGGTCACATCGAAATGTTCATCCCGGTCTTGGTCGACCCATCCGCCCAGGTCACGGGTTGCTGGTCACGGGTGGACTGTCACGCGTTCGATGATGATGCCGATGGATTGAGGCGAAGCTTTGGCCCAACGCGACCCGAAATGGGGCGCCCGAACAACCATCGTCGGGTCGGCCAGAAGCGCGTCGAAAGCGCTGCCGCGGCGCCGTGACGGCAGCGCGAAGGGCAGCACAGTTGTCGATCTAAAAGGCCTTGAAGATTTATCGATGTTCCGCAAGTAATCGAATCAGGTTATAGGGTTCTTTGTTTCGTCGATTGCCAGATAATAGCGAGGGTATGATGGCAAAAGCTGCAACTGCGGGTGCCGCCCGCAGCGTTACGAAAAGCCCCGCGGCCAAGAAAGCCGCACGGCCGAAGACAGCGAAGAGCAGTCCGAAGGCAACCGTCAAGAAGACGACCGTCGCGAAGGCACCTGCAAAAAAGGCGGCTGCCAAAAAGCCGGTCGCCAAGAAAGCAACCGCGACGAAGACGGCGGTGAAAAAGACCACGGCGGCGAAAAAGCCTGCGGCGGTGAAAAAGCCAGTGGCCAAGAAGACCGCGGCCAAGGCGCCAGCGGCAAAGAAGCCAGCGGCCAAAAAGGCAGCTGTCAAAAAGCCGGCGGCAAAAAAGACCGCCGCGACTTCAGCCGCCAAAAAGCCCGCCGCGAAAAAGACCGCGGCCAAAAAAGCGAAATGACGAGGGGCTGACGCGGAAGCGGCTGTCCCGTCGCTTCCACCCTCTCGCCTCCGCGAACGATCGGTTCCGGACCGCGCACGACCCAGGTTGTGGCGCGCTGTTGTTAAGCTGTGGGCACCGTGTCCTGACGGGACGAGGGAGGGTCTGTCGCCCCGGGGGTAGCGGTTCCTCTTATTTGCCCGCCCCTTCGCCCAGATCGACGATGGACGCGGTGAGCCGCCGGGCCGCGTTCAACGCGGCGCCGGTGGCGGCGACCATGCCGGGCAGGATCATCCATTCCAAGGCCCACATGGCGCCCGACCGTTCCTGTTCGTGCAGCAGCGCCTGATGCAGACCACCGAGCTGGGCGGCATTGTACCGCGCCAGCGCCACCAGGATTTCGGCTTGGACGGGGTTCTGCTTGTGCGGCATCGCCGATGAGCCGCCGCCGCCGGCCAGGCGGGCCGTGCCGATCTCGTCCTGTACCATCAAGGCGATGTCGGCGCCCATCTTGCCCAACGTGACGGTCACCGCCGACAGCCAGGCGCCGAAATCGCCGAGCGACGCGCGCTGCACGTGCCACGGGCCCAGCGGATCCGTCAGACCCAGCCGCGCGGCCAGCCCCGCCCGCACCGCCGGCCCGGCGTCGCCCAGCGCGTCCAGCGTGCCGACCGCGCCGGCCAACTGCACGACGGACAGGGCGGGCCGCAGCGCCCGGAGCCGGTCGCCGTGGCGGGCCAGAGGCTCGGTCCAGTTGCGCACCCGGTCCGAGACGCGGATCGGCAGGGCGCCGCGCATCCGGGTCCTACCCATCAGAGGCCGCGCGCCAAAGCTCCGGTCGAGGTCCTCAAGGGTGGCGAGCAGGCTTCCCGCCCGCGCCTGAAAGCTGTCCAGAACCGGCTGCAGGCGCAGCATCAGACCGGTGTCGATGACGTCCTGGCTGGTGGCGCCGAGATGGACGTGCGCGGCATGGGGATCGCCCACGACCCGCCGCAGTTGGCGGACCAGCCCCGGCACCGCCACCCCGTCCCGTCGCGTGGCGGCGCGCAAATCGTCGAGATCGGGTGACAACGCGGCGCACGCCGCACCGATACGAAGCGCCGCCTCGGCCGGGATGATCTCCAGATCCGCCTCGACGGCGGCCAGCGCCGCCTCGAAGCGGAGCATGGCGTCCACGTCGCTTTCGACCGAGAACGCCGCGGAGACCTCCGCGTCGCCGAGCAGACCGGCCAGGATCGGGTGATCGAACGGGCTGACGGTCATGATACGGTTCCTTATGATGGGCGGCGCGGGATCGCCGGCACTCGCACAGGCGAGAAGACGATTGCGCGGCCATCCAAATGGTAGAGACCACGATGACCGCCTTGTCCAGATTGCAATGATTGACGACCAAGACAGACGTCTCGGGGAACGTTGCCCCGCTTGCGGGTACGTCCTTGGGTATCTGCCATGGAAGGGTCCAAGCGCCTCCCATGAAATCTGTCCGAGTTGCTAGATTCAGTTCGGCCTCGATGACTGGGCCGGCGGCAACCGGTCCCGACGGAGTGCCGTAAATGCCGAATGGCGCCGCCAGTGGATGGCCGACGGAATGCCCTGGCGCAGCGCGGGACGTCCACGGCCCCAGGGGTGGAACCCAGAACGCCAACTGTCGGAACTGGGTGGTGAGTGACGGACAACCGCAGCTTTGACGGGAGGATCGGCACGTCGGCATAGAGGCGATCTTCGGCCGAGGCACGGACCTTGCTTATCCGGTATCGCGCTAGCTTTCAGTGCCGGTGTTGCGGCACGAACTCCCGCTGCGCCCGATCCAGGCTTTCCGGCGTACCGATGTCGCGGTGATAGCCACCCGTTTCCACGGCCAGGATCCGCCCCATGAAGTGGGGAAGCACCTCGGTGCTGAGATCGACAAAGCCGCGAGGTATGGCCTCCGCGGTGTCGATGACTTCCGGCGTCACGATGTATACGGCGGCATTGGCGAGGTCACCGGGCGGGTTTTCGACCTTTTCATGGAAGGCGCGGACAATGTTGTCCGGGTCCAGTTCGACGATACCGCACGAGCGCGGGGCATCGGTGCGGAAGGTGAGCATGGTGAGCGCGACGTTGGACGGACGATCCCTATGGCTTGCAACAAAACGGACCACATCGAAATCCGTCAGGTTGTCCGCATGGGCGACCAGCACGTCGTCATCGCCATAGAATGCCCGGTTCGCCTTGAGGGTACCCCCCGTGCCGAGCAGGTCCGCTTCGTAGACGAGGTCAATCCGCGAAATCCAGCGACAGGCGGCAACGTGCGCGGCCACTTGGCCGCTCAAATAGTGGGTGTTGATCACCGCACGCTCCACGACACCACTCTCGAACAGCAGATCGAGCCAGTAGTCCAGAAGCGGCCGCCCATGGATGGGGACCAGACATTTCGGGATCGTGTCGGTGATGGGCCGCAATCTGCTGCCGATCCCCGCCGCGAGAAGCAGGGCCCTCATCCTAGCCCGATATATCAACGAGTTCGGTCAGTAATTCCCGCGCGCTCAAGGGCTGATTGCCGACCCGGCCGACCTGACATCCGGCGGCAATCGACCCCAGATAGATGCTTTGCCAGATGTCGGCGCCGGCACGCATGGCCAGCGCCGAGCTGGTGAACAGAGAATCGCCCGCGCCCGCCACGTCCACCGGTGAGGGATTGAATACCGGCAATTGGTCGGTATGCGGCTCACCGTCCTTCCACGAGCGGATCATCAGGCCTTCACCGCCGAGTGTGATGACGGTGTGGAGGGAATCGGCGGTCTTCTGAAGCTTTTCGGCGGCGACCGCCAAACCGGACTCGAAATCCCGGATGGCCAGGCGTGCCTCTCGTTCGGTCGGCGTGACCAGCGTCATGTGCTTGAAGCGAGAGATGTCCGCGTATTGAGATGAAGCTTGGCTATCGGCCACCATCATGATGTTCTTGGCCCGCCCGCGCTCGACCAACGCGTCGACCAGCGGTTGCGGCAGGCAGCCGTAGTTGAAGTCGGAGAACAGCAGCAAGTCGGTATTGTCGACGATATCTTCGAAGCGCCGAAGAATCTGCTCGGTCAGATCGCCGTCGATCGAATGCTGCCGCATATCGTTGACCCGAAGCAGGGTTTTTCCGTGCGCGCGATAGCGTTGCTTGAGAGTTGTGGGGCGGGTGCTGTCCACGAGGAAGTTTGTCTGCACCCCGGCGGCGGTCAGCTGCTCGATCGCAAACTCCGCACGCTTGTCGTCGCCGACAACGGTGAAGAAACGCACTTCCGCTCCCAGGCCGCGCGCATGCGCCGCCACGACGCCCGCGCCGCCGACGAACAGCCGCTCCTCGATCGGTGTGACCACGATCGTCGGGTCCTCCTGCGACATGCCGACGGGCTCGCAGCTGATGTAGGCATCCAGAATCAGGTCGCCGATGACCGCGACGCGCAAGCCGGGGAACAGGGCGAGGGTCGCACGCAAGTCGGCCAACGAGAATCCGTGCCGAGCCATGAAGTCGCGTGGCTTGACGGTCAGCGGAGTGCCCGTCTGTTTCAGTTCGTCCTGCAGCAGGCCCAGGGAGGAAAACGTCACATCGCCGGAGGTGAAGATCAGGCGTCCGCCGTAGGCGGCGACCAGGTCCTGCTCGACGTTGGGGTGTTCCTTGTGTTCCTTACCCTTGACCACGATGTCCGGCCGCAGCTGGCGAATGAATTCCTCCAGCGGTTGGTCGAGCAGCACGGCATGGTCCACCATCTTGAACGCTTCAAGCGCCTCCAGACGCATGGTCGCGGGCACCGTGATCTCGGGCGGGCCGTCGGGGTTGACGCCAACCACGAGCACGTCGGAGTTCTCCGATGCGAATTTCAGCAACCGGAGATGCCCCGGATGCACGACGTTGAAGTTGCCCGAGACGAAGGCGATCGACTGGCCCCCTTTGATCTGCCTGCGGATCTCGGCAACGGCGCGCGAACTGCTCAGCCATTCCTGAGCCTTCGTGCCCTCCCACCATCGTCCTTCCAGGCGCATCGCCGCCTCACCGCTCGCTTGTGCCGCCACTATATCAACTCACTGCTTCAGGGTTGCCAGATAGGCGTGGCCGGCATCGGGATCCGTTTCGGGAGGCGCCCACGCCGCGGACTCAGAAAGCTCAGGATCAAAAGGTCCGGTCGTCGTTTCCAGATAGATCAACCATTCGGTTTCGAACATCAGGGCGTGAAACACCCGCGCCGGCATGCGGTAGAAGAAGGCGCGGCCGACCCCGTAGGCGCCCATGGCCAGCCGTTCGGTGACACGGCCGGCCTCGTCGAACAGAAGCGTTGTGGCGGCGCCTTCCAGAACCGTCAAGGTCTCCGTCTTGTCCAGATGCCGGTGCGGCGGCACGTAGGAGCTGGCGTGCATGGCAATCAGCATTTCTTGAGCGACGGCCCGCGGATCGGGGTGGAAGCAGATGCGGCAGCGCCGACGCGGCGTGGTCGGCGCGATCCTTTTGAGCAGCCGGACCGCATCATCGCCAGCGACGGCGAACGGATCCTCGGCATAGTAGACCTCCGGCGTGACCTCGCGGAACCGGTCCCCTGCCATCATTCCCAGCCCTGTCCCGACAAGATCCTCATCGCAAACGAATATTAGCCATAGGTGGATCGAGTCCGAGGATCAAGTCGCATTGTTGCGCTCGTGCCAGCGGGCGATCTGGGTGAAGGCGATCGCGACCAGCGAAAAGGGGCGAAACCGCAGGGTGAGCCACGACAGGCGCGCAAGCCGTCCGGCATGGCCGGGCACCCGCGCCAAACCGCCCCAGACGGCGCGTTCGGCCCGGCCCGGCGCGACCACCGGGGCGAGACTGACCAGCACGTCGCGGCCCTCCCCAGCAGCGACACGCCCAATGCCAAACCGCCACCGTCGGGCGAACAGTTCCGGATAGGACGGCGGGAAGATGTCGCGCATCCGCATCCGTGCTTGAGCGTTTTTCAGGACCCCGAGAGCGGTCTCGGGCCGGCCGGCGGTCGTCAGGGAGGCGCCGCCCGGATTGACGGTCCAGTTGGCCACGACCGTCGGAGCAAAGCAGAAGCCATGACTCAGCGCCAGACAGCGCATCAGATAGCCGTCGGCGAAACTGCCCAATTCGGGGAGTAACCGCCCTTCGGCCTCTACCGCCGCGCGCTTCAGCACGACCGCCGAACTCGGCGTGAAATTATCGATCTTCTCAAACAGCGCCGGCACGCGCTGCGGCGGGAAGTGGGTCAGCTTATGCGACGGCCGGGCCGGCGGGCGAATGGCGAGCTCGTTTCCCGCGGCATCGACGATGCGACACTCCCCGCAAAAGAAGCCGCTGTCGGGATGGGCGTCGAGCATCCGGCGAGCCAGATCGAAGAAGCCGGACTCGATCGTATCGTTGGCGCTGCCGAGATAGAGCAGACGCCCGCGCGCCGCCGCGATTCCGCGGTTAAGCGCGGCAATGACGCCCACGTTTCGCTCATGGCGTATGAGACGAAGACCCGGTACTTCACGGCCCAGGCGCTCGATCACAGCCAAGCTGTCGTCGGTCGAGCCGTCGTCGACCACGATGATCTCGTCCGGCGCCGGGTCCTGGCGCATCAAAGCGGCGATGGCGCGCGGCAGCAAACTGGCATCGTTGTAGTTGGGCACGACCGCGCTGAGCCAAGGTTCGGCGGTCATTACCCCACCCGCAAGCAATAGGGACGCATCAGAGCGAAACGGCTGTCGCATCCGATCAGTCCGCCATGAATGTATTAATCGGTTGGACCTTGGAAACCTCTCCGCCGGCAACTCGGACCCAGCACGTGCAGAAACTCTTGATCAACTGAAAGTTGTGTGAGGCCAATACGACGACGTTCGCGCCCTCCACAATCCTGTTCATGCGCGCCTCGGCCTGCTTGGCGAACTCCGCATCACCTGCTCCGATCCACTCATCGAGCAGCAAAATCTCCGGCAATTGAGACGTCGCGATGGAGAAAGACAGCCGGAGCCGCATACCAGACGAATAGGTCCGCACCGGCATGTGTAGAAAGCGCCCAAGTCCCGAAAACGCGCCAATATCCGCTAGCTGGGCACGAATCTCATCAATCGACATACCCGTGAGGAGGCCGCGCAGCCAGATGTTTTCATAGCCCGTGGCGTTGGGATCCATGCCGGCTTCCAGACCAAACAGCGGCGCCACGCGGCCCCGCAGGCACACCCGGCCGCTCGTAGGCGGGTAAATACCGGCCATCGCCTTTAGCAATGTCGACTTGCCCGCGCCATTGTGGCCCACCAGACCGAGACGGTCCCCCCTTCGCAGACTGAGGCTGACGTTGTTCACCGCCCGGATCGTTTGGTGCCGTCCAGCCTGGCCAAACTTGCCGCCGGTCGCCGTTCGCAAAACGGATTTCTTAAGCGAATGCGTCGCACCGCCAATGATGGGGAATTCCACCGTGACAGAATCGAGTTCTACGCTGGTCTGCATCGGCTAGATCCAGTAGGCGATGCGATTTCGATACCGTTTGAAGATCATGACCGCGAAAATCGCAAGCACAAACGATAAGCTGATCGTAACAACATAATTCATTACCGTTGGCAGTTCGCCTAGAAGCGGGGCCCGCATCAGTTCTATGAAATGGTAAAATGGATTGTACAGCACCAGAAAAAAGCGACCCTCGAGCTGTGCGGGATTCCAGATGATCGGCGTCAAGAAGAACGAAATCTGCACTAGCGCCTGAATTATTTGGGGAACATCACGAAATCGTACAGAAAGCAGGCCTAGGACCACGCTGGCACAGATGCCACAGAACAGAATGATCGCTAATCCGGGGACGAACGCCAAGGTCTGAAAACCGACTGGTAAGCCGAAGATCAGGGCCACCACGATCACCACGATCACATTATGTGCGAAAGTAATCAAATGCCTCGCCGCCAGCTTGAAGGAAAATAACATGTAGGGGAGCCGCATCTCCGTCGAGAACCCGGATGATCCGATATAAATATTGGACCCCTCAGTGATGAGCGCGGCCATCATGTTCCACACGAGGAGTCCGGCGGCGAGCCAGGGGATGTAGGAGGTTGGGTCGGCTCCAAAAACCTGGCTATACAGAAGGCCAACCGAAAAGACAAACACCCCCATTGTGATTGTGATCCACAACGGGCCGAGAATTGATCCCCGATAGGAGTGCTTGATCTCGAACCAAGCGAGCAGGACCCACGCCCGCCAAGATTTTATTGCATCGCCAATATCCTGGAACGCCTCGGCATAGGTCGCGCGCGGGTTGATCTCTAGAACATGGTCGGCTACTTGCATGTGCCTTGAACACTCAATATCGCGGATCCTTTGGTGGCAGTAGGCGTCGAAGCAGTAGGCGTCGAAGAACGAATGCTGGCCGCCAGAGTTCCTTGATGTACAAAGGTGGTCGGTATAGTGCCAGCTGTGCGGGGCTGATCATGCCTTCTGCGGCCCCTTATCGACAGAAGGGAACTTGCTTGTCAATGGAGAGCTGAGTAAGCACAAATGTGGCGCCTCCGGCAAACGTGGGCCCCGCAACAAAGCACATTTGGCTAAGGACAGGTTGCGTTGCTCGTCCCCGCCCCAAACCTTCGGATTCCGACACCGTCAGCCTCCAACCGCACCCTTCGGTGCAGTGGACATTGCGGTCCACAACGATAAAAGCTATCAGCATGATAATATAGTGCGGTTTTGTGGTGAAAAAGCGGTTTGGCCACTGCTGTGGTGTAGAACTACCATATCGCCGGAGACCATCCATGCTAATCGAGTGTCGGATATCAACTGAGTGTCCGGGGTGTCAATTTAAGCGTTAGGTCTGGATAGCAATGCTCAAGAAGACAGATAGTGGAGCGGTAGTGCAACCGCCTTTCCACGTGGTTGTCCCTGTTTGGGGAAAAGAATATGTCACGAACTTTTTGAAGTATGCCCTGCCGGCCCATCTCGCATCCGGAAATCTCGATACCTTCGGGCGGAACCATGGCGGCCTGTTCCGGATCTTCACCAAGAAGGAAGACTATCCCCAGCTGGAATCGGCTGTTTCGTACAGAAGGCTTTGCGAGACGGTTGAGGTCAAGGTCGAGTTCATCGACACGATGTTCGACCCTCAGAAGACTTATCTGGGGGTTAAGTACGAGGTGAAGAGCCAGATCTACAGGCAGTGTCTGTCCGATGGCTTCCGTGTTGGCGCTGTCGTTGCGCTAGTGAATGCGGACATCATTCTTGCCAAGGGGTTCTATGAACAGGTCATGGCTGCTGTAGTCAGAGGCGCCCGGGTGGTGGAGGTCGCCGCGCCGCGAGCCAGTGCCCGGGGCTTCAAGCTCGATTTGGATCGAATTCGAAAAGGAGATACCGCGACCCTGTCGGTCGAGCCGATAGACCTAGCGCGAATCTGGTACAGGAACATCCATCCCCTGTTGAAGATGCACTTCGTAGATGGCATCAAGGGTGAAGCGTTCCATCCTTCTCACTTGTATTGGGACGTAGATGGGGAAGGCGTCATCATGAGATGCTTCCACATTTATCCAATCGTGGTTTATCCGGAACGAGATACCGTCGAGTTCACCACCACTGTAGACGACGATCTCGTGGATCGTCTGTATTTGAAGGACGATCAGCGCTTCGTCGCGCGGGATAGTACCAAGATCTTCTGCTGCGAGATGAGCCCCGAAGATCACTATGTCGGTCACATTACTCAGAGAGGTGAAGTGGATCGGATCGTCGATTTCTTTAGGGCGCATCCGAATAAGGACATTGAAATTCTACGCCGTGAAATCTGGATACCCGCCTACACGCAGAACTTAACTCGGTGGCGGGAGCAAAGCCGAGCAGCAGAAAAATGGACTGAACGTATCATCCATAAATATCAAAAAAAACGAACTACTAATAGAATAACGAGTTTTTTAAACTCAAGATTGGCGAAAAATGGCATGCGGTCATAATGGAGAGTGACAAATGGGTGCGGCCGCTGGTTCTACGGTGGACGGAAGTCCGCCGGTCAGACGGAAATAAAGCGGCTGCGCAAAAGCCGTTAGTTCGATCATCTTGCCCAACTCTTAGCTTTGGAAAGCGCCAGCCGATCAAGATCGGGCAGCGGGGAGAGAGGTGAGATGAATGATCTAACCCCGGTGCTCGATAGCTCCCGCATGAATCTCAAGTTTGTCATTGTGCTTTGGGGAGAGCGCTACATAAAAGATTTTACAGACGTTTCGCTGCCGACGCATCTAGCGTCAGGAAATCTCCCCTATCTGGCGAAGGAGACGAACCTCGAAATCTTTATTATGACCAGCGACGAGAGTCGCCCATTCTTTGAAAATTCGCAAACCTTCAAAAAATTGCGCTCATTTAGTGAAATCAAATATTTTTCGATCGATGATCTCATCGAAGGGAACTACTACGGCATTACATTAACACTCGCCTTTGCCCGGGCTATCAAAGCTGTGGGGCTCCAGCAAACCAAGACATGTTTCGTCTTCATGAATTCGGATTTCGTCTTGGCTGACGGAGCCATGGTGACGCTCATAGAGAAGTTGCGCCAGGGCCACCGCTGCATCATCGCCCCGTCGCTACGTGTTCGGGCGGAGGAGGTGGGGCCGAAGCTGGTGGATATGGTGGACCCTAATAACCGGCACCTTGAAATCGCGCCTCGGGATCTCGTGCATCTCGCCTTCGATAACCTACACCCGACGGTCGTAGCTAAGACGGTCACCCAGAACTTCGTGCATTGCCAGACTTACAATCAAATCTATTGGAGTGTTACCCCATCTACCCTTCTGGCAAGGTACTACCTTGCCTTTCCCTTGGCTCTGTGTCCGGAAAAACCGATCGGCCGAGTAAATTCCTACGTCGATTATGGGTTCATCCCGGAGTTGATTCCCTCAAGGGAGTTTGAGGTTCTCGGGGATTCCGACGAATTCTGTATGATCGAGCTGCAACCCACGCAGTGTGAGAAAGATTTTGTCCGCCTAGGCCCTGCATCTCCTGACGACATTACGCGCGATCTTTCGGTCTGGACGACATACGAACACAGGCTTTGCGCGGAGTTCGACGTAGTTTTCCGGACGTCCGAGGCACCCGACTGCCTCGAGACCTTCAAAACCCAGGCAGGAAACTACGTGGACGAGTTACGGAGGCGGATGAGCCGCTTTGCGGCCAATCACGACGATCATCCATATTGGTACTACCCCCTTCAAAACTGGTTCGCACGCAGGAGCATAGACGACCCCGGCACTAGCGTGGTTCCGATCGAACTCGCCGAATATGCTGAACCGTTCGTCCCAGCGCGCGACCGGACATCAATCGGTCGAGAATCCATAACACAAGCGTCTGAAGGCGGTGCCAACAGACTTTTCTTACTGTTACTCAAGCGCCTTGTCGGCAGAATGCCGAATGTCACGGTACTGAGTCGCGCGTATCTGAATTCCCGACTTGTGAATTGGGCGCTCGCCAAGCTTCGGCGGGAAAAGGGTGCGCGTATGTTGCTTGTCTGCCGAAACGGCAGTTATCTGCGCGACACATTCCGTGAGGAACTGGGTGGCGACGTCATGGATATCGATAATGTTCTTAGCTTAGATGTGGACGGCCGTCACTACGAACATATCTTCATCCAAGTTCATGATGGCGAAGTCCCGACTTCTGCGGCAGTGATTAACCGTCTTGAGACTTGGATTCCCACTGGCGGTTCCGTTTGGGTTCTGATCGAGCACGAGGGTTACGAATTCGGTCTGTCGAACTTCACGTCGGAGTTGTCGCAACGCATCGAGGATATTTTCCCTTCAGCATGGAACAGATTCGACATTGCCGCAAAGTTTACGGGAGATCGCTTTGACGCCCGCGTCCGTAATTTGCGGAAAAAACTGGAGGGGTACGCTCCGGTCCTCGGCCTCAGGCGCGCACGTCGGCCTAGAGCTTTTGCGCTGTTGGTCGCGGGATTGGGGGCCAGGCTTGCGCTCACCTCGCTGATGGCGATCAACAATCTGTGTCTTGGAAAGCGGATGCCATCTCACGAGGTACCCGCTTTCTGTAGTGGTGCTCTGATTGTATTTTCCAACGCTCAGCCCCCGAGACAGCAAGGCAGTATTCCGCGTCTTGTCGGTCGCCCGGTTCCCATGCCGATAAGCCGAGGGTCGCAACAAACAGTTCATCTTTAGCCTACCGGTATGCCGTGGGAGTGAGCGACGACCCGGTTCGAGAACGGGGACGGACTGACCACGTCTCCGCGACAAGCGGACAAGGCAAGGGCTTGAAACCGCCGAGCCTTATCGCAGCCCGCCTTTGTTTCGAGAATGAGCATAGGTCATCAAGGGAGGTCAGCCTGTCTGACCGAAGATCGACCGGGGACTGGCACGGAAAATGGACCGAAAGACTCCGCCCTGCCTGGCAAAGGCCTCGTTGCGGGCGATCACCTTGTCCTCGTTGGCGATCGACAGCGCCAAGAGGCAAAGCACAACCTTCTGCTCCACAAGCGCCGAAGACGGAACGATCGGCAACCGGGCGCCGGGGAGGAATTTTCCCTGCTTTTCGGGTGTGTCGTCGGCCACGAACTCGATGAGGTCGGCGACGCCCATGAAGTTGGCGAAGGCGCAGGCAAGATGCCCGGCCCCGAACAGGGCGATCGGGCCGCGCTCGGCGCGCACCCGCTCGAGGCGCGTGCGCAGATCCCGGCGCGCCGGTGCATAGGCATCGGCGTAGCGCGCGAGCACCCCAACCTGGCCGCGCGCGGCGGCGTCGACACGCATCGGCCCCGGCCGCCCCGTCTTGCGCGCAAGCTGGACGAGCGAGTTCTCGAACGGCAGCGGGTAGACGTCCAGCCGGATCGGCTCGAACCCGCCGAGGCTCAGCAGCGGCGCGAAGGTTTCGGGTGTGAGGTAGAGGGAGTGTTCCTCCCAGATCATGCAGTAATCTGCCAGCCGCAGGCTAGTCGCACAGTCCGGCACCTCGACCACGACGATCCCGCCCGGCTTGACGAGCGCCGCAATCCCGCGGATGAAGGCCGTCACGTCCTCGGCATGCTCTAGGATGTGCCGGACGATGAACACGTTGGCCTGCCCATGGCGGGCCGCAATGTCGGCCATGCGCTCAGGCGTGGTAAGCTTTTGTACCGTCTCGATATTGGCGGCGGGATTGGTGACGCCAAGATCCTCTTGGAGCCGGACGCGCCAGGTCTTCGTGAAACCCCGGCGGCGAAAGCGCTCAACCGTCGTGTCGTCCTTGTAGGTCAGGGCGCCGATCACACTGTCCGTGGTCACCTCAGGCAGAGCCACGATCTGTTCGACCACCGTATCCAGATGGTCCTCCGGCTCCCGCGCGCCGATGAATTGGGGCGGGATGAGCGCGTCGTGCGGCACGGGTTTCATCATCTGGATCGTGCCGCAGGTCCCGCACTGGCCGAGCGCGAGCCGGAACTCTTTTTCAGGAGCGTCCCGCTGCGCAAGAAAGAACGACGCCACGGGATGCCGCCCCACATCGATCTGCTCGACGACCGACGCCGATCCGCACACCAGACACGCCATTCTTTTCTCCTAGAGCTTCGGACGAGGTGCGCTCCTGAAGGAAATCCGCCGGTGTCCTGGCCCCCTGTCAAAACCGCCGGCTAGGTACTGCACGCGGCAGGAGAACAGGTCAACGGTTTAAAGGGGCGGCCCGAGAAAACCCGGGGGTTTGTGGACTCCCAACCACACCGGGGTTCATCGGCGGTCTGGAAGAGGGCGCATCTCGCATGTGCGAAGATAATTCGCCGGCATTGCGCCGATGGGCCTATCGCGATCCGGCCGGCAATGGTACTTCCCTAACTGGATTCCACTCCCGGTCGTCTCCGACCGATCAAAATCCATCCCGTGGGGCATGGTCGCAAGCGCCGTGCCGATCAGACCACCAAGGATACCATGTTGGCTCGCTCATGGCAGACAGAATGAAGGTCAAGTTCCTTACGGTCATCTGGGGCGACCGGTACATCGAGGAATTCTCGCGGGTCTCTCTGCCGTCCTACCTGGCGGACGGGAACCTTCCCCACCTTGCCGAGCAGACGGACCTCGAAATCCTCATCATGACGTCGGAAAGCAGCCGGCCGGCGTTCGACCGGGAACCGACGATCAGGGCGCTGACGGCGTTGTGCCCCGTGAGATTCGTCTACATCGACGACCTGATCACCACCGGCCTCTACGGCGTTACGCTGACGCTGGCCTATGTGCGTGGCATCGCCGATAGCGGCCCCGATCAAGTCGAGACGTATTTCGTGTTCATGAATGCGGACTTCATCCTGGCCGACGGGGCCATGAGATCCCTCGTCGAGCGGCTGCGAAGAGGGGACCGCTGCATCATGGCTCCGTCGCTGCGGGCCCGCTCCGAGACGATCCTGCCAGCCCTTGCAGCGCATATCGACAGGGACCGGCACACACTGACCATGCGCCCGCGAGACATGGTGAGGCTGGCGCTCGAGAATCTTCACCCCACCGTTATCGGGAAAACCATCACCCAGGAGTTCATCACCTGCATGACTCACAACCAGATCTACTGGCAGGTGAACGACTCGACACTTCTTGGACACTATCACTTGGTCTTCATGCTGGCGATCAAGCCCGAGGTCACCTTAGGGTCCGTGAACTCGTATTGCGACTATGGGTTTGTCCCGGAGCTGGTGCCGTCGGGCAAATTTTCGATATTCGACGACTCAGACGACTTCTTCATGCTCGAATTGCAGCCAACGAACCAAGAGAAGCAGTTGCTGCGCTGCGGCGTATCGACAGTGGATGAGGTCGCAGCGGAGCTTTCGCGCTGGACCACCCGAGAGCATCGGCGATTTGCCGAAGTTAACGTAGTCTTCCACGCTGAGAAGCTTCCGAGCGATATCGACGACCATCGCGCGGTGGCTAGAAACTATATCCAGAAGCTACACGCGAAACTAAGCCGCAGACCCATTGACCACGCCGATCACTACTATTGGAGGCTTGGCGTCCTGGCCTGGTTGGCGCTACGCTGCCGGCGGCACGATGGCGAGGACAATCCGGCACCTCCGCCAGAACTGGGCGTTACGATGGTGGACGGTTCAGCCTCGAATATGCGCCGCTACAGCCCTGAACACATCTACCACACGCTTGTAAAGGTCATGCGCCAGAGGAGGGGCCTGATGCCCCATGTGGCGATATGGCACTATCTTTGGCTCGATTCGCAGCTGATCCTCCGTTGGCTACGATCCGCAGCGGGCCAAGAGAATGGGCGCAGTCTGATCGTGTATGGCCACGACAGTGCCCTGGCGGAGCAGATTGCCAAAGTCTTCCCGGCGGACACTATTATTGCGAAAAGTCTTTTAAAAATATCCGAAACGCCAAACTCTATATATCAAAATATCTTGCTTCACATAGACGAGAGGATGATTTCGCATACCTCAATTATTGTGGAAGAAACAACGAAGCTTCTCAAGCCAGGCGGAGTTATTTCGATATATTTTTACCGTAGGGACGCGGAGCTGGATTTTGGCGATTTTTCGGTTCAGTTGGCGGGCTACGTTGACAAGGTTTTTCATTCCACTTGGATAGAATACAAAATCTCCGCCTCTTTCGCTGGCGGCCGTTTGAAGCATATTCTTCGCCTGATCGAACTGATATTCCTGCGACGCCTGTCCCCTGGCCGTCTCCGAGACCTGCCTGTACTCGCCCTATCTGCGATCGGTTGGCCCATCGTCGCCGCGCTCACAGCGGCGAACAACTTCCGGCTGCGAAACCCCAGCGCAGCTTGCCCGCCCTACTGCAGTAGCGCTCTCGTCTCGCTTACAAAGCCCAGGCACGATACGTTGCCAGGCTCGACGATGCGGCTTGGCGAAGACCCGCAGAGACTTGTTAGCCCCGCGATCGCGCCAAAGGCCGCGGTTGACACCGCGTGAAGCGGTGTGGTTGGCATCACCCGATCCCCGATACGGAACCCGGCGAGACGATGCAGGACAAGGACGGCTTTTTGGTGATTGGCGGCGACAGCTTCGTGGGCGGCAGCGTCGGAGGCGCTCTTGCGCGCCGCGGCCACTCCGTCGTTACCTCGACGCGCCGGCAGGGGCCGCGGCGGGCAGACCGCGTCTTTCTCGACTTCGAGAGCGCCCAGCGGTTCGTGGCGCCACCGGGCGTGGGCTACGCCTACATCATCGCTGCTGCCACCAACTATGACCGCTGCGAGACGGATCCGCAGGCGCGAGTGATCAACGTCGAATTGATCCCGCGCCTTGTCGCCTCCCTGCTCGATCAGGGACTGTTCGTCACCTTCATCTCGACGAATTCCGTGTTCGGCGGAGAGCGGCCATGGCCGTCAGAGGACGCCCCACATGCGCCTGGTATCGCCTACGCGCGACAGAAGTCGGAGGGTGAACGGATCATTCGTGAGGGGGCCGAGCGTCTATCGGCTCTTGAGCGCCTCAGCATCGTTCGGTTGACGAAAATCCTGGGTCCGGACATATCGCCTCTACCGGCCTGGCTATCCGCATGGAAGCGAGGAGAGACGGTGACACCGTTTTCCGATCTCATTTTCGCGCCGATGTCGGTCAAGTTCGTGGGTGAATCGCTCGCCGTCCTTGGAGAAAAACGCCTTGCCGGCGCCCTGCACCTTTCCGGGGCAGAGAACATCACCTATGTCGACCTTGCCGGCGCCCTGGCGCGGAAGCTGAATGTCGATCTCGGACTGATCGAGCCCACAACCGCCACGGCGAAGGGAATTCACATCGCGTTCAAGCCGACCTATAGCGGGCTCGGCATGACCCGGACGACCGAACTCAGCGGCATCAAACCGCAACCGCTCGCCGACCTCATCGATGATCTGTTTCCCGCCACAGGCGCCTGACCGGAGAGACAACTGATGACTGTAACGGTCTCACATAGAGACAATTGCCGGCTGTGCGGCTCGAAAAATGTGACTCGCGTGGTCGACCTGAAACCAATTCCGCTTTCCGAAGGATACACGCTCGACTCCGCCACTGCGAAGCGGGCGCCGCGCTATCCGGTTGACGTCTACATGTGCGCCGATTGCGGGCACGTACAGCAACTCGACGTCATCGATTCCAAGAATCTGTGGGAGTCGTACACGTATTACTCGGGCGAGGCGAAGGGCATGCCGGAGCATTTCCGGAACATGGCGTCGGCCATCACGAAAACAGCCGAACCGCCCGCGGGCTCTCTCGTGATCGACATCGGCAGCAACGACGGCTCCTTGCTCAAGCCTTTCAAGGAAGCGGGACATCGTGTCCTCGGCATCGATCCCGCGAAGGAAGTGGCGCGGCGGGCCAATGAATCGGGCATCGAAACGATTCCCGACCTAATGTCTTTCGACCTGGCGCGTGTCATCCGCGACAAGCACGGACCGGCGCACGTGGTCTGTGCCTTCAACGTTTTTGCCCATGCCGACGATCTCGGCGAGATGGTCGACAGCGTACGCACTATGCTGGCACCGGACGGCCTTTTCTTTTTTGAGGCACAATATCTTCTGGACATCATCGACGGCGTTCTGATCGCGTCGATCTTCCACGAACATATGAGCCATCATTCGGTGAAGCCGCTGGTGCAGTTTCTGGACCGCCATGGCCTTGAACTCATCGCGGTCGAGCGGGCCCGCATCCAGCACGGCTCCCTGATCGGCACCGTACAGGTCAAGGGGGGAAAGCGGCCGGTCCAGGACTCGGTTCGTGAACTGCTGGCCCTCGAGGACGAGCGCGGATTAGATCGGCTCGAGACCCTTCGGCAGTTCAATGCACGGGTCAAACAGCTGCATGACAAGACCTCAAGTCTTGTCGAGAAGTGGCGGAAACAGGATGCAACGATAGCCGCCTTCGGCGCGGCGCGAAGCGGCCCAACCCTCATCGCGCAGCTTGGGCTTACCGACGCTATCGACTTCATCGTCGACGACCATCCGCAGAAGGTTGGCAAGTTTTCCTCAGGCGACGGCATTCCGATCCACCCGACAACGGCCCTGATCGAGCGCATGCCCGACTACACCGTCATTTTGGCCTGGGTGCATTCCGAAAAGATTATCGAGACGAACCAGGAGTATCTGGAAAAGGGCGGGCACTTTGTCGTGCTATGCCCCGAGACCCGGGTTGTCGGAAAGAATGGGGACGTCAAGATCTGACGCCATAATTCGGAGCACTCCTCCGAAAAGAGAAAGGTATCGAGGCATGGACACCGCGAAAACCAAGGAGTCCCAGTACCAGGTTATCGTCGATGCCGCCCAGGAACGGGGCGTCGAGCGCTTTGGCTTGCGCAGCAGCGAGAGCTGGTATGAGGATCCAAAGCACCTCGTCTTCCGGCTCGCGCGATATAAGTTCGTTTCAAAGATGCTGGCTGGCCGGCGCAGCGTGCTTGAAGTCGGCTGTGGTGACGCCTTTGGAATCCGGATCGTTCAGGCCGAGGTCGGAAAACTCACAGCGATCGATTTCGACCCGGTTTTCATCGATGACGTGAATCAAAGGATGGTGCCACGCTGGACGTTTGATGCGCAGGTTCATGACATGCTGGACGGCCCCGTGCCTGGCAACTTCGACGCCGTCTATGCATTGGACGTCCTGGAGCACATCGACGCGGCCCAAGAGCGGACATTCCTTGCCAACGCCTTTGCCAATCTGGAGCCTCAGGGAGCGGCAATCATCGGCGTGCCCTCTTTGGAGAGCCAGATCTATGCGTCCCCGCAGTCGAAGGTCGGGCATGTCAACTGCAAGACCGCGCCCGACCTCAAGGCGCTGCTGCAGGACTATTTTCACAACGTCTTCATGTTCAGCATGAACGACGAGGTGGTGCACACCGGCTATCACAAGATGGCGCACTACATCTTCGCCCTGTGCGCGGGGAAGCGGGCTTGAGGCAGTGTGCCTTTGCGGTCTGAAGTCTGTGTTTCCCTACATCGTGTGATGCGACTACGAAGGACTATGCTCCTACTCAAAGCCTAGGCGATAACAGGAATTTAAGTAGCGTAGTGCACGGATACCGATTCTCTTTCCGATGGCAACCGGATAGAACCCTCCTCACGGCGCGTTTCCTTGTGACGGGCCTGAATGCCATCACATGAAGGGCGCTTTTTTGTTGCATCCCAACATGAAACCCGACTAGGTCCGCTACCCAGGCTTGCCGCACTACTCTCCCTGGGTCGGTTGGCTGTGAGACGATATGGCAGGCGGTGTGGTCACCGCAGCGCAGAATGGGAAAGATGAGAATGAAGGTCTTCGTCACGGGCGCCTGCGGCTACAAGGGAACGGTCCTGGTGCCCAAGCTTCTGGAGCATGGGCACGACGTGATCGCCTTTGATATCCAATGGTTTGGTAACCATCTCCTGCCGCATCCGAAGCTCAGCGTGATAAAGGGCGACATTCGAAACGTCGATGATTACGACCTCCGCGGGGTCGATGCGATCATCCACCTATCCAGCGTCGCCAACGACCCGTGCGGCGACCTTGACCCGAAACTGACCTGGGAGATCAGCTGCCTGGCGACCATGCAACTGGCGGACCGCGCCAGGCGTGCGGGCATCAAGCAGTTCATCTACGCCTCGTCGGGGTCGGTCTATGGGATCTCGGAAGAACCTCAGGTGACCGAGGATCTGCAGCTGTTCCCTTTGTCCGAGTATAACAAGACCAAGATGTGCGGGGAGCGCATCGTGCTGTCCTACCAGGATGACATGGCGGTTCAAATCGTGCGGCCGGCGACCGTGTGCGGCTTTTCGCCGCGCATGCGGTTCGACGTTTCGGTCAACATGTTGACCATGCAGGCGCTCGAGAACGGGCGCATCACAGTGTTCGGTGGCGATCAGACCCGTCCCAACGTGCATATCGACGATATCACCGATCTTTATGTTTTCCTGCTCCACAACTCGCAGCACACCGGCGTTTACAACGCGGGCTTCGAGAATATTTCCATCCGAAAGATCGCGGACATGGTCCGCGAAGTCGCCGACGCCGAGGTCGTGGTGACCCCATCGAACGACCCGCGATCCTACCGGGTCAACTCCGACAAGCTGCTTGCGACGGGCTTTCGGCCGAAAAAGACCGTGCGCGACGCCATTCAGGAACTGGCCGGGCTGTATGCCCAGGGGGTCCTAAAAAATGATCCCAGTTTTCACAATCTCAGATGGATGCAGCAGGAGGTGATGTCGTGAGCCTCCTGAAAGCAACCCCGATGCCCGCCCCGGGACCGGCGGCGACGGACATGTTTTCCGCCTACACCAAAAGACTGTCCAAGACGTTGGACGGCTACGACTGGTCGACCGTGGCGGAACTGGGCGAGGATCTACTGGTTGCGTGGAAGACCCGCAAGCAGGTCTTTTTTTGCGGCAACGGCGGCAGTGCTGGCAACGCCATACATTTGGCCAACGACCTGATTTACGCTCTCAGCAAGGTTCCGGGCTCGGGAATCCGGGCGCATGCCCTACCGGCTAATGCGGCGGTGCTGACGTGCCTGGCCAATGACGAGGGCTACGACAAGATCTTTTCGGTTCAGCTCGGCGTCATGGCCAGCCCAAACGACATCCTCATCTGCTTTTCGGGCAGCGGCAACTCCCAGAACGTGCTTGAGGCACTGAACGAGGCCAAGCGGATCGGCATGAAAAGCTACGCCGTGGTGGGCTTTTCCGGCGGCAAGGCCAAAGGGCTGGCCGACCGCCCCATCCACTTCCCGATTGACGATATGCAGATCTGCGAAGATGCGCAGCTCATCGTCGGCCATATGCTGATGCAGTTCCTTTGGTCCAGGCGACACGAGGTCGTCGGCAGCGCGTCCTGATCGGGAAACCCATGGCTGGCAACCAACGCTTCCTGGTCCTCGGATCCAATTCGTTTTCCGGGGCCACCTTTTGCGATCACCTGACGGCCTGTGGCTTCGACGTTCTGGCGACCAGTCGGTCGCCGGAATCGCACGAGGCGCTGCTGCCCTACAAATGGCAAAAGCGGCCCGGCAAGGTGCGTTTCGAACGGGTCGACATCAATCATGATCTGGATGCGCTGAACGCGTTGCTCAGGCGCGAAAAGCCCACTCACGTCGTCAATTTCGCCGCCCAGAGCATGGTCGGCCAAAGCTGGGACCATCCCGACGATTGGATGTACACTAACGTCGTATCGACCGTGCGGCTGCACAACCTTTTGCGTGCCTATGACGGCCTGGACCGCTACGTCCATGTAACGACGCCCGAAGTTTACGGTTCGACGGAAGGCTGGGTGCGCGAGGACTGTCCCTACGCCCCGTCCACGCCCTACGCCGTCTCGCGCGCGGCCGGCGACATGAGCCTGAAGACATACACCGACAATTTCGGCCTTCCTGCCGTCTCGACCAGGGCGGCAAACGTCTACGGTCCCGGCCAGCAACTCTATCGAATCGTCCCGCGCACCATCTACGCGGTCATGGCCGGGCAGAAGTTGCGCCTGGACGGCGGCGGCAAGTCCGTCCGCGTATTCATCCACATGGCCGACGTGTCCGATGCCACACTGAAGGTCGCGCTTCACGGCGCGGCGGGGCACTGCTACCATATCTCCGGGTACGAATTGATCTCGATCCGTGAGCTGGTGGAAATGGTCCTTGAGACGCTTGGCGCGTCGTTCGAAGACCATGTGGAGATAGGGCCGGAACGGCCCGGCAAGGACACGGCCTACATGTTGGACACGTTCAAGATCCGCACCGAGCTGGGTTGGCGGGACAAGATCAGTTTGCGTGAAGGGGTGGAGGACACCATCGCCTGGGCCAAGCGGTTCGAGGCCGTCTTGCCCGACCTGCCGTCCCAGTACGTGCACAAACCCTAGGGGGGACCTTTTCATGAATGCCCCAGCCGTTTTCCTAAGCCCGGATGTCGAGGGCTTGCGGGCGCAAGCCGCCTGTATTCGCGGCCGGATCGTGGAGATGTGCCATGCCTCCCGGTCCGCGCATCTTGGGTCTTCCCTGTCTTGCGTGGACATTCTGACAGCGGCCTATTGGCACGTTCTGAACATCGATCCGAAGACACCCGACGACCCCAACCGAGACCGCTTCATCCTTTCCAAGGGTCACGCGGCCATGGCGATCTACGCCACGCTCGCCATGCGCGGCTATTTCCCGGAAGACGAGCTGGCGACCTACAACCAGGATAACGGCCGTCTGGCCGAGCATCCGCCGGCCAACATGCTGCCAGGCATCGAGGCGGCGACGGGGTCGCTCGGTCACGGTCTGCCGCTTGGCCTCGGCATGGCGTTGTCGGCGCGCATCAAAGGCCAGCGATACCGCGTCTACGCCCTTCTGTCCGATGGCGAGAACAACGAGGGCTCGGTATGGGAGGCGGCGATGTTCGCCGCCGGGCAAAACCTGGATCGCGTCTGCGTCATCGTCGATTACAACAAATGGCAGGCGACCGCCCGGTCGAATGAGACGCTGGCGCTGGCGCCGCTGCGCGACAAGTGGGCGGCCTTCGGTTGGGATGCCTACGAAGTCGACGGTCACGATGTCGGACAATTGGCGGAGATGATGGCGAACATGCCCAACGGATCGGGCAAGCCGGTCGCGCTCATTGCCCATACAGTCAAGGGCAAGGGCGTTTCGTTCATGGAGGACGACAACAATTGGCACTACCGCGCGCCAACGGCGGAAGAGGTGGTCAAGGCGCGTGTCGAGCTGGGGCTGAAGTGACATGAGAAACGCGTTCGCCGACGAAGTCACCAAACTGGCCCAGGATGATTCTCGCATCGTCATGTTGTCCGGAGATATCGGCAACAAGCTGTTCGACAAGTTCAAGGCCGCGCAGCCCGAACGGTTCTTCAACTGCGGCGTTGCTGAGCAGAACATGATTGGCGTCGCCGCCGGCATGGCCATGTCCGGGCTGCGACCGGTGGCCTACACGATCACGCCGTTCGTAACGACCCGCTGCCTGGAGCAGATCCGCACCGACGCGGCTTATCACGACGTACCGGTAACGGTAGTGGCGGTCGGCGCCGGCCTGGCCTATGCCGGACTCGGCCCAACCCACCATGCGTGCGAAGATCTCTCTTTTCTTCGCACGATTCCCAACATGGTAGTGATCGCCCCAGGCGATGAATGGGAGGTGCGGGCCGCGCTGGGGGCCATCATGAAACAGAACCACCCCGCCTACTTGCGTATGGGCAAGAAGGGCGAGCCGGTGATCCACGATGGCCCTATCGCCGATTTCGAGATCGGAAAGGCGATAACGATGGCGGACGGGAACGATGTCTGCCTTCTATCCACCGGCAACATCCTGCCCGAAGCGCTGGAGGCCGGCCGGCGGCTGGGCGAACGGGGTGTGTCGGCGCGTGTGGTCAGCTTTCATACCCTCAAGCCGCTGGACACGACCTGTCTGGCCGAGGTTTTCCAACGCTTCGAGCGCGTGGTGACGATCGAGGAGCACTCGCTGATCGGTGGCTTGGGGTCGGCGGTGGCCGAATGGGCCACGGATGAAGGTGCCGACACACGCAAGCTGCTGCGGATCGGAACACCCGACAGGTTCTTCAAGCTGTCGGGCGAGCAGGAGTTCGCCCGAGAACAGCTTGGTCTCACGGGTCACCAGATCGCCGACCGCGTAGCCGCCGTTCTCCCCAACAGGGTATCAGCCGCCTGATGAAGACCGAAGCCGCCATCCTGGTCGAAACCGGCCGGCCTCTCGCCATGGCCAAATTGGGGATTCCCGCGCTGAGAACCGGTCAGGTGCTGGTCGAGATCGCCTATTCCGGGGCTTGCGGCACCCAGGTCATGGAATGGCGCGGCGACAAGGGGCCCGACAAATGGCTGCCCCATTGCATGGGCCATGAGGGCACCGGCACGGTGATCGATAGGGGCCCCGGGGTTACCAAGGTCAAGGATGGTGACAAGGTGGTTCTGTCGTGGATCCGCGGCACCGGTGTCGAGGCGGGTGGCTGCCAATACGACTGGAACGGCAAACAAGTGAACGCCGGCGGCGTGACCACCTTTCAGCGCCACGCGGTGGTCAGTGAGAACCGCCTGACGCCGTTGCCCGATGCGTTAGCACTGGACGTCGCGATTCTACTGGGCTGCGCCGTACCGACGGGGATGGGCGCGGTCTTCAATGTGCTGAAGACCAGCAGCGGCGACAGCATCGCCATTTTTGGTACCGGCGGTATCGGCCTTAACGCCTGCATGGCCGCGGCGTTTGCCGGTGGTATGCCGGTCATCGGCATCGACCCGAATCCGGCACGCCGCCGGCTTGCCATGGCCTACGGCGCCACTCACACGATCGATCCGGCCGATGGGGACGTGGTTGAAGCGGTGCGCGCGATCGTGCCGGGCGGCGTCGATCTGGCGGTCGAGGCGTCGGGGCAGCCGGCGGTCATGAACGGTGCGATCAATGCCGTGCGCGCGCAGGGCGGACGCGCCGTCGTGATCGGCAACGCGAAGGTCGGGAATGCCCTGACTCTCGATCCGGCCGTCTTCAATCAGGGCAAAAGCCTGCTTGGCACCTGGGGCGGCGACAGCGTTCCGGACCGCGACTATCCAAGGTTTGGTAGGCTTTTGGCCAGTGAGCGTTTTCCCGTGCGCGACCTATTGAGCGCGCCGTACAGACTGGACCAGACCTCCCAGGCACTGGAGGACCTGTCCGCCGGACGCGTCGGCCGGCCAATGATCGATATGTCGAAGACTTGAGTCGATGCCCATGCGCATTGGGATCGACTTTGACAATACTATCGCCAATTACGACGGTGTGTTTCATGCTGCCGCCGTCGAACGCGGATTGATCCCGGCCGATATCGGAACCGGCAAGAATGCGGTTCGCGACTATCTCAATGGATCAGGCCGCAAAGAGGCCTTCACCGAGCTGCAGGGTTACGTCTACGGCGCACGCATGGATCTGGTTTCGCCCTATCCGCACGCCGCGGACTTCGTCGGGGCCGCGATCGGCGACGGCCACGACGTCTTCGTGATCAGCCATAAGACCCGAACCCCGATGATCGGCCCGGCTTATGACATGCACGCCGCCGCGCGCGGCTTTCTGGAAGCTCACGGCTTTGTCGCTCCCGGCATGATCCCGACTGAGCACACGTTCTTCGAACCCACCAAAGAGGATAAGGTGCGACGTGCCGCCGCGGTTGGCGTCGACGTGTTCGTGGACGACCTTCCCGAGATCCTGGTCATGGACGGCTTTCCTTCCGCGACACGTCGCATCCTGTTCGATCCGCTTGACGGCCATGCCGTCGCGAATTGCGGACTTGAGCGGTATTCGGACTGGCGCTCCATCCGCCTTAGCCTCTTGAGCTGAACGCCATGCCTTCCTGTCTGCCGTCCGTGGCGGCCGATCCGGACCTTGTGGCTCAAGCCGGCGCAATCTGCACGGCCGCCGGGCTGGCGCGCCCGTCGGGGCTTGAGCAGCTTTCCGGCGGCAGGAACAACCGGGTGTTCCGCCTGGAACTGGTCGACGGCGATGCGGTCATCTTGAAGAGCTACTATCGGGACGACCACGATCCGCGCGACCGTTTGAGCGCTGAATGGGATTTTTTGACATTCGCCTGGAGCAAGGGCGCGCGCAACGTACCGCGGCCGATTGCTCGTGATGATGCCACGGGGATCGGGATCTACGGCCTTCTCGAAGGCCGGAAGCTGACGACCGACGCCATCGCTAGCACCCACATCGAACAGGCGGCGACGTTCATCTGCGCGATCAACCGGGGCGACCGTCCGCGGGAGGCGCTCAAGCCAGGCTCCGAGGCGTGCTTCTCCATCGCCGACCATCTGGGAAAGGTGGACCGTCGCATGGCGGGGATGGGCACGCTCGATCCTCAGGCGCCTTACGCCGAGGCGGCGGCCGCGCTGATAACCGATACACTGATCCCCGGCTGGCAGAAGGTGAAAGCGGGCATTGTCGAGGCCTGCGCCAAGGCCAGCCTCGCTCTCGATGCACCGATCACCGAAAGGGAGGTCATCGTGTCGCCATCGGACTTCGGGTTCCACAACGCGCTCTGGGACGATCGCAAGGGCCTGGGCTTTCTGGATTTCGAATATGCCGGCTGGGACGATCCGGCCAAGCTGGCGGGCGATTTCTTCAATTGCCCGGAGATCCCCGTTCCAGCCCGCTATTTCGACATGTTCGTCGAAACGCTGTGCTGGCGCCTCGACCTCGGCGAGACCGCGCTGACCCGGATGGTCATGCTGCGCGATGTCTATCGGCTAAAATGGGCCTGTATCATACTCAACGACTTTCTTCCGCATGATGACGCGCGCCGACGCTTCGCCGATCAGGGCGATCGCGCGGCCCGTTGCGCCGCGCAACTGGCAAAGGCCGCTGCCCTGATTTCCGGTCGCGGAACCAACTGAGCAACATCACGGCACGTTTATCCATACCTGCGCTGAAGGGAGACAAGATGGCCTACCGAGACTTCGTCAACCTGATACACAAATCGACGAAACGCGATTACCTGGCCCGCGTCAACGAGATCGACAAGGCCGAAGTCGCCGAGGTGGCCATCCGGTTCGGCAAGGACTACTGGGACGGCAGTCGACTGACCGGCTATGGCGGCTACAACTACGATGGCCGGTGGCGCCGTGTTGCCGACGCCATGGTGGACTCCTATGGCATCAAGCCGAGAATGCGCATCCTGGACGTCGGGTCGGGCAAGGGCTTTCTGCTGCACGACCTCACCGAGGCGTGTCCGGGCGTCGAGGTGGCCGGCATCGATGTCTCTGGCTACGCGATCGAGCATACGATGGACACGGTCAAACCGTATTGCAGGGTCGGCACGGCGGCCACGCTGCCCTGGCCCGACGACCATTTCGATCTCGTCATCTCGATCAATACGCTGCACAACCTCTTCCTGCCGGAGCTCTGGTCGGCATTCCAGGAGATCGAGCGCGTGGGACGCGGCGCGAAGTACGTCTGTGTCGAGGGCTACCGCAACGAGCGGGAAAAGATGAACCTGATGTATTGGCAGCTAACCTGCCGCGTCTTTCATACCCCTGAGGAGTGGCGTTTCCTTTTCGAGAAGACCGGCTACACTGGCGATCACGAATTCATCTACTTCGAATGAGCGGCGTTCTGTGTGACCATCGGGGCTTGAGCAAGCCGTCGGACGCGGACAGCTTCCCCTCGCACGCCCCGTCGATCTGGATCTGAAATGGAGCGGCGGTGCAGGCAGTTCTCGCGGACCCGTCGCCGGCCGTCAGTCAGACTTAACGGGGCCGTGATCGGCTATTTCTTGAAACAGTGCTCGCGGTGCCATTCCAGGAACCGCGGGTGAGGCCGATCTGCCGCGCGAATCGGCGGTGTCGCGTGGCCGTTTTTGTTGATGAAGGACTCCACGCTGCCGATGTCGTTGACCTGCCGAGAGATCAGAATCTCGAGGCTATTCGATAGACTGATCAGGCCACGGTCGAACATCCAGTGCGCCGTGCCCGACAGTGCGATACCGTTGCGAACGGTGTCCGGACCGTTGTGCTCCACCGGCTTGATGTGGGCGGCATCGACCTCGGCCCGTCCGCGCCCGTTGATCAGCTTGAGGCCCGTGAAAGCGCAGCGCTCATCGTATGCGCGAAGCACAAGGCGTCGGAACACCCGGTCTCGCACGGGCCGGCTCACCAGATGCTCGACACGCTGTCGTTCTGTTTCGACCACGAAGGGGGTTTGGTCCTCGGCGAAGCCCGCCACCGGTTCCCCGGTGTCCAGGCGCGGCAGCACCCGATCGGCCTGACTGAGCCCCCTTTCGAGGATCCGCATGAAGTCCCCGGGCGAAATCGGCCTGACGGCGGCTTGGGCTCGACCCGACAATTTGCCCCGCTCGTTAAGCAGGCCGCGCTCGATGGGACCATCGCTATCGTTGAAGGGAACGGGATTGGCGAAGTCGAGATAGCTTCCCGGCTCAATCAAGGCAAGAAACCGTCCGGGAGCCGTTTCGTCGGATATCAGTCTCTCGACGCGAGCAATGGCGAAGTAGCCGCGCGTCTTCGGCACTTTCGTTGGTTCCAAATACACAATCCAGTCACCAGCCGAGCCCTTCGCCCGGTCGAGGTACTGTTTTGGAAACTGATACTGTTCCGACGGACTGTCGTCGTAGACTGAGTCGGGGCGCAGCATGAAGACGCAATAGCCCATGCGACAATCCTCATCCGTTCGCATTCCTGCCAAGTGCGGCCCACCGGCAAGTGCACGGCGTTTGTCGGGCCGTGCGAGTCGACAGTGCGAACTGCTACTTCGCTATAACCCTACGACGAAACCGTAGTTGAATCGATGAATCGGCTATGAGCGGTCTCCTGAGGAGAGTAACTGGCTCTCGGCTGGAGTATCGCCAAAACAATCCGTGCTCTTCCTGAAGCGACCCGGGTTCAGGCGAAGTTCAAAGCGCCACCGACTGAAACGGGTTTCTCGGTTGCAAAGTTGAAGCATGAGACATGAGCGTACTCCCGCTGCGGGCCGATCTACAGCGGCTGAATAGTGTAGCCGTCATGCTCCTGCACGATGTCGAATACCGCGATGCTCACGAGAGGACCCCTCTCTCGAAAGGAGATCGTTCGAGGGCTGGTCGACGGTTCCAGGCCGCAGGCCCGCGCACTCTCGTGCGTGGCGACCAGGATTCCCCCGAAGGCCTTCGTCGCCTCCTGGAGGCGTGCCGCAACATTCGCCGGTTCGCCGAAGAAGTGAGCTCTATCTTCCGTAGAACTAAGACCGATCAGCCCGGATCCGAACTGCAAACCGATCCCGACGCGCAACGGTTGTTGAAGGTGGCAGGCAAGCCGATCCGAGAGGACTGCCACGTCGCGAACCGTATCCTTGGCCGCTGAAAGGGCTGCCTTGCCCGCGCCGTCGGCCGACGTTCCAGCTAGGAAGACGGCCATTATGCCGTCGCCGGACACGCTGACGACGTGGCCACCGTGGCGCGTCACGGCATTGCAGACAGCGTCCTGGTAGGCACTCAGGATGTAGAAGACGTCGTAGGGGAGCGCGTTTTCCGCGAGTTTCGTCGAGTCCCTCAGATCAACGCAGAACGCAAAGACATTTTCTTCGGATGTCTCTTCGATCCCGAACGGCAACCTTCCTGTCGGCGTTTCCAGCTTCGGGCCGGGTGGCAGGATCTTGAGGTCGTGGCGCGGAACGAGTTGACAGGCAAGCCGAACGTTTGCGCCGACATTGAATCTTCTGAGAGTGGCCGCTTCGATGACGGTGGGTGCTGGCTGCCGGTCGCCTCCCTCCAACACCGTAACCCGACAGGTGGAGCACCGCGCCCTACCGCCGCAGAGCGCCGGGATCACGACGCCGCCCTCGGTGAGTACTTCGAGCAGACTCCAGTCTCGCTTGGCGCGGAGTTCGGGACCGTCTGCGATCCGGACGATCGCCGTCGGACGCCGAACGGCCTGCCAGTGTCGAAGGGCGGACAACACGACAATGGTGCCGAGCGCAAGAGCGTAGCAGCCGATTGCGCCAAGCGCGATCAGGGTAAGTGCGTGAGAATGGGCCGTGGCGGTTTCAGCGAGATCGTTTGTGGCCGGCTCAAACTCCGTGCCCGAGTTGGCGAACCCGAGGATGGCAAGCACCGGCAATAGGCAGGCCGCGACGGCGAGCCAAACCCTCGCCCTCCGCCACCAATGGCGGAACCTCAGCCAATCGTAGACGCCGAGGCAGCCGTGCGCCCACGTGACAACGATCAGCCCGACCTGGATTGCACCGGCGACCGGTTGTTCTACCCAATACGTTCGCACCAATCGTTCGAACCCGTCCTCCAGCCCAAAGACCATGGTGGCAATCCGAACATCGACGAGGTGGAGAAGCAGTCCGAACGGGATGGCAAGTCCCAGAAGGGCCTGAATGCGGCGTCGGCGCGTGGGCCAACGCGACCTGGAACGTGCGACAGTCGCCAAACCGATGGCGGCGTGCAGGATCAACGCAGCATAAAGGGCCAATGTGCCAGGCAACGTCTCCCAGACGAACAAGGTTACGGCACTCGTGGCTTCCATGCCTTCGACAAGAAAGAGGCCGCCCACCAATCCCACCAAATGGCAGACCACGTAGACAAACAAAACCAGGCCGGTAGTCAGTCGAACCTGTCTCACGACAAGCGCATGGACGGTCGGTTCGCCCTGTGGGCGCAGGAAGCTCATGTCGTTCGGCACAGCTCCGTGACAAAGGCATCTGGATTATTCGTCACCATCAAACGGCGCCCGCTTCGTCTATGGTGACTTGTCATCGACTGCGAAAGTCAGGCTGCCTCAGGAGGACAGCGGTTTCGTGCGATTACAGAACACGGCGAGTCAGGTTCAGATTTCCGTGTGCCTGACCGGGGCTCCCGCCTGAGCGTCAGCACCACATCGCCTTCACCGGGCTGGCAAACGCAATGAGTTCGCCAGCGACAGGGGACCGGTTTGGCCCGCCCCCGAGCAGGGTGACGGAAGCGGCAAGAATGACAGCGGCGCAGGCAACTCCCGAACGTCTGCGCCGTGACCGCCTTTGCGCGTCCGACATCGTAGCGAGCCACGTTTCATGCAGCGACGGCGCCGGCACGCGGAATCGTTCCTCGCAGTCGTGGACGCTTGTCAGAAGCCCTTCGTGGATCATTTTACGTCCTCCTCCACCGGCCGGTCCTTCCAGACCGCGATGCGTGGCAGGAGATCGATGCGGTCTTTCAGTCTATGTTTGACGACGGCGGCGACGTGTACGGTGACGAGCGCCAGGAGGCCGTAGACGAGCCAGGCATGGATGGTGCTGGTGAGCGGATCGAGTGTCACGCCGAAGAGCTGTTCGCGGATCGGAAAGACTTGAGGCATCGCCACGCCGAACCAGACGACGCCGTGCCCGCCGAAATCCGTCAGGGCCCAACCCGTCGTGACCCCCAGCGCGATGAGAGCATAGAGCCCCCAATGACCGGCCTTTGCGGCGCGCCGCTCGGCTGTCGGAAGATGGCTCGGCAGGTCCGGGTGCCGCGTCAGAAGCCGCGCGCTCAGCCGGGCCACGAGCAGGACGATCAGGGTGACGCCGACGGATTTGTGCAGGTCGTAGAGGTATTCCTGCGCCGGCGAATCATGGGGCATGAGATTGCGCATGAAGTAGCCCGACGCCCACATGAAGACGAAGCCGGCGGCCATCAGCCAGTGCAGCCATCGCACGACCACATGGTAGCGCGCGTCTGCGGTGTTACCCTCGGACGCATTGTGCTCGACAGGTCTGCTCAGATCGGTCATGCCGTGTTCCCTTTGCGGTGGTGGTCAGCGCAATCCGGATCATGCGGGCGCCGCGGCGCAGCGAAAGCCGATGTGGCGGTGGCCGCGCTCCGGCGCGTTCGAGAAGCCGTTCCGGTGGGTTGCCGTGAGCGCCGCAGGCTCGGCGTCATAGATGTAGTCGCCGCCCCTGGTGACCCGCTCGCCGGACCGGTCCGGTGCTTCGCGCCCGTCGTTTGCGTCGTAGGGGTAGGGACGCATCAGGCTGGAGGTTCATTCGGCGAGCGATCCGCTCATATCGAGGGCGCCGGACGGCGATGCGCCTGCGGGGCGCTCGCCGACGGTGCCCGTCACCCCAGTCTGTCCCGATACGAAGACGCGCGTTCGGTCAGGGGGCGTGTCGCCCCAGGGATAGAGGCTGCCGTCGTCGCCTCGGGCAGCGGCTTCCCATTCCGCTTCTGTCGGCAGCCTTGCGCCCCGCCACGCGCAGTAGGCGCGGGCGCCGGCCCAGGTCGTTTCGGTCACGGGATGGTTTTCGTAACCGCGGCTCGGCATGAACGCGCCGTTCTCGTAGCCGATGCGCGCCTGATCGTCGTCGAGGGCGATGATGGGATAGAGGCCGCTTCCCTCCCGAACTTCCATGAGCAGCGCGGCATGCTTTCGAGAGAGCCCGCGCGGCGACGCTTCGCCGGCTCCGAATGGCTCTGAAACGGGAATGGCCAGCGCGTTCAGATACTCGGCGAAGGCGGCGTTGGTCACCTCGGTGCGGTCGATCCTGAAAGCCCGCAAGTCCACCGAATGGGCCGGCCGTTCGATGCCCGGACCGTCGTCGCGCCCAAGCGTGTAGGACCCGGCCCGTATGGTGAGCATGGACGCCTGACCCCGCGCCGAGTGCGGGGCGCTCTGTGGTGTGAAGGGCGCCGAATCGAGCGCGGTGTAGTCAGGCGGCGTCTGCCCTTGCCGGGCTTCGATCGGACCGATAGCGGCGACGGTTGCGATCGCGCTGACGACGGTGAGGCCCATAACCGTCAAGGCCGGAAAGGATCGTCGAGACATGCGTGACCTCCAGTCCTCGCGCCATGATGCACCCTGCTTGCCAAAGCAGGAGAAAGCCGCGATGAACGTAATATGGCAATGCATATATCCGGTTACAACGACTATCGTGTATAACAACTACATGAAGGTGATGATGGGCCGCGAATCGCCGAGAAAATTCCAGACTCCGGATCTCGTCGTCACGGAAACCGGGAAGTACGTGCCCGAGCAGCAGGCCTATCTAAATCTGATCCGGACGGCCGAGGTGCTCAGTCAGCGGGTGGGCGACCTGATGTCGGGCTACGGCATCTCCGGAAAGCAATACAACGTGCTTCGCTCCATCCGACGCGGCGGCGACGAAGGGCTGAGCATCTCGCAAATCAGCGAGCAGATGACGGATCCGCGGGCGGACGTGACCCGGTTGCTGGACCGGTTGGTGCGGGACGGGCTCGTTGACCGCCAGCCCGACGAGGCGGACAGGCGGGTCGTTCGGACTTACCTGACCCAAGCAGGTTCAAACCTGCTCAAAGCCATCGATGAGCCGCTCCTTGAGACGCATCGCGATCAATTCGCCCATCTGTCCAAGCCCGAGATCGAGCAACTCACCAACCTCCTGAGAAAAGCACGCGGCGAAGCATAGCGTCGGCTTCCCAAGAGGTCAGCGCCACCGGCGCCGATCAACGGCTCGGTATCAGGGAGGTGGACGACGGCATTTGGCTGATCAGCTTCATGCATTATGATCTGGGATATATCGACCTGGAGCAAAAACATTGCAAACCATCGACACCCTGTTCGGCTCGAGGGTGTCACCCATGTCTTAGGTACAAGCTGTCACCCATGTCTCCGGTATGGACCCCCGGCGGCGATGGCGGGCCACGCGCGATGAAAACACGAACTATTCCTTCGCTATAGCACTACGCTGAGGTCGTGAGCAGCGCGTGCTCCAATCCCCATTCTCGAAGCGCCATGATGATGGTTCGCAGGCTCTCGCCCTTGGGCGTCAGGCTGTATTCAACCTTGGGCGGCACCACCGGGAACACCTCGCGGTGGATGAGACCGTCGGCTTCGAGTTCGCGCAGCTGCTTCGTCAGCATACGTTGTGTGACGTCGCCCATCTGGCGCTTGAGCTCGTTGAAGCGGATCGGTCCGTCCATCAGGTGGTAGAGGGCGAGCCCCTTCCACTTGCCGCCGATTAGCTCCAGAGCCGCCTCGACCGGGCAGCCCTCGCTGCAATCATAGCTGTCATAACGCTGCCGTCGGTCGACATCGGTGGTATCGAGCGCGACCATTTTACGGTATCCTTTTCGTGCCTACATGCCCGAAACGTGCGTACTTGTCCTTCTCGAACGTATAGGCCAACTGTCCTTTCCGACGCAATCATCATCGGAAAGGACACGGGATATGACCCTCACGGTCGTCGCGAATATTCACGCCAAGCCGGGTCGCGAGGCGACGGTCCGGACGGAGCTCGAGAAGCTCGTCTCACCCACGAGAGCCGAACGGGGCTGCCTGCAGTACGATCTGCATCAGGATCATTCGGCTCCCACGCATTTCATGTTCTACGAGACCTGGGAGAGCCGGGAGCTTTGGCAGGCGCATATGAACGCGCCGCATACCGCGGCTTACATGGAAGCGACCGATGGCGCGGTCGACCGGTTCGTTCTCAACGAGATGGAGCGTCTGGCGTGAGCTCGACCCGGCCGTTCTTCAATCCGTGCACGGGCCGGAGGGAGACGCTCCGAGACGTCGGGCGACACGGTCGGCACGAACGCGTGTTCGCGCTCGCGCAATCCTCCGCGCGTCTCGTTCGCCGCCGCTGCACGTCGCACGGAGCCGGCGAGCCCGTCACCGTGGAGTGCAGCCGTTCCGGACGGCCGAGACGCCCCGCATGACGCTCGGATCGGCTCCGGCCGATCTTGCGGCAACCGGCAGAAATCGGGCACGGCCGCGCCACCCGAGGCGACCGGCGTCCCGACAGGAGACCCTTCATGAAAGCCATCGGTTACACCAAATCCCTGCCCATCGGCGACGAAGGCGCGCTACGGGCCTTCGATCTGCCCGATCCCGAGCCGGGTCCGCGCGACCTTCTCGTCGACGTGCGGGCCGTTTCGGTCAACCCCGTCGACGTCAAGGTGCGCGCTCGCGTGGACCCCGGCGGCGAGAAGAAGGTCCTCGGCTGGGACGCCTCGGGCAGGGTGCGCGCGGTCGGTGCCGAGGTGACGCTCTTCGAGCCCGGCGACGAGGTCTATTACGCCGGGGCGATCGACCGTCCGGGGACCAACAGCGAACTTCACGTCGTCGATGAGCGGATCGTCGGGAGGAAGCCCAAGAGCCTGTCTCATGCGAAGGCAGCAGCGCTGCCGCTGACGACGATCACCGCATGGGAACTGATCTTCGATCGCTTCGGCATCCAGGAGGGGGGTGGAGACGGCGACACGCTGCTGGCGGTCGGTGGTGCGGGCGGTGTCGGCTCGATCCTGATCCAGCTTGCGCGTGAACTGACCGCACTGACCGTGGTCGCGACCGCCTCGCGGCCCGAAACCCGTGCCTGGGTCGAGGCCATGGGGGCCCATCACGTCATCGACCATCGGGGCGACATGCCCGCGCAAATGGAAGCGCTCGGCCTGACACCGCGCTATGTCGCCGGTCTCACGGGCACGGAACGACACTTTTCGGCGATCGCCGAGATGCTGGCACCCCAGGGCAGGTTCGGCTTGGTCGACGACCCCGATCCCAAGGCGGTCGACGTGATGCTGTTCAAGCAGAAGGCGATCTCGCTGCATTGGGAGTTCATGTTCACCCGCTCGCTCTTCGAAACACACGACATGATCGAACAGCATCGCCTGCTCTCCCGCGTCGCCGATCTGGTCGACGAAGGGCGGATTCGGACGACCGCAAACCACGAAGGGGGTGCGATGACACCCGACAGTCTGCGCGCGGCGCATCGGCTGCAGGAAAGCGGTGCTGCCATCGGCAAGACGACCCTGACCTGGTGAAAGGCCCGGTCACGAGTTAGCGGCTCGCTCGAACCACCATCGCGGCTTTGGGGGGAGTCGTCCTTGCAAGCCCTGCCTCGGCGGAGCCGTTCGCGCCTTGCGATTACGGGTGCCTTGATGAGGCGAAGGCCCAGGCTTCTCTGTTAGATGCCGGCTACAGTCCGATCGAAGAGGTGCCGTTGCTCCGCCGCATGGAACATCATTCTCCACGACGGCGCATCTGTCGTGAAGCAGCGCCACCTTCCGAAAGCGAGCGTCTCTGCTGTAGCTCCAAGCTTGTTTTATGTGTGTATCATGCATATATCTAGCTGCATGAACGACGAACGCACCGCCAACCTGCTCGGCGCGCTGGCTTTGGCGCTGACCGACCGCATGACCGAAGAAGCTGAGACCCGCGCCGAGCATGGCGCTGCCGCGCCCGCGGCGCTCGTGAGCGTCGGCGCCGATCCGGGTCTTTCCGTCGGCGCGCTAGCGCAGGTCATCGGCATCACCCATTCGGCCACGGTGCGGCTTGTGGATCGCCTGGCCGGCGACGGCCTTATGGAGCGGCGCGCCGGCGTGGACGGACGCTCCGTCGGTCTCCGTCTCACACGCCGCGGCGCCGCCCGGCGGCGCGCCATCCTGAGCAGCAGGCGCCAGGTTCTCTCTGAGGCACTTGCAGCCCTGCCGGAAGACGGTCACGCCGTACTGACGCCGCTGATCGAAACCTTGCTTGCCGCGATGACCAAGGACCGCCGGCAGGCCGACCACATCTGCCGGCTGTGCGATGAGGATGTGTGCCCCGAGGCGACCTGCCCCGTCGAATGCGCGGCCCTGCGCGCCGGGGCCGCGTCATGATCGGCATCCCGGGTCCAGTTGAACCGACCCTAAGCGTGGCGCGCGCCCGTCCCGGGCATGGCCTCGCCATTCTGGCCGCCATCCTGTCGGCCGCCTGCTGGGGATCGGCGACCGTCATGAGCAAGGGTGTGCTCGCCCACGTGCCGCCGATGACGCTGCTTACGATCCAGTTGACCGCCTCCATCACCGTGCTCTGGCTGGCCGTTCTGGCCTTGCGGTTTCGCGTGCGGCTGGACCGCCCCACGCGCCGGGCGAGCCTCTCCGGCTTGCTGGAACCGGGGGTGGCCTACACGTTCGGCATTGTCGGGCTGGCGCTGACCACGGCGAGCAATGCGGCGCTTATCGGGGCGGCCGAACCCTTGCTGATACTGCTGCTGGCCTGGATGCTCCTAAATGAACGGATCGGACCGATGATGCTTGGCCTCGCCGCCATGGCCACGCTCGGCATCGTCCTCGTGATCGTGCCGGATGCGAACGCGTTTTCCGGGCAAGGCTCGCTTGCCGGCGATGCGCTCGTCCTAGCAGGGACACTCTTCGCAGCGCTCTACGTTATCGCGACGCGGCGGCTGGTGGGCAAGATGGACCCGCTGCCGCTGTCGGCTTTGCAGCAGAGCGTCGGGCTTTTGTGGACACTCGGCGTCCTTACCGCCGCGCTTGTGCTCGGGATCTCGGCATTAGGGCTCGATGGCGTCCCGTTGCCGGTTCTGCTTCTTGCCGCGGCCTCCGGCGTGATCCAGTACGCGCTGGCTTTCTGGCTCTACCTGTTCGCTTTGCAGAGCCTGCCCGCCAATGTCGCTGGCTTCTGCTTGACCCTCATTCCAGTCTTCGGCATCGCCGCCGCGTTCGCTTTTCTGGGCGAGGCGCTGAACGGACCGCAGTGGCTCGGCGCCGTACTCATCATTGTTTCTGTGGCGGTCGTGTCGCGCCTGCCAAAGAAATGATGGTTCGCCTATTTGCATGGAGCTCTGATGGACCTGCGACGCCTCCGCATCTTTCTAGCTGTCGCCGATGAGTTGAGCTTTCGGCGGGCGGCTGCGCTGATGGGCATAGGTCAGCCGATCGTTTCTCGTCAGATGGCAGCGCTCGAAGAGGAACTCGGCGTCACCCTGTTCGAACGCAAGAGCACAGGCGCGCGACTGACCGAAGCTGGCCGAGTTTTCTTGGCCGATGCGCGCAGGATAGTCGCCGACGTGGATCGCGCGCAGGAGGCGGTCACATCGGTTGCATATGGAAAGGCCGGTCGTTTGCGCCTCGCAGTGTGTGAAGACGCCACAACGCCGACATTCGCTGCAATACTCGCAGCGCACCGGGAGCGCTGTTCCGCGATCATCTTGGAGCTGTTCGAGCTGCCAAGCGCGATGCAGCCCGCCGCCATCCGTCGCGGCGAGATTGATGCTGGTCTGCTGCTTCCGCCGGTGCAGGATCAGGGGATTCAATTGGACGAGGTCTGGCGAGACGACTGGTTCGTCGCGATGCCGTCGGATCACCGTCTAACGGAGCTGGAGGTCGTTCCGCTCGGCGCTCTATGTGGCGAACGATTCATCACGGCACATCCCAAATTCGGTCCCGGTTGCCATGCACAGAGTGAAGCCATGTTCCACGCGGCGGGAATCAAACCGCGCATTGTCGCACGGGCGTTCCGTAGGCTTACAATGGCCATTCTTGTGCGATCTGGCGCCGGCGTCACGCTCGTTCCCGGCGCATTCACCAGCACCAATATGGACGGCATTGTGATGCGACCACTGTCGGCTGGTGAACAACACATGTCCGTCGCCGCCGCCTATCCCAAGGGTGACTTGCAGGGTGTTGTCGCACAGTTCCTGAAAATCGCGCGTGCAACAGCGTCAGCTATCGGCATGTAGTTGAACGCTCTCTAGAAGCGAGGCAGCGCAGACCCTGCTCATGCCCTCAGGCGCTTTGTGAGCCTGACCCGGGTCCACGCGAAGAAGGCGGCCGCTTCTCTTTCCGAAGCTTCGCAAAGCCCCGATCTGTCGCCATAAACCGCGCCAGCATGGGCGCGATCAGCTTAGCGGGCTCATGCGTCTGACCCGTCTCACGCGCGAGCGCTTCGGCGTAGGCGGTAAGGTCGCGATGAACATCGGCCGGTAGCTCCAATGGGATCTTAACCGGCTTGTCGTCGGGGATCGCCCCAAGCTTCAGTTTGGTCATAGTTCAACTCTCATAGGGTTCGAGGATCAGGTCGCGGGTGACCATCACGCGGACGGGGAAACCCGGACGGATGGTCAGTGTCGGCGGCACGGTGAGTTGACGGCGGACGATCTCGTCACCGGCGCGGCCGACCGTGTCCTGGGCGCCGTCGCGTATCGCCTCGGCGATCTCGTCGTCCTCGTCCTGGCCGAACTCCAGGCCGATATTGAGGATGGTCGCGAGACCGGCGGCGCGTAGGAGTTGGCCCCATTGATAGTCGACGCCGTCTTCGAGCCCGGCATATCCGGCTTCGTCGGCGCCGGGCTGGCGTTCCAGGACGATGGAGCGCCCGTTGGGTAGGATCATCCGGGTCCAGACCAAAAGCACGCGGCGCTGGCCGAAGGCGACCCGGCTGTCATACTCGCCGATGAGCCGTGCGCCTTGCGGAACAAGCAGGAAGCGGCCGGTTGGGCTGTCATAGATATGCTCGGTAACTTGGGCGGTGATCTGTCCGGGCAGATCGGAGCGCAGGCCGGTCACCAGTGCGGCGGGTATCACCGCGCCGGCCTGGAGCACGTAAGGGCTTGCTGGGTCCACGAGACGTTCCGCGCTCATGGTGCGGCGATCGACGGGCTCGTCGAGAAACGCCTGGCGCCTCTCGATGGCGTCCGGCTCCGACCCTGTTTGCGCGACGGCCGGGAACACCGTCTGCGGATCGATCTGCGGGCCCGCCGGGGCTGTGACGTCCAGCGGTCCACCGCTTTCGGCGGTGCTGGCATCATGGAACAATCGGCTGAGGCGCGCGGCTTCCTGCTCCTGCAAGCGCATCTGTTCTTCGGGGTCCATAGCCGGACCGGGGGCGACCGGCGCAACCGGGACCGGCTCACCGCGCTCACGCGCGGCCAGCACCGGCCGCCCGAGCTCGCCCGGAAGCGGCGGCCCGAGTTGCGGGACCTGGCTGTAATCCTCCGGCAGCGACAAGAGCTCGTCGGCAGTCGGAACGCGTTCGGTGTTGAACAGCTCCGCCGGTCCATCGCCGCGTTCCGGATCCTGCAGGGCGACGATCAGGATCGCGCCGAGGCTCAAGCCGCCTACCGCGGCGAGGATGCCGAGCGTCCTGCGGGAGAGGCGCATGACCCGCGGTGGATTGGGCCGCAGGCGCAACTCGGCGGCGATCTCCGCCTCGGGACGCGGACCGGGCCGGATCTCCTTCTCTTCCCGGCCATCGCCTTGGTCGCTCATGAGTCCGCTCCGACATGGCGTTCTGGCGCGCGCCGCACGCCGTCGGTGCGGACGATGCGCACCACCTGCTGACGATCGCCGAGACGCAGTTCCGCGGCGGCGAAGAGCCGATCGACGATTATGTAGTTGCGGCGGATGCGGTAATTGACGAGCTGGCCTTCGCCTTCCGGCCCGATGATGAAGAGCGGCGGCATCTCGCCCTGGCCGATGCCGCGCGGGAACTCGATGAAGACCTGCCTTCCGTCGTCGAAGGCGCGGCGCGGACGCCAGGGCGGCCGGTCGCCTTCGATACGGTAGCGGAAGCGGAGATTATCGAGGGCGACGTCGCGACCGATTGGGAGCGCGACCTCGGCGTCGGCGTTGCCGCGCCGGAGCGCGATCAATTCGTCCTGCGGGTAGCGCCAGGACACCGATGCCATATAGGCGCTCGGATGCGCGCGCAGCTCCAGATGGTAGGTCCGCCGGTCGGTATTGATGACCAGGTTGGTGACGATGTCGGGCCGGGTCGGCTTGACCAGGATGTGCGTGCGCTGCGTGTCGCCCGCGCCGCTGATCGTATCGCCGATGATCCAGCGGGCCGTGTCTCCGGCTGCGATCGGGCCGTTGCCGACAAGGCCTTCGCCCGGCTGCAATGCGATGTCCGTGACCTGTCCGGGCGACGAATAGACCTGATAAAGCGCCCCGGCGCTGTAGGGGTAGAGCTGCACCGCGTTGATGAAACCGTCTCGCACGGGCTCGATGCGCGCGGCCGCGTTGGCCTCTTCGATCCGCTCGGACGGCTCGCCGGCTTCGGGGAGCGGCCCCCCATCTTCCACGGGCATGAGTTGTCCGGGAAGGGGCAAAGGCACAGGCCGCTCGACCACTTCCACCGGGCGGGCGGGCTCCGGCAGAAGCGTCGCCTCGATCGGCGGCTCGTCATACTCGATCTGCGGCGGGCGGAAGGTCGCGCAGCCCGCCAGCGCGGTCGCCGCGAGCAGGATCGCCGGAAGCGCCGCAGAGTTAAGGGTGTTGTATTTCATTGGGCGCTCTCCCGTGACCAGTTGATGGCGTGAACGAAGATACCGAGCGGATTGCTGCGCAGCCGCTCCGCGTCGCGCGGCGGCTGGATCGCGATGGTGAGGATGGCAGTCCAACGCTCGGTGGCGGCGAGCTGGCCGTTCTGGTAGCGGCGTTCGATCCAGGCGACGCGAAAGCTGGTGTCGGACGCGCGGATGACGCTGGAGACCTCGACGGAGATCTGGGTTTGGCCGACCCGCGCGAAGGGATCGTTGATCCGCGCATAGTCGTTGAGCGCCAGAGCGCCGCGATCGGTGGTGAAGTCGTAGGCGCGTAGCCAGTTCTGCCGCAGCACGATCGGATCGGCCGGGACTTGCCGGACGCTCTCGATGAAGCGGGCCAGGTGGAAGGCGATCTGCGGATCGGTCGGCCGGTAGTCCGCGGTTGCAGGCGCCACGGCCTGCGCCTGACCGAGTTCGTCCACCTCCACGACATAAGGGACGATGGTCCCTTGCGTCGATTGCCATGCCAGCGCGCCGGCCAGTCCGCCGGAGAGCGCGAGACAGCAGAACGCCATGAGCCGCCAGTTGCGCGCCTGAACCCGCGCCGAGCCGATGCGCTCGTCCCAGGCTTGCGCCGCCTTCTGATAGGGCGTGACCGGCTCGGGGCTCGTGGCGTAGCGGACGCTGGGGCGTTTGAAGAGGCTCATGGTTTCTCCGAAAGACTGACCGACGTGCCCCCACCGCCATGGTCGCCGGAGCGGACGACATGGGCGGCCGTGGCGACGCCGTGATTGAGGGTCTGCTGGCGCCGGAGGCGCTGCGCCCAGGCGGGCGGGCCGTCATTTGCGGGCGCCGGCATGTCCGGCGTGTTCGAGAACTTGCCGCCGGTCGCGGTGAACGCGGCCCGCGATCCGCTTTGATAGCTCTCCTTCATCGCGCCGGCGGCCTTGCGCAGCGGACTTCCCGCCGCGCTCATCCCGGCCTTGCCGACATTCGCGAGACCGGCGGCGACACCGGATGCGCCGCCGCCAGCGCCCGAACTGCCGAGGCGATAGGCGGTCGACGCGCCGCCGGCGACGGAGGCCGCGCCGCGCGCGCCGGCGCCAACCGCTCCAACGGCCATACCGCCGGCCATGGCGCCGCCGACCATTATTCCGCCGGCGGCAAGCCCGGTCCCGACTGCGACGCCCGCTCCGAGCTGCGGGCCGCCCGAGACGATGCCGTTGGCGATGCCGGGTCCGAAGATGCCGAGCGCGAGCAGCGACAGCGCCGCGAGTACGACTGCCATGGCGTCCTCGATGGTCGGCTCGCCGGTGAAGCCGGCGGTGAACTCGCCGAAGATCGTCGATCCGATGCCGACGATGACCGCGAGCACCAGGACCTTGACGCCCGAGGAGATGACGAGGCCGAGCACGCGTTCGGCCATGAACGCGGTTTTGCCGAACAGGCCGAAGGGCACGAGGACAAAGCCGGCGAGCGTCGCCAGTTTGAATTCGATCAGGGTGACGAAGAGCTGGATCGCCAGGATGAAGAAGGAGAGCAGAACGATCACCCAGGCGAACATCAGGATCGCGATCTGGATGAAGTTCTCGAAGAAGGAGACGAAGCCCATCAGCTCGCCGATGGCTTCGAGCAGCGGTCGGCCGGCGTCGAGGCCGACCTGCGCGATGCGGCCCGGCTGGAGTAGTTCGCCCGCCGAGAGGCTGCCGCCCGAGGCGATCAGCCCCAATCCGGCGAAGCTTTCGAAGACGATGCGCGCGAGCGCGTTCCAGTTACCGATGATGAAGGCAAAGACGCCGACGAAGAGCGTCTTCTTGACGAGCCGCGCGATGATGTCGTCGTCGGCGCCCCAGGCCCAGAACAGCGCGGCGAGCGTGACGTCGATGACGATCAGCGTGGTGGCGAGGAAAGCGACATCGCCGCCGAGCAGCCCGAAGCCTGAGTCGATGTAAGACGTGAAAACGTCCAGGAAGCGGTCGATGACGCCGACGCCGTCCATCTCACTCTTCCCCGGCCGGCATGTCGCCAGTGGAACCGAAAAACCGGCGACGGTTCTTGGCCCACGCCGCCTGGCACGCCGCATCAGTCGCCAGGTCTTCAGGCGTGATGGTCCGGCAGCGCATGAGTTCCGCGCGCAGCGGATCGTCTTCAAGCGTCGCCGGCGCCCGAGCGGATGGCGGCGTCACGCTGTCGGCGAGTTCGATCGCGGCCATGAGCGCCGCGATGCCGCCCATACCGATGGCGATCAGCCGCAGGATCGTGTCGGGTCCGGCGCGCATGCTCAGCCCCCGAACATCCGGACGGTGGTGGGCTCATAGCCCGTGCCGTAGTCGAGGAATTGGTTGAGATTCTCGCGGGCTTGGGCTTCGGCCGAGGCGCGCCGCGCGGCTTCGAGCGCCTGGGCGCGGTTCTGCGCCGCGATGGCAGCCGTCAGGTCGGCCATCTGGGTCGATTGCAGCGCGAGGAGCTGATTGCCGGCTTGCGCGGCCTGTAAGGCGCCGGTCGCGCCCTGGCTCTGCGCGACGAGCGTCTGTATCTCGGCGCGCGCGCTCTCGATGTTGCCGACGACCCCGGCCTGGACGCGCAAGGCGTCCTCGAAGCCGGCCACCGAGTTGCGCCAGCGCTCGCGGGCGCCCGTCACCCGGGCGGCGAAGTCGCCGGTTCCGGCCGCCTCGCCATAGTCTTGCGCGAAGGCTTGCTCGATGTCGGCGACCGCGTGCGCGATCCGTTGGGCTTCGGAAAGAAGTTGCTGCGTGCGCTGTACGGACGCTTGCAGTTGCCCGAGTGACGAATGCGGCAGGCTCGCGAGATTGCGCGCCTGATTGATCAGCATCTGCGCTTCGTTCTGGAGCTGGGCGATCTGGTTGTTGATCTGCTCCAGCGCGCGGGCGGCGGTCAGCAGGTTCTCGGCGTGGTTGGTCGGGTCGTAGACGATGCCGCCAAACCCGCCGCCGAAGAAGGCGTGGGCCGGCGGCGCGGTGATCGTGGTAACGCCAATGGCGGCCGACGTCACAAGGCTCGCGGCGACAAGGGCGTTGCGCAAGGGTTTACGGATCATCTGAGGTCTCCTGTGCTGGTGGATCGAGAAGGTCCGCGGCCCACTGGAGGCCGCGATGCTGGAGCCAGGCGGCGGCGAAGCCGTCCGGCCCTTGCTCGCCGAGCACTTCGGTGATGGCGGCGTGATCGGTCTTGGAAGACGCGGCCGTGAAGGCGAGCGCGACCTCGCCGAGGCCGAGTTCGAACAGCCGGTTGCCGCGCCGGGATTGGGCGTAGTAGTCGCGCTTCGGCGTCGCGCGGGCGAGGATCTCGATCTGCCGGTCGTTGAGACCGAAGCGCCCGTAGATGGCCGCGATCTGTGGCTCGAAGGCGCGTTCGTTCGGCAGAAACACCCGCGTCGGGCAGCTCTCGATGATCGCCGGGGCGATATTCGATCCGTCCACGTCCGACAGCGACTGGGTGGCGAAGACGACGCTGGCGTTCTTCTTGCGGAGCGTCTTCAGCCATTCCTTGAGCTGACCGCCGAAGGTGGCGTCGTCGAGCGCGAGCCAGCCCTCATCGACGATGATCAGGCTCGGCCGCCCGTCGAGACGGCCCTCAATGCGGTGAAACAGATAGGCGAGCACCGCGGGAGCGGCAGCCCTGCCGATCAGCCCTTCGGTCTCGAACGCCTGCACATCGGCGACGCCCAGCGCCTCATGCTCGGCATCCAACAACCGACCGAACGGCCCGCCGATGCAATAGGGCTGGAGCGCGCGCTTGAGCTCCTGCGATTGGAGGAGCACGGACAGGCCGGTGAGCGTGCGTTCCTCCACCGGCGCGGAGGCGAGCGAGGTCAGCGCCGACCAGAGATGATCCTTGGCGGTCGGATCGATGGCTATGCCCTCGCGCCCGAGCAGGCCTGCGAGCCAATCCTGCGCCCAACTCCGTTCGGCCCCGTCGTCGATCCGGGCGAGCGGCTGCAGCGAGACAGCATCCTCGGTGTCCGACAGCGCGCCAGCGAGATCTTCGAAGTCGCCGCCCATCGCGAGCGTCGCGCAGCGGATCGACCCGCCGAAATCGAAGGCGAAGACTTGGGCATCCGCGTAGCGCCGGAACTGAAGCGCCATGAGCGCCAATAGGACGCTCTTGCCCGTGCCGGTTGGTCCGACGATCAGCGTATGGCCGACATCGCCGACATGGGTCGAGAAGCGAAACGGCGTCGAGCCTTCCGTGTCGGCGAAGAACAGCGGCGGTCCGTCGAGATGGTCGTTCCGCGCCGGCCCGGCCCAGACCGCCGAGAGCGGGATCATGTGGGCGAGGTTGAGGGTCGAGAGTGGCGGCTGACGGACATTGGCGTAGAGATGGCCGGGCAGCGATCCGAGCCAGGCTTCGACAGCGTTCAGGGTCTCCGCCATGCAGGTGAAGTCGCGGCCCTGGACGATCTTCTCGACGGTTTTCAGCTTCGCTTCGGCTGTGCGCTCGTCCTCGTCCCACACCGTCACGGTGGCGGTGACATAGGCGGCGCCGACCAAGTCCGAGCCGAGTTCCTGCAACGCTTCGTCCGCGTCTACCGCTTTGTTGGCGGCGTCGGAGTCCATGAGCGTCGAGGCTTCGTTGGTCATCACCTCCTTGAGGATCGCGGCGATGCCCTTTCGCTTGGCGAACCATTGCCGGCGGATGCGGGTGAAGAGCTTGGCGGCGTCGGTCTTGTCGAGACAGATCGCGCGGGTCGCCCAGCGATACTCGAACGCCTGACCGTTGAGTTCGTCGAGCAGCCCGGGCCAGGTCGCGGTCGGAAAGCCGACGATGGTCAGCGTCTTGAGATGCGTGTCGTCCAATCGCGGCGCGAGGCCGCCGACGAGACCGCAATCGGCGAGCAGCGCGTCGAGATACATCGGCGTCTCGGGGACGCGCACGCGCTGGCGGTGCGTCGAGATCGTCGAATGCAGATAGGTCAGCGTCTCCTCGTCGGAGAGCCAGGCCGCCGCCGGCATGAAGCCGTCGAGCAGGCCGAGCAGGCTGTCGGTGCGCCCGATGAAGCTCGTCAGATGCTCGCGCGGATCGGCGCCGCCGTCCTCGGCGCCCTCATAGAGCCAGCGTTCGGCGCGGCTGGTGTCGTCGGCCGGCGGCATCCAGACGAGCGTCAGGAAATAGGCGCTCTCGAAATGCGAACCGGCTTCTTCAAATTGCGCTCGTCGTTCGGCGTCGACCAGGGCCGAAACCGGATCGGGAAACTCCGACAGCGGATAGTCTCGGGCCGGGAGCCGTTGCGCTTCGACGAACACCGCCCAGCCCGATCCGAGCCGCCGGAAGGCGCTGTTGAGCCGGCCGGCGGTAGCGACCAACTCGGCCGGTGTCGCCGAGTCGAGATCGGGACCGCGAAACTGCGCCGTGCGCTGAAGACTGCCGTCCTTGTTGAGGACGACGCCCTCAGCGATCAGCGCCGCCCAGGGCAGGAAGTCGGCGAGCTTCGAGGCTTTGGAGCGGTATTCGGCGAGGCGCATCATCGGCTCACACCTCGAACCAGGTCGGGAAGCGCAGATGTCGGCGCGTGACGTCGACGATGTCCGGGTCGCGCTTGGCGGCCCAGACGGCCAGGAGATGCCCAACCAGCCAGAGCAACAGGCCGACGAGCCAGAGCCGCAGGCCCAGACCGACGGCGGCTGCGAGCGTGCCGTTGGCGATGGCGATCGCCCGCGGCGCGCCGCCGAGCAGGATCGGCTCGATCAGCGCACGGTGGACCGGCGCGGTGAAGCCGGGGATGTCGGCGCCGTCCTGCATCAGACCAGCGCCCCGCCGCCGAAGTCGAAAAAGGTCAGGAAGAAGGACGACGCGGCGAACGCGATCGAGATGCCGAAGACGATCTGCACCAGCCGGCGGAAGCCGCCGCTGGAGTCACCGAAGGCGAGCGTCAGCCCGGTGATGATAATGATGATCACGGCGACGATCTTGGCGACCGGTCCTTCGATGGATTCGAGGATCGCCTGCAGCGGCTCCTCCCAGGGCATGCCGGAGCCGGCCGCGTAAGCCGGGTCGGCGATCAGGACGCCGAGCACGAGCGCTGTCAGGTAATAGGGCCAGTGCGGATAGAGGATCGATGTTCTGGTCACTGAGGGTCTCCTTGCTTGTGGCTGAGGGCGTAATCGCCTTGGGGGTCGAGGCCGGTGACGCGGGCGAGCTCGGCGAGGCGCCGGTCGGCCCCGCGGCCGGAAAGCACGGCGACGAGATCGATGGTCTCGGCGATCAGCGCGCGCGGGACGGTGACGACGGCTTCCTGGATGAGTTGTTCGAGACGGCGCAGTGCGCCGACGGCGGAGCCGGCGTGGATCGTCCCGACGCCGCCCGGATGGCCGGTGCCCCAGGCTTTGAGGAGGTCCAGCGCTTCGGACCCGCGCACCTCGCCGATGGGGATGCGATCCGGGCGCAGCCGGAGCGATGAGCGCACGAGATCGGAGAGAGTCGCCACACCGTCCTTTGTGCGCAGCGCGACCAGATTGGGCGTCAGGCATTGCAGTTCGCGCGTATCCTCGATCAGAACGACGCGATCGGAGGATTTGGCGACTTCGGCGAGCAGCGCGTTGGTCAACGTCGTCTTGCCGGTCGATGTGCCGCCAGCGACCAGGATGTTACGGCGCTCGGCGACGGCGATACGCAGCGCGTCGGCTTCAACGCCTGACATGATCCCGGCGTTGACATAATCGTCGAGGGTAAACACCGCGACGGCGGGCTTGCGGATCGCGAAGGCGGGGCCCGCGACGACCGGCGGCAAAAGGCCCTCGAAGCGCTCCCCCGTCTCGGGCAGTTCGGCGGAGACGCGCGGATTGTCCGCATGCACCTCGGCGCCGACATGGTGTGCGACGAGCCGGACGATCCGCTCGCCGTCGGCCGGCGCCAGTCGCTCGCCGGTATCCGCGAGCCCTTCCTTGAATCGGTCCAGCCAAAGACAGCCGTCCGGGTTGAGCATGATCTCGACGACGGCCGGGTCGTCGAGCCAGGCGCCGACATGCGGCCCCAGCGCGGTGCGAAGCATGCGGGAGCCGCGCTCGATCGCTTCTGTTCGGAAAGGTTGGACGGTCATTCGCGGCCCCGCAATTGCTTACGGGGTCGACTAAGAAGACATCCGTCGGGCAGCGATCAACAGAGGTGACGGCGTAGTAGGGCTACGGCGTGCAACGACAGGGGGGATGTTCTTTGCTCTATGTCGGTTGCGCCTGCCGACCATATGCCGCTTCGGATTACCGACCGGAGGGCGTTCACCGTTGCGGATCGTTGGCGAAAGATCGATGCGACGAGGTGCGATCAGGCGTGCCGTTCGATCCAGTCCATGAGGAGGAGGGTCACCCTTTCGGGCTGATCGAGCATCAGCCAATGGCCGGCCTCGTCCACCTGCTCGAACCGCCATTCGGCGTCCATGAACCGTTCGGACTCCGCGATCTGCGGCCGCCACATCAACTCGTCTCGCGCGCCCCAGAGGCCCAGAGTCGGTACGGTGACGGGGACCGGGTCCGGCAGCCGGCCCGTCAGCGCGGCGAGCAGGATGTCGGCGACCGGGTGCGCCAGTTCGATCTGCCGCATGGCCTGAAGATAGTCCGGTTCGGCGGCCATGCGACCTGCGATGGCATCGCCCTGCGGATGGCCGGAAAGGAAGAACCGCATGAAGGCGCCGTCGTTTGCGGCGAAGAGCTCCGGCGCCAGGTCTGTCTGGGCGAGCAGGAAGTACCAGAGATTGCTCAGCTTGCCATGGTCGAGATCGAACAGCGCCCCGCTATGACCGACCGAGAGCGCAGCATAGGAGGCGAACCGCTGCGGGGCGGAGGCCACCATCTCCCAGCCGACCACCGCACCCCAGTCATGGGCGACGAGATGGCAGCGGGCGATGCCCATCTTGTCTAGCATCGCCAGCATATCCCTCGAGAGGCTTGGGCCCGTATAGCGCCCGACGTCCGGATGCCGCTCGCTCTTGCCGAAGCCGAGAAGGTCCGGTGCGAGCACGCGATAGCCGCCGTCCACGAGGGCGGGCATCTGGTGTCGCCACAGGTCGCCATCGTCAGGCCAGCCATGGATGAGGAGGACGGTCCTGTCTCCCGCGCCATGCTCCCTGACGTGATAGGTCGCGTTGTTCAGTTCGATGTCCATTGTCGCTCCTTCTCTCGCGATGATCGGGACCGCGAGGCGGTCCCCGGCCATTGACGGCGCGCGGTTGATTTCGCAGCCTTGAGGTAATCGAAGCAATTACCTTCAGGTTATCGAACCGATGGATCGGCGCTCCTCCTTCGCGATCATGCTGACAGCCCTGCGCCACCAGCGCCGGCTGTCGCAACTCGACCTCGCCATGGAGGCCGAGATCAGTCAGCGACATCTGAGTTTCCTCGAAAGCGGGCGGTCAAAGCCCGGCCGCTCCGTCGCCGCCCGGCTGGCGCGCGCGCTCGGGCTGGCGCCGGACCTCGCCAACGCCTTTATGGCCGAGGCTGGCTTTGCCCCGATCTTCCGGGCAAGGCCGATCACCGATCCCGCCATGGCGCCGCTCAGAACTGCGGCCGCCCATGTGCTGTCCGGCCACATGCCGTATCCGGCGGTGCTGGTCGATGCAGTCGGCGATGTTCTGGATGCGAACCCGGCGTTCGGGGCAGTCCTCACCCTCTTCGGCGATCCGGCCGCGCTTTGGGACCGCACCCACAATGGACGACCGAAGAACCTTTATCGGTTGACACTCCATTCCGCCGGCACGGCCGCCGCTCTTCTCAACTTCGAGGAGGTGGCCCGCGCAACGCTTCAGCGTATGGTCCGCGAGGCGCAGGCCGGGCCGCGTCTGACGGCGCTTCTTGAGGAGATCGACGGCTGGGACGGGATCGACCCGGCTTGGGCGAAGCTGGACGGGGCGAAACCGGATTGGGGACCGCCGCCCGGGCCGATCGTCGCCGAGCGCTACAGGATCGGACGAGAGGTGCTGAGCATCTTCGCGGTCACGACCCGGCTCGGCACCGCCATGGAGGCCGATGCCGGCGGCCTCAGGGTCGAGAGCTACTTTCCCGCCGACGACAGGACGCGACAGGTGATGGAAAGGCTGGACCGGTGACGGCGCCCGTCGGAACGAGGCGCGGTCAGATGGTCAGCGCATAGCGCGACGGCGGCGAGCGCAGGAGGTCCGCAATCGTCTGGAGGCCCTGCCTCAGCCGGCTGTCATCCGGCTCGTGGCTGAGGCATAGGCGCACGGCTTCCGGGGCCTCGGCAGGCTCGACGGCAAAGCTACTGGCCTCGGTTACACGCACATGGGCTTCGGCACACTGTGCGCGGAAGACATCGGCCCGAACGCCTTGCGGCAGCGGCAGCCAGAGGTGCAGGCCGTTGCGGTCGGCGGCATAGTCAAAATCAGCGAAGATCGCGCGCGCGATGCCCTGACGTTCGGCCGCGCGCTCAGACTGGCGCGCCGCAAGATTGACCGCCGTGCCGTCCGCGATGAGGCGGGTTGCCACCTCCAGCGTGAAGGGCGGCACCATCCAGACGCTGACGTTGACCGCACGCCGCAGTGCCGGCACCAGCCGCTTCGGCGCCCGCACGAACCCGACCCGCAGCCCCGGCGCGACGGCCTTGGACAGGCTCGTCACATATACCGTGTGGTCGGGGGCATGCGCGGCGAGCCGTGCCGGGCAGTCGCGCTTGAGCGGCCCGAACACATCGTCCTCGATCAGGAGGACGCCGTGGCGCGCGGCGATCTCGGCAATTGCCTGACGCCGTGCGTCGGACAGGGTCACCGTGGTCGGCGCCTGCAGCGTCGGCGTCAGGTAAAAGGCGCGCGGGTTCGACACCCGGCACCTTGCCTCGAAGCTCTCCGGCAGCACCCCGTCCGCATCCATCTCGACCGGCGCGATGTGGAGGCCGAGGCGCTCGGCCATGGCGCAGACCGGCATGTAGGTCAGGTCTTCGGTCAAGAGCAGATCGCCTGAGGTCAGGACCGACGAGAGAACGCAGAACAGACCGTGCTGCGCGCCCATCGTCGCCACGATCTCATCAGGCGGCGCGATGACACCGCAATCGGCCAGCCAGAGGCGGCCCGCCTCGCCATGCGGCGCGAGATCCGCCTCGGTCTGATAATCGAGCAGGGCCGGCAGACCGGACCCGTCCGCCATGTCCCGAAGGATCCGCCGGACATGCGGTTCGGCAAATCCCGGAAAGGGGAGGTTGCGCGACAGGTCGATCGAACCCGTCCGCGCGCGATGCAGGCTGTTGGGCGCATCGCCCGTCGCCGGATCCGCGACCGACCGCACGAAGGTGCCACGGCCCACCTCGCCGCGCAGCAGAGCCCGTCGCACCGCCTCGGCATAGGCGCGGCTCGTCGTATTGGCTGACACGCCGAGCTGGTAGGCGAGCTCGCGATGCGGCGGCAGGCGGGTTCCGGGCGCAAGGCGGCCGACGGCGATATCCTCGGCCATCGCCTCGACGATCTGAAGGTATTTGGGGCCGTTGCGCCCCTCGATATCCGGAAGCCAAATTGCCATGAGATCAATGTTTCGATTGCATCTATGCAATAGAGAGGCAATTCGTTGGCCAGTCAATGCAAGTTTATCGGTCCGGTCCCATGGCCCATTCCTCCCCCTCCGTCGGCAAAGGCATCGCGCTCTCGCTGGTGTGCCTGGTCCTGCTCGGCACGATGCCGATCATCTCCAACCTGCGGCCGCCCGCGATCGACGCCCTGACCTTCGCGCTGGCTCTTTCTGTCTGGCAGGTCGTCTTCGCGCTCCCGGTCTTCGCCGTCGAACTCACGCGCGGCACGCCCGGCATCTTCGGGCTGGACCTGTTGCCGCGCGAACGCAGGCGGATGATCTATGTGGCGCTCTTCACCGGCGCACTGTTCGGCCTGTCGACCTATCTCTACGTGCTCGGCGTCGAGAAGGCGGGCGCCGCCAACGCCGCCATCGCTATCCAGGCCTATCCGCTCTTCGCGATCCTCTGGGAGAGCCTGTTCCTGAAGCGGCGCAAGACCCCCGTCGAGCTGGCCTTGACGGCGGTTCTGATCGCCTCGCTCTTCTATCTCGGCACCGGCGGCACATTGCGAGTGTCGGGTCTGTCGCCCTGGTTTCTCGTAGCGCTCGGCGTGCCGCTTCTGTGGAGCATCGCGCACGTGATCATCAAGGAAGAACTCGGCAAAACGCCGATCACGCCCGCCCAAGTGACGTTCTTCCGGGTCGTGATCTCGACGGTGTTTCTTGCGGTCGTGGTGACGGTGGCGCTTCCGTCCGGCCTGCTCACGGCGGGCAGCGCAATCCTTCAGCCCATGGCGGCGCTTATGGGCCTGGTCTACTTCCTCGAATTGATCGTCTGGTTCTATGCCGTGCGCCATATCGACGTGTCGCTGGCCAGTTCCATCACCACGCCATGGCCCGCTTTGACAATGGTCCTCGCAGTCCCGTTCCTCGGTGACACGATCGCGACATATCAGGTCGTCGCGCTCATCGTCGTTGTGGTCTGCATCTATGGGCTCACGCTGGCGAGCCTGAGAAAAGACCGCAATCGGCAGGCCAGAGCAACGCAATGAGTTTCGAAAAAGGGGCCCACTTGCTGTCGGTTGCCGCGACCGTCAACCGGCCAGATTGACCGATAGTCCTTGCCTCACCGCAGCATCAGATAGGCGCCAATGAGCAGCAGCGCCGTCGCAAGAATCCTCTGCAGGTCGACGCTTCGTGTCTGCACCTCGAACAAGCCGAAATGGTCGATGACCATGCCGGCCACGAGTTGACCGACGACGACGAGCGTGATCGCGGTGGTGGCACCCAGCCTCGGAATGGTCTGGCTGAGTGACAAATAGAGGATCAGCCCGAACACGCCGCTGCCGAGCATGTACCAGGGCAGGCTGCGCCACTGGGCGATGCCTTCGCCGCCGCGTGCGATCAGCAGTGCGAGCGAGGCAACCGCACCGCCCAGATGGACGATCAGGCTGCCGGCCGCGCCGCCGATGCGATGGCCCATGGCACCGGCAATCGGCGCCTGGGTCCCGACGGCAATGCCGCCGGCAAAACCGATAGCCACAACCAGCAATGTCTCGAACATGATTCACCTTCGTATCGAACAGGAGTTCATCTGACGTTTTCTATGCCCGCGCCGGACAGCATTCGTAAGAAGGGACGGAAGTATTCAAAGGCCTTCACAGAAAGCCGTCTGCCATGAAGGCCGGCCTGGGTGGCAAGTGCTTCGGATTGCGGCGCTCACTGGGTCACCGCGTCGGACCGCTTGCCGTTTCGGTGCCTGCGCGTGCCTCCACGGCCGGGCCGATCAGTTCAATGCGGTTGGTGTAGATCCAGCCGGCAAAGCTCTCGGGCACGCGCTCCAGTTCCTTAAGGCTGTCGATCGCAAGTGATCCATCTTCCTTGAGCGCCGGGCCGATCAGCATCACACCGCCCGGCGTTTCGGCAAAGCGCCGCTGCAGGCGGTCCGGCCAGCCCCAGAACAGCCAGGCGACATCCTGCGGGACGACGATTCCGCCATCGCAGGCGGCGGGCCGACGTCCCGTCCAACCGGTGAGAAGATAGGCCTCGACGCACGCCCTGGCCCGGTGCCTGCCGGTCACCGGCACGCCGGTGTCAAGTTCGCTCCAGCGCGCGTCGAAGGCCGGAAGCGCAAAGATCGTCAGGCGCGAGACGTTCACATCGCCTATCTGCTGCAGATAGGCCCACAGCGCCTCTGCCTCATCCGCGCCGGCGCCCTTCGCATGCAGTTCGAAGGCCCCATCGGGGAAACGGGTCAGGACATCGGCCAGCGACGGCATCGCGCCGACGAAGCGGCCCCGGAACGGAAAGGTCTGACCGCCATCGGCCGTGTAGCCATGGCCGGTATCGAGCGTCCTGAGCGTCGCCATGGTGTGATCGCGGATGCGGCCTTCCCCGTCGGTGCGGCAGGCAAGGCCGTAATCGTGGAAGACGGCCCAGTCGCCGTCCGCGGTCCGGTAGATGTCCATCTCCACCCGGTCGGCGCCGTAGGCGAAGGCGGCCTCCATGCTGGCAATCGTGTTCTCCAGATAGTCGTGGGCCGGCGGCAGCATGCGCTCGGCCGTGCAGGTGTCGTTGGTCAGTCCGGCGCGCTCATAGGGCTGATGCACGCCGCGATGGGCATAGAGCTTCGGTTCGCCCTTGGGGGTCGGCGCCAGCCAGGACGCGTTGTTGAGATAGAGCCCCAGAGCGATGGCGACGAAAACCGCCAGCAGGACACGCAGGATTCTCATGCTTGATACTCGTCGGATGGTTTCGGATCGGATCGTCGGGCGCAGAAGGCGTGGTGATGGCGGCGAGACGGTGTCCCGGCGCCGGTCTCCTGCCTCACGCCTGCCAGCCGAACTGCGAAAAGCCGATCAGATTGCCGGCCGGATCGCGCACATAGATCTCGCGCGCGCCATAGTCGGTGACGTGATCGGGAACGACGATCTCGGTTCGCGGCAGCGCGGCGACCACCGCGTCGAGCGATGCGACCTCGAGGAAGACGATGGAGCGGTCGACACGCTCGACCGCCTCCGGCCTTTGCGCGCGGGCCGAGGAGAACGACTGGTACATCAGTTCGACGCCGTCGCCGGCGATGATGGCAAAGCCGATGCCGTCGCCCTCGGGCACGGTGACCGGCGCCTGAAGTCCGAACGCGGTCCAGAATTCGACGCACGCCTTGACGTCCTCGGCGAGCAGGATCGGCGTCGTCTTGCGAAAGCGGACCATGGCGGCTGTTCTCCATCGGCTTGGCCAAATCATCTGCCGCCACTTGGCAAGGCAGTTGCGCGAAGGACAATAACGTCGAAGGTTATTGTTCGGGATTCGTGGGCGCTTTACCTGCTCATTGGTTGAATCGCCATGGAACCGCGCGTGCCCCGGTTCCCGATATTGGAAAGAGCTGATGATCGACGACACGTCCAACGGTTATGAAGCGGTCGCTGATGCGTTCGTGGCGGCGCGATCGGGCTCGACGACCGGGCTTGCGATCATCCGCCGATGGGCGGCGTCGCTGCCTGCCGGCGGAACGGTGATCGACATCGGGTGCGGGTCGGGCGAGCCGGTCACCGCAGCGCTGCTCGATGCCGGCCTGACGGTCTCCGCCCTTGATGCATCGCCGGCTCTGGTCGCCGCGTTTCGCCAGCGCTTCCCCGATGTCGAGGTGGCGTGCGAGCCGGCCGAGCGCAGCCGGTTCTTCGGTCACAGCTTCGATGGAGCGGTCGCGATCGGCCTGGTGTTCCTCCTGCCCGGGAACGCCCAGCGCGCCCTGATCGGGAACGTCGCTGAGGCGCTCAAGCCCGGCGGGCGGTTCCTGTTCACCGCGCCGCGCCAGGTCTGCGCCTGGGACGATGTGCTGACCGGCCGGAGATCATCGTCGCTTGGGGCCGAGGAATATGGCCGGCTCCTCGACGAGGCGGGACTGCACGTGATCGCCGAGCATGTCGACGAGGGCGAGAACCACTATTTCGAGGCGCACAAGCGCGCGGCCTGATCGGTCTGCGAGGGCCTACAGCGGGAATACCTCGGCGAGGTTGCGCTCGCTGTCGGCGCCGACGGGAAAGAACAGTTCCGTTCTCAAATATGCTAGGGTCAGATCGTTCGCCGTGTTGAAGGCGGCCTGGATCGAGACGAGATCAATTGGGCGCCCGTCGATCCCGATGCGGGTTGTGATAACGGCAGGTGCCGGCGCGACCGGAGTGTTCTGTCCAATCAGCCCAGCAAGTATCTTCGCTGCCTTGCCGGTCTCGGCATCGTCACGCCGTCTCGCTTCGGCATCAAGCCGGTGTGCGAGACGTTGGACAGTTTCCCGCCAGTTAAGGAGAGCGCCGCCCAGCGTCGGGTCGTCGATGATGGCGGCAAGGAGGCTGTCGCCCTTTCGGATGCTGGCACGGCGCAACAAGCGCTCGCCGACGCGATTGTGGAGGACGATCCGCCAGTCCGGATCGAGCGCCCAGCCCGGATAGGGATCGTGCCGATCCAGAAGGCGGGTAACGGCATCCATGAACGGCGCTAGCTCGGCGCTGTCGAGCGGCCGGCTTTCGTAGATCGGGGCGAAGCCCGCCGCCGTCAGCCAGTCGTTGCGGGCATGGGCCGGAACGTTCAGCGCGTCCGCCAGGCGCAGCACCATGTCCCGGCTCGGCGCCGCCTTGGCGGTCTCGAGGTAGGAGATGTGGCGCGTGGAGACCTCGGCGGCGAGCGCGAGCGCCATCTGGCTCATCCGCCGCCGTGTCCGCCACGCCTTCAGTGTCGGTCCGAACGTGCTCAAAGAGCTGGCCTCCCGATTCTGAGATTCCAAGATAATCACTCGTCGGAAACCATAACTCATGAGGTTATTGATTCGAGTACCTCGATCGCATGCATTTGCTGTCAAAGCGATGGATTGGAGGTTGCCATGTCGGACTTCGACAAGTCGCACTTCGCTCATGCCATGCCGTTCGCCCGACTGCTCGGGCTCGAGGTGACCGATGCGACGCCGGACCGCGTTGTCGGCACGATCACCGTCAAGGCGGAGCTGTGCACCGTCGGCGACAGCGCCCATGGCGGCACGCTGATGGCCCTCGCCGACTGTCTCGCCGCGATCGGCGGCCATCTCAATCGGCCAGAGGGGGCGGCCGGCACGATCACCATCGAGAGCAAGACGAACTTTCTGGCACGCGCCGCGAGCGGCACGCGCCTTTTGGGAACCGCGTTGCCGGTTTCGGTGGGCAAGCGCGTTTCGGTATGGCAGACGAGTATCGAAGACGAGGCCGCACGGGTGATCGCGCTATCGGTTCAGACCCAGCTTGTCCTGTAACTCCGAGTTTTCGTCATTGCCGGGCTTCAAACACCGGACCGGTGGCCCGCACTCCGAGCCCGAAGGCGCAACAGGAAAGACCTGGCCATGACCGCAAATCCCATTTCGTACATCGAGATCCCGGTAAGCGATCTAAACCGCGCGATGGCCTTTTACAGTGCCGTCTTCGGCTTCGAACTCGAACGCGCGACGATCGACGGCTATGAGATGGCGCTGTTTCCGCATGCCGAGGGCCGCCCCGGCGCCAGCGGCGCACTGGTCAAGGGCGATGTCTACGAGCCGTCGAAGGCCGGCGCGATCGTTTATTTCTCCGTCGCCGATATCGACAAGGCACTGGCCTTGGCGACGGAACACGGAGCGCAGGTGCTCTATCCGAAGAAGGATATCGGTGATCAGGGCTTTGTTGCCGAAATCGAGGACAGCGAGGGCAACCGTATCGCCGTTCATCAGTCGATCGCCACATGAAAGGGCGTGATTGAAAAAGATAAGCAATGACCCTTTGGCCATTAGCGCCGCATGGCGGAGCGCAGGAAGCTAAGCCCCATTTGTCGGGCTTTTTGATTTACGGTTGGGAGCTACCTCGTGGGATACCTCCTTCGTCAGCGTGCTGCCTTTGGCGAGTCGCCGGCCGAGCGCCTCGACGAAACCTTCGTAGCGGTCGCGGCCCTTGGCCTGGGCTGCGTCGCGCATCGCATCGGGCAGCGGCGGCGTGGTTGTGAGCCAGAACTTGACGAAGAGCGCGACAGCTTCAGTGGAGATCGTGACGTCGCGTTCCAGGCGTTCGATGGCGCGGGTGAGCCGGTCGAGCCGGCGGACGATGGCGGCTTCGCGCTGATCCGCGCCGTCAGGCGAGAGGTAGGAGGCGAGCGCAGCTTCGACGATCTGCGACTTCGACACCTTTCGACGCGCTGCAAGGCTTTCCAGCTCAGCCGAGAGCGTGGGATCGAAATAGACATTGAGGCGGTCCTTCTTCATCCCGGGCGCTCTCAGAGCTTGATCCCGTCTTCGGGATCGAGCGAGGCCTGGCGCGCCACGCCGCGGAACTGGTCCTGAAGTTGCTTGGCGCGCTGTGCGTCGTCGTCGGGTTCGTCATCCAGCGCGGTGAACTCCTCGCGCGCGGGCGCCGGACGTTCCGGCGCGATGTCCTCGTGTTCCGGGATCTCGGGCTCGCGGCGGATGCCGCCATCGGCATCCTCGTCGTCCGTCGTTTTGCCTGTTGAGTTGGCAAGGTCTGGGGCGATGGGCGCAACGGAGGACCAATCATCGGCCCTGGAAACCGCCGGGCCTTCGATCATTCCCTTCGAGGCTGGCGGTGGCAGAATACGCGCCTGTAGCTGCGGATCCTTGAAGTAGCGCGCCTTCTGCGCCCGGATCGGCGCCGCGCCTGAGACCAGCACCAACTCCTCATGGGGCGGAAGCTGCATGATCTCGCCGGGCGTCAGAAGCGGCCGCGCGGTTTCTTGACGTGAGACCATGAGATGACCGAGCCAGGGGCTGAGCCGGTGGCCGGCATAGTTCTTCATCGCCCGCATCTCGGTCGCCGTGCCGAGCGCGTCCGATACGCGCTTGGCCGTGCGCTCGTCATTGGTCGCGAAGGCGACGCGCACATGGCAGTTGTCCAGGATCGCGTTGTTCTGGCCGTAGGCTTTCTCGATCTGGTTGAGCGACTGGGCGATCAAGAACGCCTTCAATCCGTACCCGGCCATGAAGGCGAGCTGGCTCTCGAAGAAGTCGAGCCGGCCGAGCGCGGGAAATTCGTCGAGCATCAAGAGCAGCCGGTGGCGGCGTTTCGCATGCAGGTCTTCGGTCAGCCGGCGGCCGATCTGGTTGAGGACGAGGCGCACCAACGGCTTGGTCCGGCTGATGTCGGATGGCGGCACGACGAGATAGAGGGTCGCCGGTCTGTCGCCTTCGATCAGGTCGCGGATGCGCCAGTCGCAGCGGCTGGTCACCTTAGCGACGACGGGATCGCGATAGAGGCCGAGAAAGCTCATGGCGGTCGAGAGCACGCCGGAGCGTTCGTTGTCCGACTTGTTGAGAAGTTCGCGCGCCGCTTGGGCGACGACCGGATGCGGCCGGTCGCCCAGATGCGGGGTCTTCATCATCGCGGTCAGCGTCGCCTCGATCGGCCGGCGCGGATCGGAGAGGAAGGCGGCGACGCCGGCGAGCGTCTTGTCGGCTTCGGCGTAGAGGACGTGGAGGATCGCGCCGACGAGCAGTGCGTGGCTGGTCTTCTCCCAATGGTTCCGGCGTTCGAGCTGACCCTCGGGGTCGACTAGGATGTCGGCGACGTTCTGGACGTCGCGCACTTCGCTGTCGCCGCGACGAACTTCGAGCAGCGGGTTGTAGGCGGCGCTGTCCGGGTTGGTCGGATCGAACAGCAGCACGCGGCTGAACCGCGACCGCCAGCCGGCGGTGAGCTGCCAGTTCTCGCCTTTGATGTCGTGGACGATCGCCGAGCCCGGCCAGGTCAGGAGCGAGGGCACGACCAGCCCGACGCCCTTGCCCGACCTCGTGGGTGCGAAGCAGAGCACATGCTCGGGGCCGTCATGCCGGAGATAGTTTCGGTCGAACCGTCCGAGCACCACGCCATCGGGATCAAGCAGCCCGGCCGCCTCCACGTCCTTCGTCTCGGCCCAGCGCGCCGAGCCATAGGTGGTGACGTCCGAGG
>JBQLZQ010000085.1:0-150073 GCA_052168355.1 Inquilinaceae bacterium
CAGTGAATCAGAGACCCCTCGCATCGCCTAGCGAATTCTCGGACAGGCTCCTAGCGGCGCGGGACCTCGTGCAGATGATAGGGGGGCAGGCGGCCGGCGATGGCCGCCGTCACCTCCTCGGCGCCTTCGGCGAAGCGCAGGCCGACCCGGTCTCCCTGCTGCCAGGCAAGCCCGCACCGGAAACTGCCCACGCGCTCGATCACCAGGCGGTCGGCACCGGTCAGCGGCCGTGGGGCGTCCAGCAGAACCGTGGCGCCGCCGGCCGAGACGTTGAGCACTATGCAGGGCAACGATCCGTCGACGCCGCGCAGCGTGGCCGGCCAGATCACCGGATGGCGGTCGCCGTGCTGGGCGACGTCGACGGCCCGCCCGTCCTCGACGAACCGGCGGATGGTTCGTGCCGACGGCTGGCATTCCTCGAAGAAAAAGACGCCCATGACCCCGGCATCGTGCCAGGCGATACGCCCCTCAAGCGGTTCGAACGGTTCGACCGTCACGGTGACGATCGACCCTTCGGGAAGGCCTTGGGCGCAGCGCAGCTTGGCGCCGTCCTCCGACAGATCCATCAGCCAGCAGGCAAAGGACCGGCCCGCCACGCCCAGTGTCGCCGGGCATTCGACAAAGGCCGCGCGCGGTTGGCGGTGGCGGTCGGCGGGCAGGGGCGGCAGACGGACGGACACGGGGCTTACCGCGCGACCGCCGCGGTCGCGCCATTGGAGGCGGTCCGCGTATAGAGGTTCGACAGCGCCTCGGCGATCAGCTCCTGGCTCAGACGGGGTTCGGTCCCCTCGAACTTGCTGGCGGCGATGACCTGTTCGACGATGAATTTCGGCTGGTAGCAGGCCAGCGGCTGGTTGTTCTTGGTCTGCAACTGATCGACGACATAGGCGAACATGTCGTCCGCCAGATCCAGCCCGCGCGCCTTGGCAATGGCGCTGAAGATCAGTCGATAGTCCGACGGCGAAGGGTTGGGGATCTCCAGCTTGTAGGGAATGCGGCGCAGGAACGCCGCGTCCATCAAATCGTCGGGCTCCATGTTGGTCGAGAAGATGACCATCTCGTCGAACGGCACCTCGAAGCTCTTGCCGGTGTGCAGCTTGAGAAAGTCGACCCGGCTTTCCAGCGGCACGATCCAGCGGTTCAGCAGTTCCGTCGGGCGAACCAGCTGACGGCCGAAATCGTCGATGATGAAGGTGCCGTTGAGCGCCTTGAGGTGCAGCGGCGCCTCGTAGAACTTGGCGTCGCTGTCGAATTTGAGATCGAGCATCTCCAGGGTCAGCTCGCCGCCGGTGATGATCACCGGCCGACGGCAGGGGACCCAGCGGCCATCGATCTGTTCCTGGCGGATGTTGCCGCTGGGGCTCTCCTCGGTATCGGCCACCACGGAGTCGTGCACGCTGGGGTCGAACAGCTTGATGATCTGGCCTTCGACCTCGATGCAATAGGGAATGTAGATGATGTCGGAAAAGATCCTTCCCATCCGCTCGGCGATCGAGGTCTTGCCGTTGCCGGGGCTGCCATAGAGAAGGATGGAGTTGGCCGAGTTGATGGCGGGTCCAAGCTTGCGGACCAGATGGTCGGGAATGACCATGCCGGCGAAGGCCTGTTGGATGGTCGGGCGGTCGACCCGCTCCTCGGCCATCCGTTGCCGGCGGATCTGATCGCCGTAGGAAGAGAGGGACACCGGCGCGGGTCCGACATACTGGTTCTGCGCCAGAGCCTCGGCGGCCCATTCCCGGCCCAGGCCGGTCAAGGCGAACCGTGGTTCGGCGCTGGCCAACAGACTGCTGGGCGCCAGCGTTTCCAGCAGCCTTTTCTCGGTGGCGTCCTGGATCAGGACGCCGATCAGGTTGGCCGATAGCTTGAGTCGGTCGGAGAGCTGGGACTGGGTTTCCAGACCGTCGATGGAAATGGCCTTGAGCAGGAGCCGCAAAAGCTGGGTCACGCCGACGCCGGTCTCTTCCAGCGATCGCGGCGTTGCCGGAAGGCGGGCCAGGATCGGCGCCATCTGCTCCGCCCTTACGACCCCAAGCGCGACCAGATTGTCGGCAAGCCGGCCGCCGTGTTCCCGCTGGACCTGGGTCGCCCGCTGGACGTCCTCGGGGCCGATCAGGCCCTGGGCCACGAGCAATTGACCGAAATGCATGGCGAATGGTTCCCAACACCGGGAGTGGGGGATCCGGGCGACGGTAGACCTGAAATCCTTAACGGAGCGTTTCCGACCGCCTGCTTCTCAGCGGGCGTTGTGGCCCGCCGCCTGTCGTCTATACTGTATGAGGATACGGCGCCGGCCTTCAGAAGCGCCGTGGTAGAACCCATGCGAGGAATCGACCCCATGAAGAAAACCGCTTTGACCGCCACCATGATGGCGGTTGCCTCTTTCGCCGTGCCGGCTGTCGCCCAGGACTGCGGCTGGGCCCCCGACCGGGCGGTCACCTATGTCGTGCCATGGAGCCCCGGCGGCGGCACGGACGCCAATTCCCGTGCGCTTGCCGCGATTCTGGAGGCGGATCTGGGCGTGCCCTTCAACGTCGTCAACCGCACCGGCGGCAACGGGGTCACGGGCCACACGGCCATCGCCACCGCCGAACCGGACGGCTATACCATCGGCTCGGTCACCGTCGAGATCGCGACCATGCACCATGCCGGGCTGACCGAGCTTACGGTCGAGAACGTCACGCCGATCGCGCTGATCGACATCGTCCCGGCGGCGGTGACCGTCAAGGCCGATTCCCAGTTCGGCACGTTGAACGATCTGCTCGACTACGCCAAGGCCAACCCGGGCGAACTGACCGCGTCGGGCACCGCCCAGGGCGGCATCTGGCACCTGGCCCTGGCCGGCCTGCTCAACGCCGAGGGGATCGACCCGGCGGCCATCCGCTGGATCCCCTCCCAGGGCGCCGGTCCGGCCATGCAGGAACTGCTGGCGGGCGGCGTCGATCTGGTCACGCCGGCCCTGTCGGAATCCAAGGGCATCATCGATGCCGGCGAGGCCAAGGCCCTGGCCTATATGTACGACAGCCGCATGGAGGCCCTGCCGGAGGTGCCGACGGTTCAGGAGGCCACGGGCACCGACTGGACCCTGGCCGCCTTCATCTCGGTCGGCGGGCCGGAGGGGCTGCCGGAGGAGATGGTCTGCGCCTATTCGCAGGCCGTCGAGCGCGCGACCCAGACCCAGGAATGGGCCGACTTCAAGGCAGGACGCGGGTCGGACGTGGTGTTCGAGGGACCCGAAGCGTTGACCCAGCGCATCGTCGCGGCCGATCAGAGCCTTGGCGAAACCATGGCGGCGATCGGGCTGGCCAAATAGCGCCGGGCCCGTTTTCGAGAGACAGCCGATGAAACTCGGCGATACGTCCCTCGGGCTCTTGCTCGTGGTGGCGGGCCTGGCGATCTTTGTCCAGGCCCGCACCTTTCCGGCGCTGGGTGGCATGACCGTCGGGCCCGACCTGTTCCCGTCGATCGCCGCCGTCGGGCTGATGGGCTGCGGCGTCGTCATCGCGGTGCAGGGGATGATCCGTGGCCGCGCCGGTCGCCCGCCGGCGGTTGCCGAGGGGCCGCGTATCGGGCGGGGCGGTCTGATCCGCCTGCTTGCGGTTCCGGCCGCCATCCTGTTTTTTGGTCTGGCGCTCAACCCGCTGGGATTTCACATCACCGCCGCCGTGGCGTTGTTCGGCCTTCTGGTGGCGTTCGGCATACGGATCCTGCCTTCCGTGGCCGTCGCCGTGCCGGTGACGATTGTCATCCACGGCGTGTTCTATTCCCTGCTGCGCGTGCCCTTGCCCTGGGGATTGCTGACCCCGTTCGCGTGGTGAGACGGCCCTTTTGACCCATTTTCAGTACATGGCGGCGCTTCTGTTCGACCAGCAGACGCTGCTCATCATTCTGGTCTGCACCGCCTATGGCATGATCGTCGGCGCCATTCCCGGCCTGACCGCGACCATGGCGGTTATTCTGCTGGTGCCCTTCACCTTCTTCCTGGACCCGGTCCCGGCCATCGGCGCCATCGTCGCGACCACGGCTACCGCCATCTTCGCCGGCGATATTCCGGGCGCGCTGCTACGCATTCCGGGTACCCCGGCGTCGGCCGCCTATGTCGATGATTCCTTCCGGATCGCGCAGTCCGGGCGGCCGCGCTATATCCTGCTGGTGTCGCTGCTGACGGCGGCCTTCGGCGGTATCGTCGGCTCGCTCATCCTGATCGTGGCGGCTCCGTCCCTGGCCCGCTTCGCGCTCAATTTTTCCAGCTTCGAGTATTTCTGGCTCGGATGCCTGGGGCTGTCCTGCGCGGTCCTGGCCAGCAGCGCTTCGCCGGCGCGCGGCTTCGCCAGCCTGTTCCTGGGGCTGTTCGTATCGACCATCGGCATCGACATCGCCGTCGGCCACCCCCGCTTCACCTTCGGCAACCCGGACCTTCTGGGCGGAGTCAGCTTCATCCCGGCGATGATCGGCATCTTCGCCGTGGGCGAGGTGCTGCGGTCGGCCCGCCGGGCCCTGGACCCGGTATCGACCGCCGACCTGCCGGCGGCACGGGAAACCGGCCCGCTGCGGGAAGCCTGGGCGACCATCCGGCGGTATCGGATCGGCGTTGCCCGGTCCAGCCTGTTGGGCACGGTCATCGGCGCCTTGCCCGGCGCCGGCGCCGACATCGCCGCCTGGATCTGCTACGCGGTGTCGCGCCGGTTTTCCCGCGCGCCGGACCGGTTCGGCAAGGGCCATGCCGAGGGCATCGTCGATGGCGGGTCGGCCAACAATGCCGCGGTCAGCGGGGCGTGGACGCCGGCCATGGTCATCGGCATTCCCGGCGACACGGTGACGGCCATCGCCATCGGCGTGCTGATGCTCAAGGGGCTGACGCCGGGGCCGCGCATTTTCTCCACCGACGCCGACCTGATCGGCGCCATCTTCGGCACCTTCCTGATCGCCAACCTGCTGATGGTGCCGATCGGCCTGCTGGTCATCCGTTTTGCCACATTGCTGCTGCGCATCGACCGGCGCATGCTGATGCCGGTCATCCTCGTCTTCTCCCTGGTCGGCGCCTATGCGGTGGACACTACGGCGACGTCGATCTGGGTGGTTCTGATCATCGGTCTGGTGGCGTTTTTTCTGGAGGAGAACGGCTTTCCCGTCGCGCCGGCGATCCTGGCCATCGTGCTGGGCCAGATGGTTGAGGCCAACTTCATGACCTCGATGATCAAGACCCAGGGGGATCTGATCGGCTTTTTCGGCCGGCCGGTGGCGGCGACGCTTGGTGTTCTGACCATTGCGATCTGGGGATGGATTCTCTATCGCACGGTACGACCGGCGCGGACCGGCGGCACCCGACAAACCGAAGGATAGGGGACATGAGCGACGACCAGACCCGCGCGGACCCCGCCAGTCCGGGCGGTCCGCGGCCCAATCGTCTCAAACGCCGCCTGCGGGCGGGCGATCGCGTGCCGGCGCTGTGGGTCCAGATGGAAAGCCCGACGGTGGTCGAGGCGGCGGTCCATGCCGGCTGGGATACGATCCTGATCGACAACGAGCACGGGTGGGTCGGGTACGAGACCCTGCTGCACATGATGCGCGCGGCCGAGGCGGCCGGCGGCGACGTCATCCTGCGCGTGCCCGACGCCGAGATGGCGACGCTGAAACGGGCGTTGGATCTGGGGGTGCAGTCGATCATGGTGCCGATGGTCAATTCCGCCGCGGCGGCCCGGTCGATCGCCGAAGCCTGCCGGTATCCGACCCTGGGAACGCGGGGCTATGCCGCGCCGGTGGTGCGGGCGTCGCGCTATGGCGCCGATCCGGGATATGCCGGCGGCGCCCATAACGAGCTGCTGCTGATCGCCCAGATCGAACATGCCGACGCGGTGGCGGCGATCGACGCCATCGCCGCCGTCGACGGGATCGACATGCTGTTTATCGGCCCCAACGATCTGGCAGGATCGCTCGGCCGGCTGGAACGGCTCGACCATCCCGACGTGGAGGCGGCGATCCGCGCCGTCGAGGCCGCGACCCTGAAGGCCGGCAAGCTGCTGGGCACCATCCCCCGGCCGGGGCGGGACGTGGCCGGCTGTTACGCCGACGGTCACCATCTGTGCGCCTGCGCCAGCGATATCGTGCTGTTCCGCCGCGCCGCCGTCGAAGCCCTGCGCGGGGCCATGTGAAGAACGCCGCACCGACATCCCGCGGCAACGCCGGGACCGGCCCCTCCCGCATCGTGCTGACGGTCTTTCTGCCGTTTGCCGGCGGGTACTTCCTGTCCTACGTCTATCGGTCGGCCAACGCCGTACTGTCGCCGCGCCTGGCCGCGGACATGGGGCTCACGCCGGCCGATCTCGGCGTGCTGACCGCCGCCTATTTTCTGGCCTTCGCGCTGTTCCAGGTGCCCCTTGGCCTGTTGCTCGACCGATACGGGCCGCGGCGGATTCAAAGCGTGCTGCTGACCGTCGCGGCCCTGGGAGCGGCGATCTTCGCCATGGCACCCGACACATCGACCCTGGGGGCGGGGCGCGCGGTGATCGGGCTGGGTGTCTCCGGCTGTTTGATGGCCTCCTTCAAGGCCATCACCCAGTGGTTCCCCAAGCAGCGCTGGCCGCTGGTCAATGGCTGCCTGATGGGGTTCGGCGGGCTGGGCGCCATCGCGGCCACGGCGCCCATGGAGGCGCTGCTGGGCTATGTCGATTGGCGCGGCATCTTTCTGGGTTTGGCGGCGGCGACCCTGGCCATGGGTGCGACGATCTTCATGGTCGTGCCCGAACCGGCGGCGCGGGGCCGGCCGATCCCGCTCAAGGATCTGGCGATCAGCCTGCGTCGCATCTACGGCGACCGGCTGTTCTGGCGCCTGACGCCGTTCCTGGTGGCCGCCCAGGCGCTCAGCTTTTCCCTGCAGACCCTGTGGGCGGCGCCCTGGCTGCGCGATGTCGCAGGCCTTGGGCCGGATGAGGTGGCCCTGCGGCTGTTCGTCGTGGCCCTGGCCATGACCGTGGGGTTTGTCGGTACGGGGATAACCGCCCATGCGCTGATGCGGATCGGCGTGCCGCTGCTGATCATCACGCTGGGCGGGGTCGGTGGCTTCGGGATCGCCCTGACCCTGATCGTGACCCAGATCGTGCCGGTCGACGCGCTGTGGCCATGGGCGGTTTTCGGGCTGCTGTCGAACGTCACGGTCCTGGCCTATCCGCTGCTCTCGGCGCATTTCCCGATCGACTATTCGGGCCGCGCCAATACGGCCTTGAACCTTCTGACGTTCAGCGGCGCCTTCGTCGCCCAGTCGGCCATGGGCGCCATCGTCGAATTCTGGACCCCCTTGTCCGGGGGCCGGTATCCCGCCATCGCTTATCAGGCGGCCTTCGGCCTGTTCCTTGGGCTGATGGCGGCCGGCCTTGTCTGGTTCCTGTTGTCCGGGCGCAACGGCCATCGCCCTGCGTCATCCCCGTCACACCATTCTGGAGGATCTGTCTCGTGAAAGTGGTCATCACCGGCGGCGCCGGTTTCATCGGCCTCAACCTGGCCCGCGCCCTGTTGCAACGCGGCCGCCTGACCGGCCCGTCCGGGGCCGAGGACAAGATCGACGCCATCACCCTGTTCGATGTCGCCGCGCCGCCGAAGCGGCCCGACGGGCTGGATGACAGGGTTTCCATCGTCACCGGCGACATCGCCGACCGGGAAACCATCGTCAATCTGATCGACCGCGACGACATCTCCGTGTTTCATCTGGCATCGGTGGTCAGCGCCGGCGGCGAGCGGGATTTCGACCTGGCGATGGCGGTCAATCTGGACGGCGGCCGCAACGTGTTCGAAGCCTGCCGCGCCCGGAACGGTCTGCCACGCGTGGTGTTCGCCAGCAGCATCGCCGTCTATGGCGGTGCGGCCATGCCCGACGTCGTGTCGGACCGGGTTCGCCAAACATCGCGCACGACCTACGGCATCACCAAGTCGATCTGCGAGCTTCTGGTCAACGATTACACCCGCAAGGGTTTTTTCGACGGGCGGTCGGCGCGGCTGCCCACGGTCATCGTTCGGCCCGGCAAACCCAATGCCGCCGCGTCCAGCTTTGCCAGCGGCGTCTTCCGCGAACCGCTGCACGGAGAGGAATGCGTGTTGCCGGTGACCCCCGAGACGACCATGCCGGTGCTGGGATACCGCAACGTGGTGAACGGGTTCATCGCGCTGCACGAGGCCGACAGCGCGGCCATCGGCGACGACCGCGGTGTTCTCTTGCCCAACGTTTCCTACACCGTGACCGAGATGATCGAGGCTGTGAAGCGGGTGGCGGCGCAGAACGGCATCACGCTTGGACCCATCACGTCGCGGCCGGATCCGGCAATTCAGGCGATCGTCGACACCTGGGCCCGCCATGCCAACGCCGACCGCGCCCTGAAGCTGGGCCTGCCCAAGGATGAGTCCCTCGACCGGGTGATCCAGGACTTCATCGACGATTTCATGCCGAGGGCGTAGCCCTCGGGCCTACCGTCCCTTGAGCATGGCGCCCATCACGCCCCGGATGAGCTGGCGGCCGATCTGGCTGCCGATGGAGCGGACGACGCTTTTGGCCAGGGCCTCGCCGATGCTCTGACGGCCGCTGCCGCGGCTTGCGGCGCGGCCCGACGGTCTGTCCCGATCGGCCTCGACCTTCTCGGCCTCCTTCGCCGCCATCGCCTCCTGCGCCCGGCGCTCCAGCATTTCATGGGCGGACTCGCGATCGACGGTCTTGTCATAGCGGTTGGCGACGGGGCTGTTGACCATGGTCGCGGCCCGTTCCTCAGGCGTCGCCTGCCCGATGCGCGATGCGGGCGGGCGGATCAGCGTCCGCTGGACGGGGGAGGGCACGCCCTTGGCCCCGAGGGTGGACACCAGAGCCTCGCCGACCCCCAGCGTGGTGATCGCCGCCTCCACGTCCAGATCCGGATTGGGCCGGAAGGCGCCGGCCACCGCCCGCACCGCCTTGGCCTCGCGCGGGGTGAAGGCGCGCAGGGCGTGCTGCACCTTGTGGCCAAGCTGGGCCAGGACGGCGTCAGGAATGTCGAGCGGGTTCTGGGTCACGAAATAGACGCCCACACCCTTGGACCGGACCAGCCGCACCACCTGCTCCACCTTTTCCAGCAGGGCGCGCGGCGCGTCGTCGAACAGAAGGTGGGCCTCGTCGAAAAAGAACACCAGGCGCGGCTTCTCGGGATCGCCGACCTCGGGCAGTTCCTCGAACAGCTCGGCCAGCAGCCACAGCAACAGCGTGGCGTACAGGCGGGGCGACTGCATCAGCCTGTCGGCGGCCAGGACGCTGATCACGCCCTGGCCCGAAAGGTCGGTGCGCATCAGGTCGCCCAGTTCCAGCGCCGGTTCGCCGAAAAAACGCTGTCCGCCCTGCTGTTCGAGCACCAGAAGCCGGCGTTGGATGGCGCCGACGGAAGCCTTGCTGACATTGCCGTATGCGGTCGTCAGCGTCTTTGCCTCGTCACCGATGAACGTGAGCATGGCCCGCAGATCGTCGAGATCGAGCAGCAGCAGCCCCTGTTCGTCGGCGATGCGGAAGACGATGTTGAGCACGCCTTCCTGGGTGTCGTTGAGTTCCAGCAGGCGGGCCAGCAGCAGCGGCCCCATCTCGGAGATGGTGGTGCGGATCGGGTGGCCCTGCTCGCCGAACAGGTCCCAGAACACCACCGGAGCCGCGCGGCCCAGATCGGTCTCCACACCCACGGTCCGGGCCCGTTCCATCAGCTTGTCGCTGGCGGTGCCCGGCCGGCAAAGACCCGACAGGTCGCCCTTCACATCGGCCAGAAACACCGGCACGCCCTGGCGCGAGAACCCTTCGGCCATGATTTGAAGGGTGACCGTCTTGCCGGTCCCGGTGGCGCCGGCGACCAGCCCGTGACGGTTGGCCAGGGCCAGGGGCACGCTCTGATCGGTTTCGCCTTTGCCCAAAAACACGCCTGGCTGATCGGTCATCGCCGCTTCATCCCTATCGTTTTGCCAGTCAAACTGATACCAGACCGTGGAGCCGTCGACCATGACCGACGGCTTCAACGCGGACAGGGGAGGAAACACCGAGCATGAACCAGATCGATTTGAAGGATCGCCGGGCGGTCATCACCGGCGGCGGGCAGGGGATCGGCCGCGCGGTGGCGGAGCGGATGCTGCGCTCCGGCGCCGCGGTCAGCCTGTGGGACATCGATGGCGGCCTGACCGAGAAGACGGCCGCCTCGCTCGGCGACAGGGGCCGGGTGGACTGGCAGCAGGTGGACATCACCGATCTGACCGCCGTGGAGCGGGCGACGGCGGCCACGACGGAGGCGTTGGGCGGTATCGATATCCTGGTGAACAGCGCCGGGATCGCCGGGCCGTCGCATACGACCTGGACCTATCCGGAAGAGGCATGGCGGCAGGTTCTGGACATCGATCTTACCGGCACCTTCTTCTGCTGTCGGGCCGTCGTGCCCGGCATGATCGACCGGAACTACGGCCGGATCGTCAACATCGCCTCCATCGCCGGCAAGGAGGGCAACCCCACCGCATCGGCCTACAGCGCCGCCAAGGCCGGCGTGATCGCGTTGACCAAGTCCCTGGGCAAGGAGCTGGCCGAACACGACATCGCCGTCAACTGCATCACCCCGGCGACCGCCAAGACCCGTATTCTCGAGCAGGTCAGCGAGGAGTTCATCGCCTACATGCTGTCGAAGATCCCGCGCGGCCGGTTCGTGACGGTGGAGGAGGTGGCGGCGATGGTCGTCTGGCTGGCCTCGGCCGACAATTCCTTCACCACCGGTGGTGTTTTCGACCTCAGCGGCGGCCGGGCCACCTATTAGAAAGCGGGCGGGCAGGGAACCAAGCGAGGCCATCGACGGTTTCCTCTTCACGCGGGGCCGGGGCATGATGATCCATGGCGCCGCGACTGCCGTCGCCCTCACTGTCCATCCTCGAGAAAGGAGAATGTCATGAAGCGCACGGGATCCGCCGTCTGGTCGGGCGATCTGAAGACCGGCAAGGGCAGCGTTTCGACTCAAAGCGGGGTGCTTCGCGATCAACCCTACGGGTTCAATACACGGTTCGAGGACGAACCCGGCACCAATCCCGAGGAACTGATCGGAGCCGCCCATGCCGGCTGCTTCTCGATGGCCCTGTCCAAGGAACTGGGAGACGCCGGCCTGACCGCCGACAGGATCGAAACCAAGGCGGACGTCACGCTCGACGCCGTCGATGGAGGTTTCGCGATCACCAAGGTGCACCTGACGCTGGTCGCCACCATTCCCGGCGCGGACCAGGCCACGTTCGAGAAGATCGCCAACGGCGCCAAGGAAGGGTGTCCGGTGTCGAAGCTGTTCAAGGCCGAAATCACCATGGACGCCACGCTTCGAAGCTGACTGGTCGAAGCTGACGGGTCGAAGCTGACGGGCTGAACCCAGCCTTCATATCGCGGCAACACACCGGTCATCGGCCTGTCATCGGAACGGCCTAGAACCACCCCATCAACAACGGGGGTGCCGATGGCCGGTGCGATGATCGAAGTCGACGGGTTCCGAAAGACGTTCGGGCGGGCGCCGCCGGCCCTCAAGGGCGTGTCCCTGTCCATCGCCGAAGGCGAGATGGTGGCTTTGATCGGCGCCTCGGGCTCCGGCAAGTCGACATTGCTGCGCGGGATCGCCGGCTTGCTGTCGGCCGACCGGGGATCGGGCGGCGCTGTCCGTCTGCGCGGGCAAACGGTGCAGCGCGACGGTAAGCCGGGAGCCGATATCCGAGTCCTGCGCCGCGACATCGGCGTGATCTTTCAGCAGTTCAATCTGGTCGGCCGGTTGTCGCTCTTGACCAACGCCGCCATCGGGGCCCTGGGCCGGGTGCCGGCCTGGCGCGGCAATCTGGCGTGGTTCACGCGCGGCGAGAAAGTGACGGCACTGGACGCGCTTCGCCGGGTCGGCATGGAGCCCTACGCCCGCCAGCGCGCCTCGACCCTGTCGGGCGGGCAGCAGCAGCGCGGCGCCATCGCCCGGATGCTGGTGCAGGGCGCCCGGGTCATCCTGGCCGACGAGCCGATTGCCTCCCTGGATCCGAAGGCCGCCCGCCGGGTGATGGATGTGCTGTCCGACCTGAACAGGCGCGACGGGCTGACGGTCGTCGTCTCGCTGCATCAGGTCGAGTACGCCCTGCGCTGCTGCCCGCGCACCGTCGCGCTGCGCGACGGTGCGGTGGTCTATGACGGCCCGTCCCGCGATCTGACGCCGGAACTGCTGGGGAGCCTGTATGGCGCCGACAGCGAGGAACTGCACCTTCCGGGCTGGCTCGGGTCCGGCCGTGACGGCGCCACCCGATCCGTGGACGTGGATGATACGACGGCGGCCGAACTCGCCCCCGCGGAGTTGGCCCCGGCCGCCCTGGTCGCCGCGGCCAACGGTGCCGCAAAGCGGCGGGGCGCGCCTGTCGACGCCGCGGGGTGAGATCCCCGACCCGTCGTGACCGTTTTACCCAGACATACATTTCAAGGAGTGCCGCCATGTCCATCCGTCATCTGGTCCCCGCAACCCTGATCGCCCTGGCCGCCGGCGCCACGGCGATCCCGGCCCAGGCCGCCGAGATCAATTTCGGGATCATCTCCACCGAATCGACCCAGAACCTCCGCGCCCAATGGGAACCGTTCCTGGACGCGATGGAGGAACAGACCGGCCACACCATCAACCCGTTCTTTGCCTCCGACTACGCCGGCATCATCGAGGCCATGCGCTTCGACAAGGTCCAGGTCGCCTGGTACGGCAACAAATCGGCGATGGAGGCGGTGGACCGCGCCGACGGCGAGATCTTCGCCCAGACCGTGGACGTGGCCGGCAACCCCGGTTACTGGTCGGTCCTGATCGCGCCGTCCGACAGCCCGATTTCCAGTGTCGAGGACGTTCTGGCGTGCGACCAGTCGATCGACTTCGGCATCGGCGACCCGAACTCCACCTCCGGCTTCCTGGTGCCGACCACCTTTATCTTCGCGGCCGAAGGCGTCGATCCGCAGTCCTGCTTCAAGACCGTGCGCAACGCCAACCACGAAACCAACGCCATGGCCGTGGCCAACAAGCAGGTCGATGTCGCCACCAACAACACCGAGAACATGGCCCGCATCCAGGAAAACAACCCGGAGGCCTTCGCCAAGATCAAGGAAATCTGGCGTTCGCCGCTGATCCCCAGCGACCCGCTGGTCTGGCGCGCCGACCTGGACACCGAGATCAAGCAGGACCTGCTGTACTTCGTCATGTCCTACGGCCGCGCCGGCACCAAGGAGGACGTGGGCCAGGCCCGAGCCGTCCTGGCGGGTCTTGGGTGGGCGCCGTTCGTGCCCTCCTCCAACGCCCAGCTCTACCCGATCCGGCAGATGGAGCTGAACAAGGAGATGATGGAAGTGACGTCCGACGAGCGCCTGTCGGACGACGAAAAGAACGCCCGCCTCGCCGAGATCGAAGCCGCGATGGAAGAGATCGTGGCCCTGAGCGAGCAGTTCCCCCGGATGTGATGCGGCGCCCGGGGCGCTGCCCGCGCGGCGCCCCGGCCCCTCTTCGGACCGCTTGGAAAGCCCCGCCATGACCGACATCGTCCAGCCAGGAGGCCGGGACCGGGCCCAGGCCCTGCGCCCGGATCTGCGGCAGTCGTTGCGCCGCACCCTGATGTGGGGCGCGCTTGCCGGTCTCCTGATCTGGGGCTGGGGGCCGGTGGAGATGCACAACGCCACCGCCCTGGTCACCGACGGCGGCAACATGGCGGTCTATCTGCGCGGCTTTCTGGAGCCCGAGTTCCACGACTGGCCGACCTATCTGCGCGAGATGGTGATCACGGTCCAGATCGCCGTGTGGGGCACCTTCCTGGCGGTCGTCGCCGGGATCCCGCTGGGCATCCTGTCGTCGGCCAACATGGCGCCGGCCTGGGTGGTGCAGCCCGTGCGCCGCCTGATGGATGCCTTCCGCGCCATCAACGAGATCGTGTTCGCCATGCTGTTCGTGGTGGCGGTCGGCCTTGGGCCGTTCGCCGGGGTGATGGCCCTGTTCATCCACACCACCGGCGTCATCGCCAAGCTATTTTCCGAGGCGGTGGAGGCCATCGACCCGCGACCGGTCGAGGGCATCCGCGCCACCGGCGCCAGCCGCATCCAGGAAATCACCTTCGGCGTCATCCCGCAGGTGCTGCCGCTGTGGATCTCCTACACGCTCTACCGGTTCGAATCGAACGTGCGGTCGGCCACGGTGCTGGGCATCGTCGGCGCCGGCGGCATCGGCCAGCTGCTGTGGGAATACATCCGCGGGTTCTACTACGCCGAAACGGCGGCCGTGCTGATCGTCATCATCGTCTCGGTCAGCCTGCTCGACATCCTGTCCCAGCGCCTGCGGCGGCTTGTGACCTGACAAAGTTTCAGGCCTCAGGCCACCAGCCGTGCCGACAGTCCGGCGGATGCGGCCAGGCCCAGCATCAGGTTCAGGTTCTGGACGGCGGCGCCCGACGCGCCCTTGCCCAGATTGTCCAGCACGGCGACCAGCACCGCCTGGCGCCGCGCGTCGTTGCCCAGGACGTACAGCCTGATGTCGTTGGTGCCGTTGAGCGCCTCGGCATCCAGGCCGGTCAGCGCCTCGGTCTCCGCCGCGTCCGCGACCGAAAGAAACGGGTGATCCCGGTACCGGTCGCGCAGCGCGGCGCGCAGGTCGTCGGAACCGGGCGTGCCCGGCACGGCCCGCAACTGCAGCGGGATCTGCACGATCATCCCCTGATGAAAACGGCCGACCGACGGCATGAACAGCGGCCGTTGGGTCAGCCCGCCATGGGTCTGGATCTCCGCCACATGCTTGTGCTCCAGCCCCAGCCCGTAGACCTGGAAGGCGCTGGCTTCCGCGCCGGTCTTCTCATACGCCTCGATCATCCTGCGGCCGCCGCCGCTGTAGCCGGAGACGGCGTTTATGGTCACCGGATGGTCGGCCGGCAGCAGCCCGGCGTCGATCAGCGGACGCAGCAGCAGGACCGCCCCGGTGGGGTAGCATCCGGGATTGCTGACCCGCGTCGCCGCCGCGATCCGCGCGTCCTGGCCGGGGGCCAGCTCCGGCAGCCCGTAGACCCAGCCGGAAGCCGTGCGGTGCGCGGTGCTGGCGTCCAGCACCTTGACGGTGGGCGTGTCGATCAGCGACACCGCCTCCCGCGCCGCGTCGTCCGGCAGGCACAGGATCACCAGATCCGCGCCGTTGAGCATCCGGGCCCGGGCGGCGGGGTCCTTGCGCTGGCTGTCGGGCAGGCTCAACAACTCCACGTCCCGGCGGCCGGTCAGCCGCGCGCGGATCTGCAGCCCCGTGGTTCCCGCCTCGCCATCGATAAAAATCCGCGCCGTCATCGCCGTTCCGCCATCTTCAAAGGGACCGGATCATACCACACCGGGCCGATGTCAGGTATAGCCGCCGACCAGGGTCACCGGCCGGCCGCCCATGCCGGCCTTGAAGCGGGTCAGTCCGGGCGCGTCTTCATCGTTGATGCCGCCGAGATCGAACCACAGGACGCCGGCCGCCTTGAGCTCCAGCGCGGCCCGCCACAGCAGCAGATGATGAGCCCGCAGCGCCCGGCCGCGATCGCCGTTCCAGCCGACGAGATAGGTGGCGGCGTTGCCGTGCCGGACCGTGATCACGCCCGCCACCGGGCCTTCGGCGTCAAAGGCGCGGCGAACCTGGAACCCCTCGGTGCCGGAATACTGCGCCCGCAGGACCCTGAGAAAGGCCGGGGAGGGGCCGCGATAGCCGCGCTCTTCCTTGTCCTCGGCATAGCGGTCGACCAGCCACTCGAAGGCATCGTCGCCGGGTTCCGTCGCGGCGCGGAGGCCCGACCGCTCGGCCTTGTTCAGGGCGTTGCGCCAGGGCTGATGCAGGGCCCGGCGCAAGGCCGCTTCATCCGGGTCGAGGTCGAGCCGGATCGACCGGTACCCTTCGGTCCGCCGGCCGAACCCGGCGCGGCGAAGCTGGTCGCGATGCGCGGGCGTGTCCTCCAGCTCCGGGTGAAACACCAGCACCTTGCCGCGCCAGGGCGCGTAGCGCAGGCGCAGGGCGGCCAGGGCCAGCCGCTGCATCTCTCCGGGGATGGCATCGTGGATCCATAGGGGGCCGCGGTGGATTTCGCACTTCGCGACGGGGCCGATCAGGCGCCGGATCTGAACCAGCACCAGACCGATCGGCTTGTCGTGAAAAAGAATGATGCCCAGATCCGCCCGCTTGCGGTCGATCGCCGCGGCGGCCATGGCGTACTGCCAGGTCTGCGGCAGGGTCGGCCGCTTGCAGGAAGCGATCATGCGGTCCCACTGGTCGCCGCTGCAGCGGTTCCAGTCGATATGGAACGGGTTGAAGCGGTTTGCGGCGGTCACTTTTCCGGTTCGGGCAACGGGGTTACGAGACGGGAACGGCGTGAAGCATCGGCCTGGCGACCCAGGGTCATTGCACAGGCGGAAGCGGGTGTATAGGAGAACTCCTTCGGTCGGGCCGTTCATGCACCTACACGGCCCGCCCTGGACAGCGCAACACACAGGATCGAACGGAATGGGCAAGACGAAAATCGGCGTGATCGGACTGGGCGCCATGGGCCTTGGCATGGCCCGGTCGCTCGTAAGGGGCGGGTTCGACGTCCACGGGTTCGATGTCTCGCCCGATGCGGCCGGGTCCCTGGTTTCGTCCGGCGGCACGGCGGCCGCCACGCCCCGTGCCGCGGCGGAGGATGCCGATGTCGTGTTCTGTGTCGTGGTCAATGCCGACCAGGTCGACGCGGTGCTGTTCGGTGCCGACGGGGCCGCCGCCGTCCTGCCCTCCGGCGCGGTCTTTGCGGTCTGCAGCACGGTGCCCGCTGCCTTTGCCGTGGACGCGGCGCGGCGGCTGGCCCCAACCGGCGCGCACTATCTGGACGCGCCGATTTCCGGCGGGGCGGCCAAGGCGGCGGACGGCCAACTGACCGTCATGGCCTCGGGGTCCAAGGCGGCGTTCACGGCGGCCGGGCCGGCGCTCGACGCCGTGGCCCAGACGGTCTATCGCCTGGGCGACGAGCCCGGGGCGGGATCGACCATGAAGATGATCAACCAGCTTCTGGCCGGCGTGCACATCGCGGCGGCCGCCGAGGCGATGGCCCTGGCGGCCCGCCAGGGCCTGGATCTGAGGCAGGTCTACGACATCATCGTCAAGGCGGCCGGCAATTCCTGGATGTTCGAGAACAGGGTGCCGCACATCCTCGAGGGCGACTACACGCCGCGCAGCGCCGTCGACATTTTCGTCAAGGATCTGGGCATCGTGCTGGAAGCGGGCAAGACCAGCCGCTTTCCCCTGCCGCTGTCCGCCGCCGCCCATCAGATGTTCCTGGCGGCGTCGGCCGCCGGCATGGGCCGCTGGGACGACGCCGCGGTGGCCAAGGTCTATCAGCGCCTGTCGGACATCGATCTGCCCGGCGACAAGCCCTGACGGGGAGGTCGGCACTTTCCCTTGCACGGCAATCTCCAGGGTCTCTCCGGCAAAATACAAAGGTTTGTATTGACCGATTTGCTGGAATCGGCTTCCCTATTCCCAGGGAAAGGGGCCGCTTGGAATGGCTCCCAGGGGAGGATCACATGACCGGGACATACACACGCGAAGTTGCCACGCCGTCGCACCGCCGGGGCGGGCTCGCCGGCGCCACGATCATCCTGGCGATGGCCGTGGGCCTGCCGGCCTGGGCCGACGACCATTGCCTGGGCACGGCCGAGGCGCTGCACCTGACCGCCGACCAGATGGAGGACATAAGGAGCCGCGACCTGACCTTCGGGTTCCTGACCAACAACATCTCCGACGATTTCAGCCGCACGCTGGTCAGCGGCGGCGAGGCCTTCGCCGAGGAACTGGGGGTGACGCTGATCGTCAACAGCGCCGATTTCGACGCCAACACGCAGTTGTCGCAGTTCGACGCGCTGGTGCAGCAGCAGGTCGATGGCATTTTCCTGACGGCCGTCGATGCCGGGTCCATCGGCCAGGCGGTGCGCCGCGCCAACGACGCGGACATCCCGGTCTTCGTCGTCGGCGGCGCGCCGGCCCGCGGCGAGGTGATCAGCGTCATGAACGCGTCCAGCTACCAGGGCAGTTTCGACGCGGGCGAGGCCCTGATGGAGGAGATCGGCGAACCGAACGCCAAGATCGCCATCCTTGGCATTCCGTTCGCGCTGCAGACCATCCGCGACCGTGAGAAGGGGATCCTCGATGCCGTCGGCGCGGCCGGCGGCCAGGTCATTTCCATGCAGTCGGATTTCAGCCAGGACGTCCTGCTGCAGCTGGCGACCAACGCCATCCAGGCCAACCCCGATCTGGGCGGGATCTTCGCCACCTGGAGCCTGGCCGTCAACGCGGCGACGGAGGCGGTCAAACAGTCCGGCCGGGACATTCCCATCGCCGGGTACGATTCCGAGGCGCCCGGCTATATCGAACTGGCCAGCGGCGACACCAACATCGTGGCCCTGTCGGGACAGCAGGCGAACCTTCAGGGACGGGCGGCGCTGGAGGGGCTGGCGCAGTCCATCCTGGGCGCCACGCTGTGCGACGAGATCATCACGCCCAACCTGCTGGTGACCGCCGACAACTACGAGGAGTCCTGGGAGACCCAGTATCCGGGCGTCGCCAAGCCCTGGGCCAACTGATCGCCGCGCACCGCGGGCGCGCGACACGCCGGGGGGTGCGGTCATGCGCCTCCCGCCGCGTCCAACGGGACGAGGGGCCTTTGTGCAGCCGTTCCTGACACTGAACCGCATCTCCAAGCGCTTCCCCGGCGTGATCGCCCTCGACGACGTGTCGTTCGACGTCCGCCCGGGGGAGGTTCACGCCTTTATGGGCGAGAACGGGGCGGGCAAGTCCACATTGATGAAAGTCGCGGCGGGCCTGCACAGACCCGATGGCGGGACCATCGAGGTCGAGGGCAGGGAGGTCCAGCTGCATGGTCCGTCCGACGCCACGCGCCTCGGCATTCATACGGTTTTCCAGGAACTGACCGTGCTCGAGAACCTGGATGTCGGCCGCAACGTCCTGGTCGGCCAGGAACCGACGCGGGCGGGCGGCCTGTTTCTCGACCGGTCGGCGCTGTATGTCCGGGCCCAGGCGGTCCTGGATCGGCTGGACATCGGGCTCGATGCGCGTGCCCCCATCGCGGCCTTGTCCAGCGGCCAGCGGCAGATGGTCGAGATCGCGCGGGCCTGCGCCGAGGAACCGCGGGTCCTGGTGCTGGACGAGCCGACCTCGTCGCTGGGCCGCCATGAGGAAGAGTTGCTGTTCGCGCTGATCGACCGGTTGCGCAAGGGCGGCGTGGGGATCGTCTATATCACCCACCGGATGTCGGAGGTCTTCCGCCTCAGCGACCGGATCACCGTGCTGCGCGACGGCCGCCATGTCGTTACCGGCCCGACCGCCGAATTCACCCGCGATACGCTGATCCGGGCCATGGTCGGACGGGCCGTGGAGGATCGGCGCCACGCGGCGGAGTCAAGGGATCTGCCGGTGGCGCTCCGGGCGGCCGGCCTGTCGCGGCCGCCGTCGGTGCGGGGCGTGGATCTGACGCTCCATGCCGGCGAGGTCCTGGGGATCGCCGGGCTGATGGGGTCGGGCCGGACCGAACTCGCCCGCCTGATCGCCGGGGTCGATCGGCCGTCGTCGGGGAGCATGACGCTGTTCGGGCGCGCCTTTGCCCCCCGCACCCCCGCCTCCGCCATCGCGGACGGCGTCTGCTACGTGTCGGAGGACCGCAAACTGCTGGGGCTGGTCCTGTCCCTGTCGGTGGCGGACAACATCGCGCTTCCCAGCCTGCGCCGGTTTTCCAGCCATGGGCTGCTGTCGGTGGCTTCCGTGCGAACCCTGGCGCGGGATTGGATGCGGCGGCTGGGCGTCAGATCGGCGTCCCCGGATGTGCGGGTCGACACGCTGTCGGGCGGCAACCAGCAAAAGGTCGTGCTGGCCAAATGGCTGGCGGTCGCGCCGCGCGTGATCCTGTTGGACGAACCGACACGTGGCGTCGACGTCGGCGCCAAGGCGGAGATCCACGGGCTCATCCGCGGATTGGCGGCGGACGGCGCGGCGGTCCTGGTCATCTCGTCGGAATTGCCGGAGGTGATCGCGGTCAGCGACCGGATCCTGGTCATGGCCCAGGGACGGGTGGCGGGCATCGTCGACGCCGCGCGCGCGACCGAGGAAGCGCTGCTCGATCTGGCGTTCCTGGAAGAGCCGGACACCACGGCCGCATGAGCCAGGAGGCAAACCTCTCCTCCGGGGGCCGGCCGGAAGGCGCGCGCCTGGCCAAGCTGGCCCGCGACCTGCTGCCCTATCTGGGGCTTGCGGCGCTGATCGTCTTCTTCTCGCTGTCCAGCGAGTTTTTCTTCAGCCTGCGCAACTTCCAGCGGCTGGCCACGGATTCCTCGACCCTGATCATCGTCGCGTTCGGAATGACCCTGGTCATTCTGGTGGCCGAGATCGATCTCAGCGTCGGCGCCGTCGTCGGGCTGTTGTCCGTGGTCCTGGCCCAGATCCTGGCGGCGGAGATCGCCTGGCCCGTGGCCGTGCTGCTGACGTTGGCGCTGGCCGCCTTTATCGGCTGGCTGAACGGCGTGGTCACGGTCGTTGGACAGATCCCGTCATTCATCGTTACGCTGGGCATGCTGGCCATCGCGACGGGTCTGGCCTTCATTTTCACGGGCGCCATCTCGGTCCCGATCATGGATGTGGTCTTTCTGGATCTTTTCTATTCGGACGAATTTCTGGGACTGCCGGTTCCGCTGATCATCGTCGTTGTGGTGTTCCTGGGCGGTCTGGTCATCCTGAAGCGGACGGCGTTCGGACGGGAGCTGTTCGCGGTGGGCGCCAACCCCGAGGCGGCGCGGCTGTCGGGGGTGGCGGTCAGGCGCAACAAGATCGCGGTCTTCGTCATCATGGGGGTGCTGGTGGGGATCGGCGCGGTGCTCAGCGCGTCGCGCCTGGGCAGCGGGTCGCCCGGCAGCAGCCCGTCACTGACGCTCGACGCCATCGCCGCGGTGATCATCGGTGGGGCCAGCCTGTTCGGCGGTCACGCCTCCATCGTGCGAACCCTTCTCGGCGCGCTGCTGATCGGGGTCCTGAACAACGGCATGGTGCTGATGAACATCAATGTGGACGCGCAGTTCATCGTCAAGGGCGTCATCATCCTGATCGCGGTCGTGCTGGAGCGGATGGCGTCGGGAGCGCGGGGATGACGGCGCCTCGGACCGCGGCGAAACCGACGGCGCCGACCCGGCGCACGCGCCTGGCCGCGTCGGGCATCTATGTCGCCTTTGCGCTGATCGTCATCGGTCTGGCCATTCTCAGCCCTGCCTTCCGGTCGCCGGAGAACGTCCTCAATATCGGACGCCAGATCGCCATCCTCGGGATCGCGTCGTTCGCGATGACCTTCGTCATCCTGCTGGGGGAAATCGATCTCAGCGTCGGTGCCGTGGCGTCCGCGTCGGGGGTGGTGACCGCGCTGGCCCTGGCCGCCGGGCTGGGCCCCCTGGCGCTTCCGATCGGTCTTGCGGTCGGGGCGGGGTTCGGCCTTCTGAACGGTTTGCTGACGGTCTATGCGGCGGTGCCGTCGTTTATCGCCACGCTGGTCAGCTTTTTTATCGCCCAGGGGGTCGCGCTCACCCTGACCACGGGCCAGACCATCCTGTTCGACGCCGGCTGGTTTCGCGATCTCTTCGCCATCGGCTCCCTGTTCGGTTTGCGGTCGTCCTTCCTGTGGCTCGTGGTCATGTTCGTCGTTCTGTGGTGGCTGCTCGGCCGGACCCGGTTCGGCGCGAACGTCTATGCCGTGGGCGGCAGCCAGCAGAGCGCCCGCATGTTGGGCCTGCCGGTCGACCGCATGAAGATCGCGGTCTTCACCATGGGTGGGGCGCTGATGGGGCTGGTGGGGATGATCCTGATCGCCCGGATCGGCAACGCCCGCAGCGACGGCGCCATCGGTCTGGAATTCGACGCCATCGCGGCGGTGGTGATCGGCGGAACCACGCTCGGGGGCGGTTACGGGTCGCTGATGCGGACGCTGGTCGGCGTTCTCCTGATCGGCGTGCTGAACAACGGGCTGGCCATCCTGAACGTGGATTTCAACACACAGAACGTCGTCAAAGGGGTCCTGGTGATCGGCGTCGTTCTGCTCGATCGCTGGGCCCGGAACGCAAGGGAGGCCTGACGCATGACCCATGACGGCCCGGTCGCCGGAGAGGTGGAGCGCCTTTGTACCGGTTTCGCCTTCACCGAGGGGCCGGTGTGGCTGGTGGAACACGGCACCCTGCTGTTCACCGACATTCCCGGCAATGTCATTCACGGCTGGAGCGACCGCGGCGGACCGGTCACCTGGCGGGACGGGTCTCATTATGCGATCGGCCTGTCTCGGGACCGGGCGGGCAGGGTGCTGGCCTGCGAGCACAGCACGCGGTGCCTGTCGGCCATCGATGTACGCCCGGACGGCAGCGGGGGCGAGCGCACCATTCTGGCCCGCGCGCTTGGGAACCGCGTGCTCAACTCCACCAACGACGTGATCTGCGCCAGTGACGGCACCATCCTGTTCACCGACCCGCCGTTCGGGGTGCGGGCGGAGGAAGGACAGCTGTTCGGCTACCAGCAGGCCATGGAACTGCCGGGCTGCTATGTGTGGAAGGTCGGCGACGATCCCGACACGCCGGAAGCCATCGTGACCACCGTGTACCGTCCCAACGGGCTGTGCCTGTCGCCGGACGAACAGACCCTTTATGTCAGCGATTCTTCCGAGGAGCACCATAAAATCGTCGCTGCCGATGTGGGGCCGGGCTGGCGGGTTTCGGCGATGCACGATTTCGCCGTCATGCCCGTAGGCGTGCCCGACGGCATGCGCGTCGATGCGGCCGGGAACCTGTGGGTGGCCGGCGGCGACGGTGTCTATGTCTACGCCGACGACGGCACACGGATCGCCCATGTGCCGGTGCCGGAAATGGTGACCAATCTGGAGTTCGGCGGCGCGGATTTGCGCGATGTCTTCATCACCGCCACCACCTCGCTGTATCGGGTTAGGTCGACGTTACCGGGCGGCCGCCGCGACTGACCGCAGCGACATGCCGGTCTCTGGATCGAACAAATGTACCGATCCGGGCGCGATCCGGATGCCGACGTCGTCGCCCGGCCGGTGCGGACTGGCGCCATCGGTGACCACGATGATCTCCGGGTCGCCGTCGGAGAAGAGATAGGTCGCCGATCCCGTCGCCTCCACCGCGCCGATGCGCATCCGCGCCGATTCCGCCGCGTCCGGGCCGGTCAGCTCGATGTGTTCGGGTCGCAGACCGGCGACCACCCTGCGGCCCGGCGTCATCGTCAGGTCCGTGGTCAGCGCGGTCCGGTCGGACGTTTCCAGGATCAGGGTGGTGCCGTCTTCAGCCACGATTCCGGGCGCGAAATTCATGGCCGGCGAGCCGATGAACCCGGCGACGAAGCGGTTGGTCGGCGATCTGTAAAGCTCCAGCGGCGCGCCCTGCTGTTCGATCACGCCGGCCCGCAGTACCACCACATGGTCGGCCATGGTCATCGCCTCGATCTGGTCGTGGGTGACATAGACCGAGGTCGATCCGATCCGGTCGTGCAGGGTCCGGATTTCCTTGCGCATGCGCACCCGCAGGGAGGCATCGAGGTTGGACAGCGGCTCGTCGAACAGAAAGGCCTTTGGCTCGCGGATGATCGCCCTTCCCATGGCCACGCGCTGGCGCTGCCCGCCCGACAGCTCCTTGGGGTATCGGTCCAGCAGGTCGCCCAGACCGATGATGGCGGCGACCTCGTCGGCCTTGCGGCGTCGTTCGCTCTTGGGCACCCGCTTCAACCGCAGCGCGTAGGTCAGGTTGTCGCGCACAGTCATGTGCGGATACAGCGCATAGGACTGGAACACCATGGCCAGATCGCGCTTGCGGGGCGGCAGGTCGTTGACCACGTCGCCGGCGATCCGTAGGGTGCCGGCGGTGATGCTTTCCAGCCCGGCGATCGCCCGCAGCAGGGTGGATTTGCCGCATCCCGACGGGCCGACCAGGGCGACGAACTGGCCCTTTGGAATGGCCAGATTGATGTTCTTCAGGGCGTGGAAGCTGCCATAGTGCTTGTCGACATCGACAAGCTCGATCTGCGTGGCTTCGGTCATTTCAGGGCTCCCGACGTCAGACCGCTGACGATATGGCGCTGCAGCAGCACAAAGGCGGCCAGGATCGGGGTCACGTAGGTGGCGGCAAAGGCCATGATGCCGTTCCAGTTGACGACGTTGGGCTGCAGGAAATTGGTCATCCCGATGGAGGCGGGCTGCAACCGGTTGTCGGCGATCAGCGACGCCGAATACACATATTCGCCAAAGCCCTGCATGAAGATCAGGATCGCCGCGACCAGGATGCCGTTGCGGGCCAGCGGCAACACCACCATGAAGAACGCACCGCCGCGCGAGTTGCCGTCGACCAGCGCCGCTTCCTCGAGCTCCCGGGGGATGGTCATGAAGGCGGCGCGGCACAGGATGACGAAGAACGGCATGGTCTTGGCCGAGATCGCGAGGATCGCCGCGAACCGGGGGGTGTCCAGCAGCCCGATGGACGAAAAGGCGACAAAGATCGGGGTGACCATCAGGCTGGGCGGCAGAACCTGAAGCATCAGCACCAGAAACAGCGCGGCATCGATCCACAGATTGCGGTAGCGGGCCAGGACATAGGCTGCGCCGGCGCCGAACAGCGCGGTGACCAGGGTGACGCCGGAGGCGATGAGCATGCTGTTCCACAGATACCGGACGATATCCGACGTCGCCCAGATTTCAGGGTAGATCTGCCATTGCGGCCGGCCGGGCAGGAATTCGGGAGGAACCGCGAAAATCGACGAGCCGGTCTTCAGGCTGGTGACGTACATCCAGTACAGCGGAAACAGGTAGACGATCGCCAGGACGAGGGCGATCAGCACCAGCACCCGGTTCTTAAAGGTCGAAGTCATAGGCGTGTTTCCGCCCGGGTCGAGCGCACATAGATCAGGGAAACGCCCAGCACCACCAGGATCATGATGACCGAGATCACGGCGCCGCGGCCGAAGTCGAATTCCCGGAAGCTGAGTTGCCAGGACCAATATTGCGCCACCGTCGACGATCCCGCCGGCCCGCCCGAGGTGATCGCCGCGAACAGATCGAACTGCTGCAGCGTGAAAATGATGCCGAGCGCCAGGACGGCGCCGATGGTCGAGCGCATCATCGGCAGGGTGATGGTCCAAAACCGCTGAAACACGGTGGCGCCGTCGAGCTCGGCCGCCTCGTAAAGGTCCTCTGGGATGGCCGCCAGACCGACCGACAGCAGGATCATGTTGAACGGCATGCCGTACCAGATGTTGGCCAGGATGACGGAGATCAGCGCGTAGTCGACGTCCGAACGCCAGAAGATCGGTTCGGTGATGATGCCAAGGCTCATGAGAAGATAGTTGATGACCCCGAAATCGCCGGACAGAAGCCAGTTCCACAACACGCCGACGACAAGGCCCGGCATCACCCACCCCGCCAGGAACAGGCCTCGGAACCACGCGGCGCCGGGAAATTTCTGATTGAAGAAAAGGGCAAAGGCGAAGCCGAGGGTGAACTGGAAAAAGACCGACGCGACGGTGAACACGACCGTGTTGACCAGCACCCGCCACGCCAGCGGGTCGTTGAAGATGCTGCGGTAGTTGTCCCACCCCGCGCCGGGATGAAACAGGGTTCCCAGGCTAAAGACATCAACGCGCTGGAAGCTGATGATGATGTTGTAGATCAGCGGCAGCCCGGCAAAGGCCAGCAGATAGACCAAAGCCGCGCATATCAGCAGCCCGTCGAAGCCCAATCCGTCGCGAAAGCTTCTGATGACGCGCGGCATGTGCTGGTCTCCTGCTGACGCTTCGGTCGGCGGCCCGGTCCTGCGCGCCGGGCCGCCCCTGGGGCTGGTCGATCAGGTCAGTTCAAGATGCCGTCGATCACCGCCTGAGCATCGTCCAAAGCTTGCTGCGAAGACTTCTGCCCGGTCAAGGCCGACTGAATGGCGTCTTGAATGGCCTTGCTGATCCGGGGCCATTCCGGATGCGGTCCACGGTTGCGGGCATACTGAAGCTGTTCGACGAAGACCGGCGCGGCGGCGTCGATCTTCGGATTGCCGGTTTCGGCAAGCGGGATGTCCTTGCGCGACGGCATGCGCGTGAACTCCGGCCACACCCGATCGGCCTGGCTGTCGATATATTCGAGCAGTTGGAACGCCTCGTCGGGATGCTCGGTGTTGGCGAAGATGGCGAGGTTGAAGTCGCCCAGGGCGGAGGCACGTGGCGCCCCCGGCTCGGGCACCGGCAGCAGGGTAACACCCCAGTCGAAGTCGGCGTCTTCGGCCATGCGGCCCAGTTCCCAGGGCCCGGAAATCACCATCGCGGCGTTGCCGCCATTGAAGGTCCCGGTCGAATCCCACTGCCCGCGGGTCAGCGTGTCGGGGCTGGTCAGACCCTCGTCGAACAGGGACTTCCAGAAATCGAGGGCCGCCGCCGCGCCGTCGCCGTTGACCTTTTCGAAGCTGCCGCCGGTCATCTGCAGCCACGGCAGGAACTGGAATGTGCCTTCCTCGGAAGCCTTGGCCGAAAAGGCGATACCGTAGACATCGTTGGCTGGATCGGTCAGCGTCTTGGCCGCCTCGTACAGCTCGTCCCAGGTTTCCGGCGGGCTGTCGGGATCGAGACCGGCGGCGCGGAACAGGTCCTTGTTGTAATAGAGCGCGATGGTGTTCGACGCGCGGGGAATGCCGTACACGCCGCCGTCCCAGGTGAAGCTGCTGCGCGGACCGTCGAAGTAATTGTCCAGATCGATCTGGTCGGAGGCGGCGATCCTGTCGGTCAGGTCCAGAAAGGCGCCCCTGGCGGCGAACGCGGCGTGGTCGGGGTTGTCGATGCCGATGATGTCGGGATTGGTTCCGGTGGCGAAGGCGCGCAGCGTCTCGGTCACGAGGTCGTCGAACCGCACCTGGCGGATTTCGACGGTGATGCCGTTGTCCATGGCGCTGAACTCGGTGGCGAAGGTGCCTTCCACGCCCTCCGCGCCCTGTTCGGACCATAGGGTCAGGGTGACGTCCTGGGCCCACGCCGCGGTCGACAAAAGGCCTGCGCTCATCAGGCTTATGATCAGTGTTCTCATCGGTTGACCTCCTGCTGGTTTTCTTTCGGTGATCGCTTATCGAAGCCTTCCCCGGTCATCCGGACAGAGCGGGAAAGGCCTCGGTGAACGCGCCGGCTTTTCCGGCACGGACAAAGACCGGACACTGACCGTGCGGGCAGTCGACATCGGCTGTGGTGCCGCCGGCAAACCGCGTCCCGGTCCAGACATGAACCCAGTCCTCGTCCTCGGGCAGCGCGACCCGCATGGCGCGGACATCCGGATCGAGAACGGGGGCGACCAGAAGATCGGGCCCGAGCATGTACATCCGGCCCTCGGCATGGAGCGCGCGCTGGTTGGGAAAGTGATAGAACAGCGGCGCCATGACAGGGTCGCCGATCCTAGCATAGTCGGCGAAGGCTGTTTCCAGGTAGGGCCGCAGCGCCTCGCGGACGCGCAGAAGCTCGGTCAGGGTCCTCTCGACCTGCTCGCCATAGGACCACACCTCGTTCGGCCCGCCCGACGACGTGAAGATGTTGAAAGTGTCCTGGCCGTAGCTGACCGGCTCGCCGTCCCGGGGCACCGGAACGCCTTCGGGCACGCGAAACCCGTGCAGCCGGCAGATCGGCGAGAACACCCCGAACTCGAACCAGCGCACCAGCAGCTCGCGGAAGGCCGCCGATCCGCCATGGCCGTCGTAAAAGCCGCCGATGTCCGTAGTCCACCAGCCCATGCCGGCCATTCCGGCATGTAGTCCGGCGGGGATCTGGGCCCGGAAATACTCCCACGTCGACCACACATCGCCCGACCACAGGATCACGCCGTGACGCTGGGAGCCGGCCCAGGCCGACCGGCAGAGCAGAACCCCGTCGCGTTCTTCCGCGGCCAGGCCCTCCCGATACCGCTGTTCGTGCAGCAGCGGATAGGCGCACAGCATCTCCGCGCCGTTGCCCAGGGCCGTCCGCACATGCTCGGGATGGGCCGGGCGCATTTCCGGCTCGCAGGCGTCCAGCCAGAAATGATGGAACCCCTTGGCCACATAGTTCCGGTTGACGATCTCCCAATGGAAATCCCGCGCCCTGGCGTTAAAGGCATCGTAGTAGGTGAAGAAGCCGGCGCCAAACGGGTCCTTGTCGGGAAACGGGATGACCGCCGGAACGCCGCGCTCGGTGGTCAGCAGGTATCCAGCCTCGACCATCGTCCGGTAGTTCTCCGACGATGCCGAAACGGTCGGCCAGATCGACACCATCGCCTCGATCCCCATGTCGCGCAGGTCCGCGACCAAGCCCTCGGGATCGGGCCAGTCCCTGGGGTCGAACTTCCATTCGCCCTGCCGGGTCCAGTGGAAGAAGTCGATCACGATGCACGACAGGGGCAGGCCACGGCGGCGGTATTCGCGGGCGACCTCCAGCAGCTCGTCCTGGGTGCGGTAGCGCAGCTTGCATTGCCAGAACCCCAGCGCCCAGTCGGGAAGGGCGGGGGAGTATCCCGTCGCCCCGGCATAGGCCCGCACGATGTCGCGGGGGGTGTCGCCGGCGACGATCCAATAGTCCAGACCGCATGTGGCGTCGGCCGTCCACCGGGTGATGTTGGTGGCGAACTCGGCCCGGCCGGTGGCCGGGTTGTTCCACAGAAAGCCATAGCCGCGCGACGAGACCACGAACGGAATGACGGCGTGGGCGTTCTGCTGCAGCAGCGTCGTGGACACGCCCTTGAGATCCATCTTGCCGTGCTGCGGCTGACCCAAACCGTGCAGGCTTTCGCCGTCATAGGCGGTGAAATGCGCCTCCAGTTTCCAAGATCCCGATGCCAGCGCCTTGAAGTTGCGGGTCTTCGGGCCGGCGAAGTGGGGCCGCATCTCCGACACCAGTTCCTCCCCGGTGTCGGTTCGCACAAAACGGATGACGACCTCGCGTTTCACGTCGGCCCCGTAACGGTCGACGATGGCAAGCTCGGCCCGGATGCCTCCATGGGTCAGCGTCGCCCTTGTCTCGGCGATGTCGACGCTGGCCGCTTTGGCGGGCGCGACAGGCAGCAGAGCGTTTACATGGGGGTCGACGACGTCCAGACCCGGCCGCGCCCGAACCCGCAGCGCGCTGGGCCCCCAGGGCTCCACGCGGATGGTCTCGCCGCCGAACCGGCAGGTCAGGGCGCCGCCCTCGTCCTGGAAGACTGGAATCATCGCCGGGTCATCCTATAGCCAGATACGCGCCGTCCAGGATCACCGCCGTGCCGGACATGTAGTCGGCCTCGTCCGAGGCGACGAACGCGGCCAGGGCCGCCACTTCCTCGGGTTCAGCGCCCCGGCCGGCGGGAATTCCGGCGAGCACCTCGTCCATCACCTCATCGGGGATGCCGGCGACCGCCCGGGTGTTGACCAGGCCCGGCGCGATGGCCACGGCGCGGATGTGGGGCGCGTGGTCGACCGCCAGGGACCGGGTCAGTCCCAGCACCGCGCCCTTGGTCGCCTGATAGGCCGAAAACCCCTTTTCGCCCACGAAGCTTTGCACCGACGCGGTGTTGACGATCACGCCCTTGCCGCCCTGGGCCCGCATCTGCTCGACCGCGACCTTCGCCCCCATCCAATATCCCCGGATGCCGACACCGGTGATGCGGTCGAATTCCTCCAGCGTCTGTTCATGGATCGGTTTGAAAACGGCTGTGAACGCGTTGTTGTGCCAGATGTCGATGCGACCGAAACGGTCGACGGTGGCGGCCGCCAGGCGATTCACCGCGTCGGGATCCGACATGTCGCAATGACAGAACGCGCCGCCGAGGGCGTCGGCCACGGCCTGGCCGTCCCGATTGATATCGGCGATCATCACCTGCGCGCCTTCCGCCGCGAACCGCTGGGCGCAGGCGCGGCCGATTCCCTCGGCGCCACCGGTGACGACATAGACCTTGCCGCCATGGCGGGTGGGGACGGGGAACATTGCGGCGGCCATGATGCCCTACCGATCCCCGCCAAGGATGACGTGTTCTTCGGTGACGAGAAAGGTCACGCTGTCGGCGAAGTTCTGGGTATCGGCGCCGGCGATATCGCCCTGGCGCGACCCGAGCCCCGTGTCCATGGCGGCTCGGTCGTCGAACCAGATTTCGGCCGATCCGTCATAAGGCGCGGGCGGCAGGGTGCCCGGATCCTGCGCCAGGTTGATCCGATAGCCGCGCATGCCGGGGATCCGGCGGGCCAATGGCGCGTGCTTTTCGACCCAGTACTCGCGGAACCCGTCCTGGGAAAGGCCATCCTTTCGTTTGACCAGGGCCACAAGCTTGATCATTGATGCAAAAACCCTCCCAAAGTGCGATTGAGTGAAGCCGATTCCAGGAAACAGGTCAATACAAACGTTTGGATATCGGGGGAGCTTGAGCTAGAGTCGGGTGTTTCGGGATCAGGACCGTCACGTCGCCAAGCAACCCACCATATGCGGGAGACGAGGTTTCAATGCGAAAACGGGTGGGTCTCAAACAGATCGCCGAGCAGCTTGGTATGGATGTGTCCACCGTATCGCGCGCGCTGCGGAACGATCCTCGGGTCAAACCGGACACGACCGACGCGGTGCGCAAGCTGGCCGACGAACTGCACTATCGGCCCAACGCTGCGGCCCGCGCGCTGCGCGGCGGCAAGACGGGCCGTGTCGCGGTGCTGCTGTCGCCGCCGCAGCAGCGGTTCGCCAGCCCGATATTTCTGGAACTGCTGGCGACGCTGGAGCAGCGGCTGCGCGATCTGGGGCTCACCCTGGCGGTGTTCGCCGCGCAGCGGCGGGACGAGGAGGCCGATATCGTCAGGACCATCGTGGATGACCGGTTGGCCGACGCGGTGGTGCTGGGGCGGACGCGGGTCAACGATGAACGGGTCCGCTACCTTCTGGACATAGGGTTTCCCTTTATTACCTTTGGCCGGACCGACTGGCCCGACCGGCACCCCTGGGTTGAAATCGACTACGCCAAGGCCGGAACCATCGCGGTGCGCGCGCTGGCCCAGTCGCGGCCGGATAATCTGCGCATCATCTCGGCCCCAGAGGGTCTGCGGTTCGCCGACAACTATCTGGCCGGCGCTGTGGAAGAGGCCAGACGCCTGGATCTGCCCAAGCCGGAAGTGTTCAGGGCGGAGATCACCGAGGAGGCCGGCGAGGCCATCGGCGACCATCTGTTCGCCGCCCGGTCGCGGCAGGCCATCGCCTGCATCCAGGATTCGCTGGCCTTCGGTCTGTACCGCGCCGCCACCCGGCATGGCGTCTTGTTGGGGCGGGACGCGGCGGTCTTTGGCGGCCAGAACTTCCCGGGCTCCGAACACGCAGCGCCGCCCTTGTCGACCTTTTCGACCGAGGACGCCTATGTCGCCAAGCTGCTGACGGACGTGATGATCAACCGGCTGAACGGCACGGCCGCCGTGCCGTTCGAAACCCATGTGATCGAGCCTCGGCCGCTGTTGCGCGGGTCGCATCTTCTGGCCGAATGATCCGTCGTCCGCGGGGTCGCGGAAGATGTGCCGCTCGATCGCATCGCCCCGTACCCGCGCGACGCCGCCGAGCTGCCCATCGCCGGCCGACCGACCGTTTCGGCCGCGGCATGTAGCGGACGAAACGGCCGGCGTCGGGCCGGTCAGGCGGACCGATAGAGCTTGGTCATGACGAACTCGCGATGGCCCAGCGCCTCGGCGGCGGTGTGCCGGCCGTTGGCGGTGCGCCGGATCATGTCGATCAGCGCGTCGCCCGCCTGGTCGATGGTCATCTCGCGGGTCAACACGCCCGTAACGTCCAGATCGATATGCTCGGCCATGGTCCGCAGCGTGCGCGGATTGCCCGAGATCTTGATTACCGGAACGATCGGGTTGCCGACCACATTGCCCTGGCCGGTGGGGAAGGTATGGATGACGTAGCCGGCGGCCGCCATCAGCGTCACGCATTCCGCCGCCGCCGAGGAGGTGTCCATGTAGTACAGGCCCGGCCCCTTGGCCGGGGCCTCGGCCGGGCCCAGGGCGTCGATGTAGCGGCACTCGCGGCCGATCTTCTCCAGGTTGCCCAGCGCCTTTTCCTCGATGGTCGACAGGCCGCCCAGGATATTGCCCTTGGTCGGCTGGCTATCGGACAGGTCGGAGGTCTTGAAGGGTTCGATCACCTCGTCCTGATAGGCCTGGAAGATCTTCATGAACTTCTCGCCCGCTTGCGGATTGGCCGCGCGGGCGGCGCAGATGTGCTCGGCGCCGGTGATCTCCGAGGTTTCGCCGAACACGCCGTAAATGCCTTGGGGGATCAGCTTGTCGTACATGTTGCCCACTGTGGGGCAGGAGCTGAGGCCGGTGGTCGTGTCGCTCTCGCCGCACTTGGTCGACACCCAAAGGTCCGACACCGGACAGCTTTCCTTCTGCAATTCGGTCGCCCAGTGGACGAACTCCTTGGCCTTCCAGCTTGCCTGCCGGATGGTCTCGAAATCGCCCTTCTGCTCGATCGAGAACGCGGCGACCGGCTTGCCGGTCTTGGCGATCCCGTCGGCGATCACCTCGGTCCATTCCGGCTCGATGCCGATCACCACCACGGCGGCCACGTTGGGGTTCGATCCGGTGCCGATCATGGTCCGGAAATGCAGGTCGAGATCCTCGCCGAACTGCAGCCGTCCATAGGCGTGGGGCAGGGCCATCGTCCCCTTCACGTTGTTCGCCACCGCCTCGCACGCGGCGTTGGAGATGTCGTCGACCGGCAGGATCACGACGTGATTGCGCACGCCGACGCGCCCATTCTCCCGCCGCCAGGCCGAGATCGTTGCGTTGCTTCCGCTCGTTGCCATGATCGCCTCACCACCGCTTCGTTTTCAGGTTTTGCACATGCACGTGATGGCCCTTGGGCGCGTCGCCCACCATCTTGCCGATATCCTCGCCGTACTTGATGACGGTGTCGCCCTTCTTCAGATCGGTCAGGGCGACCTTGTGGCCGATCGGGATGTCCGCATGGGCCACGAGGCGGAAGTCCGAATTGTCGGCGGTGACGACACACAGCATGTCGGTTCCCGCTGTCAGTCCCTCGACAACGACAACGCCGACATTGTCCTTGTTGTCGTGGACGAGCAGCTGTGGATGGTGCATTGGCCTCTCCTTCAGGGGTGTAGAATGATCTTTGGCGCCGCCACGCGGTTCCGGCGCAGGTCGCGGAACGCTTCCGGTCCCTCGGCGAGCGGCCGGGACTCGGCCCAATCGAGGGGTCCCAGCCGGCCGTCGAAGACCGCGTCCGCCGTCTCCCGGAAGTCGGCCGCCGTATAGGTGTAGGTGCCGATGAACGTGATTTCCTGCAGCGTCGCGCGGCGGGCGTCGACGCCGCCCTCGGCGTCGCCCAGCCCGATATGCAGGATCACGCCGCCGGGCGCGACGCTGGCGAAGGCGGTCGCCCGCGTGGCCGTCATTCCCACCCCGTCGATCACCAGATCGGCGGGCGCGGGCGGCGCGGCCGGGTCGGGCAAGCAAAACGGACCGGCCTTGGCGATGCGCGCCCCGCGCCGGGGATTGGGTTCGATGAGGCGGATGTCACGGGCCCCGTTGGCGGCGAGCGCCAGCGCCGCGCCGAGACCGATCGCGCCGCCGCCCAGCACCAGGCAACGCGCGTCCCGCAGCGGACGGACAAGGGCGGCCGACGCGAGCCGCACCGCGTGCCAGCCGCAGGCCAGCGGCTCGACAAGCGCGGCGCGCGACAGCGGAACGCCCTCGGGCACGTCGATCAGATTGCGCTCGGGCATCGCGACCGCCTCGGCAAAGGCGCCCTCGCGCGGCGGCATCGAGATGATCTGGCGGTCGGGACACAGATTGTCGCGACCCTCCCGGCAATAGGCGCACCGGCCGCAGGTGACCAGGGGATTGACCGTCACCCGCCGGCCGGCCCTGGTGCCGTCCTCAATCACGCCGGCCGCCTCGTGACCCAGGATCAGGGGTGCCGGACGCCGCGGATCGTGGCCGAGATAGGCGTGCATGTCCGAGCCGCAGATGCCCACCGCCTCGACCCGCACCAGGCGTTCGCCGGCCGCCGCCGTCGGTGTATCGACGTCCTGGAGGACGATCGTTTCCGGGGATGTATAGACAAGCGCCTTCATTTGGCCGTGTATCCCCCGTCGACATAGAGGATCTGGCCGGTGACGTAGGCGGCGGCCCGGGAACACAGGAAAACGGCCGGTCCGACCAAATCGTCCAGATCGCCGTTGCGGCCGATGCAGGTCTGGGCGGCGTTGCGGGCCGCCCGTTCGGGGTCGGCGAAGACCGGTCCGGTCAGTTCCGTCGGGAAGAACCCGGGGGCGATGGCGTTGACGGTGACGCCCTGGCCCGACCAGGCCTCGGCCATGGCACGCGTCACCTGCGCGATGCCGCCCTTGGAAGCGCCATAGGCCATGCCGTTGGGAAAGGCCCGTTCGGACTGAAGCGAGGCAATGTTGAGGATGGCACCGCCCGGTCCGGCATCGCCGATCATCGCCGGGACCAACGCGCGGGCCAGGAAGAATGGCACCGATAGATTGAGGTGGAGCGTGGCGTTCCAGCTTTCCAGGGAGATGGCGGCGGCCGGCTCCCGGAAATTGACGCCGGCCGCGTTGACCAGGATCGTCGGGGTGCCGAAGGCGGCGGAAAGGCTTTCGGCGAAGCGGTCGAAATCCGTGATCTCCTGCAGGTCGGCGACGACGGATGCGGTGCCGCATTCCGACGACAGACGGTCCAGGGCATCCCTGCGGCGAGCCACGGCGACGACGTCGGCGCCGGCCGCGCGCAACCCTTGCGCCAACCTTCGGCCGATGCCCGACGAGGCCCCGGTGACGACCGCGACCCGCCCCTCCAGCGAAAACAGATCGGTGTCAGTCGGCGACGGAGAGGTCAAAGTTCTCACCGGGGAAATACTTGGCCAGCCGCACGTCGGCGGTGCGGGCGTGGCCTTCCATGCCTTCGAGGCGGGAGATGCGCGCACAGGCCCGGCCGATATCGCGGTTGGCGGCGCGGGTCGAGCGTTGCCAGGTCACCGTCTTGATGAACTTGCCCACCGACAGCCCGCCGGTGTAATGCGCCGCGCCCTTGGTCGGCAGCACGTGATTGGGGCCCGAAACCTTGTCGCCATAGGCGACCGTGGTTTCCTCCCCCAGGAACAGCGAGCCGTAGTTGCGGAGGTTGGCCAGCCACCAGTCGAGATCCTCGGCCTGCACCTGGAGATGTTCCGACGCGTAGTCGTCGGAAACACGCGCCGCTTCTTCCCGGCTCTCGCACAGCATGATCTCGCCATAGTCCCGCCAGGCATCGGCGGCGTTGACGCTGTTGAGTTCGGGCAAGGCCGCGATCATGCCGGGGATCAGATCCGCCACCTTTTCCGCCAGCGCGCGGTCCGTGGAGATCAGCCAGACGGGCGAGTTGTAGCCATGCTCGGCCTGGCCGACCAGATCGGCGGCGACGATTTCGGGATCGGCCGTGGCGTCGGCGATCACCATGCTTTCGGTCGGGCCGGCGAACATGTCGATGCCGACGCGGCCATAGAGAATGCGCTTGGCCTCGGCGACGAACTGGTTCCCGGGACCCGTCAGCACCCGCGCCGGCGGCGCGCCGAACAGGCCGAAGGCCATGGCGGCGATGCCCTGCACCCCGCCCAGGTTCAGGATCGTGTCGGCGCCGCAGATATCCAACGCATATAGAACCGCCGGGTTCATGCCGATGTCGGGGCGCGGCGGCGAGCAGGCCGTGACATGGCCGACGCCGGCGACCTTGGCCGTGGTCACCGTCATGATGGCCGAGGCGACGTGCGAATACCGCCCGCCGGGCGCATAGCAGCCGGCGGCCGAAACGGGGATCTGTTTCTGTCCGGCGACCAGGCCGGGAATGATTTCGATTTCGGTGTCGGTCAGCGACGCGCGCTGGGCCTCGGCGAAGCGACGCACATTGTCATGGGCGAAGCGGATGTCGTCCTTCAGCTTCTGGCTGACCTTGCCGGCCGCCCCGGCGCGGTCCTCGGCCGTCACGACGATGTCCCCGTCCCACTTGTCGAACTTGCGGGCACAGGCTCTGGCGGCGTCGTCTCCGCCCGCTTCGATTTCGTCCAGAATAGCCTGCACCGTCGCGCGAACGTCCTGTTCGCCGGTGGACGCCGTCTTGGAGGCCTTCTTCAAATATTCCATCGTGCGATGGCTCCGCTTCTTTTTTTGACAACCGTGCTGGCCCACGGTCGGGCACGGACCGCCAATCCGTCTTAGAGGGCGGGACCGACCCGGGTCCGATCCGACCCGGGTCGGTCCCCTTCGATCAGTCGGACCTGTTGGCGAAGTCGGCCAACTCGGGTGTGTCCGCCACAAGCTGCATGTAGGTCGGGTCGACGAAGCTGGAGGGCTCCAGCATTTCGGTCAGCGTCCCCGTCGAGGTCATGTAACCGCCAAGACCGCCGAACCACTCCTCGACCGTCGACTGGCCGGCCGAGGCGTCCATGATCTCAAGCTGCTCCGACAGGCTGAACATGGGGCGGGTATCGATCTCGCGCTGCAGGAATTCCTCCGGCAGTTCGACCCCGGTCAGGGCATAAAAGTCGGCCATCATCGCCACCGACTCGTCGTTGTTGGCGCGGATGTAGTTGACGCCGCGCAGGAACACGGCCAGGAACTTCGCCACCATTTCCGGGTTGGCTTCGGCGTATTCGCGGCGGGCGATCAGCGCCCCGGGAACGATCGCGCCGGCGTCCTGCCCGGAACACAGAAGCTGGGCGCCCGTCCGGGACTCCAGGGTATAGATGTTGGGGGCCCACAACCCGGCAAGCATGCCGGTCCCCGTCGCGAAGGCGGAGATGATCTCGCCCTGGTTCAGGTTCACCACCTCCAGATCGTCCGGGTAGGTCAGGCCGAAGCTCTCGATACACGCCGCCGAGGCGTATTCGCCGGTGGAGTTGGTGGTCACCAGAAGCTGCTGGCCCTTCAGGATCGACGGGTCGGCCCGGATCGCCTCGATCTCGTCGCCGCGCGCCATCATGGCGTTGCCGGCGCTTTCGTTGTTGGTCACGCCGATGGTGATGATGTCGAACCGCGCCGCGCCCAGAACCGCGGGCGCCGAGCCGGTGCCGCCGACGTCCCAGGACGCCGATGCCGCCGCCGCCACCTGCGGGGCCCCCGACGGGAAGGTCGTGTAGTTGGGATCGAGACCGATTTCCTCCCACCAGCCTTTCTGGTCGGCGATGTAGAAGGGCAGGGCCCAATACAGCGCCGGCTGGTAGCTGACACCGATTTCATCGGCGGCCAGCGCCGGTCCGCTGAGTGCGGTGGCGGTCGCCGCCGCAAGGATCAAAGACTTGAATTTCACCGTTACGTCCTCCCTGGTTTCAACACGTTATCGATCTCCGCCCATCTCTTCGCGGAGCAGGCGCCACACCTGTCCACGCAGATGCGTGAAAGAGGGCATCTCCATGACATCGTCGATCGGATGATCGGCCCATTGTTCGGTGGCCCGCGTGTCGGCGATGTCGATCACTTCCCGAATGCGGCCGGGATTGCGGCCCATGACGATCACCCGGTCGGCCAGATAGACCGCTTCCTCCACCGAATGGGTGATGAACAGGACCGTGCGCGGGTTCACCCGCGCCAGCCGCACCAGCTCTTCCTGCATGACGGTGCGGGTCTGGGCGTCGAGGGCGCCGAACGGCTCATCCATCAGCAGCACGCCGGGATCGATGGCATAGGACCGGGCGATGGCCACCCGCTGCTGCATGCCGCCGGAAAGCTGGTGCGGGTAGCTGTCCTCGGTTCCCTCCATCTTCATCAGCTTGAGATAGCGGGCGGTCGCGGCGTCGCGGTCGGCGCGCGACGCGCCCTTGGAGCGCATGCCGAAAACGATGTTCTCGCGCACGGTCTTCCACGGAAACAGGGCGAACTGCTGGAACACCACGGCGCGCTCCGGGCCTGGTCCCTTGACGGCCTTGCCGGCAACGGTCACCTGGCCGTCGGTCGGCTGGTCCAGGCCGGCGACCATGCGCATCAGCGTGGTCTTGCCGCAGCCCGACGGGCCAACCACCGAGATGAATTCCTTGTCCTGGACATGGAAATCGATCCCGCCGATGGCCGTGAACGGCACGCCGCCGCGGTTGAACACCTTGGTCACGCCCTCGAAACGGATATCGCTCATGCACCCCCCCATTTCGCCCGGACCCGAGCCTCGACAAACCGCAGGATGTAGTCGATGGCAAGGCCGGTGAGCCCGATGACGATCATCGCCGACATGACGGTGGAGGGGCTGAGATTGCTCTGGCCCTGCACCATGACGTAGCCGATGCCCGACGACACGACGATCAGCTCCGCCCCGATCAGGCTTTGCCAGCCCAGGCCGGCCGAGATCCTGAGGCCGGCGACGATGGAGGGCAGGGCGCCCGGCATCAGTACCTCGCGGGCGATCCGGAACTCGCCGGCGCCATGGGTCTGCGCCGCTTCGATCAGGTGGCGGTCGACCAGTTGCGCGCCGCGGTAGGCGTTGATCACGCAGGGCGCGAAGGCGCCGGTGAAGATGACCATGATCGGGCCGCCGATGCCCGTGCCGAACCACAGGGCCGCGAAGGGCACCCAGGCCAGCGGCGCCACATACCGGTATCCCTCGAACAGCGGCGTGAAGATTTCCTCGAACAGCCGGAAGCGCCCCATCATCAGCCCGACCGGCACGCCGATGATGGCGGCCAGCGCGAAGCCGTAGAAGAACCGCATGAAGCTGGACGCCAGATGCTCCTGCAGCAGGAACCCCGCGAAGGGCCGGTTCATCATCGTCCACATGCGCTCGCCCACCTCGATCGGCGAGGGCAGGGCGAAAGGCGACACCAACCCGACAGCGACGACGCCCTGCCAGATCCCGAAGAACAGGACCAGACCGGCCACGGAATAGGGCCAAAGCCGCGCCGTCACAGCGTTCTCCAGCGGATCACGCGCCGCTCGGCCGCCGCCAGCAGCTTTGTGGTCAATGCGCCGGCGATGGCGATGGCGATCATGGCGACCAGGATCATGGCCGTGTTGATGTCGCGATAGGCGATCGACAAAACCCGCCCGAGACCCAGGAACGCCCCGACCAGCTCCGCCGCGACCAGCGTGGTCCACGATGCCTGCAGCGACAGCCGCAGGCCGGTGAAGATCATCGGCAGGGCGGCGGGCAGATAGACCTCGCCCAACAGCCGCTCCCGCCCGGCGCCATGTACCCGCGCCGCCTCGACCAGGGTCCTGTCGACGTTGCGCACGCCGGTAAAGGTGTTGATCACCGAGGGCACGAAGGCGGACACGAAGATGACCATCATCTTGGAGGCGTCGGTCAAACCCAGCCAGACGATCGCCAGCGGAATCCACGCCAGCGGCGGTATGGGCCGCAGCAGCAGAAAGATCGGGTTGAAGAAGGCTTCGATCCGCTTGTCGTAGCCCATGGCGAAGCCGAGCGGGACGCCGACCGCGACGGCCACCAGGAAACCGGTCACCACCAGCCACAGGCTTTGCAGCGTGTGGCTGATCAGCGTTCCGCCGGCATAGCCGACGGTCGTCATCTGCTGCAGGGCGGCGAGGAATTGCGGCGGCGAGGGAAAGCGGTTGGGGTCGATCGTGCCTGTCGCGGAGGTCAGCAGGAACCAAAGAAAGAGCACGGCGACCACGGTGGCCACGCCGATCAGCGTCCTACGCGGCACCGGCAGCGCCCTTGGCTGCCCAATCCTGTCGGAAGCCGAGGTCAAACGGTCTTCCCTCCCCCTGCGAAATGCGCTTATGTATGCGCTTACATCGTGACGGTAAGCGCATTCAATGGCAATAATCAATAGAATTTCTCTTCCAAGGCTAAAAATGTGATGCGGCGGTCGGTGACCCAGGCGGATGTGGCCAGGCTGGCGAGGGTGTCGACCGCCAGCGTCTCGCGCGTTCTCAACGCGTCGGAGCTTGTCACCCCGGATGTGCGCGCCCGGGTGGAGGCGGCGATGGCGACGCTGGGTTATGTGCCGCACGAGGCGGCGCGCGCCCTGGCACTGCGGCGCACCAGGGTGATCGGCGCGATCATTCCCACCCTCAACAACGCGATCTTCGCCGAGGGCGTCAATGCCTTCGAAGGCGTGGTGCGGGAACGGGGATACACGTTGCTTCTCTCCGTCTCGAACTACGACCTGGACGGGGAACGGCATCTGGTGCGCAAGATGATCGAGCGGGGCGTGGAGGGGGTCATGCTGGTCGGCAACGACCACATGCCCGAGGTCTTCGAGGAGTTGCGGTCCTCCGAAGTCCGGCATCTGTGCACCTGGACGCACACCGAGGACGCGCCGGCGGCCGATGTGGGGTTCTCCAACGCGGTGGCGATGGTCGATCTGGTCGACCATCTCGTTGCCCTGGGACATTGTCGGATCGCGTTTCTGGCCGGTCTCACCGCCACCAACGACAGGGCGCGCGAGCGGGTGCGCGGCGCCCGCCAGCGACTGGCCGACCATGGCATCGCGCTCCCGGACGACCGGATCATCGAAATCCCCTATTCGATCCGCGAGGCGCGCCGGGTTTTTCCGGCCATCGTGGCGACCGGGGCGACGGCGGTGATCTGCGGCAACGATGTCATCGCTTTTGGCGCCCTGTTCGCGGCTCAGGCCATGGGGTTGGCGGTTCCCGGCGATATATCGATCACCGGCTTCGACAATCTGAACCTGTCGGGCGAGCTCGACCCGCCAATCACCACCGTCGACGTGCCGGCTCGCGCCATGGGCGTGACCGCCGCCAACGCGCTGATCGATGCGATCGAACGGGATGGCGCGGTGACCAGCCACGCCCTCGAAACCACGCTCCTCATTCGCGGCACCACCGGTCCGGCGCGAGGCGGGTGATCGAGGCGCCCCGACCTCAAAACGCTCCTATAGACGGGCCCCGTCTTCGGCGAACAGATAGCTGGTGCCGTCCGAAACGCGGAAGCGGACCGCGTCGCCGCGCGCCGGATGGGCGCCGCGCGGCAGTTCGGCGACGATGGCGTCGTCGCGGCTGGCCGCGTTGTAGAGAAAGACGCTGCTTCCAAGGTTCTCGACCACCTCGCAGGTGAGTGTGAGGTCGGCCGGCTCCTCCGGATCGCTGACGATCAGATCCTCGGGGCGCACGCCGAAAATCGCCTCTGCGGGAAGCGGGGCGTGGGGGTCGCGCAACGGCACGGCAAACCCGTCGAGCCCGAGCGCCGGCACGGCGACCAGTGCGGACCCCGCGCTGCCCGGACCGATGACACGGGCCGGCACCAGGTTCATGCGCGGCGACCCGATAAACCCGGCGACGAAGACGTTGTCGGGATCGCCATAGAGGGCGGCGGGGGCGCCGACCTGTTCGATCCTTCCGCCCCGCAGGACCACGATGCGGGTCGCCAAAGTCATTGCCTCCACCTGGTCGTGGGTCACATAGATCATGGTTGCGCCCAGCTCGCGGTGCAGCCTGGCGATCTCGAGGCGCATCTGCACGCGCAGTTCCGCGTCGAGGTTGGACAGCGGTTCGTCGAACAGGAACACCTTGGGGTCGCGCACGATGGTGCGCCCGATGGCCACGCGCTGACGCTGGCCGCCCGACAGCTGCTTGGGCTTGCGGTCAAGATAATTCTCGAGCTGAAGGGTCGCGGCCGCCCTGCGCACCAGGGTCTCGCGCTCGGCCTTGGGCACACCCGCCATTTCCAGCCCGAAAGCCATGTTGTCGCGCACGGTCATGTGCGGGTACAGCGCGTAGGTCTGGAACACCATGGCGACGCCGCGATCGGCCGGCTCCTTGCCCGTCACGTCGACGCCGTCGATATGGATGGTGCCGCCCGATACGGTCTCGAGCCCCGCGATCATGCGCAGAAGCGTTGACTTGCCGCAGCCCGACGGTCCGACGACGACCATGAACTCGCCGCTGTCGACGGTCAGGTCCAGCGGCTCGATCACCCGCACCGCGCCGAAGGTCTTGCTGACATGGCGCAGTTCAGTGACGGCCATGAAGGACCTCCCAGGAGCTACTCATTTTACCGCGCCCTCGGTCAGCCCGGTGACGAACCAGCGGCCGATCAGCCCGAAGACGATAACCACCGGCAGGATCGCGAGGCTGGCACCGGCCAGGAGCAAGCCCCAGTCGACCTGGTACTGACCGATGATGCCCGAGAAGCCGACGGGGATGGTGCGCTTGGCGTCCGACAGGATCATCACCGAGGCAAAGACGTATTCGGTCCAAGAGGTGACGAAGGCGAAGATCGCGACGGCCGCGATGCCGGGGGCCGTCAGCGGGATCATGATGCGCCACAGCACCTTCAGCGGCGGGCCGCCGTCGAGCCGCGCGGCCTCCTCGATCTCCCTGGGAATCGAGGCGAAGAACGAGCGCAGCATCCAGACCGCGAAGGGCAGGGCGAAGGCGACGTTGACGATGATCAGCGCCAGCCGCGAATCGACGAGGCCCAGCCGGGCGAACATCCCGAACAACGGGATCAGCACGACGATCGACGGGAAGGCGTAGGCCAGCAGGATGACCCGGTAATAGGTCTCCCGTCCCCTGAAGTCGAGGCGGAAGAAGGCGTAGCCGGCGGGGATGGCCAGCACCAGGGTGATCAGCGCGGACAGTCCCGAGACGACCAGCGAATTGACCAGATAGGTTCCGTAATCCGACGAGGACAGGAGCTTTTCGTAATGCTGCAGGGTGAACGATTGCGGGATCATCGTCGGTACGCGGGCGATGATCTCCTGCGGCAGCTTGAACGACCCGGTCACCACCCACCAGAAGGGCAGGCCGATCAGCGCGACCAAGAAGATCACGCCGGCGACGAGGAGGGCGGTCCATGGTCGGCCGCGTCTCATCGCTCGTCGCCTCCGCGGGCCAGGGACCGGGTGGCGATAAGGGCGAAGGCCATCAGCAGCAGGGTCGACAGAACGGCGATGGTCGCGGCCTCGCTCATGCGATAGCTGCGGAACGCCGTCTCGTAGATCAGGACCGGCAAGGTGCGCGTGCCGCCCGCCGGGCCGCCCGAGGTCATCAGCCAGATGATATCGAAGACGTTGAACGACAGCAGCGTTCCGATGACCAGAAGCACCGTCAGCGTCGGGGCCAGCAGCGGCCAGGTAATGCGGGTGAACCGTTTGAAGGCGCCGGCGCCGTCGATCCGCGCGGCCTCGTAGAGGTCCGACGGTATCCGGGTCAGGCCGGCCAGCATCATCAGCGCGATGAACGGAAACCAGCGCCAGGAATTGATGAAGACCAGCGTCGCCAACGCGCTCTCCGGTGTGGCGAAAAAGCCGACCGGCCGGTCGAGAACGCCGATCTGGATCAACAGCGGGTTGACGATGCCGCCGGAGGTCGAAAACAACCAGCGCCAGATCATGACGACGACGATGGTCGGCACGATCCAGGTCAGGATGATCCAGGTCCGGGCGATGCGCACGCCGGGAAACTTCTGATGCAGGATGAGCGCCGCGATGAGCGCCAGGACCGTCTGCACGACGGCGTTGGCGACGACCCAGACGAGGCTGAGCCGTGCGGACGTCCAGAAGGACTCGCTGGTCAGGATGAAGCGGTAATTGTCGAACCCGACCCAGTCGCCCGTGGTGCCGACGCCGCGCACATTCTGCAAGCTGAGAAGGAACGCGGAAAACAGCGGCCAGGCCAGGATGGCCGCCAGAAAGAGCAGCGCCGGGGCGACGAACGCGAACGCCAGGGTCGAGCTGCGTGCCACGGCGCTGCCTTTCGTGTCAGCGTGACAACTCTTCCATGCGTGCCTGCCCGGCGGCAACCGCCGCGCCGGGTTCCATGCCGCTGACGACCACGTTCTGCAGCGTTTCGGCGAGCACGTTCTGGGCCGAGATCGCAGCGATCGCCGGGAAGACGCGGCCCGAGGTGAAGCCGAACAGCCTGCCGTTCTGCCCGTTGGCGATCACCGTCTCGATCTGCTCGCGATACTCCTGGACCATGGGGTCGCTCCAAAACGACTCCGCCGTCGCGCCGTCGGCGGTGACCGGCATGAACAGACCCGGCTCCATGTTCAGGAAGCGGCCGTAGTTTTCCGGCTGAAGCAGGAAGCGAATGAATTCCTTGGACGCCTCGCGCTTGGCCTCGTCCTCGGACAGCAGCATCACCGCGTTGGCGTAGGCGATGGTGGCGTTGTCGCCCGAACCGTCCTTGGTCGGGATGGCGGCGACGCCAAGATCGGAGGCATCGCCTTCGGCCTGGTTCTCGTAGGTCGAAATCACGGTGAACTGCATGATCATGCCGCAGCTTCCCGAGGCGAAGCAGGCCTCCGCCTCGCCCCAGGTCCAGGATGTCGCGTCCGGCGGCGAAAACGCCATCATGGAATCGTAGAACGCGTAGGCTTCGGCCGTCTCGGGATTGTCGAAACGTAGCGTTCCGTCCTCGTTGTAGATCTCCGAGGCATCGCCATTGACCATCACCGAATAGACCGTCTGGTCGGTGTAGAGCTGGCGGTTGGCCGGCAGGCCCATGCCGAACCGGCCGTCCTCGGTCAGCGTCTCGGCCGCGGCGCGCCAGGCGTCCCAGCTTGAGGGAACGTCGATACCGGCTTCCTCGAAAACGCTTCTCCGGTACCAGAGATGCATCGTCATGTTGTACAGCGGCACCGCCCAGACACCGTCGTCATAGCTGTAGGCTTCGACGGTGCTGTCGACGAAATCGTGCGCGCCGTCCAACTCCTCCACGAAATCGGCGACCGAGGTCAACGCGCCCATATCCTTGAGGATCGGCGCGAAGTCGGGGATCGCGAACAGCATGTCGGGGCCGGTCCCGGTGGCCAGCGCGGCGGGCGCCTTGGCGTAGATCTCGCCCCAGTTCTGGGGTTCCTGACGGACCGCGATGTCCGGCTTGGCGGCGTTGAATTCATCGATCAGAGTCTGGATGCGTTCGACGCGGTGAGGCGGCTGCTCCATGTGCCAGAGCGTGATTTCGACGGGCGCGGCCAGGGCCTGCGCCGACACCATCGCAAGCGAGCCTGCCAGAAGGCATTTTGCGGTCGTTTTCATGTTCTCGTTCTCCCTGTTTGACATCGATTCCGGTTGTCCTAAAGGTGCCGGTTGCGCGTGCGGTAGCGGTCCACCAGCGTCCTGTTGGTCGTCTTCGCGCCGGGCATGTTGGCGCTCAGGTAGATGGGCGGGTGTCCGTCCTGGGCCAGTCGATGGGCGGCCTGGGCGAAGACGGCGTTGATGATCGCGGCGCCGACCACCGTCGAGGCCGGGCCGGATTTCAAGTCGGTGCCGGGCAGGTCGACGATCGCGTCGCCCGGAGGGACGCCGTTGTCGATGGTGATGTCGGCCAGATCGGCAAGCTTTTCGCGGCCGTTCGCGCTGGCGGTCGAATAGGCGACCGAGGTGATGGCGACGACGGTACAGCCGATCCGCCGCCCGATGCGGGCGGCCTCCAGCGGCGCGGCATTGATGCCGGAATTGGAGATCACGAACAGGACGTCGCCGGAGGTGATGTCGTAGCGGTCGAAGATGGGACCGACGATCCCTTCGGTGCGCTCCATCGCCGTCGAGGCGACGGCGCCCTCGTGCAGCATGGTTGCGGTGGCGAGGATGGGGACGGCCAGCGCCAGACCGCCGGCGCGATAGTGCACTTCTTCCGCCAGCATGTGCGAATGGCCGGTCCCAAAGACATAGACCAGATTGTCGCCCCGCGCGGCATCGACGATGGCGTCCACGGCGGCGGCCATCGGTTCCGCGGTCCGGATCTTCAGGGCCGCCAGCCGTTCGCACAGAGCGTCGAGATAGGCGTCGGCGACCGCGTTCATCGGGTGCCCTCCATCCCGACGGTCAGGTGCACCCGCATGACGAAGGCATCGCCGCGATAGGTCGACCGGACGAACTCGAACGGCCGGCCATCGGTGTCACGGGTCAGGCGTGTCTGGCGAAGAACCGGCGCGCCCACCTCGAGACGCAGCATCAGGGCCATGGCGCTGTCGGCGAGCGCGGCTTCCAGGGTCTGATCGGCCGTCGCCGGCGTGATGCCGTACCGGTCCTTGAGGTTGGCGTAGAGCGATGCCTTGGAAAAATCGGCCTTCGACAAAAGGTCCGGCGCGCGGGCCGCGTCGATCTCCGTGCGCTCGACCGCGACCGGCGTTCCATCGGCAAGGCGCACGCGTGTCAGACGATAGACCTCGCTTCGGGGCGCCAGCCCCAGCGATCGAATAGCTTCGACGGTGGCGTCGCGCCGTTCGGCTTCGACGACGATGCTGGACGTGGTGCGGCCCTGTCGCGCCATGTCCTCGCTGAACCCCGAAAGGGCGGACAGTTCCTGCTCGATGACCGGGGTGCCGACGAACGTTCCCTGGCCGACGCGGGTTTCCAGAATGCCGCGACCGGCCAACTGCTCCAGCGCCTTGCGCGCGGTCATGCGGCTGATGCCCATCCGCTCCGCCATCGCCCGCTCGGACGGGATCTGGTCCCCGACCTTCAGGCGGCCGGCCATGATATCGGCTTCGAGCGCCGATGCGATCTGACGATAGCGGGCCTGTTGGGGCTGGGGCATCCCGTCGCGGTCTTCCGTGTTGGTGGCGGACTATACCACCGTACAAGCGGTATATACCACTCGACCTCAAGGCAAGTGTTTTCTGCGACCGGCGCGGCAGATGCCCGCCAACGACGAAACAATAGATCGGGATCAGCGGAGCAGGCGGTCCCGAAAGGCCGAAAATCGGACGCGGGGTTCCGCCCAGAGGCGCGCGGCATCGGCGTGCGGCGCATAGCGCATGCCAATCCCGGTCGTTGTCAGGGACGCATCCGATACGCTTTTGAAATGGCCGAGCGCCGTGGCCGCCAGCAGTGCCGCGCCCCTGGCCCCCAGTTCCGCGCCCTCCGGCACGGCGATATCGCGCCCCGTGACATCGGCGATGATCTGACACCACAGCGCGCTGCGGCTGCCGCCGCCGGTCAGCGTGACGGGCGCCCCGGCCGCCAGGCCGAGAAGATCGATCAGATCGGCGATGGCGAAAGCCACCCCCTCATAAACCGCGCGGATCAGATCGGCGCGGCCGTGGCCGGGATGAAGACCGCAGAACTGGGCCCGGGCGTGCGGATCGGCAACCGGCGCGATGATGCCGCTCTGGCTCAGATACGGAAGGTAAGCGACGCCGTTGGCGCCGGGGGGCACGGCGGCGGCCATGTCGGCGATCCTCGAGAACAGATCCGGATCGCCTTTGAGATCCGGAGCCACGAGATCGATCGCCCAGTCCAGGTTGAGGGTGCCGGCGACATTGACCATCGCCCGATACCAGTGCCGGTCGGGCAGGGAGAACAGCAGTCCCAGATCCGGCGGCGCGAAGACCGGTTGGTCATGGCAGACACCGACCATGCACGTGGTGCCCAGAATGGCGGTGGCCAGGCCGGCCTTGACCCCACCGGCGCCGATGACAGTGGCGATGACGTCACCGGCGCCCGTGACCACAGGCGTGCCGGCCGGCAGTCCCGTTCGCGCCGCCGCCGTGGCGGTGAGATGGCCGGCGACGTCCTGTGAAGCCAGGACCGGTGGGAACAGCGGCGCCAGTCTGTCGACACCGAACAGCGCCATCAGCTCGGAACTGCGGTCCTGGGCGAGCGCGCTGCCGGGCAGCACCGCCGCCTCGCTTCGGTCGCCCGCCGCGGTTCCGGTCAGGCTCAGGCGCAGGAAGTCCTTGTAGGTGAGGATGTGCGCCGTCCGCGCCAGCGTCTCCGGCTCGTGCTCCTGGAGCCAGGCCAGGACCGGCAGGGTACAGCCTTGCTGCAGGACCGACCCGGACACCGCGAAGATGTCCGACATCAGGGTCGGGCGATCCGCGACCATCCGGTCCAGCATGGGCTGGGTCCGGCTGTCTTCCCAATTGATCCCGGGGCGAACCGCCCGGCCCCGCGCATCGGCCAGCCAGGCGCCGACCATGGCACCCGAGATGCCGATGCCCCGCACGGCTTCCGGCGCTGCCGTCCTGCTGACGGCCTCGGCGATGACGCCGAACAGCGCGTCGAGACAACGGGTCGGGTCGGCCTCCACCCAGCCTGGCCGCGGGCGGTCCAAGGGGGTCCGGCGGCTTGCGATCGACAGCCGTCGCCCGGCGGTATCGAAAACGGCGGCCTTCAGGACCGACGAGCCGGCATCGACGCCCAGGAAATGATCGGCCATGGGTGACCCTTCAAGAAATCGCGAAAACCTGTGCCGGCGGTGCCACAGGCGCTGGCGTGGCGTCAAGGAGGGTGGGGTCCGCCCCGGGTTCGATCGCTCGATCCCATAGGTCGTTCGTTTGACCTTCTTGGCGTGCTGTTTTCGGAAAGGATGAACAACTCATGGGACGGAGCGGTCATTCAGTCTCGAGGCGAAATTTGAGAAACGTTGCCCCGTCGTACTCGATCTCGCCGACTGGCCGCGCACCAAGTTTTTCGAGAGCACCGAGGTTCTTTCGAGATGGCGGCAAAAGGAACGTCACGTATGGGATGCGTTCGTCCGCAATGGCAAAGTCAATGGCCTTTCTTGAAATACGCCTGCCAAGACCAAACGCGTCGGGCCTTAGCACCAATCCGAAATCCCATTCGTCACCTTCCTTTTGAAAACCGCCCCAACCGACATATCGGCCGTTAGCCCGAAACGCCCAGTGTCCAAGCCCGTCTCGGGCCCAGTACTCTTCCTTCCTGGCAACGAACTTCGCTGCAACCTTGGCGTCCCACTCGAATGTCAGAAGCGGCATGTGTTCCGCCACCCGAGGGTCAGACATGTGATCTGCAATTTCGGTGGGCTCTACCTCCGACAATCGAGCGAACGTGATTTCATCTTTCAAAACAGAGTCCTCCGATATCCATTCTCGGCCATCCCTGTCCCGTGAATCCTACTCTATTCATAGAGTTAGAGAGCGATTCACGTCATAGGTGGAAGCAGGTCCGCTTCCACCAATGACGATCGCGCTCTAGCGGCGTGCATGGTCTTCAGCGAAATGCTCGCGTCGGCACAAGGCATTGGGATTGCCGTCGTGCTTGCCGGCGTCCGGTAGGGCAAGTGAAGGTTGCGGGGTATTGATCACGGAGACGCCGGATCTGCAACCTTGAACGCATCACGCCAAAAGTGAACCGGCACCAGCCAGTGAGATCGCCGCAAAAAGAGGGGCCGGCGGCAACGCGAAAGGCGAAATGCCGCCCCTCCAGGCCACGGTCGCACTCAGCAACGCAAGCAAGCCGCGATGGACCGTCGTCAACGAGACCAGTGTCGGCCCCGCATGGCCGAGCCGTTCGATGAACGGCCCACGGTCTCAGATCGGGTCCAGCGTGTCACTTCTCGGTCCCGCTATGAAGCCGCGGCCTACGATCCGGGGCTCCGATCCAGGGGTGGCGGTTCGATCTCAGCATCCAGCGCGGGTTACCAGTCACCTGTCGCCATTTTCCGCAGTTCTGAATGCATGATCTGTCAACGTCCCAGGCTCATGAACCAGCGCCGGGTCCGTTCGTCGGCTGGGAGCAGTGTTTCGATCCGCAGATCGTCCAAGGTCGCATCCATGCTCATTCCCACGGTGGCGATCAACGAAAACAGCTTCAACTCTGCGCCGTTTATCAAGAACTCGATGGACAGGACCGGCGCGGGATGCTCCCTGGGACGATCTGTGACGGCTTCGGCAACGCCGGGCAGTTCCTTCAGCTCGTTCAACAGGGTTTTCCCGTCGGCATCATGGGGCCTGCGCGCGACCTCCAGATCGAGCAATCGGAAGAGGGCGCGTGTGACCTCGGACCAGTTGCGGATGTTTGCCCGCAGCGGGCCGGGTGAAAAGACATCGCGCAGCAGGTTGGACTGCGCGGTGCCGCCAGCGATCGCGAAAAACCTCTGCGCACTTTCGTTGGCCCGCTGCAGGTTCCAGATGCGATCGATCGAGACCGCCGGAAAGGGCTCATGGCCCTTCAGGACATGGTCGATCGAAGCGCCCACGGCCTCCCTCACATCCGCACTCCAGTTCGCATCGACTGACTGAGGCGCGAACCCTGCCGAGATCAACATCACGTCCTGTTCCGCGGCAGGCATCTCGAGCGCCTCGCAGATTTGCCGGATCGCGTACCGGCTGGGCTTCGAGCGTCCGGTTTCGAGAAAACTGATATGGCGCTGAGACATGCCGGCATCGAGCGCGAGGTCGAGCTGGCTCAGGTGCCGCCTGTTTCGCCATGATTTCAGCAGCGGGCCGAACGCATCCTGAGGTCGGTTCATCAAGAGTGTCATGCTCCCTTTTCACGCCAAGCCACCCGAATTCCTATTACTTCGGCGGTAATTGAGACGCACGCACCGCGCTGGAATCAATGGTCTCCGAGACGTCAACTCACCGAGGATACATCATGCTGCGTTCCGCCACCGCTCAGACAATTCTCAAGCTGAACAGTCAGTTCTCAACGCTGACTGGCCTCGTACTGCTGCTGGCGGCGGGCACGGTCGCGCCGATCCTGTTTGCCGACCCCGTCGACTGGGCCGCGCCTGGGCTGCGCGGTTTGGGGGTCGGCCTGCTTGGTTTCGCTGCGCTGGTCTATGGGTTGTCGAAGTACAAGTTCGTGTCACGGGCGATGGTCAACGAGATCGTCGTTCTCGATGCACTCTGGGTCATCGGCAGCGTCGTCCTTGTCGCCTTCTTCGGTCAGATCTTTACGACAAATGGCACCATCGTCGTTGCCGCCGTCGGAGGGGTGGTCGCATTTTTCGCGATATCCCAGTTCCTTTCCGCGGCCAAAATCGAGAAGCCCGTCCCGGTGGCCGACGTGCGAATGCACCGGGGAAAGCTCCATGCCACCGTCCAACGGAGCGTTCGCGCACCGACAGAAAGGGTTTGGGACGTGATGACCGATCATCCGGCCTATGCCGATGTCGCCGACAACATCTCCAAGGTTGAAGTCCTTTCCGGCGACGGTCTCGGGATGAGGCGGCGGTGTTATGGCCCGAAGGGCGAGAACTGGGCGGAAACCTGCGACCTCTATGAGCCCGGCCACAGCTATGGATTTCGCGTTCATACCGAGGCCGAGGATTATCCTTATCCGTTTGCGGAATTGTCGGGCCGCTGGACCGTCGAAAAACACCCGGTGGGATCCGAGTTCGATATCGAAATCGTGGCAGCGTTGAAGGGGAACGCCCTGTCCAGATGGCTGTTTGCCACGATGGCCAAGCCACGGTTCAAGACCATCCTCATCGATCTCGCCGATGCCTGGGCGGAACGCATGGAGCGGGAAGCCAGGACATGACGTCACTCATGACAACCGCACCGATACGTCGTCGCCCCTCGGCCGCAGAGGCCCCGCACTTCGCCGCATTCATCGCGGTCACGCTCGCAGCGGGTCAGGTTTCGGAGGCGCAGCCGGGCTGCGCGTCTTTGCACTGGGTAGGGTGGCAGGACGGACGCCGTGTGCGTATGGTGGGCACCGCGGGACGCTCCAATTGCGGGCGAGCCCCCGGGAGATCGCTGAATGCCCTTGAACGCAGCCACCGAGGCCGCGCGGTTCTCCGTTGCGCCGATGATGGATTGGACCGATCGGCATGATCGGTTCTTCCTGCGCCTGATCACCCGCCGGACCCGTCTCTATACCGAGATGATAACGGCGGCGGCGGTGCTGCATGGCGACCGGGACCGGCTGCTGGGATTTTCGGCCGAGGAGCGGCCGCTGGCGCTGCAGGTCGGCGGCAGCGATCCCGGCTCCATGGCCAGGGTCGCCGAAATCGCCGAACGGGCGGGGTTCGACGAAATCAACATCAATGTCGGCTGCCCCAGCGACCGGGTCCAGTCGGGCCGTTTCGGCGCCTGCCTGATGGCCGAGCCGGCGACCGTGGCCGCCTGCGTCGCCGCCATGGGGCGGGCCACCGGCCTGCCGGTCACGGTCAAGACCCGGATCGGCATCGACGACCAGGACCCGGCCGAGGCCCTGCCGGCCTTTGTCGACACCGTGGCCGGGGCCGGCTGCACGGTCTTTATCGTCCACGCCCGCAAGGCCTGGCTCAAGGGGCTCAGCCCCCGGCAGAACCGCGACGTGCCGCCACTGGACTATGACCTTGTCTATCGGCTGAAGGCGGATCGGCCCGACCTGACCATCGTCCTGAATGGCGGCGTCAACAGCCTGGACGAGGCGGAAGCCCATCTCGCCGCCGGCGTCGACGGGGTGATGATCGGCCGCGCCGCGTACCAGACGCCCTATAGTCTGGCCGAGGCCGACCGGCGTTTCTTCGGCGATACCGCCCCGATCCCGACGCGCGAACAGATTGTCCAAAGGCTGATTCCCTATACCGAGCGGCTTGTCGATCAGGGCATACCGCTGACGGCGTTGACCCGCCATATCCTGGGGCTGTTTCAGGGGTGCCCCGGGGCGCGGGCATGGCGGCGGTTTCTGTCCGAAAACGCCCACCGTCCAGGCGCCGGCGCGGAGGTGATTGTCCAGGCCATGGACCAGATGCGGGAGCGAAACCGGCGGGCCGCGTGATCTCCGGATTCATGCCGCTTTGAATGCGGCGCGCGGGCCGCCGACCGTCTTGCGGCGACGGCGAGTGGGACGCATTGGTTACCGCGTCGACGCCGCTTCCAGGTTGGTGATCGCGGCCAGGGCTTCCGCCTGCATCCGGGGAATGACCGCTTTCAGAATCTCGATCCGGTCGAACAGGTCCGGGTCGCTGGCCAGGGTCGCCCTCAAGCCCGCGCCAAAGGCTTTGCGCAATTCCGTACCGATGTTGAACTTCGACACCCGCGTCTGCCGGGCCAGCATCCGGCGGGTGGCGACCGGGATGCCGCTGCCGCCATGCAGGACCAGGGGGCAGCCGGTGACCGCCTCGATGGCCCGGACGGACGCGAGGTCGATGTCGGCGCCCTGCTCCTGCTGCAGGTGAATGTTGCCGACGGAGATCGCCAGCGCATCGACGCCGGTCTCGCGGACGAACCGCTCCGCCTCGCCCGGATCGGTGCCCGTCGAGCGGGCGCCGCCGGCATAGCCGACGATGCCGACCTCGCCCTCCACCGACACGCCCGCCGCCCGGGCCAGATCCACGATCTCGGCGGTGTGCCGGATGTTCTCGATGATGGGCAGCTTTGAGCCGTCGAACATGACCGAGGTGAAGCCGAAATCGATCCCCTCCCGGCATTCGTCCAGGGAGTAGGCGTGATCGATGTGACTGACGACCGGCACCCGGGCCTGGTCGGCCAATTGGCGGAACATGGCGCCCAGTACGCGCACCGGGGTGTGCTTCCGGCATCCGGGGCCGGCCTGCAGGATGACCGGCGCGTCGGCCTCCTCGGCCGCCTGGACAAAGGCGACCGCGTCCTCCCAGCCCAGCACGACCAGGCCGGCAACGGCATAACCGCCGCGCATCGCCGGGTCCAGGACCTCCTTCAGCGTCGCGGCGGTCATCGGCTGCGCATGGCTCCGCCGGGGTGTGTCACTTGAATTTCGCGATCATGTCCTTGATCCCGGGAATCGTCTCGATCTGGTAGGCGTGGGTCGGCTGGAAGTACTGAACCAGGGACCTTTGGCTGAGGCCGCCCAGGATGGTGAAATAATACATCTCGTAGCCGGGCGCCGCGACGCACGGGTGGTAACCCTTGTCGATGGAAATGGTCGACCCGTTGACGATGTGAAACGCCTCGCCCGGCTTGCCGTCCTCGCGCTGCAACAGCTGCATGCCAAAGCCGTGCGCGGGGCGGAACCGGAAATTGTAGACCTCGTCGTGGCGTGTCTCCTCGGGCACGCGGTCGGTGTCGTGCTTGTGCGGCGGGAACCCCGACCAGCCGCCGGCCCCGACCGTATACAGCTCCGATACCAGAAGGCGCCCCACCCGGTCCGCCTGCCTTTGACCCAGGATGTGCTTGATCTTGCGGTGGGTCTTGGTGTCGTCGGACCCGTACTGGACGAGATCGATATCGCCGGCGCGCACCGCGAACGGCTCGAAGACCTGGTCGCATCGCGCGCCGGCCACGAACACCTCCGCCGCCTCACCGGTGCAGACAAAGGCCGCGGCGGTACCGGACGGCACATAGACCCCCTCGGGTTCCCCGTCCCACACATCCACGCCCCGCCCGCCGATAGCGGCGTGGGCCTGGCCCTCGACATCGACGTCGACGGTTCCGGTGGCCGGCACGATGCAGGTCTCGTAGCCGGGGACCCGGTACGAGAACTCCTGATCCCGCTTCAGCTTGACGATGTTGAAATAGGTCAGCGGGACCCGGCTGTCGTTGGCATCGACGATGGCCGCGTTGCCATTGTCAAACGGCGGAACGTGCATGGCGATCCCTTTCCGGTTTCGGTGGTGACGACGGCGACGCCATGAAGGCGGCCAGATCGTCCGCGTCGGGCATCGATGAGGCACATCCGTTCCGCGACACGACGAGCCCCGCGGCGGCCGATCCCCGTTGGAGCGCGATGGCGAGATCCCGGCCGCGGGCCAGGGCCGCCATCATGCCGCCCATGAAGGCATCGCCGGCGCCGAACGGTTTGCGGACGGTCACGGGAACGATACCGGTCTCGATGACGTCGCCGCCGGCAAAGGTGACCGACCCTTTTTCGCCCATCTTGAAGACTGCGATGGCGCCGGAGCGCACGGCCAGCGCGCGCGCGAAAGCCGCGGCACCGCTGTGGGCCCCGGCCACGACGGCGAATTCCTCGTCATTGCCGACCACCATATCGCTGAGATCGATGGCGGCGCCATAGACAGTCCGGGCCTCCGCCGCCGACATCCAGGAATAGGGGCGATAGTCGAGATCGAGTACGGTCGCCACGCCGGCCGACCTGGCCCGCCGAAACGCCGACAGGACGGCCCCGCGTGACGGATCCCGGGCCAGCGCCGTTCCCGTGGCGATCAGGCCGCCGACCATGCCATAGTCGATGGCGGCGACATCGTCCTCCGAAAGCTCGAAGTCGGCCGCGCCATTGCGGTAGATGACGACCTCGCAGTCGGTCGCGCGGGTTTCGGCCAGGGCCAGGGTGTTGCGGCTTTCGCCGCCGACCGCGCGGCACAGCGCCGTATCGACGCCGTATCGGTCGAGCGCCTTGCGGGTGAAGCGGCCGACCGGGTCGTCGGCCAGCGGCGACAGCACCGAGGCCGAAGATCCCAGACGTGCCAGGGCCACGGCGATGTTTCCGGCCGATCCGCCGACATCGGATCGGAACCGCACGGCATCCTCGATCTTGGCCCCTTCGGGTTCGGGGTAGAGATCGAGACCGGCGCGCCCGATGACGACAAACCGGTCGCGCCCGAGGCGCTCGAAGAACGGGGCGCGGTCCACCGCTAGACGCCGGGCCTCTGGCGGCTGCGGCCGGCTTCCCATTCCTCCCTGGCATCGCGGACGGCGGCGCTCTCGGATGTTTCCGGCAGGCCGACTTCCCACCAGGCGTGCCCCTCGGCCGTCCAGCCCTCATGGGCGTCGACCTTCAGGGAAATGACATAGGTGCGGTCGGCTTCCTTGGCCCGGCCGAACGCCTCTGTCAACTCAGCGACGCTTTCGACCGTCTCGGCGATGGCGCCCATGGCCCGCGCATGGGCCTCGAAATCGACGGCGAACGGCGGCACGGCCAGATTGCAGTCGGCGATGAGATTGTTGAACGGCGCGTTGCCGGTATTGACCTGCAATTTGTTGATGACGGCAAATCCGCCATTGTCGCAGACGACGACGATCAGCTTCTTGCCGGTCAGGACGGAGGAGTAGATGTCCGAGTTCATGAGCAGATAGGACCCGTCGCCGACCAGGACGATGGTGTCGCTGTCCGGTTCCGTCTCGGCCTGGGCGATCCGCGCGCCCCAGCCGCCGGCGATCTCATAGCCCATGCAGGAAAAGCCGAACTCGACGTCCACCGTGCCCACCGACTTGGTCCGCCAGTTGGCCGTCACCTCCGCCGGCAGGCCGCCGGCCGCCGTGACCACCCGGTCGCGCGCGTCGCACAGCCCGTTGACCGCGCCCACCACCTGCGCATAGGACAAGGGCCGGTTGCCGGGGCGAATGTTGCCGTCGATATAGTCCTGCCAGGCTTGACGTTCCCGCTTTGCCTCGTCGGCCCAACCCTTGTCGGCGGCATGGCCGCCCAGGGCGTCCGTCAGCTGCCCGAGCACCAGCTTGGCGTCGCCGACCACGGGCAGCGACAGGTGCTTGCCGGCATCGTGCCGGGCGACATTGACGGACACGAGCCGCGCGCCGCTGTCGAACACGGTCCATGATCCGGTGGTGAAATCCTGCAGGCGGGTGCCGATCGCCAGCACCAGGTCCGCCCGCCCGGCGATGTCGTTGGCGGCGTTCGATCCGGTGGTCCCGATCGGACCGACGTTGAGCGGATGATCGCAGGTCAGGTTGGCGCGCCCGGCGATGGTCTCCACCACCGGAATGGCATGGGTTTCGGCGAAGGCCGCAAGCTCGGCGGCGGCAAGGCTGTACTGAACCCCGCCGCCGGCGATGATCACCGGGCGCTTGGCCGCCTTCAGCAGCTCTGCCGCCGCCGCGACCTCGTCCTCGTCGGCCTTCTGCCGCCGGATGCGGTGGGTTCTGGGCTCGAAGAAGCTGTCGGGGTAGTCGTAGGCCCAGCCCTGAACGTCCTGTGGCAACCCCAGGAACGCCGGCCCGCAATCGGCCGGATCCAGCATGGTGGCGATCGCGGCGGGCAGCGACTGGATAATCTGCGCGGGGTGGGTGATGCGGTCCCAGTACCGGGACACCGACCGGAACCCGTCATTGACGGAAATCGTCGGGTCTCCGAAATGCTCCACCTGCTGGAGCACCGGATCGGGGAGGCGGGTTGCATAGGTATCGCCGCCGAGAAGCAGAACCGGCAGGCGGTTGGCGTGGGCGAGTGCCGCCGACGTCATCATGTTGACGGTGCCCGGCCCCGCCGACGCGGTCGCGAACATAAAGCGCCGGCGCAGTTTCTGCTTGGCATAGGCGGCCGCGGCCATGGCCATGGATTGCTCGTTCTGACCGCGCCACAGGGGCAGCTCCTCGCGATGGCGGTAAAGCGCCTCGCCAAGGCAGGTCACGTTGCCGTGGCCAAAGATCGCAAACCCGCCGCCGCAAAGCCGTACCGTGTCGCCGTCCAGTTCGATGAACTGGTTTGCCAGATGCCGCACAAGCGCCTGGGTCATCGTCAAACGCGTGGTCTTCATCGTCCCATCCATACCGTCCGAGAATGCGCCCCATGGTGCCGGGGACGCCGCCGCCGGCGCGCTGTCGACCCGCGCCGTTTCGCCAAAAGCACGCTTCCCCCGCCCAGTGGTTCATGTTACCCGTATGGCCGGTGATTGCAAGCGCTTGCAAGGGGAAGGCGGGGCGACTGCGAAGGCTGGAGGTCAACTGCGGTATCGCCGCCGCGAGCGTTCCGACGTAATCAAAGGCCGGTTCGATGTCAGCGATGTTTAAGGAGGCGTGAGATGACCATTCCCATCGGCAACGCGCCCTGTTCCTGGGGTGTGGAATTTCCCGACGATCCGCGCAACCCGCCCTGGGAGCGGGTGCTGGACGAGGCCCGCGACGCCGGCTATCGCGGCATCGAACTGGGGCCGATCGGCTATCTGCCGGAGGACCCCGGCCTTTTGGCCGACGCGCTGGCCAAACGGGATCTGACCCTGACGGCGGGCGTGCTGTTCCGCCCCTTGCACGATCCCGGCGCCTGGGACTCCGTCCTGGACGCCACCCACAGGACCGCCCGCAGCCTCAAGGCCCATGGGGCCGAGCATTTCGTCATCATCGATTCCATCGCCGCCTTTCGGGTCCCCACGGCGGGACGGCCCGACGAGGCCAAGCGTCTGTCCAGCGGGGACTGGCACGGGATGGTCGGGCGGCTTCGCGACGTGGCGCGGATCGCCACCGAAGAGTACGGCCTGACCGCGTCGATCCACGCCCACACCGCCGGCTGCATCGAGTTCCTCGACGAAATCGACCGGGTTCTGGACGAGGTCGACGAGAGCATCCTGAAACTGTGCATCGACACCGGCCATTGCGTCTATGCCGGGTACGATCCGGTGGCCCAATACCGCGAGCATTGGCAGCGGTCGCCCTACCTGCACTTCAAGGACATCGACGGGGCGGTGAAGGAAAAGGCGGTCGCCAACCGGACCGGGTTCTACGACGCCTGCGCGCAGGGGATCTTCTGCACCCTGGGCGAGGGTCTGGTCGACTTCGCCGGGCTGAAGGCGGCCCTGGAGCATTTCGGGTATTCGGGCTGGGGAACGGTCGAACAGGATTGCGATCCGGCCGCCGGCAATCCGGTGATCGACGATGCGCGGGCCAACGCCGTGTTCCTCAAGACCGCCGGTATCGCCGCCTGAGCGGCGGGCTTCGGCGGGACCATCGGTTCCGCCAGCCGGTCCTGGCATGTCTGCACAAAAAAGCCCGCCGAGCTTGGCGGGCTTTTGAGGTCTGAGCGCCTGACCTATTGGCAGAGCGCCGGAGGATCTTCGGTAACGCCGGCGCAGATGCGGTCTTGGGTCGACCAGCCCACATCGACGGTCTTGTCGAGATTGGTGCGATCGATCCGCTCGACCGGGAGCAGCACGGCATCGAGCTCGACGCCCTGGGGGCCCTTGTCGAACTTGATCGCGCCGGGAACCTCTTCGCCCTGGGCGAGGGCCAGGGCGACCGTCGCCGCCGTCTGTCCAAGCTCATAGGCGTTCTTCCAGATGGTGAAGGTCTGCTGGCCGCGCGCGATACGGTTGAGCGCGCCCGGTGCTCCATCCTGCCCGGAGATCGGGATCAGCATGCCCTGCTCTTCGAGAGCCTTGGACACGCCGCTCGCCATGCCATCGTTCATGACCATGACGGCGTCGATGTCGTTGTTGTTGGCGGTCAGCATCTGCTCGATGACGTTCTTGGCGGTCTCGGGACGCCAGTCATCGACGAACTGCTCGCCGATCACGGTAATCTCGCCGGAATCGATCATCGGCTGCATCTTTTCCATGAATGCGCCGAACATCTGATGGGTGTTGGGGTCGCCGTCATCGCCCTTGATCAGGGCATAATTGCCCGCGGGCGCCACCTCGAGCATGCCTTCGGCCAGAGCATTACCCACCGAACGCGCATCGAACGACGTGTAGAAAACACCCGGCACCTCGATGATCTGATCATAGGCGATCACCGGAATGCCCTCGGCCAGGACCTGCGTCACGGCCGGGCCGACCGCATCCGCGACCCCCGACATGACGATCAGGACATCCGCGCCCCGGGTGACCAGATTCTCGATATCGGCAACCGACTTCTCGGCGGAAAAATTGGCATCGGCGGAGATGTACTCCGCCCCGGCTTTCTCGATCACGTCCTTCATGCCGGCTTCGTCGATCTTCCAGCGTTCGTCGGCAAACTTGAACCAGCTTACGCCGACCGTGATGGGGTCCTGGGCCAGCCCGGGTCCGGCGAAACCGCCGGCCAGCACGGTGGCTGTCGCCAGCGTTCTTACGAGTGATCGCATGAGTTCCTCCCGATTATTGCGTTCCTTTAAGCCTGCGCGCCCGAAATCCGAATTGCAAGCGTTTGCAGTGTAGGGGTGGGGTCCTCGACAAGTCAAATGTCTCCTTTGGTAGAAATGGTCTCCAACATGGTTTGATTGGTAATAATCAGACAAATAGGCAGTCGACCAGCGTCGAATCGCCTCATAAAGCGGCCCGCGGGATAGCGCGTCAAGGGCTTGAGCGTTGCAAGCCTTTGCGACATGCTTTAAGGATTCGAAGCCTGTCGGACTCGGTGCGCCAAATTGCATGGCGCCAGCCGCGCACCAAAGACGCGGTCGTTGGGACAGTCGCAGGGGGGGAGGGGACGTGCCATGGCGGTGACGGAGCAGACATCCGTGACGGGCAGATTGCGGCGGTGGACCGCGATCGCCGATCTCGATCTTCGACTGCTGTCGATGATCGGCGCTCTTCTCGCCATCTGGCTGTTTTTCGATTTCGTTTCCGGCGGTATCTTTCTGTCGCCCCGTAATCTTTGGAACCTGTCGGTGCAGACCAGCGTGGTGGCTCTGATCGCCACCGGCATGGTTCTGATCATTGTGTCCCGGAACATCGATTTGTCGGTCGGGTCGTTGCTGGCCTTTCTGGGGCTCCTCGGTGGCTTCATCCAGTCGGAGGTTCTCCCGCTGGAGGGAGCCAACAGCTGGTGGATCTCCATGCTGGTGATGGTCGCGGCCGGTGCCGTTCTGGGAGCCACCCAGGGCGCGATCATCGCCACCCTGTCGGTGCCGGCGTTCGTCGTCACCCTGGGCGGACTGATGTTTTTCCGCGGCGCGGGCTGGATGTTCACCCAGGGCCGTACGATCACGCCTCTGGACACCACCTACAGCCAGATCAGCGGTTCGATCGGCGAATCGTGGAGCTGGGTGGTTGGCATCATCTGCTTTTCGGTGCTGGCCGCCGTGACCTTTTGGAAGCGTTCCAACCGCGCAAAGCTCGGGTTTCCCGTCAAACCAATGGCGATGGAACTCGGCATGCTGGGGGTCTGGGGCCTGCTGATCGCCGCGTTCGTCGCCACGATGAACGCCTACGACTTTCCCCGCTCCGAGGATGGCCGCGGCATTCCGGTGCCGGTTCTCATTCTGATCGTGGTCTCCGCCATCATGATCTATGTCGCCAACATGACCCGTTTCGGGCGCTACGTGTATGGCTATGGCGGCAACCCGGAATCGGCCCAGCTGGCCGGTATCAACGTCAAGAAGCTCGTCATCACCAGCTTTGCGCTCATCGGCGCGCTGACGGCCGTCGGGGCGATGATCACCACGGCCAGGCTGAACGCCGCGCCGCTCACCATCGGGCAGCTTCTCGAACTGCAGGTGATTGCGGCGGCGGTCATCGGCGGGACGTCGCTTGCCGGCGGTGTCGGGACCATTGTCGGCGCCTTGATCGGCGCGCTGCTGATGCAGTCCCTGCAAAACGGCATGGTTCTGATCGGCATCGACAGCGCGCCACAGCAGATGATCATGGCCGGTGTCCTGATTTTCGCGGTCTGGTTCGACGTTATCTATCAGCGTCGACGCCGCTAAGAGGTCGAACGGAGGATACGGCCATGCAGCAGGTCCGGGAACCGATCGTGCAGATGCGCAATATTCAAAAGCGCTTCGGCGGCGTCCATGCGGTCGACGGCATGAGCGTCGATATCTATCCCGGCGAGGTTCTGGGCCTGCTGGGCCATAACGGCGCCGGCAAGTCGACCCTGGTCAAGATCCTGTCCGGCGCCTATCCGATCGATTCCGGCGAGATCCGGATCGCCGGCGAGGTGGCGTCCATCGAAACGCCGCGCGACGCCAAGGCCTACGGGATCGAAACCATCTATCAGACGCTGGCGTTGGCCGACAATTTGGCCACCCCGGCCAACATCTTCTTCGGTCGGGAAATCCTGACGCGGTTCGGCGCGCTCGACGAGGCGGCGATGGAGCACGCCACCATCAATGTCATGAAGCGCCTCAACCCGAACTTCCGGAACTTCCACGACCCGGTGAGCAACCTGTCCGGCGGTCAGCGCCAGTCCGTGGCCATTGCCCGGACTCTGCAGTTCAATGCCCGCATCATCATCATGGACGAACCGACCGCGGCGCTCGGCCCCCACGAAACCCAGATGGTCGCCAACCTGATCAAGAACCTCAAGGCCGAAGGCATCGCCATCGTCATGATCAGCCATGATCTGCACGATGTCTTCGACCTTGCCGACCGTATCAGCGTGATGAAGAACGGGCGCCATGTCTGGACCGGCCTGATCGACGATACGGACAAGGACGAGGTCCTGCAGATGATCATCCTTGGCAAACTGCCGGACGGGTCCTACGCCCCTGGGATCATCAGTGAGACCACGCAGTAGGTTTCTGGCTGTCCCGCTGCTGCTCGCCCTGACCGCGCCTGCCGCGGGGGCGGAAAGCACGATCAGATTTATCGACCGGGGTGCCGATCAAGACTTCACCCATCGCTATGAGGGCGGATGGGAGCACTTCGTCGGCGGTGGGGTCGCCGTGTTCGACTGCAACGGCGACCGGCGGCCGGACGCGTTCGTCGCGGGCGGTAGCGAAACGGCGAAACTTCTCGTCAACACAAGCGTTATGCCGGGCGGCCAGATCGCCTTTGCCGACCGCACCACCGACTCGACCGGCCTGCGGGATGCCACCGGCGCCTATCCGATCGACATCGACTCCGACGGGGCCATGGATCTGGCGGTGCTGCGGGTCGGCGAAAACCTGCTTTTGCGGGGCGACGGCGCGTGCGGCTTCGCCCGCGCCAACGAACGCTGGGGCTTCGACGGCGGGGCGCGCTGGACCACTGCGTTCAGCGCCACCTGGGAGGATGGGCAAGCCTTTCCGACACTGGCCTTTGGCAACTATGTCGACCGGTCCGATCCCGACGGGCCGTTCCGGGCGTGCGATGTCAACCTTCTGTATCGCCCGAGCCCGACCGGATACGGCGCGCCGTTCGATCTTGCGCCCGGCCATTGCGCCCTGTCGCTGCTGTTTTCCGATTGGAACCGTGAGGGCCGCGCCGACCTGCGCGTCAGCAACGACCGGCACTATTATGTCCGCGACGGCCAGGAGCAGCTCTGGCGGATGGGCGCGGCCCCGACCCTCTATGGCGAGGACGATGGCTGGCGGCCGCTTCGCATCTGGGGCATGGGCATCGCCAGCCGCGATATCACCGGCGACGGCTACCCGGAAATCTACCTCACCAGCATGGCGGATCAGAAGCTGCGTGTGCGGGACCCGGGCGCGGCGGGCCCCAGCTACCATGACGAAGCCTACGATCGGGGCGCCAACGCCCATATGCCGTATACCGGCGGCGACGGTCGGCCCTCGGCCGGCTGGCACGCCGCCTTCGCCGACATCGACAATGACGGTGCGGACGATCTGTTCGTGGCCAAGGGCAATGTCGAACAGATGCCAGACATGGCGATGCGCGACCCAAATAATCTGCTGATCCAGCAACCGGACGGATCGTTCGTCGAGCATGGGCTGGAGGCGGGTCTGGCGTCGACGGAGCGCGCGCGGGGCGCCGCCGTCGCCGACCTCAATCTCGACGGACGGCTCGATATCGTCGTCGTCAACCGCCGGGCCAATATCGAGATCCACGAAAACGTCTCGGACTTTGGCGGCGCCTTCCTGACCGTCGAACCGGTACAGACGGGGCCGAATCCGAACGCGGTCGGCGCCTGGATCGAGGTCCGAGCCGGCGACCGCGCCTGGCATCGGGAAGTCACGGTGGGGGGCGGCCATGCGAGCGGCACGGCGGGGCCGGAGCATTTCGGGCTTGGGGACGCCGATGAGGTTGAGGTCCGCGTGACGTGGCCCGACGGATCCCGCACCGACTGGATGCCGTCCAACCCCAACGCATTCGTTCGCGTCGTTCGGGACGGCGGGATCGAAACCGTCTTGCCTTGACGCAGATGGTCAGTCGAAGGGAAGGCCGCTGGGAACGCGTTCCGGCCGACCCAGGCGCCCTTCCAGGCTGCGGTCGTCGGTCAATGCCTCCAGGAATGCCAGCAGATCGGCGATATCGTCTTCCGCCAGGGGAACGGGCGCCTGTTCGCCGCTTGCCAGGATCCGGTCCATTTCGGCCGCGTCGTTCAGGACCCACCAGTCGGTTTCAGCCGCTTCCGGGAATGCGACGAGATCCACGGTTTCCGGCTGGAAAGCCGTCAGCGACGTCCGGGCGTCGAGGTGATGCCGCACGATGCCCTCCAATGTCGCGAAAGCGCCGGTGTGTCCGTAGGGGCCGGTGGCGGCGACGTTGCGCAGGCTGGGCGTCCGAAACCGGTAGGCGTCCTCGGCCCGGCCGGTGACCCGCATCCGGCCGATATCGACGGGGCGGCTCTCGAACCGGGCCGTCTTGCCGGGGCCGAACTGCGGCACGGCGATGGCGTGAAACCCTTGATCGGTCTGCAGCGCGCCGCTGTGGCATTGGCCGCAGCCGGCGGAACCGTAGAACAGGTCCATGCCGCGTTTGGCGGCGTCGTCCAGGGCCGTCTCGTCGCCCGCCAGATAGCGGTCAAAGGGGCTGTCGGTCGCCCGCCATTCCCAGGCGATGAATTCGGCCATGGCGTTGGCGATGTCCGTGAAGCCGATATCGGCGGCGCTTTCGATATGCGGGTAGGCCGCGGGGAACAGATCGGCGTATTCGCGAACCGCCGCCACCCGGGCGGCGATCAGATCCCAGGCACCGCCGGGGCCGCTGATCTCACCCTTGCGCACGGCGGTCGAAATTTCGTTCTCGCCGTAGTGCCCGGCCATCTCGTCGGGTGAGAGCACCGGAAACATCGCCTGGGCCGCAAGGATACCGGTGAAGCCCGTGACCATGTCATCGCCGATGGGCGTGCGGAACCCGTCCTTGCCGGTGTCGTCGCGTTCCAGGCGGCCGTCGTGAAACAGCGACCGGACCTCGACGGCACCGAGGTTGAAAAGCGCCGGCGCGTTGCGGCCGATCCGCTGCTCCGGCCGGTTGTCGCCGGCGCGCGGCCGGCGCGCCGGTCCAAGCCCGACGCCGCCTTCGCCGATGGCCAGCGCCACGCCGTCGGCGGTGGCGAAATCCGGATGATGGCAGGTGGCGCAGGAGATGTTCCGATTGCCACTGAGAAGCGGATCGAAAAACAAGAGCCGGCCGAGCTCGACCGCCGCTTCCGAGACCGGAACGAAATCCGCGTCGGTCAACGGCGCCGGAAGGGTTGCGTCCTCGGCCCGGCCGGACCCATTGACCGAGACCAGGCAGAGGACAGACACCACAAGGGCCTTCCGGCGAAAACCCGCCACGATCCCTTGGCCGATCCGGCATGGTGGCATTCGGATGATCATGTCGACGCCATTGGTTGCAAGCGCTTGCAACAACAGTTACACAGATCCAAAGATATCGCAACGGGCGGGTGGAACGGGCCATGACCGACAGGATCCCCTGGGGTTTGATCGGCGGCGGGGAGGGCAGCCAGATCGGCGACGCCCATCGTATCGCCGCCCGGCTCGACGGGCTGTTCACGCTCAGCGCCGGGGCCCTGGACGCCGATCCCGATCGCGGCCGCGCCTATGCGGCGTCGCTGGGCGTCGACAAAGACCGCGCCTATGGGTCGTGGCAGGAGATGCTGGCCGGCGAACAGGCGCGGGACGACCGGATCCGGCTGGTGACCGTGGCCACGCCCAACGCCACCCATTTCGAGATCGCGCGGGCTTTTCTGGAGGCCGGGATCCACGTCCTTTGCGAAAAGCCGATGACCATGGACGAGGACGAGGCGCAGGCCCTGCTGGAGACCGCGCGGCGGGCCGACCGCCTGCTTGCCGTCAATTTCGGCTATTCGGGATACCCCATGGTGCGTCAGGCCCGGTCCATGGTCTCCAACGGCGATCTCGGCCGGATCCGCCTGGTCATGGCCGAGTTCGCGCACGGCTTCCACGCCGACGCCGCCGATGCCTCCAACGCGCGCATCCGCTGGCGTTACGACCCGGCGCAGGCCGGGGTGAGTTCGGTGCTGGCGGACTGCGGCATCCACGCCCTGCACATGATCGGGTTCGTCACCGGGCAGAGCGTCGCGTCCCTGTCGGCTCAGTTTGAGTCGCTGGTTCCTGGCCGCGTTCTGGAGGACGACGCCATCGTCTCGCTCCGCTACGGGGACGGCATGCGCGGCCGGCTGTGGACCAGCGCCATCGCCGTCGGCCAGATGCATGGGCTGAATGTCCGTATTTTCGGAGAGAAGGGCGGGCTGCGCTGGCATCAGGAGCAGCCGAGCCAACTGTTCTGGACACCGGTGGGCGGGGCGCTTTCGGTGCTGGAGCGCGGCAGCGCGGGCCTCAGCGACGACGCGGACCAGGCAACGCGGATCACCGTCGGCCATGCCGAGGGGATGCTGGTGGCCTTCGCCAACCTGTACCGGGATCTCCATACGGCGATCGCGGCGCCGGACGCCTCGGCGCGGGAGGCGGCGTTGGCGCGGCTGCCGCTGGGCGCGGCGGGGGCGGAAATGGTCGCCGTCGTTCATGCCGCCGCCGCGTCCGCAAAACGCGACGGGGCCTGGATCGATCTTAAGGCCCGGCGCTGAGCCGATCAGGCGCGCAGCGATCCGCGCACCACAGGCTCGCACGCGATCAGCCGGGTTTGCGCCGAGGTGCCACCCCTATCGATCTGCTCGCACACCATGCTGACGGCGTTTTCGACGATCTGTTCGAAGGGCTGGCGGATCGTGGTCAGGTTGTAGGCCGGCCACTTCGCCATGGACATGTCGTTGAACCCCAGGATGCCGATGTCCTCGGGAACACGGCGGCCCAACCGGTGCTTGATATAGTCGTACGCGCCCGTGGCGATGATGTCGTCGCCGCAGAACAGGACCTCGATATCCGGGTTCTCGACCAGGAACCGTTCGGTGACCCGCATGCCTTCGGCATGGGAATAGCTGTCGGCGAAATCGGTGACGATGGGAAGGTCGTGGGCATCGAGTTCATCGCGGAACCCGCGCAGGCGGTCGATGGTCGTGGTGGCGTGCGGCGGACCGCCGATGAACCCGACCCTGGTGTAGCCCCGCGACAGCAGCATTTTCGCCGCGGTATGGCCGCCGCCGACATTGTCCGCCGCGACGGACCCGATGACACCGGGCGACAGGCTGCGTCCGAAGGCGACGACGCCCGGGATCTCGGCGGTCTCGAAGGCCTCGAAGAACTCGGCAGGCAGGGTGGACGAGGCGACGATCACGGCATCGGCCCTATATTCGATCAGAAGATCGAGCGCCTCCTTGTAGTTCATCGATGCCGTCATGTTGAAGATCAGGGGGCGGAGCTTCCTGTTCTGGAGCGCGATCGTGAACCGTTCGAAAATCTCCATGAACGCCGGATTGCGGAAATTGGTGGAAATGATGCCGATCAGATCCGAGCGCTGAGTCATCAGGCTCCGGGCCAGAGCATTGGGCCGGTAGTTGAGTTTTTCCGCGGCCTTAAGGATCTTTTTTCGCGTTTTGAGCGAAACGCTGGCGCCATCGGTAAAAGCGCGCGACACGGCCGATACCGAAACGTTGGCCGCCGCCGCCACATCCCGTGCCGTGACCCGTGATTTCTTCATCGACGGCGCCCCGGGATCGTGATGCAGTGCCCCACGATGGTCGCCGCGGCGAGGGGCGCTGCGGCGGGACCGGTCCGGAGTGTCGCATCGATCGGAAACCTGTCGCGCATCCTGCTCTTTCTAGACGTGCAAGCGCTTGCATACTGGCACGCGACATGCGATTTGAAAAGAACGGTCACGCCCCGGCCGAGGAGAGGCGCAGCGGGTACGGAGGCCAAGGAGAGCCGGCCCGCCACCAGCGGACCAATGGCTCCAGGCAAGGGGAGGCGCGCCAATGAACCACCAATCCTCGACGTCCAGGGACGTCTGGATCTCCGACCGGTCATGCTCGCTCGATGCCTTCGCGGACATCCTGAGCGCTCAAAGAGACCGCGTCGCAACGCCGCATGCCGCTGCTGTCGACAAGAACATACCGATCTATGACGCGGCCTGGATCCGGGCGCGGATCGACGACGATGCGGCCATCGCCGGCCTTATGGCCGAATGGACCAACGTCCTCATGGACGGGGCGGGTGTCCTGGCCGTCAAGAACGCAATCGCCGATCACCAGATCGTGGACGATGCCACCGGGATCCTGAACGGAATCATCGAGGCCGAGCGCACCACCAATAAGGGTGGCGATCACTTCGCCAAGGCCGGGTCGAACAGTCGGGTCTGGAACGCCCATGAAAAGCTATGCATGGCATCGCCGGAAGTGTTCGCCCGTTACAACGCCAATGACATCGTACCCCTGGTCAGCCGCGCGTGGCTGGGCCCTCTCTACCAGATCACCACCCAGGTCAATGTGGTCAGGCCGGGCGGCGAGGCGCAGAACCCCCATCGCGACTATCACATGGGCTTCCAGCCGGTGGCGCAGCTGGAGCGGTACCCCGCCCACACCCACCGGCTTTCGGCCATGCTGACATTGCAGGGGGCGATCGCCCATTGCGACATGCCGGTGGACAGCGGCCCGACGATGGTGTTGCCGTTTTCCCAGCGCTATCTGCCCGGCTACATCGCGGCTCACCGGCCGGAGTTCAGCGCCTATTTCGCCGAGCACCATGTGCAGTTGCCGCTCGGGAAAGGCGACATGCTGTTCTTCAATCCGGCCCTGTTCCATGCCGCCGGAACCAACCGCACGACGGACGTCGTCCGCTTCGCCAACCTGATGCAGATCGGATCGGGCTACGGACGGTCGATCGAGATCGTCGACCGGGCGCGGATGAGCGCGGCGCTCTATCCTGTGGTGCGGGATATGAAGCGCGACAACGTCCTGACCGCGCGCGAGATCGACAACGTCATCGCCGCCTGCGCCGAGGGCTATCCCTTTCCGGCCAACCTCGATATCGATTCCCCGCTCACCGGCATGGCGCCGCCCAGCCAGCAGGATTTCTTCCGGATGGCCCTGGCGGAGGACTGGGAGACGGAACGGTTCCGCAAGACCATGGACGATTACACGGCGCGGCGCGTTTCACATTGAGGGCCGAACCGACGGATATGAGACACGAGAGACCCGGGTTGGATCTTCCCACCTTCGACGATGTCAGGGCCGCCCACGCGCGGATCAAGCCCTACATCCATCGGACCCCGGTGCTGACGTCGCGCTATTTCGACGGGCTCAGCGGCGCCGACCTGTTCTTCAAGTGCGAGAATTTCCAGAAGACCGGCGCCTTCAAGGCCCGGGGCGCTTCCAACGCGGTGTTCGGGCTTACAGATGCTCAGGCGGCCAGGGGTGTGGCCACCCATTCGTCCGGCAACCATGGCCAGGCGCTGGCCTACGCCGCTGGGCGGCGCGGCATCACCGCGACCATCGTCATGCCCCGGACCGCGCCGGAGCCCAAGAAGGCGGCTGTCCGCGGCTATGGCGGCGAAGTTTTGGAATGCGATCCCTCGACCGCCGCGCGCGAGGCGATGGTGGCGGAGCTGGTGGGCCGGACCGGGGCCGACTTCGTCCATCCCTATAACGATCCACGGGTCATCGCCGGGCAGGGGACCTGCGCTCTGGAACTGCACCGCGAGGTGGGGCCGCTCGATGCGGTGGTCGCGCCCATCGGCGGCGGCGGCATGATCTCGGGCACGGCGCTCACCCTGTCCGCCCTGTCGCCGAATACGCGGATCTACGCCGCCGAGCCGAAGAATGCCGACGACGCCTATCGGTCCTTCCATGCCGGCCATATCATCGAGGACGATGCCCCGCAGACCGTGGCCGACGGGTTGAAGGTCAGCCTGCGTCCCCGCACCTGGCACTTCGTCTCGACCCATGTCACGGACGTACTGCTGGCCACGGAGGAGGAGATCGTGGATGCCATGCAGATCATCTGGCAGCGCATGAAGATCGTCATCGAGCCGTCCTGCGCCGTGCCGCTGGCGACGATCCTGAAGAACAGGTCCCTGTTCGCGGGCAAGCGCGTCGGCGTGATCCTGACCGGCGGCAATGTGGACCTGAAAAAGCTTCCCTGGATGCAGCATGTCTAAGGGAAGCGGAGAGAACAGCATGAAGATCATCGACAAAACCGCCCGGCCGGTCGTCGGTCTCACCGTTCCGGCCGAAGTCGGCATGGATCTGGAGGACGTCTCGACTCCGGCGCTGATCGTCGATCTCGACGCCTTCGAGCGCAACGTCAAGCGGATGCGGGACTTCATCGAGCAGAAGGGGATCCGTCACCGCGCCCATGCCAAGACCCACAAATCGGCCGATATCGCGCTCTATCAGATCGAACAGGGGGGCGCCTGCGGCGTGTGTTGCCAGAAGGTGGCCGAGGCCGAGGCGCTGGTCGCCGGCGGGGTCACCGACGTCCTGGTGTCCAATCAGGTCGTCGACCCGAGAAAGATCGACCGCCTGGCGCGGATGGCCAAGCAGGCGCGGGTGCTGGTCTGCATCGACGATCCCGGCAATATCGACGATTTGTCGGCGGCGGCCGTCAGGCATGGCGTCACCATCGAGGGGCTGGTCGAGATCGACTGCGGCGCCGGGCGGTGCGGCGTCGCGTGGGGTCGGCCGGCGGTGGCCCTGGCCAAGAAGATCGCCGCCGCCGACGGGCTCAGATTTTCCGGTCTTCAAGCCTATCAGGGCGCGGCCCAGCACGTGCAGGACTTCGAGCAGCGCAAGGCCAAGATCGCGGCGGCTGTCAAGCAGGTCGCCGACACCGTGGCGATGCTCAAGAACGAAGGGCTGGACTGCGACATCGTCGGCGGGGCCGGCACCGGCACCTACTACTTCGAGGGCACTTCCGGCGTCTACAACGAGATGCAGTGCGGCTCCTACGTCTTTATGGATGCCGACTATCAGCGGGTGAAGGACGCCTCGGGCCGGGGCATATCGGATTTCGAGAACAGCCTGTTCATCTGGACGTCGATCATGTCTCACGCCAAGCCCGATGTCGCGGTGTGCGATGCCGGGTTGAAGGTCCAGAGCGTGGATTCCGGCCTGCCGCAGGTGTTCGGGCGTGACGATGTCACGTACCTGCAGTGCTCGGACGAACACGGGGTGATCGCCGATCCCAAGAGCGTTCTCAAGCTGAACGACAAGCTCAAGCTCGTCCCCGGCCACTGCGACCCCACCTGCAATCTTCATGATTGGTTCGTGGGCATCCGCAATGGCAAGGTCGAATGCCTGTGGCCTGTCACCGCCCGGGGCTTGGCCTTTTGATGAGGCTTTCCGGCGAGGCAATCTTTCGGATGCCTGCCGGCCCAACTCCCGTCCTCACGGGTTCGGTGGACGGATTCTAGCTGTTCAGAACCCGGGAGAGGGTTTCGGCCTGCTGTGCCAGGTGGTTCGACACGGTCGTGACCTCGGTGGAAATGTCATTCACTCTGCCGATGTTATCGGTGATGCTGACGATGCTGGACGTCACCTCGGTCACGCCGGACGACGCTTCCGCCACGTTCTGGGCAATCTCCCGAGTCGCGCCGCCTTGCTGCTCGATGGCTGCGGCGATCGCGCCGGAGCTTTCATTGAACGCGGCGACTTTTCTGCCGATGTCCATGATCGTGTGCACCGCGCTTTCGGTGGCGGACTGAATCTGGATGACCTGCGAACTGATCTTGTCCGTGGCGCTGGCCGTCTGTCCGGCCAGGGCCTTGACTTCCGAAGCCACCACGGCGAACCCCTTGCCAGCCTCGCCGGCGCGCGCCGCCTCGATCGTGGCGTTCAGCGCCAGAAGATTGGTCTGACTGGCGATATCGCTGATCAGACTGACCATGCCTTCGATCTCCTTGGAGACCTTGGACAGCCCGTCCACCAGCTTGTTGGCGTTTTCCGTTTCGGCGACGGCTTCGGCGGCCGCCTCCGTCGAACGGGATACCTGGCGGCCGATCTCCTGGATGGAGGCATTCAGTTCCTCGGCGGCGGAGGCAACGGTCTGCGTGTTCGCCCCCGCCTGAACCGCGGCGGCCGAAACGGTCGTGGCACGTTCGCGGGTCTCGTGCGCCGTGTCGCCCAGGGACTCCGCGTTTGTGTTCAATTCCTGCGACGCCGAGCTGATGGTGCTGACCATCTCGCGGAATGTATTCATCTTGCCTTCGATGCCGTCCGCCGCGGCGTTGATTTCCCGCGTCGCATGGCCATAGGCGCCAAGCATGCCCTGTTCGGCGATGCGCCGGAAGTACTGGTTCTGGGCAATGAACCCAAGGCATGCCGTCGATTCGCGGACATAGGCATCCGACCGGTCGATCATCTCGTTGATTTTCAGGCAGAGCTGGCGCTCCAAGCCGTCCGTGACCGGAACGTCCTTCAGCCTCGCCTCGAAATTGCCTTTGCAGATTTCGTCGGCCACGCTCAGAATCTGCGCGATCCGTTCCGGATGGACGTGGATCTGGGGACCTGTCTGTTTGCTGCGTCGGGCGAACATATCAGCCGTTCCTCATCAAATTGGACATGAACTCGTCATAGCTCAGGCTCTTCTCGGCGAGCATCCCGCGAAGAGCCGACACGGAGTCCCCAAGGCCAGCCTTCTTGCTGGCGTTTTTCTGCTCGATGCCGTTCAGTTTGTCGTATAGCGGGATGATGGTGTTCTGAATGGTTTCCCGCTTGGGCACCCGCCGCGTCGAATGATACCCGACGATCTGCCCGTCCACGGTGCTCGGCGTCACATGGGCAATGACCCAGTAGTGGTCGCCCGTTTTTGTCGCGTTGACGACGTACGCGAAAATCTCCTTGCCGTCCGCGATCGTGCTCCACAACAGTTCGAACACGGCCCGGGGCATGTTCGGGTCGCGGATCATGTTGTGCTGCTTGCCGATGCACTCCGATTCCTCGTAGCCGGCAATGGTCAAGAACGTATGGTTGGTATAGGTAAGCCGTCCCTGAAGGTCGGTCTTGCTGACGATCAGATCGTCCTGGTCGAAGAATACCTCTTTTCCGGAAAAATTCACGTCCCCGCTCCACTCTCCAATCGAGAAAAATCCAACTTTGCAGTGATCCAATCGTCGCAATCTCAAGGAAGATCGGCGCGGCAAAGTCATAAAAAAAAGTGCCCGTCTCTCATTAAAGAACTGTAAAAAGGATTTATTTATTTGGTCGTTTATATAGATTAGAAAGGTATCTAAGTAAAAGAGGATTTGAGTCGTGTCTCGGCGCGGCCGATGTAGGTGCTACCCCAGGTTCAGCACGACGTTGCCTATTGTCGCGCCGGCCTCCACCAACCCGTGGGCTTCGGCGATCCGGTCCAGGGTCAGGGTACGGCCGATGGCGGCCGACAGGCGCCCGTCGGCCGCCAGGTCCGCGATCGCCGCCTGACCCGCCGCGCGGGCATCCTCGGGCAGGGTGAAGCCCTGGATAAACCGAACCGTCGCGCCCTTTGATGCAAAAGCGTAATAGGGCAGCATCGGTTCCGGCATCGATGAGGACGAATAGGCGGCGATCACGCCATTGGCCTTCAGGACTGAAATGTCGGTCGTCAGGTTGGCGCCGAAATCGACCTCGACGACCCGGTCGACGCCCTTACCGCCGGTGATGGCCCGCACCCGGTCGGCGACCGTTTCGCGCCGCCGGTCGATGATGAGCGCCGCGCCGGCGGCCCGTGCATGGTCGGCGCGGGCATCCGAACCCACGACGGCGATCGCGCGCGCGCCGCCGGCCGCCGCGAATTGAACGGCGAAGTGGCCGACGGCGCCGCCGGCGCCGACGATCAGGATTGTCGCGCCGGCGACCGGCCCGTCGGCATGGATCGCCCGGTGCGCGGTCATGGCCGGCACGCCCAGACTGGCGCCGGCCGCGAAATCCAGGCCGGCGGGCAGGGCGACCGCCTGAGGCGCGGGCAGGGCGATCAATTCCGCCGCGGTGCCGAAAGCGCGCCCCGCCTCGCCATAGCCGCCTTGGGCGTTCCACAGCCACACCCGTTCGCCGACCCGCGCCGGGTCGACTCCGGGACCGGTGCCGATGATTTCGCCCGCGCCGTCGCAATGGGGGACGACTAGCGGATGGTCCATGGTCGCGCCCAGCCAGCCGCCGCGCCGCTTGACGTCGGCAGGGTTGATGCCCGAAGCCCGGACCCGCACCAGAACCTCGCCGGCAGCGGGGACGGGGTCGGGAAGGTCGCCGATCTCCAGGACCCCCGCCGCGGGTCCGGTGCGGCGATAAAAGGCGGCGCGCATAAGCCGGTCTGGATCCTAGGCGGTCATCTGCTTTACGTGCCGCGCTGCCTGGTTGAAGGCCGAGACCACGCGGTTTTGGCCACGGACAAGCTGGGTCAGGGCAAACCCCATGCGGTCGTTCTCGTGGTGATCCAGCTCCGCCGCAGTGGCGATGGTGGGCAGCGGCGGCACGGTCAGGGCCGGATCGTGGCGGAAGCGGGCCTCGCGGGTGAAGTTGATCGGAACGAGAATGCGCGCCAGATCCTGGATCACCTGGTTGGCCGTGCCGGCGGGAACCTTGCCGCTGTCGATCCCGGCATAGAACGCGCCCAATGCCGTCTTCAGCCGCTCCGCCGCCGCCTTGGAAGGACCGAGGTCGAACCGGTCGCCGGCCTTTTTCTGATAGGAGGCGATGGTCGCCAGGAATTCGTCGGCCGTGGCCCGCCAGTCGAAGGGAAGGATTTTGGCGTTGGCGTTCCGCACCACGGCCAGGGCGTAGACCTTGATGTCGCGCAGAAGGATGTCCTTGTCCGCGATCTCCAGCGTGTCGTTCTCGGTATGCCAGGCGATGTTGCCGCCGCAGCCGCCCACCGCGTAGTAGCCCTTTTCCTCGCGCAGCGCGACCGGCATGGTCGACGACAGCATGAAGTAGCTGGAAATGCCGATATTGTTGAACGAGTAGTCCCCGGCGCGATGCGGGCGCTCGCCGAACGTGTCCTTGTCGGCGACATCCTTGATGACCTCGGCGATAAAGGCATCGGTTTCGGTCATGCGCGACAGGTTCAGGAACTCCGTCGCCCAGCGGCACCCGGGGCTGTCGCAATTGATCTGGGCGACGCAGTTCTCCTCCAGATCGATGGCGAAGCGGTCGGCGAACCAGGTCGATCCGGCGTAGCGCCCGGTGGAATGGCCGGGCCACCAGGCGATGCGGACGGAACGCTTGAGCTTGTCCCGGTTGGCCCACAGGATGCGCGCGACCTCCAGCATCGTGGCGTCGCCGGTGGCGTTGTCGCCGACCCCCACGTCCCAGCTGTCGAGATGGCCGTGGAGCAGCACGTATTTCTCGGGCTCGTCGGTGCCCTTGATGAACACCTCGGGCAGCTTGGATATGAACCAGCCTTCCTCCATGTCCGTGTAGATCGTCACCGTACCGCCCTTGCGGGCGATGTCGATCAGCTTGGCGCCGTCGGCGTTGTTGACCGCCACGGCGGCCACCGTCGGCTTGCGCGGCAGGTCGTCCAGGTCGGGCACGCCCCAGATGGTCGTACAGATGCCCCAGTGGATGTCCACGCCGGGATTGATGCCGATGACGCCGATGGCCCCCAGCTCCTCGAATTGGGAGATCATGCCGGGGCTGGCGAAGCCCTCGGAAATGACGATGCGGCCGCGCACCCGCTCCGCCACGGTCCCCGTGTCGTCGAGCTTCTTGTCGAAAATGGTGTCGATATCGTCGGCCTGATTGGCGCCGATATAGACCAGCTCGCCCGACAGCCCGGTCTTGGCGTCGGCGCTGTAGGCCGGCGGTTTGGCCCGGAAGGTGACCCCGTCCGCCTCGACCCGCGCCTCTCCCGGCAGGGACAGGTACAGGTTCGGCTCGTGCATGGTGACCTCGACCCCGTGCTTGCGCAGCCGCGCGGCCACCTCGTCCATTCCCTTGGCAACATCGCGCGGATGCTCGCGCTTGAAGGTGGCGAAGCTCTCCACCAGCCCCCAGGGCTCGTCGAGGCTCGCGGCTTCCAGGATCGCGGTCTCGGTCTGGTTCATCGTGTTTCCTCCCGTCGGCGGACGATCATCAATGATTGATGTTTCATTCAATGAAACAAGGTTTTGGCTGTCAATCCACACATAGCAGCCTGTTCGCGGCGACCGCAAGAGGGCTGGAACGTCTCCTGCAGCGCGATCGTCCAAACGGGTTCAGGCGGCGCGGCTGTCCACCGCGTCTTCGGGGGTCAGACCCAGCCGCCGCGAAATGCGATGGGCGGCCTCCTGAACGGCGGTGAGATAGAGGTCGCGCCGATCCTCGTCGAACCGAGTCTGGGCGCCGGCCACGGAAATCGCCGCGATGACTTCACCGTTTACACCCCGGATGGGGCTGGCGATGGAGAAGGCGCCGTCGTCGAGGTCGCTCTGCGCGATGTTCCAGCCGTTGCGCCTGATCCGGTCCAGGGTCTGTCGCAAGGCCGCCGGGTCGGTGATGGTCCGGTCGGTAAATCGCTCGAGCCCGGCCTCCATGACCGCGTCCTGTATGTCCGTGGGCGCATAGGCGAGCAGCAAAAGGGATCCTCCGCCGGCATGCAACGGTCCGTGCCGGCCGGCCTGGGCGAACAGGCGCATCCTGTGGCGGCCCTCGTATGTCGCCACGACCAGCGACTGGTGTCCGTCCCGAACGATCAGGTTGACGTTTTCGTTGGTGGTGTCGCGCAATGCCTCCATGATCGGGCGTGAGGCCTGCAATAGTCCCCGATTGGGACCCGACCGCTCCCCCAGGACGGTCAGCCGGTACCCCAGCGACCAGACCGCCCGATCCGGATCCCGATAGGCGAAGCCTCGCGCCTGGAGCGTCGCCAGGATGCGAAACACGATGCTCTTCGTCAGGCCGAGGCGCTGCGCGATGTCGGTGACGCCCTGATCCGGCCGCTCGGCAAGCGCCTCCATGACCCGCAGGGATCGGTCCACCGCCGCTATGCGATAATCACGGTCGTCGTTCATGAGTCCTCTCAGGGGCCTTGCAATGGCCGGCACTTGTGATCTAGCGTTGACGCAACATCAAAACGGCGTTTTGCCTGATGAAACACGGCTTCGTCAAGGGGCGCCGTCAAGAGCGGAGGGACAGGATGCGGATCGCTTATGTCGTACCCGGGCCGATGTCGAAGGGACCGATGGGGTCGGCCGAAATACAGCGCCGACAGGCTCTTCTCAACGGCTGGGCCTTTCCCGGCACCGACGTGCGGGTGCTCGATGTCGCGACCGGTCCCGGCTCCATCGAATCCGCCTACGAGGAAATGCTGGCGATCCCGCCGACCCTGGATTTGATCGTCGCGTGCGAGCGGGACGGATACGACGCGGCCATCATCGGCTGTTTTGGCGATCCCGGGCTGGAGGCGGCGCGGGAGTTGGTCTCCATGCCGGTGCTGGGCCCGTGCGAAAGCGCCATGCTGCTGGCCGCCGGTCTGGGCCATAAGTTCAGCGTCCTGACCATCTTCGACAGCATGATCGCGGGGCAGGAACATCTGGCCATCAAGGCCGGCGTGCGCGACAAGCTGGCGTCGGTGCGCCCCACCGGGATCCCGGTGCTGGAGCTGATGAAGGATCCGCAGGCGACCAAGGCCAGGCTGATCGAGGTGGCGACCGCTTGCGTCAAGGAGGATCGCGCCGATGCCTTTCTGTTCGGCTGCATGACCATGTCGTTCCTGGACATGTCCGACGAGATTTCGGCGGCGGTCGGGGCGCCGGCCGTCAACGCCGGCAGGGCCGCGCTCAAGCACGCCGAGACGCTGGTGTCGATGGGGCTGGCGCATTCCAAGACGGCGTGGCCGCTGCCCCCGAAGATGGCGGCTGGCCTGTCCGCTGCAAAAATGCGGGTCGCCTGACCGGTCGGCGCCGACGGGGTGGCGGGCAAGGTCCCGCCCGATAAAACAGAATTAACAACAACCGAACGACAGAGAGGTCCCGATGAACAAATTGCTTTATGCCGTTGCGGCGACGGCTTTGATGGCGGGCGCGGCCACGTCGGCGCTTGCCGCGGGTGACAAGATCCGCGAAATCTCGATCCTGACCCGCCCCCAGGCGGCGCAGCCGTCGGAATTTCAGTTCGTCCAGATCATCGCGCAGGAATGGCGCAAGCTCGGCCTGGATGTCGAGATCGAGGTCATGCCGTGGGAGCAGATGGCCGATCTGGTCTGGTACAACCGGGACGACTGGGACACTACCGGCTGGCAGATGGTCGGCCGGCCGGAGCGGTCCGATCCCGACGAGCTGATCTTCAACCTGTTCCATTCCTCGACCGCGCCGAACGGCTACAATTTCATCGGCTACAGCAACCCCGACTTCGACCAGCTGGTCGAGGCCCAACGGGTGGAAACCGATACCGACGCGCGGAAAGCCCTGATCGTCGAGGCGCAGCAGATCCTGGCCCAGGACCAACCCAACCTGATGCTGGTCCATCCGAAGTCCACCTTTGCGTTCGACAAAACCGTTTGGGATCCGGCCTCTGTGGTCGATCAGGGCGGTATCGGCATCAAGAACACCTGGACGTTTATTTCGCTGACGCCGCTGGGCGACCAGAAGGACATCGTCACCAACTCCTCGGACAATATTCAGGGGATCAATCCGCTGTGGATTTCGGGCGGCACCGACAGCTGGATCACCGAACTGATCTGGGATCGGCTGCTGCGGGTGGGTCCCGATGGCCTGCCGGCGCCGTGGGCGGCGGAAAGCTATGAATGGGTGGACGACAAGACGATCGCGTTGACCCTGCGCGACGGCATGAATTGGCACGACGGACAGCCGGTGACGGCCGAGGACGTCAAGTTCTCGTTCGAGGCGGCGATGGGCGAGGAAGCGCCCATGTACAAGCCGTTCACGGCCAACATCGACAGTATCGAAACCGACGGCAACACCGTCACCTTCACCCTCAAGGAGCCGGCGGCGGCCTTCCTGACGGGCAGCCTGGCCAAGCTGAACCTGATTCCCAAGCATGTGTGGGAGCCGGTGCTCACCGACCTGGCCGGCACCGACGACAACGCCGAGAGCTATCAGGAGACCGCGCCGATCGGGTCCGGTCCCTACAGGTTCGTGAGCTGGAGCACCAACGAGGAAGTGGTGCTGGAGGCCAACGACGCCCATTGGGCGGCGCCCAAGGCCGATCGCTGGATCCTCAGGATCGTGCCGAACACGGAGGCCGCGGTCGGCATGTTGCGGTCGGGCGAGATCAACTTCATGTCCGACTTTACGGGAGACCCGCAGATCCTGATCGACGCGGCCGAGGCGGATGGCGATCTGGAGGTCGTGTCGACCATCGACATGGGCTTCCGCTACATCGCCTTCAACAATCGCCGGCCGCCCTTCGACGACCCGGCGTTCCGGCAGGCCCTGTCCTACGCCATCAACCGGGACCTGATCGTCGGCGCGGCGTTCAAGGGGTTCGCCGTCAAGTCGAACTCGGTCATCTCGCCAGCCTTGCCCTTCTGGCACGCGGCGGACGTGACCGAATTCGAGACCGGTCTCGAGCGGGCCAAGTCCCTCCTTGAGGAGGCCGGCTACGAAATCGTGGGCGGCGCGCTGCACTATCCCGAGGGCGTTGCCGAGACGCTAGGCGAATGAGGGCTCTCGGCGTCGCAGGGTAAGGCCGATGCTCAGGCAGGTCGGCGGCCGCCTTTTGCAGCTCGTGTTCGTGCTGTGGGCGGTCGCCACCATCCTGTTCCTCATGTTCCGGCTGATGCCGGGCAACCCGCTGGCGGCCTATATCGACCCGACCTTCACGGAAGAGCAGCAGGCGGCTCTGATGGCAAAGTTCGGCCTCGACCTGCCGCTGTGGGAGCAGTACTTCATCTATCTGTGGAACCTGCTCCAGGGTGAGCTGGGCGACAGCTTCTTCTACCGCCAGCCGGTCGGGGAACGGGTGATGGCGCTGTTGCCCAACACGCTGGTGCTGACCTTCAGTTCGCTCATCCTCGCCTATATGTTCGGCATCGTCGCCGGCGCCTGGCTGGCGTGGAAACGCGGCGGGGCGGCGGAAAAGGCCGTCATTCCGGTTGTCCTGACCACCCGCGCCCTGCCGGAATTCTGGCTCGGCATGCTGCTGCTGGCGGTGTTCAGCTTTTCGTTGGGGTGGTTTCCGGCCGGCGGAACCCGCAGCGCCGGCGTCGCCTACGACAGCTACTGGAGCCTCTATACCTCCGCCGACTTCCTGATCCATCTGGCCCTGCCGGCAGCGACCCTGGCGATCTACAGTCAGGGCCTGCCGCTGCTGCTGATGCGGTCCAACATGCTGGACGTGATGGGCGAGGATTTCGTCACCATGGCGCGCATCAAGGGTCTGTCGACCTGGACCGTGGTGGTCCGACATGCCGCCCGCAATGCGTTGCTGCCGATCATGACGTCGTTCGCCATTTCGGTCGGCTATCAGATACAGGGCAATGTCGTCGTCGAAACCGTGTTTTCCTGGCCGGGGCTGGGGCGGGAGCTCGTCAACGCGGTGTCGGCATCGGATTACCCCTTGGCCCAGGGGGCGTTTCTGATGATCGCCGTCGTGGTCGTGCTGATGAACCTGCTGGCGGATCTCCTCTACGGGCTTCTCGACCCGAGGGTCAGTCATGCCAGCTAGCGACGCGACGGTTGCCGAACCGGCCGGGCCCCGACTGATCGGCCGCCTTTTCCAAAGCCTTCACCTGCCGCTCGGCGATCCGTTCGCGGTGACCGGCCTCGCCATCTATGCGGTGTTTATCGTCGTCGCCATCTTCGCCGACCAGCTGGCGACCCACGACCCGACGGAGATTCTCTACACCGAGAGCTACGACCTGGCCGCGGACCGGCGGCCGGGCGAGGACGGGTTTATCCTGGGCACCACCAGCCTGGGACGGGACATCTATTCGCAGCTCGTCTACGGGTCGCGGTCGGCGCTGCTGATCGGGCTGACGGCCGCCTTCGTGGTGGCGTTCATCGGCACCGTGGTCGGGCTTGTGGCGGGGTATTTCCGCGGTGTCGTCGATGCCGTGCTGATGCGGCTGGCCGATATCGCTTTCGGCATCCCGTTCCTGCCGTTCGTGATCGTGCTGGCGGCGTTTCTGGAACCGTCGATCTGGAACGTGGTGCTGGCCATGGCGCTGGTGCTGTGGCGCGATACCGGCCGGGTCATCCGCAGCCAGGTGCTGACCCTGCGCACCCGGGCCTATGTCGAGGCGGCGCGAGTGGCCGGATCGTCCAGCCTCAAGATCGTGTTCGCCCACATCGCCCCGAACATCCTGCCGCTGTCGTTCCTGTACGGTTCCATCGCCATCGGCTGGGCCATCCTGACCGAGGCGTCGATCAGTTTTCTCGGCTTTGGCGACCCCGAGACAATCAGCTGGGGGTACATGCTGCAGGACGCCTACGCCAGTCAGGCCCTGTCGCAGCGCGCCTTCTACTGGTTCGTGCCGCCGGGCGTGTGCATCATCCTCGTCGTCGTCGCCGGGTTCTTCATTTCCCGCGGCTACGAGGAACTCCTGTTCCCGAAGCTGAAGGACTGAGCGCGACGTGACCGAACCCCTGCTGTCCGTGCGCGGTCTTTCGGTCGCCTACCGCGTCGGCGATCGCGATGCCGTGGCGGTCGACGACGTGTCCTTCGACGTCCCGCGCGGCGCCATCGTCGGCCTGGTGGGGGAGTCCGGCTGCGGCAAGACCACGGTGGCCCGGTCGCTGACACGGGTGATGGCCCGCAGCGCCCGGATTACCGGCGGCCGGGCGGTGTTCGACGGGACCGACATCCTGGGCCTGTCCGAATCCAGGATGAACCGCCTGCGCTGGCGGGACATCGCCTTTATCCCGCAAAGCGCCATGAACTCCCTCGACCCGGTCTACACCGTGGAAAGCCAGCTCTACGAGGTGCTGCGCCAGCGCGGCGGCATGACGCGGGCCCAGGCCGCCGACCGGTCCGAGCAGCTGTTCGAGATGGTCGGTCTGGAGCCGCGCCGCCTGCGCGATTATCCCCATCAGTTTTCCGGCGGGATGCGCCAGCGCGTGGCCATCGCGCTGGCGCTGGCGTTGGATCCCAAGCTGATCATCGCCGACGAACCGGTCACCGCGCTCGACGTCATCGTCCAGCGCCAGATCCTCGACAGCCTGAAGGAGCTTCAGCAGCAGACCGGCGTGTCGGTCATCCTGGTCACCCATGACATCTCCGTCGTCGCCTATGTCTGCGACCGGGTGGTGGTGATGTATGCGGGGCGGATCGCGGAATCGGGCGACATGCGCACCGTGCTGACCGCGCCCTACCATCCCTACACCATGGGGCTGTGCAACGCCTTCCCGGACCTTAAGGGCGCCATGGGCGTGCTGACCCCCATCGAAGGCGCGCCGCCCGACCTGATGCATCCGCCGCCGGGGTGCCGCTTTGCGCCGCGCTGTCCGTTCGTGCTGGAGACCTGCCGCGCGGCCGTGCCGCCGTTGACGGAAGCCGACACGGCCCACGACGTGGCGTGCCACCGCGCGTCCGAGGCATCCGCCCTGCGGGAGCGGGCCGCGCGGATCGAAACCTGGGCGGTACCGGCGTGACGGACAGCCTGACCGAACAGAGGCCCCAGCCGGTAAACGAACCGCCGCTGGTCGCGGTCGAGGGCGTGCGCATGCGGTTCCGCGTCGGCAACCCGTTGGCGGCGCTGATCGGCGGCGGGGCGGTCACGGTCAAGGCCGTGGACGGGGTGGATTTCGTCCTGCGCCGTGGCGAGAGCGTGGGTCTGCTGGGCGAATCCGGGTGCGGCAAGACCACCATGGGCCGCCTGCTGCTCAAGCTCCTTGAGCCCAGCGACGGCCGCATCCTGTTCGAGGGCGGCGATCTGGCTGACCGGAAGGGCGAGGCGCTGCGCGATTTTCGCCGCCGGGCGCAACTCATCTTTCAGAACCCGTTCGACGCGCTGAACCCCCGTTTCACCATCGGCCGGTCGCTGTCGGAGCCGATCGTCAACGCGCGTGTTCCCAAGGCCGAGCGGACCGACCTGATCCACCGCGCCCTGACCTTGGTCCGACTGCCGGATCCCGACCGGTTCCTGGACCGCTATCCGCACCAGCTGTCGGGCGGCCAGTTGCAGCGCATCGTCATGGCCCGGGCGCTGATCCTGGAGCCGACGTTCGTGGTCGCGGACGAACCGGTTTCGATGCTCGACGTGTCGGTGCGGGCAGGCGTGCTCAACGTCTTCCGGGAGGTGCGCGACCGGCTCAACCTGACGGCCCTCTATATCAGCCACGACCTCGCCCTGGTCCGCTATGTGTGCCGGCGGACCATCGTCATGTATCTGGGCAAGATCGTCGAGGACGGGCCGACCGAGGACATCGTCCGCGATCCGCTTCACCCCTACACCAAGGCGCTGGTGGCCGCCGTGCCGGTGCCCCATCCCGACCAGTCCCACGATCCCCTGCCGGTCGGCCGCGGCGCTCCGGACGCCCGCAACCCGCCCTCGGGGTGCCGGTTCCGGGACCGCTGCCCGATGGTCCACGATCGCTGCGCGGTGGAGGAGCCGCGGTCCGTCCGCGTCGGCGGCCGCACCGTCCACTGCCACCTGTTCGACCGCTGACGTCCGGCCGCGTCTATCGCGAGACACCCAGCCCCCAGAACGCTGAGCGTGGTTTCCAGCGGTACCGTTGGGGGGCAGGTTCACAATGAACCGCACCCGCGTCACCGATCGCGGGCGGCCGTCCCAAAGTCGGAAGCTGCGGGAACGGTAATGCATGGCCCGCGTTAATCGGACGACATATTCGGATGGCGCTTTGGGACCTTGGCCCTGCTCCAGCGTTATCGGCGCTATAGTCCGCGGAGAATAGATGATGGATCAGGTCAATAACTGGCATCTTACCGAGCGCATCGAGCATGATAGCGGTAAGGGCGATCCTTTTGCGGCGGCCATTCGGGCGACGCGGATGCCCATGGTCATCACGAATCCGCGCCAGGCCGACAATCCGATTGTGTTTGCGAACCAGGCGTTTCAGAAGATGACCGGCTACGCCCTGCAGGAGATCATCGGGCGGAACTGCCGTTTCCTGCAGGGCCCGGATACCGATCCTGAGGATGTGCGCGTCGTCAAACAAGCGATAGCAAATCGTGAGCCGGTCAGTCGCGATATACTGAACTACCGAAAAGACGGAACGACATTCTGGAACGCCCTTCATATTTCGCCGGTGACGACCGAGGGCGGAGACGTTCAATTCTTCTTCGCGTCGCAGGTGGACATCACGACGCGAGTGGAGTCCGAACAGCGGGTGATCGAGGAAAGCGTCGATCTGGAACGGCAGGTCGATGCGCGTGTCGCCGAGTTGAGGGAAGCCCTCCGCCAGAAGACGACCCTGATCCATGAAGTCGATCATCGGGTCAAGAACAACCTGAGCATGATCAGCAGCTTGATTCACCTGCAGTCGCGGCGCTTGGTGGACGAGGAAAGCAGGCGGTCGATGGAGATGCTGCAGCGGCAGGTCGATACGTTGGCGTCCGTGCACAGTCGCCTGTATCTTTCCGAGAGCTATGATAAGTTCGAGTTGACCGACTTTGTCAAAGGTCTCGCGGAAGATCTTTTGATCGCGGCCGGGCGAGAGGACATCCAACTCGATCTCAAGCTTAAAGACGTGTCGATCGCACCGAACAAGGCGGCGTCCATGGGATTGATACTTACGGAGATCATCACCAACAGCCTCAAATACGCCTTCGAGTCGGACAAGCTCAATGTGTTGTCGATATCGATCGAAGCGGACGATGACGTTCGGATCACCATCGCCGATAATGGTCCGGGCTATCCGTTGAACCGACCGCAGGGCAATTCTCTTGGTCGCAGACTGATCGAGCGACTGGCGATGCAGATCGACGCGACGACGCTATGGGATAGTTCCAACCAGGGAACCAGCGTGACCATTCACATTCCCGGTGCCGACCATGACGAATGATCAGAACGCCGCGCTGCGCGTCTTCATTGTCGAGGATGAGGCCTTGATCGCGTGGGATATGACGGAGATCGTCGAGGAAAGCGGCGACGAGGTGGTGGGAGAAGTGGCCAGCCTCGATCAGGTCCGCACCAACGGGGCACTGGCCGACGCCGATGTCGCCTTCGTCGATGTCCAGCTCAAGGGACCGGGCAATGGACTTGACGTCTGCCAGTTCATTCGGGGGCATCATGAAGATGTGAAGGTCTTCTTCGTCACCGCCAATGTGGGCAGGCTTTCGGATGACCTCGACGGCGCCTTTGGCGTGATCGAGAAACCGATCACCCGCGACGGCTTCAAGGCGGCGCTATCGTTCATCAAGCAGGGGGTCCGCAATCCGCCTCCCAGAATGCCGCCACCGCGGTGCCTGCGCCCCGCCGACGAGCTGATCGCCAAGTGGGGGATGGCGGGCCAGCAGGGTTAAGCGCGCGGGTTCGTCTGGAGGTGGCCGCTTTGCGCGAGGCGGCGTCGACGGGGTCGATCCGCGTGTTGTCGAACCCACGTCAGTTCGGCATGGGCCGGTACTCCGGTGACGATTGCCCGACCAACAGGTCGAACAGGACACCCATATCGCGGACGCGTTCTTCAACGTCGCGCGTGGTGGCGCCCGAATACTCCCCGAGCCAGGCTGAATAGGCGACAGGGGCCAAGCGTTCCGCGGCCGTCTCGCTCAGACCGATCTGCGCCAACAAGGTCGCGATGTATGCCGTGCGTCGTCTGTCCACATCGACCACGACGGCTCTTGCGCCGGCATTTTTGACCATCCAAAGACGAATGCCGACTTCGAACCGCCCGTCGTCCCGGGCGCAGGTCTCGAGAAGCCTTCGCAGTCTGTCGCGCGGGTCGCCTCCGGCTTCCTCGTTTTGCGCGATGACGGTTTCCGTCTGCCTGTCACGCCACGCTTCGAGGACAGCCTGCATCAGTTCCGCCAGGTTCCTGAAATGCCAGTAGAAGCTTCCGCGTGTCACACCAAGCCTTTTTGATAAAGGATCTACCTTGACCGCCTCGATGCCGTTGATTTCAAAGGCTTCGTAGGCCGCGGCTATCCAGTCCTTCCTTCCAAGGCTTTCGCGGGCGTTCCGTTCCATACATGGTGTATTGACAGACCTTGCGCACGCATGCAACCTTTTCCATACACGGTGTATGGAGGCCCGCCATGAATCGCCAGACCTATCCAGGTCGCTCGGCCATCGAACAGCGACGGGCGAACGTGGCCTGCAAGATGTTTGGCGAGGGGTGGGGTGCGACTCCCGGCTGGCGGAAGGTTTGGGAAGCAAATGCCACAGCCGATATGGTCGGCTATTTCAACGGTGAGCCGGAACCAAACCGAGGGCGCGATGCGTTCATAAGGTTTCAGCAAGAGCTGTTCGAAGGGTTTCCCGACCTGAAGACCGAGGTGATCGCCGTGATCGTGGAAGACGACAAGGTGGTTGTGCAATCGGTTCTCGACGGCCTGCAGACCGGCCCGTTTCTCGGAGTACCGCCAAGCAACAACCGTGTCCGGGTTCCGGACGTGACTGTGTTTGGGTTCGAAGGAGAAAAAATCCGCGAAGTGCGTTACTTCACCGATCTTCTGCGGGTCATGTCCGCGATCGGTGCGTTGCCGTGACCATCCGTATCGTCCGGTTGGGCCATTGGTCCTGAGCCTAGAGCGCGATCGTCATTGGTGGAAGCGGACCCGCTTTCACCAATGACGTGAATCGCTCTCTAACTCTATGAATAGAGTAGGATTCACGCCTTGGGTGGGATCGCCGAAGCGATTCCACCCAAGGCGATCCTGCTCTAGCCGGCGCCGGAGATGCGCGGCGCTTCGCCCGGTGCCGGGGTATAGGGATAGCTGCCCATGTTTCGGACCGCGTCGGCGCCGCCCGCCTGCTCGATCTTGCGGGCCTGGTCGGCGAAGGCGCGGGCACTGACCACCGACGGGTCGCAGATGGCCCGCAGACGGCGGTCGCCTTCCTCCAGGACGGTGCCGTATCCATCTTCCAGAGCCAGGTCGCGGGTTTCGAGGGGATCGGCCGCCAGGTCGTAGAGCTGCGGGCGATAGCCTTCGTAATGGATATATTTGTAAGGCCCGAACCGGACCATGAAGATGCCGGTGATCGAGGCGACGGCGTGGTATTCGGAAAACACCGTTCGATCGGCATCGGCACCCGCGGCGATCGTCCGCAGCGACCGGCCGGGCAGCCCGAACAAGGCTCGTTCGCCCACCGCCTCGGCGATGGTCGGGTAAGCGTCGATCAGGGAAACCGGGGTGGCGACCCGCTGGCCGGCGGCAAAACCCCCGCCGCGGCACACCAGCGGTATCCCGGCGCTTTCCTCGTACATGTTGGATTTTCCCCAGAAGGTGCGGGTGCCCAGATTGTCGCCGTGATCGGAGGCGTAGACGACCAGCGTATCGCCGCTGAGCCCGGCCGCGTCCAGGGCGCCCAGCACGCGACCGATATTGTCATCGAGGAAGCTGACCATGCCGTAGTAGGCGGCAAGGGCCGTGCGCACATGCGCCTCGTCGCGAAAATGGTCCTCGTAATCCTGAACCGCGCGCAGGGTGCGCAGTACCGGATGGTCCGGGAAGTCGGCCGGGTCGCGCAGCCGCGGCAGATCCATGGTCTCGGGCGGGTAAAGCCGGAAGAACTCGGCCGGCGCCATCAGCGGAAAGTGCGGACAGACGAACGAGACGAACAGGACCCAGGGCTTTTCGGTCGGTTTCTCTCCGGCATCGCGCAGCCAGTCACAGGCGGCGTCGCGAATGTCGCGGTCATAGCGGATATAGGTGCTCTCGCCCTCGCCGGCGTCGGCGGCCAGTTGGCCCGTGCTGGGCCGGCGCGGCGGCGGGTTGCGCAGCATGCCCTGCAGATCGCCATGACCATCCAGAACGTGCAACGGCAGGATCTCGTTGTCGAAACCGTTGGGATCGTCGGCGCCGCGATAGTGCAGCTTGCCGATGGAATCGACCCGGTGGTCGGCGGCCGAAAGCTGGTGGCCCCAGGATGGCGGCCTGCCATGATAGGGAAAGGCGTTGTCCCATAGGCCGATCTCGTGGACGTAGCGGCCGGTGGCGAAGCTGGCCCGCGCCGGGACGCAGATCGGGCAGTTGGTGTAGGCGCTTTCGAACAGCGTGCCCTCGGCCGCCAGCCGGTCGATGTGGGGCGTTTGCACGATCGGATTGCCGTAGCAGCCCGCCACCCGGCGGCTGTGTTCGTCGGACATGATGAACAGAACGTTCTTGGCGGTCATGAAGGCTTCTCCAGACGGGATCGCCGGCGCCAGCTTCGAAAGAACGGCCAGACCAGCATGACAAGGGAAATGACGAGAAAGCTCGTGGCGATCGGCCGCTCGAAGATGCCGAGAAAACCGTGGTCCGACATCTGCAGGCTGGAGCGCAGCTCGCCCTCGAAGATCTCGGCCAGGACGAACCCGATCACAAACGGGCCCAGCGGCACCCGCGCCCGGTCCAGGAAAAAGCCGAGCACGCCAAAGGCCAGCACCACCCAGACATCGTACATCCGGTTGCTCAGCGCATAGGCGCCGACCACGCAGCAGACGAAGATGACCGGCAGCAGCAGCGCCTTGTCGAACACGATCAGCCGCGCGATCCAGCGCATCGACGCGGTCATGATGAGAAACATCAACACGTTGGCGACCAGATAGGCGGCCATCAACGCCCACACGAACTCCCCGTTGGTCAGAAACAGCAGCGGGCCCGGCTGGATGTTGTGCAGGATCAGAGCGGACAGCAGAATGGCGTCGATGGGGCTGCCCGGAATGCCCATGGTCACCAGCGGGATCAGCGCGCCGCCGACATTGGCATTGTTGGCGGCCTCGGAGGCGACGATGCCTTCCTCGTGACCGGTGCCGAACTTCTCGGGCGTCTTCGACAGGTTCTTGGCCGTGACATAGGCGACCATCGACGAGATGCTGGCGCCCACGCCGGGCAGGATGCCGATCCAGGTGCCGATGACCGAAGACCGCAGGATGTTGCCGCCATGCCGGCGCCATTCCCGCGCTCCGATCAGCACCCGGCCGCCGCCCAGCCGCAACGACACCGGCTTGCGGCCGATCTCAAAGGCGTCCTTGAGGATCTGGCTGACCACGAACACGCCCAGCAGCACCGGCAACAGCTTGAACCCGTCGTCCAGGACATGGAAGCCCAGGGTCAGGCGAAGCTGGCCGTCGGATTCGTTCAGTCCCGGCAAGGCGAAGGCGATCCCCAGAACGCCGGCGATCAGTCCCTTGACCATGCTGCCCTGGCTGATCGAGGCGATCAGCACGATGGCCATCATGACCATCGAGAAATACTCCCATGGCGAAAAGGTCATGGCCCATTTCGACAGCGGCGGCGACAGCAGGATCAGAAAGGCGCCGGCGACCAGTCCACCGATCAGGGAGGCGCCGATGCCCAGGGCCAGGGCCCGTTCCGGATGGCCCGCCCTGGCCATCGGGTAGCCGTCGAAGGTGGTCATGATGGAGGAGGGGGTGCCGGGCATGCGCAGCAGCGTGGCGCTGATCAGCCCGCCCGAAACCGAGCCGACATACATCGCCACCAGCAGCACCAGGGCGTGGGTGCTGTTCATATAGAAGGTCAGCGGCATGGTCAGGGTGATCAGCATGCCGCCGGTCAGCCCCGGCACGGCGCCGACAAACACCCCCAGGGCGGTTCCCAGCAAGACGTAGAAGAACGGCCAGGGTTGGGCGATGTACAGCAGGGCGGTGCCGAGATCAGCCATGCTCGTCCGCCGGTGTGAAGACCGACCGGTACGGCAGGTCGATGAACAGAACCTCGGTGAACAGATAATCGAAGCCATAGCCCACGGCGAACGCCACCGGGACGAGGGCCAGAAGAATCGGTCGTCTCCTCCGGGCCAGAAGCGCGCCCAGCACCAGCACGAATACGGTCGAGGCCTGCGCGAAGTTCAGCATTCCGGCCTGCATCAGGCCGATATAGGCGACAGCGGTCAGTCCGCTTGCAATGGCGGTCACCGGTGCCGGCGGGACCGCGGCGGTATCGTCCTCGGCGATATCGTCATCTTCGGCCGGGGTTGGCGGCGTCTTGGCGCGCGGCAGCATCAGAAGCACCGCCAGCAGGGCGAGGACCAGGGCGACGAATTTCGGCACGGCGGCCGACCCCAGCGGATCGAAGAAGGGGGGCGGTACCTTTAACGCCTCCATGTAGAGAAGGCCGGCGAAGGCGACGAGGCACGCCGCCAGAACCCCGTCGCCCCGGATCGCCCGGTGCCATGCGCGCCGCAGCATCGAACCGCCTCCGACGTCAGGGCGTCAGTTTTGAAGCTGCCGCGCCGTTGGCACCAGGGGAGAGGTCGTTTCCGCCCACCAGTCCAGTTCGGCCTTGATCGCCTCTGGCTCGACATAAGCCGGGGTCATGCCAAGGTCGCTCAGTTGGGCCTGGACGCCTTCATCCGCCAAGGCGGTGCGCAGTGCCGCCGTCAGGTGATCCAGCGCCTCCTGCGGCGTGCCCTTGGGTGCCAGCCAGATTCGGTTGGCCTTGGCCACCACGTCGATGCCCATTTCCCGGGCGGTGGGCACGTCGGGCAGCAGCGGCAGCCGCTCTTCGGAGAACATCACGATCGGCTTGAGGTCGGCCTCGGCCCATTTGATGAACTCCAGCGCACCGAAGATGGCGAAATCGGTGTGCATGGCGACAACCGACGGGAATCTCTTGGCACCACCGCCGACCTGGACGTAGCGGAACCCGACGTCGGCCGCGTCCTGCACCATCAGCGGCACGAAATGCACCGGCAGCCCGACATTGGTGGCGCACTTGACCGCGTCCGGGTCGGCGGCGGCCGCGTCGAGAAGCGCCTCGAACGTCTGGTAAGGCGAGTTGACGCTGACCCCAAAGCCAAGATCGCCGTATCCGGTGGCTCCCAGCAGCTCGAACGATTCATGATTGTAGTCCACCACGCCCATGGCGTTGGAGGTGATCAGCCCCTCGTGCCAGAAGCCCACGGTATAGCCGTCCGGGTCGGCTTCCATGATCGCCCGAGTGCCGATGGTTCCGCCCGCGCCCTCCATGTTGACGACCACCATCTGCGCGCCCAGCGTGCCGGATTCCTCGAAATAGCGCTGCAGGATCCGCGCCACCGAATCCATGCCGCCGCCTGCCTGGGTCGGCACGATGACGCGGATCGGTTTTTCCGGATAGGCGGCCTGGGCCGTCGTCGTTCCTGCGATCGCCAAGGCGAGCCCGCACAATAGGATTCGTGCCGCCGATCGAAGCGTAGTCATGATCCCTCCCTTTCGAATGCGACCCCTGGGGCCGTTTTTATTGTGGCTGTTGCGAATATTGACAAAGCGGGCGCCGCAGAAACAACATCTATTAGGAACCATCATGATAACCAATTGGAATATCTTGAATGGAGCTGCGCACCATCGCCTACTTTCTGACCGTCGCGGAGGAAGGCAGCTTGCGGGCCGCCGCGCGGAAGCTTGGCCTAACCCAGCCGGCGCTCAGCAAGGCGGTTCGCCGGCTGGAGGACGAAATCGGCGCCAGCCTGTTCGACCGCCGCGCCCGGGGCGTGGAGTTGACCGTTTACGGCCGGTCCTTCCACCGCCATGCCCAGGCGCTTCACGCCAACATGACCGACGCCCAAAGCGAGATGAACGCCCTGCGGCGGGGTACGGCCGGCCTGGTCCGGCTTGGCGCCGGGCCGTCGTTCCTGGCCCGGATCGTCCCCGACGCGTTGCGCACCTTCCGGCGGCGCCATCCCGATGTCGTCGTCCAGGTTTCCGGCGGCCTCGACGACGCTCTTAAGGCGAGTCTGCGCGCCGGGCGGCTGGATCTCGTGTTCGCGGCCCTGCCCGACGATGCCAGCGAACCGGATCTCGATCGCCGGTCCCTGATGATCGACGATTATCGGGTCATTGCCGACCGGGATCACCCCTTGCGCCGCCGCCCGGCCATCGCGCTGGCCGATCTTCTGGACTATCCATGGATCCTGCCGAACGCCGCCACCCACATGGTCAGGCGGCTGGCCATGCTGTTTGGCGCCGTTGGTCTTCCGGTCCCCCAGCCGGTGATCGAAACGGACATCGTGCCGATGAAGCTTCAGCTCATTCGCGGCACCGACTATGTCAGCTTCCATGCCGTCGCCCATCTCAGGACGATGGGCGCCACCGGGATCGACCCACTGCCGGTCCCGGCCGCGTCCTGGACCCGTCGGGCCGGGGTGATCCTCCGTCACGGCATCGAACCCAACCCGGCGGCCCAGGCTCTGATCGCGCTGGTCGAGGCCGATTGCCGACGTCACGGTGGGCGGTTGCCGCCCGCGATCTGATCCACCGCTCAGACCGCGACGACCGGTTCCGGCGAATGTCTTAAAAACTTAACAGCCATCCCGCGTCCTCTCGTGCAAATGTCCCGGCCGCGCGGACAGGGCGGCGCGCAAAACGCGATAAGGAGGGGGCACCCATGAGATACGGTCTTTACGTTCTGGCGGCGATCGGCATCGTCGCGACGGCCGGCACCGCCGGCGCCGAGGCGTTCAACCGCATCGCCAGCTTTCCGGTTCCCGCCAACCTGCCCGACGACGCCGCGCAGGACGCGGAGACGTCGGCCGAAATCATCGCCGCGACCGATGACGGCATGACGCTTGTCTATTCCGACAGCCCGATGGAAGCCATCGGCCTGATCGACCTGGCCGACCCGTCCCGTCCCGCGCCCGGCGGCGTGGTGCCGGTGGGTGGGGAACCGACATCGGTGACCGTCGTCGGGGGTACCGCGCTGGTCGCCGTCAACACGTCGGAAAGCTACACCGCCCCGTCAGGCCGGCTGGTTCTGGTCGACATCGCCTCGCGCGCCGTCACCGAGTCCTGCGATCTGGGCGGTCAGCCCGATTCCATCGCCGCTTCGGCCGATGGCGCTTTCCTGGCCGTCGCCATCGAGAACGAGCGGGACGAAGACCTGAACGACGGCGTTATCCCCCAGCTTCCGGCCGGCGCCGTGGCCATCGTCCCGCTGGCCGACGGCGTCCCCGACTGCGCCGCCCTGGTCGCCGCCGACCTTACCGGTCTTGCCGCGGTCGCGCCCACGGATCCCGAGCCGGAATTCATCGACATCAACGACGCGGGCGAGATCGCGGTCACGCTGCAGGAGAACAACCACATCGCGATCCTGGCCGCCGACGGCGCGGTGCTGTCGCATTTTTCCGCCGGATCGGTCGATCTGACGGAGATCGACGTGGAGGAGGATGGGGCGCTGACCTTTGACGGTGCCCAGCCCGACCGTCTGCGCGAGCCGGACGCGGTCAAGTGGCTGGACAATGACCGGCTGGTGGTCGCCAACGAGGGCGACTATGAGGGCGGGGCGCGCGGCATCACGATTTTCGCCAGGGATGGCGCCGTGCTCTTCGAGTCCGGCGCGGACCTTGAGCACGAGGCGATCATGCTCGGCCATTACCCGGAAGGCCGATCCGACGCCAAGGGTGTCGAGCCCGAAGGGCTGGAGGTCGCCCGGTTTGGCGGCGAAACCTTGATCTTCGTCATGCTGGAGCGCGCCTCTCTGGTCGCCGTCTACCGCGACACCGGGAGCGATCCCGACCTGGTCCAGTTCCTTCCCTCGGGGATTTCGCCGGAAGGCGCCGTTGCGATCCCGGGGCGGGACCTGCTGGTCACCGCCAACGAGGTCGACCTGATTGAGGATGGCGGTGTGCGGGCCCATGTCATGGTGTACGCGCGCCAGGACGGCGCCCCGGCGTATCCGCAGATCCGGTCGGGTCGGGACGATGCCGGCCGGCCCATCGGCTGGGGCGCGCTGTCGGGCCTGACCGCCGATCCGCAGGTGCCGGGCCGTCTGTACGCGGTCAGCGACAGCGTGTACGGCACGCAACCCTCGATCTTGCAGATCGACGCAACCCAGTCCCCGGCAGCGATCACCGCCCGCATTCCCGTCACCCGCGCCGGCGCACCGGCCCGGAAGCTCGACCTGGAAGGCATCGCGCCGGACGGGGAGGGCGGGTTCTGGCTGGCGTCGGAGGGCCGCACGGATCGGGACATCCCGCACGGGCTCTACCAGGCCGGGGCCGATGGCGAGATCGTTCGGGAAATCGCCTTTCCGCCCGAGCTTCTGGCGTTCGAAGAGCGCTGGGCGGCCGAAGGCGTGACGCTGATCGACGACACGCTGTGGGTCGCGATTCAGCGGAGTTGGGACGACGATCCGGAGAACAGCGTCAAGCTGGTCGCATACAACCTGGAAACGGAAGCCTGGGGCGGGGTTCGTTACCCGACCGAGCCGGCCGATCGGGGATGGGTAGGCCTGTCGGAAATCACGGCTCATGGGGATCACGTCTACATCATCGAGCGGGACAACCAGATCGGCGACGCGGCGGCCATCAAGAGGCTGTATCGCGTGGCCCTGTCGGATCTGGACCCGGCCCCGCTGGGTGGACCACTGCCGACAGTGACCAAGGAGATGATTCGCGATTTCCTGCCCGACCTGAGAGCCCTCAACGGCTATGTGGTCGATAAGGTCGAGGGCTTCACGGTCGATGCCGACGGCATAGGGTATGCGGTGACCGACAATGACGGAGTCGACGACAGCTCCGGCGAAACCCTGTTTTTCTCGACCGGGACGATGTGACCGGTCCCGACGCCATCAGCCATCAGCGGGCCGATGGCGGGTGCCGGCGGACCGGGGACGGAGCGGAAACCCTAACCGGCCGTCCGGCGCGGGTCCGGGGAACCGCCACCGGCTCGTCCAGCGGCGTCTGCCTGACGCGAGACGCGGGCAGCCACACCGACGCGATCGTTCCCTCGCCGGGCCCGGATGTCAGGGTCAGCCGCCCGTCATGCAGTTCGACCAGGAGCCGGCTGAGGGGCAGCCCGATCCCGGCGCCGGCGCCTGGCCGCGCGATCTTTGGATCGGCGACCGGTCCCAGTCCGCTGAGAAGGTCGCCGATCCGATCCGATGGGATGCCGCATCCGGTATCGGCGACCGACACCTGCACGCCGCCATCGAAGCCGCGGCTGCCCAGGATGCGGACGCTGCCCCCGGACGGGGTGTGGGTGATGGCGTTGCGGACAAGGTTGATGAGAACCTGGCGCAGGCGCATGCCGTCGCCGGTGATGGTCGGCAGCCCGTCCATGCTATCGTCGACGTCCAGCGTCACGGTCTTGTCCAGCGCCGGCTCGGTCAGCATCTGGACGGCCTCTCGGGTCAGGCCGGACAGGGACACCGGACCCTCCTCCATCGCAACCCGGCCGGCCTCGATCTGCGACAGATCCAATAGGTCGTTGATCAGCCGCAGCAGGTGATTGGCCGCCGACTGGATATCGCGCGCCCGGGCCCGCACCGTATCCGCCGATCCGGAGAGTTTTTCGTCCTGAAGCAGTTCCGAATAGCCGATTACGGCGTTGAGGGGCGTGCGCAGCTCGTGACTCATGGCGCCCAGGAAGGCGGACTTGGCGCGGCTGGCCTCGGCCGCTTCATCGGCCATGGCCACCAGCTTGCGCTGGGTCTCGATATCGTGGCTGATGTCGCGGCCGATCCCGATCAGACCGATGACGTTTCCGGATCCGTCGCGCATCGGCAGTTTGGTCATCGAATAGTGGGTCGTGTGCTCATAGGCGTCCGGCGTATTCTGGACCTGGTTCAGGATTGGCCTGCCGGTGGCCATCAGCAACTGCTCTTCGGCGAAGTGCCGGGCGGCGTGCCCACGCGGATAATAGTCGAAATCGGATCGGCCGATGAGATCGCGGGGCGTGGCGGCTCCCATGACCCGCGCCGTCGCCTCGTTGGCGGCAATGAACCGGCTTTGCCGGTCCTTGACGAAAACAAAATCCGGCCAGGCAGCCAGCAGCGTGTCGATCAGCCGTCCGCGGGCCACGAAATCCCGCTCCAGCCGGTATAGCTGGCCGCGATTGGCGCTCAATTGCTGCGCCGAAATCTCACCATCCCGCTGCAAGATCAAAACCAGTCCCAACCCTGCGATTGAGATGGCGGTGGCCACACCCGACACGACCAGGAGGATCGGGCCGGTGTCAATGCCCATGGCCGACAGCGTGACGGCGCCGTAGAGGGAGACACCGCTCCCTACCAGGATACCCATGGCCGCGGCGTGGCGGCCGCGGGCACTTAATCCTCGCTGGAGGAGCACAAAACGAAAGGCGAGCGACAGGAACAGCGCGACCGCGACACCGCCGACCCCGATCCAGGCACCGCTGCCGCCAAGATAGAGCCGGTAAACGATGGCGATGGTACTGGCAAGGATGCCGGCGAGAGGCCCGCCAAACAGTGCGGCAAGCCCCACCGCCGGCACGCGCAGATCGAAAACAACGCCGGGCTCGATCACCAGCGGCGCCATCATCCCCAGGACCGCGGCGAACCCATACATGGCGCCCAAGGCGATCTGGCGCTGCCGGCCATCCAGGCGCGCCTCGCGGTCGAGGATCGCGTGCGCCACCACCGCGGCGGTCAGCGTCATCGCCGGCCAGCCGAGCTCGGCCAAAAATCCGAATGCTTCCCCGATCATCCTTAGAGTGTGATCGAAGATGGTTAAAAAAGTACGTGAACGATAGATCTCTTAGAATCTAGCTCCGAGCGGGCCGCAAGGACGGGGCGGGCGGTGTCCTATCGGCCCCGCCCGCCACGATCGCTTTACTGCCCGAGTTCGGCCTTGAGGGCGGTGACCTCCGCCGCCGTCATCTCGCCCGTGGTGGTCACTTCGCCGCCATCGATCTTCCACAGGCGGAAGGGACCTGTGATATCGCCGTACCGGTCGAACGACACCGGGCCGATCACGCCCTCATAGCGGATGGACTTGCCCTCGGCGATCAGGGCGAGCGCCTTCTCGAATTCCTCCGGTCCGGCAAAGATCGGCTCCCCGGCCGGGTCGACGACCTGCGGGATGGCCGCCCTGATCGCCTCGGAGTCCGTGGCCCCGGCCTTGGCAATGGCCAGACCGACAATGGCGCCGGCGTCGTAGGACCTGTCGGCGGCCGGCGCGCTGGGGGCGATCCCGTCCGAGAACGCCTCGTAGTTGGCATAGAAGTAGTCCGTCGACGGCGTCGTCGTGGTCCCCGACGACGTGCCGTAGGCGCCGTCCAGAAACTGCGCCCCGACGCTGTCGATGAAGTCCTGCGAATTCATCCCGTCGTTGAGCAGGAAGGTCTGCGGCCCGCCTTGGGAGATCCAGGCCCGGGCGATGGTCGCGCCATCGACGGGGTAGCTGACCAGGTACAGCGCCTCCGGATCGCCGGCCATGGCGGCCGTGACCTCGGCCGCATAGCTCGACTGCTTTTCGTTGTAGGGCGTGACCGACGTGATGACGCCGCCCAGGGCCTCGTAGGACTTGGAGAATTCCTTGACCATGTTCACGCCAAAATCGTTGTTGACATGGATGATGGCCAAATTGGTCAACCCCTGGTCCATGGCGTACTTCGCCGCCGCCGTGCCCTGCAGGGCGTCCGAGGTGATGGTGCGGAAGAACACGCCGTTGGTCTTGCCGTCCTGCCCCAGCGCCGTCAGGGTCGGCGAGGACGAGGCCGGCGAAACCTGAACGACGCCGGCCGGCGCCGTGACCGAGGTCAGGATGGGGATCGACACCGACGAGATGATGCCGCCGATGATCACCGGCACGCCCTTGATGTTGACCAGCTGCGTGGCCTGATCGACGGCGATGTTGCCCTGGCTCTGGGAATCGCGGGTATCGGTCACCAGGGTGCAGCCGTTGACGCCGCCTGCCTCGTTGAGGTCGCGGAACGCCATTTCGACGGATTTGGCGCCCGCCTGACCGTACTGGCCGGCGGGGCCCGTCAATTCCATGACTACCCCGACGGTGATTTCGCAGGCCGCCGCGGGAACGCTGAAAAGGGCGGACGCACCGGCCGCCAGGGCCAGCGCGGACGCAAACGATCGGATTTTTTTCATGAGTGTGCCTCTCCTGTGGGCGCCGGGTCCCGATCGGCATCGGGGCCGGCGGCTGGTATCCAGGTTTCCTGGACGAAGCGCCACACGACGCCATGGGGCGCCGCGGGGTCGCGTGTCAACAGAGCCGCGGACCGCCGCGCGGTGCGGGTGGTTCCGTGGTCCTGACGCTCGATATAGGTGACCAGGACGGTGTCTGTTCCGTGCCAGACCGTGTCCCCCGGTTCGATGACGATGCGGAAGGCGTCGCTCAGCTTGCCGCTGGCGGCGGTGAGGGCGGCGATCACGGTGTCGCGGTCTTCGAATGCCCCGTCGGGTCCGATCCGGCGCATGTCGGGGTGAAAGGCCCGCCGGGTCGCCCGCATGCCGCCGTCGGTCCCCTGGCCCGTGAACCAGGCCACAAAGAAGTCGTGGCGGGCGCGGATTTCGGCGTGGGCGGCCTCCTCCAGGGTCATGGTCGTGGTCACGCCGCGCCCCGGTTGAGGTTGTAGCGCATGATCGCGCCGTGCGGCCCGTCGCGGTCGCGCTCAAGCGTGTAGACATCGCCCGGCGGGCCCGCGCGCTGGGCCAGGACGGCGTCGATCGCGGCCCTGTCCGTGTCGGAGAGCGCAAGAGCCGTGATCGCCAGATTGGCGTCCAGATGAGAACGGTCGCGGGCGCCGACGATGATCGCGGCCACCCCCGGCCGGTCGAGGATTGCGCGGCTGGCCACCGTGGCGATGTCGGACCCGTGCCGGTCGGCGATGGCGCGCAGCACCGTCAGCAGCCGCTGGAACAGGTTCCAGCCGCCGAACTCGTCGATGATCAGCTTATATTTGACCAGGGATCGGTTTTGCAGGGGGCCCGCCGGCTCGGCACGTCCCAGCCAGGTGTCGCTCAAGAATCCACCGGCCACGGTGCCGTAGCAGAGCAGGGCGACGCCGCGGTCCCGCGCGGCCGCCACCATGGTCCGGCCGGGACGGTCGTCGAGCAGAGAGTACTGGACCTGCATCGCGGCCAGCGGCACACCGGCATCCGCCAGCGCCGTCATATGGGCGGTGTCGAAATTGGTGCCGCCGATATTGGTCACCTTGCCCGCCCGTCGCAGGTCGACCAGCCACCCGGCCACGTCCAGCCAGCCCGGAACCCCATAGTCCCACCAGTGGAACTGAACCAGATCCAGCCGTTCGGTACGCAACCGCCTCAGGGACCGGTCGATCACCGCCTCGACATGGTCCTTGGTCAGGCGATCCAGGACATTCAAATCGGGCACCAGCTTGGTATGGACCTTGACCGCCGACAGCGCCGCCTGGCCGCGGCGCGCGGCATAGGCGTCGCGAAACCGCCCGATCAGCTCCTCGACGCCGGTATAGATGTCGGCGCAGTCGAAGGTGGTGATGCCGGCGTCGGCAAAGGCGATCAGGTCGTCGATCGCCTGATCCGGATCGACCTCCCCGTGACCGCCGGCCAGCTGCCAGCCGCCACGAATGACGCGCGATATCTCATGATCCGGGGCGAGGGCGGCGCGGTCCATCACCTTACACCTTTGGCCGGGGCAGTGCTGTGGCGGTCGTTTCGGCATGCGTGAAGTGCCGCTCGCCCGTGCGGGTGATCCGGAACCGGGTCGGGCAGTTGGGGTCGGGGCAGGCCACCTCGGCATCGGTGGTCATCCAGTCGTTGGGATGGGTCGGGCGCTGCTTGGCCGGCAGCAGCGGCAGCAGCGCCGCTAGAGAGTAGATGGAAAAGCCCTGGCCCGGCGGCAGGTGCAGCATCTCGCCGCGCAGGTCGAAATGATCTCCGGGCTTCGCACCGCAATGGATGGTCGCGCCGTCGGGCGCCACCACCTCGACCCTGAGGTCGTAAAGCGTGAACCCGTCGTCGATCTTCGCATCGGTTTCGTCAGCCATCACCGCCTCCGTTTCCCGTCGGGTCGATCGATGCCGGTCGGGCGCGCAAAAGATCGAAGGCGCGGCCGATATCGGCCCGCAGCGCCGTCCGTGCCGCCGCCACGTCGGCGGCCTCGATGGCGTCGATGACGGCGCGGTGATGGCTGGTCGCCGGGCCGTCAGTGTCCGTATCGAACAGGGAGGCGGCGGCCCTGACATAGGGGCCGGACTGCATCCACAGACTCTCCACGATGGGGATCAGGACCGGCGATCCGGCTGCCTTGTAGATCAGGAAATGAAAAGCGTGGTTGAGGTCGGCGACCTGGCGGGCCGTCTGGATCCTCCCGCCGGTCAGCGAGTCGTAGGCGTCGGTCAGTCCGCGCAGCTCGGCCAGGTCGGTCGGTGTCAGGCGGGGCAGGGCCAGCGCCACCAGCTCGCCCTCGATCAGCGACCGGGCTCGGACCAGATCGTCCAGCCGGGCGGCCGCGATCAGCGGCACCCGCACCGAGCGATTGGGCATCGGCTCCAGCGCCTGCTCGGACACCAGCCGGCCCAGGGCCTCGCGCACCGGCATGGTGCTGGTCGACATGCGCTGGGCGACCTCGTGGATCCGCAGCACCTCGCCGGCATCGAATTGCCCCCGGATCAGCGATTGCCGCAGCGTGTCGTAGACACGGTCCTGCACGGTCCAGCGCCCCACGGGGGCCAATCCCGCCAGACCGCCCGCCTCCTTGCCATAGGGTGGAATGGGCCGGATCTCGTCCTGTCGTCGCGGCGCCGTCGATGTCACGCGGTCCCCCGGTCAGTTCGATCTTTACAGTAGGGAAGCGATCATGATCATGTAAAGTGTGATCACTGATCAGACATCATCGGGACCGCCGCTTCTCGAGGTCCGCGACCTCGTCAAATCCTTCGGTGGGCTGCGGGTGGTCGACCGCATGTCGCTGTCTGTGGCGCGGGGCGAGATGGTGGGGGTGATCGGCCCCAACGGTGCCGGTAAGACCACCCTGTTCAACCTGATCGCCGGAACCCTTCGGCCCGAAGCGGGCACCATCCTGCTGGCCGGGCGGGCGATCCAACACGATCCGCCCGAGCGCCGCATCCGGCACGGGCTGGGCCGCACCTTTCAGATCCCGCGCCCGTTTTCCGAAATGACCGTGCTGGAAAATGTGCTGACCGCCGTCCAGCATCAGGCGGGAGAGGGCATGGCGGCCAACTTCCTGACCCCCGGCCGGGTGGCGCGGCAGGAGAAGGCCTCCATCGGCAAGGCGCGCGCGCTGCTCGACTTCGTCACCCTGGACGCCCTGGAGAACGAGCCCGCCGCCATCCTTTCGGGCGGCCAGCGCAAGCTCTTGGAACTGGCCCGCATTCTGATCGCCGACCCGGCGCTGATCCTGCTGGACGAACCGGCCGCGGGGGTCAATCCGGCGCTGCTGGAGGTCATTGCCGACCGGATCGTGGAGATCAACGGACGCGGGGTCACGGTTCTGCTGATCGAACACAACATGCCGCTGGTCGAACGGCTGTGCGGCCGGGCCCTGGTCATGGCCGCCGGCCAGACGCTGGCCGAAGGGCGTCCGGCGGATCTTGCCCGCAACCGCGAGGTGGTCGAGGTCTATCTGGGCGAGGCGCGGGTGTGACGGGAGCGACGCCGGCGGAGGCCGTGCTGACCACCCGTGGGCTGGTCGCCGGCTACGGACGCGACCTGCCCATCGTCAAGGGTGTCGACGTCGCCGTCGCGCGCGGCGCCCTGGTGGCCGTCCTGGGGCCCAACGGGGCCGGCAAGTCGACCCTGGTGAAGGCCGTCGCCGGGCTGGTGCCGGTCTTCGCGGGGCAAGTGCGGCTCGACGGCGAGGACATCACCGGCATCGGCGCGCACCGGATGGTGCGCAGCGGACTTGCCTTCGTGCCGCAGACCGAAAACATCTTCGCCACCCTGACCATCCGGGAGAACCTCCAGGTCGCCGCCGCCGTGCTGCCGAGGGGCCGGCAGGGTCGGCGGATCGACGCCATGTTCGCCCTGTTCCCCGACCTGGCGGCGCGCCCGTCCCTGGTCGCCGGGCGCCTGTCGGGCGGCCAGCGGCAGATGCTGGCCACGGCCCGGGCGCTTCTGGTCGAACCGTCGGTGCTGATCCTGGACGAACCGTCGGCCGGGCTGGCGCCGCTGCTGGTGGGCCAGGTGTTCCAGACGCTGCTGGCGATCAAGGCGACGGGGGTCACCATTGTCCTGGTCGAGCAGAATGTACGGGCCGCGCTTGCCGTCGCCGACCGGGCCGTCGTCCTGGTCGACGGAATCGTGCGCCACGACGCGCCTGCCCAGGGTCTGGCCGACGACCCCATCCTGGCGGAGCTGTATTTCAGCCGGCCGGCGTCAAAGCAAGGGATAGGCCCATGAACCCGCAGGCGCTGATGGATGGGCTGATCGCCGGATCGATGATCGGGCTCGGCGCCATCGGCGTCACCCTGACCTATTCGATCCTGCGCTTTGCCAATTTCGCCCATGGCGAGCTGGTGGCCTGGGGCGCCTATTTCGCGCTGATGGCCAGCGGCGCCGTCGGCGCCCTGATCGGCGCGTCGGTGGAGCCAGTGGGCCCGTTCAGTTTCGGCTGGTCGCTGGCCCTGGCGGCTGTCGCGGCCGTGGCGATGACCGCCGGCCTGGCGCTGGCGGTCGATGCGGTCCTGTTCCGGCGGTTGCGGTCCCAGGGCGCGGCCATCATCATCGTCGTCATCGCCAGCTTCGGGGCGTCGATTGCTTTGCGCAGCCTCCTCGAATTCATCTTCACCTCGCGGCCCGTCTATTTCACCGCCGAACTCCAGATCGCCATGCCCCTGGGGCTGGGGGTCCGCGCCACCGCCGACCAGCTTCTGGCCGTCGGCGTCACGGCCCTGCTGGTCATCGCCATCCACGTCCTTCTGACCCGCACGGCGATGGGGCGGGCGATGCGCGCGGTCAGCGAGAACCGGGCCCTGTCGGGTGTCGTCGGCATCGATGTCGCCGGCGTCATCCGCACCGTGTGGATCCTGGGGGCGGCGCTGGCCTGCGCCGCCGGGATCATGGCCGGGCTGCTGGTCCAGATCCGCCCCTATATGGGGTTCGATCTTCTGTTGCCGCTGTTCGCCGCCGCCATCCTGGGCGGCATCGGCAGTGTGCCGGGCGCCATTCTGGGCGGCCTGATCGTCGGCCTGTGCGAAGCGCTGGCGGTCCAGGTCGTCGGGGCGGAATGGCGGGCCGCCGTCGCCTTCGCCATCCTGGCGCTGGTGCTTCTGGTCCGGCCGCGCGGGCTGTTTGGGCGAGCGGCATGAGCATGGAAGTTCTGGCCTACGGCGCGTTCTTCCTGACCATGGCCCTGACCTATGCGCTCGTCTGCCTGGGCCTGAATGTGCAGTGGGGCCAGACCGGCCTGTTCAATGTCGGGGTCGCCGCCTTTGTCGGGGCCGGGGCCTACGTGTCGGCCATCCTGACGACGCCCGAAACGGCCGGCCGTCTGGGCGGCTTTGCCTTGCCGATGCCGGTCGGCTGGATCGGCGGCGCCATGGCGGGCGCGGTGCTATCCCTTCTGGTCGGATGGTTGACCATTCGTATGCGCGCCGACTATCTGGCCATCACCACCTTCGGCGTGGCGGTCAGCGTCCAGCTTGCCCTGCTCAACCTGGAGCCGGTCACCGGCGGCCCGTTCGGGATCGGGTTCATCCCCAGGCCGTTCGGAGACAGGGCGGGCGACGCCCTGGTCTTCAGCATCGGCAACCTGCTGCTGGTGGCGGTCGTCGTTCTGGCGGTCTATCTGGCGGTCGAGCATCTGGTGCGCAGCCCTTGGGGCCGGGTCCTTCGGGCCATCCGGGAAGACGAGGCGGCCGCCCAGGCGGTCGGCAAGAGCCCATCCCGCTTCCGTCTTCAGGCGTTCGTCCTGGGCGGCGCCATCATGGGGCTGGCCGGCGCGGTGCAGGCCCATTTCATCGGCTTTATCGCGCCGGAGAACTATGTGCCGATGCTGACCTTCCAGGTTTGGGCGATGCTGATCGTCGGCGGGTCGGGCAACAATCGCGGGGCGATTTTGGGCGCGGTTCTGGTCTGGGCCATCTGGGTGCTGTCGGCGGTCGCCATCGAGGCCGTGTTCCCGGCCGGCGCCCAGGCCCGGGCGGCGTCGCTGCAGATCGTCGTCATCGGCATCCTTCTGTGTGCCATTCTGCTGCTGCGCCCGCAGGGTCTCCTGCCCGAGGTCAAGACCGTCTCCCGCCACATCCGCGCCCGTCAGCCGGCCGCGTCCGCCCCGTCCCCCGACCGCCAAGGCCAGCCATGACCAACCGACCCGAGACCATCGCCCTCTCCGACACCCTGACCGTCAGCCGGGTCGTCACCGGTCTGTGGCAGGTGGCCGATATGGAGAAGGACGGCCGGACGCTGGATGTCGATGCCGCCGCCGGTCATCTCGACGCCTATGTAGACGACGGGTTCTTCGCCTTCGACATGGCCGATCACTACGGCAGCGCCGAACTGATCGCCGGCGCGATGCTGGCGCGCCACGGCGGCGCCCGGCCGCGACCCGTGGCGCTGACGAAATGGTGTCCGGAACCGGGACCGATGACGCCGGAGGTCGTGCGCGCCGGTGTCGACGAACGGCGGGCGCGCCTGGGCGTGGAACGGATCGACCTTCTGCAGCTCCATTGGTGGGCCTTCGAGCATCCCGGCTGGCTGGACGCGCTGCATGAAATGACGCGGTTGCGGGAGGAAGGGACGATCGGCGAGATCGGAGTCACCAACTTCGATGCCGGGCATCTGGCGCTGGCCATCGCCGATGGTGTTCCGGTGCGCACCAACCAGGTGTCCTTCTCGCTGCTCGACCGGCGCGCGGCTGGTGATCTGGCCGCCGTCTGCGCCGGGACGGGTGCGCGCCTTCTGGCCTACGGTACCCTGTGCGGCGGCTTTCTGTCGGAACGGTGGCTCGGCCAGCCGGCGCCCGAGACGATCGCCGATTGGAGCGGCATGAAGTACCGCCGCTTCATCGACGCCGCCGGCGGATGGGACGCCTATCAGGGCGTCCTGGCTGCGGCGGCGGGGATCGCGCGCAGGCATGGCGTGTCCATCGCCAACGTCGCGACCCGCTGGGTGCTGGAGCAGCCGGCGGTCGCCGGCGTCATCATCGGCGCCCGGCCGGGCGTCAGCGAGCACCGGCAAGACAACGCCAACCTGTTTTCGTTCGGCCTGGACGCGGAAGACCGCGCCCGCTTGCAGGCGGCATTCGACGAAACCACCGCCATTCCCGGCGACTGCGGCGACGAATACCGCAAACCGCCCTACCTCACGGCATCGGGCGACCTCAGCCATCACCTGGAATCGCTGCCGCCGGTCTACGCCGCCGTCCAGGTCGCCGGCCGGCCGGGGCGAAGCCATGTGTCGACCGGCAGCGTCTGGGAGCCCCTGGCCGGCTACAGCCGGGCCGTGCGGGTGGGCGACCGGATCCTGGTGTCGGGCACCACCGCCACCCACGGCAACGACCGCTGCGTGGCTCCCGGCGACGCCGGAGCGCAAGCCACCTACATCCTGGACAAGATCGCGGCCAGCGTGCAGGCCCTGGGCGGCGCCATGGACGACGTGATCCGCACCCGCGTCTATCTGCGCGACATCGCGAAATGGGAACCGGTGGCCCGGGCCCACGGGCGACGGTTCGGAACGGTCCTGCCGGCCAACACCCTCCTCGCGGCGGGCGCCCTGGTCGGCGACTATGAGGTCGAGATCGAAGCCGAGGCCCTGGTCCCGTAAGGCTTGTCGCGCCACCGACATGGTGGCCCGAAAACGGGCCAGGGCGTACAGGAAGAACACCGGCCCGATACCGCCGAGGGTCAATTCGAGATTTACAACAAAACCGCGAACGCGGGCTGGCGTCACCGCGCCGCGGCCGCGCATTGTTCCAGAACAGGCCCTTAGAACGGGATCCGGCTGCCGTCCCAGGCGAACAATCGGCCGGTGTCCGTCGTCTCCAGCCCATCCAGCACGGTCAGCAGGTGGGCGGCGGCATCGGCGGCGGCGAACAGCTTGTCGTCGGGAACGCCCGACCGGAACGGCGCCGACAGTCCGGTGGCCACGGTGCCCGGATGCAGCGCCACGCACAGAGCGTCGGGACGGGTCCGCGCCAGTTCGATGGACAGGCTGCGGATCACCATGTTGAGCGCGGCCTTCGACGCGCGGTAGGCATACCAGCCACCCAGCCGGTTGTCCTCGATGCTGCCGACCCGCGCCGACAGCGCCGCGAACACGGCCTTGCCCTGCCGGGGCAGCAGCGGCAGGAAATGCTTGGCCACCAGGGCCGGACCGACGGTGTTGATCCGATAGCTGTGAACCAGCGCCTCGGCATCCAGCGCGCGCCAGGTTTTCTCCGGTTCCAGACCGGCGGCCGGATCCTGGAGCACGCCCGTCGCCACCAGCACGGCCCGCGTCGTTCCCCCGGTCTCTTGAGCAACCGTGGCGGCGGCCCGTGCGATCGACTCTTCGTCGGTCAGGTCCATCGGAAGGGCGACCACCGTAGCGCCATGCCCTGTCGGCGTGGTACGGGATAGCGCATGGATGCGCACCACGTTGGGCGACGCGACCAAGGCATCGACCAAAGCGGATCCGATACCGCCCGAGGCGCCGGCGACCGTGACCGACAACGCCGACCCGTAGCTGTCCAGCATTGGCTATCCCGGATTGGCGACTGCGGATGTGTCAAAGGACATGGCGACAATTGGCACTGAATTCACGACGTGGGCCTTTAAGCTGGCTCGCTTGCCGGGCGGGACAAGGCTCGGCAGCCTGCCACGCGGGTCATTAGGTGAAAAAAGCCAACAAGTGACATTGCGCAACCGATCCTGTGCGAATATGCCTAGCAGCTTTCCAGGATGCGGGAGTGACGGATGCCGGTGAACAAGAAGGCCGTGGCAACCGGCGGGTTGCAGACGGGCGTCGCGGGGTTGGATCAGATACTCGGCGGCGGTTTGCCGGGCGCGCACCTCTATTTGGTTCAGGGGACCCCAGGGACTGGCAAGACGACGATTGGCCTGCAGTTTCTGATGGCTGGCGTGGCCCAGGGCGAGAAAGTCCTCTATGTTTCCCTGTCGCAGACGGTCGCCGAACTCCGTCAAATGGCCAAATCGCACAAGTGGTCGCTAAAAGGTGTCGTGGTCGAGGATCTCCAGGCGACCATGGACTCCGCCAGCGATGTCAGCCAGACGGTGCTTCATACGATCGATATCGAGCTTGACCGAACCCGCAGCGCGATCGAAAAAGCGCTCCAGAAGCATAAGCCGAAGCGCCTCGTCTATGATTCTCTGCTGGAAGTTCGCCACCTGTCCCAGGACGGGCTGCGCTACCGCCGCGAGCTTCTCGGGCTGAAGGCCTTTATCACCGAGAACAGCATCGCCACGCTGATGATCGATACCGAAACCGACGCGGGCGGCGACCCCGAGTTGGAGGGTATCGCGCACGGCATCATCAGGTTGGAAAAGGCGCTGCCAGAATACGGTGTCGCCAAGCGCCGCGTCGAGGTCAAGAAGATGCGGGGCGTTGCCTTTGCCGACGGCTATCACGACATGGCCATCCGACTTGGGACGGGCGTGGAGGTCTACCCCCGCGTGGTTCCCGCGCTGGCGGCGGAGGAGAAGCGGGGCGATCTGATCACCAGCGGCGTACCACGCATGGACGAAATGTTGGGAGGCGGGCTGGAAGGCGGCACGACCACCCTGATCATGGGCCAGGCCGGCACCGGAAAATCGACGCTGGCCTCTCTGTACGCCCATGCCGCGCTGAAGCGTGGCGAAAGCGTGTCGATGTTTCTGTTCGAGGAGCGGCTCGAGACCTTCTTTCGCCGGTGCGATGGCCTTGGCATTGAGCTGCGGGATTACGCCAAGTCCGGCAAGCTCATGATTCACGATTTCTCTCCGGCGGAGATTTCGGCGGGGGAGCTCTCGATGATCGCTCAGCGCGACGTCGACGAGCATGGCGCGTCGGTCGTCATCATCGACAGTTTCACCGGCTATATCAGCGCCTTGCCCCAAGGCAATCAGGCGGTGCCGCAGATTCATTCCCTGCTGCGATATCTCACCCGGCGAGGCGTCCTGGCGATGTTGATCGTCGCCCAGCACGGGTTGCTTGGGCAGAATGTGACATCGGAAGTGGATGTCAGTTTTCTCGGCGATACCGTGCTGCTGTTGCGCATGTACGAGTGGCCGGGATTGATTCGCCGCACCATCACGATCGTCAAGAAACGCCATGGTCCGCATGATCTTGAAGTGTTTGAGCTGAACATCGATACGGACGGCGTCACCATCTCGCCGTTCAACCCGCCGCCGCCCGGTTCGGCCGGCCCGGCGCCGGTCGAACGGCAAAGCTGAGCGGCGTTGTGGCGCGGCCGACCGGCGACGGCCCCGTCATCATCCATGCGCCCTTTCGCCGGGACGCGGCGGTGCTTCGGGACACTCTGCGGTCGGCGGGCGTTACGGCGTTGGTCTGCGCCGATGTCAAGACCCTGACCGAAGCCTTGAAGGACGATGTCGGCGCGCTGGTCCTGACCCAGGAAGCGTTTTCCAAACCGGTCTTCGAACTGCTCCGGGGCTGGCTGGGTGGCCAGGAGCCATGGTCGGAACCACCGCTGCTGGCCTTTCTCGACAGCAATCAGCACAGCCTGCAGCAGATGGCCCTGCTTCTGGAGCGTCTTTCGGGTTCTGCCCTCATGGTGTTGGAGCGGCCGGTGCGCACCGTGGAATTCGTCAGCTGCGTTCAGAGCGCTCTTCGCGCCCGCAGCCGGCAGTTCGAGTTGCGGGATCAGCTTGTTCTTCAGGCCGACCTGCTGAGCGAGCTCAGCCATCGGGTCAAGAATGCGCTGGCCAACGTGTTCGCCGTCTATCGGATGACCCTGCGCAACAGCGCCACGCTGGCGGAGTTCGACGCCGCCTTCGGATCGCGATTGACGGCGCTCAGCGACGTACACCAGCTTCTTGTCGCTTCGGGTTGGCAGGGTGCCGACCTGCGCGACATCGCGATGGGCACCACAAAGCCGTACAGTCTTGGCGATCACGGCCGGATAACCACAAAGGGCCCGTCCGTGCCGCTGGCGCCACGCACCGCGCTCGCCTTCGCGCTGTGCCTGCACGAGCTTGCGACCAACGCCGCGAAATACGGCGCCCTGTCGACCGCCGACGGTTCCCTTGCGGTTCGGTGGACCGCCAAGATTGTAAAGGGGGGGCGCCGCGTCGACCTGGAGTGGGTCGAGACGGGAGGTCCCCCGGTCGAAACGCCGACCCGAAAGGGATTTGGAACACGGTTCATCGAGGCGTCGGTCGCCTCGGAAACGAACGGCCAGGCCGATTTCGACTTCGATCCCGCCGGTCTGAGATGCCGGCTGACATGCGTGGTGGACAGGACGATTATCACGAATATGTGAACCGCCGCCGGCCACCGCCGATGTGGAGCCATCCCGACACCGGCTTGGGGCGTGTTTGGCGGGAAAGTGGCCGGATTGCTGCCTTTTTGTCACATTTCAGCCGATCTGGCGGCGATCACCGCCTGTCGCGGCGAGATGCCAGGCTTCTTCCAAACGTTGGAACCCTTTTGCCGTCCGGCTGTTACACAAATGATAAATTCCTTTGCCAACCCTTTGTTCCAGGATGGAAATGTTCCCATGATCATCCTTGTTGCCGAAGACGACGCGTTGATTGCCATGGATATGGAGATGATGCTGCAGGCGGGTGGGCACGAGGTGTTGGGGCCGGCGGCGAACTCCAAGGCCGCTCTTTCCCTGATGCGTGACGTTCGCCCGGACGTCGCGGTCCTGGATATCGGTCTTAAAAACGGCGAGTCCGGTATCGAGCTGGCCAGGATACTCCGCTATGATTGGGATATCCCTGTCTTGTTCGTAAGCGGTGAGCCAACCCGGGCCCGCAGCGCCAGCGATGTCGGAGTGGGTGTTTTGACCAAGCCTGTGTCGCAGTCGGCCTTGCTCAAAAGCATCGATGCGGTAACCGCCGTCGCGCGTGGGGAGGCCGTGACCGCGCCACCCCCGCAGCTCGAGCTGTTCGGGGCGCGAGTTGGACGCGGCTGATCCGTAGGTGACAAAATCGGGGCGACTTCGGGCCGGCGTCTTTGCCGCGCTGATCGGCGGGGTGCTGGTCTGCTCGGCCTCCGTTAGGGCACAGGAAACGCCGCCGGCGCAGCCGCCGGAGCCGGCCATCGGCGTCGAAAGCGACGGGCGTTCGGACGCGGCGATTGCCGATCGGATACGGGCCATCTTCCGGGAAATCGAAGCATTCGGCGATATCACGGCGACAGTCCGTGCCGGCGTGGTCACATTGGACGGCACCGTCTTAGAGCGTGACCGCGCAGCCGAGGCCGTCGCGTTGGCGAACCGCGTCGAAGGCGTGGTGGCCGTGCGCGACGAGACCGAGCTGGACGCGTCGGTCGAGGATCGGCTCGATCCCGCCTTCGATCGCCTGAACACGCGGCTGCGGGCCGGCGTCGACCTTTTGCCCCTGTTGGCGGTGGCGATTCTGGCCTTTGCCGTTCTGGTGACACTTGGGCTTCTTCTGGCCCGGTGGCGGGGCCCCTGGGAGAGGCTGGCCCCGAACTCGTTCGTGGCCGATCTCATCCGTCAGATCGTTCGGTTGGCTTTTATCGCCGGCGGATTGGTCGTGGCGCTGGACATTCTGGGGGCCACGGCGCTGCTCGGCACCATCCTTGGCGCCGCGGGCATCGCCGGGCTGGCCATCGGTTTCGCCGTTCGCGACACCATCGAGAACTATATCGCCAGCATCATGCTGAGCATCCGGCAGCCGTTCCGGCCCAACGACCATGTCCTGATCGAAGGGCACGAGGGTCATGTGTTGAGCCTGACGTCCCGGGCCACCGTGATCATGACCCTCGATGGCAACCACGTCCGCATTCCCAACGCGACAGTCTTCAAGGGCATCCTCGTCAATTTCACCCGCAACCCGGATCGGCGTTTCGAGTTCCGCCTGGGCGTCGATGGCGACGGAAACCTGAAGCAGGCCCTTGAGTTGGCGCTCGACACGCTGCGGGGTCTCGATTTCGTCCTCGACGACCCTGAGCCTCTGGCCTGGATCGACGAGGTTGGCGACTCCAACGTCGTCCTCTGGGTCGGTGGGTGGATCGACCAGCGCAAGACGGATTACGCCAAGGCCCGAAGCGAGGCCATCCGTCTCACCAAGCGGGCCCTGGAAGAAGCCGGGATCGGCATCCCCGAGCCCATTTATCGGTTGCGGGTCGACCAGGGTTCGGTGCGAGCCATGGTCCCGGGCGAAGCATCGGGCGCGCCGCCGCCTCCCGAGCCCGCAGGCAGTGTCGAGAGCGCGGAGATCGGCGATGCCTCGGCCGAAACGGCCGTGGTCGAAAAGGTGGCCGCCGAGCGGATCAGCGGTCGCGGCGAGGACCTGCTCGACCCGACCGCGCCGACGGAATAGACCGTGCCGGCATGGAAGGCCGCGTCGTGATCGCGTACTGTCCGACGATCGGGGGTCGTGGCCGCCGCCACCGCTCCGATCCCATCTGGCGAGGAGGATCCCATGGCCACGCTCGTCTTCGACGTCAACGAAACGCTGCTGGACCTGGCCGCGCTGGACGGACCCTTCGACCGCGCCTTTGGCGCCACCTCGGCGCGGCGCGAATGGTTCGCCCTGGTCCTGCGCACCGGGCTGGTTGCAACCATGATCGGCGACTATCGCGATTTCGGCGCGGTGGGCGCCGCCGCGCTGGACATGCTGGCGACCCAGCGAGGCGTCGATCTGGGGAAGGGGGATCGGGCCGCCATCCTGGGCGGCATGCGGCGTCTGCCGCCCCACCCCGATGTCGTGCCGGCGCTCGGTCGACTGGCGGAGGCCGGCCATCGGCTGGCGGCCTTGACCAACTCCACCGACGTGGTCGCCCGCGAACAGCTCGACCATGCTGGCCTGTTCGACCGGTTCGAGTCGATCCTGTCGGCAGACACCGTACGCCGGCTCAAGCCGTCGGCGCCGGTCTATCGCATGGCGGCCGAGGCTCTCGATGTGGATCCTTCGGACATGTGGATGATCGCCGCCCATGATTGGGACATTGCCGGGGCCATGCGAGCGGGGTGTCACGGTATCTTCGTGGCCCGGCCCGGCATGGCGCCCAACCCCCTGTTCCCGCCGCCGGACCTGGTCGTGGCCGATCTGGAAGAGCTGGCGGCGCGGGGCGTTGGCTAGTGATCTAAATCAGACATAGGGATTAGAGCCCGGTCAGGTCGTACTTCTCGAGGATCGAGACCAGCAGGGCCCCCGTACGTGTCCGGTGCTGGCGATGAAGGGTGCCGGCGCGTTCGGCATCGCCGGCCAGGATGGCCTCCACCACCGCGCGATGATCCTCGTTGGACTGGGTCGGTGATGGCCGCAGCTTCAAGGTCAGCAGCCGGGCGCGGTGGGATTGAGCCCAGAAGGTGGCGACCTGCGCCGACAGTCGCCGATTGCCGCAAAACCGCACCAGCATCAGGTGGAACTCTTCGTCGGCGCGGGCCCAGGCGCGCAGGTCGCCACTGTCCAGCGCCTCCTCCATCGCCGCCACGGATGCGGCGAGCTGCTTTGCCTGATCTTCCGTCACCCCGTTCCGTGCGACGATTTCCGCCGCCATCGATTCCAGGGCCGTCAGCACGTCGTAGATTTCGCGCATATCCACCGCCGACACCGGCAACACCCGCATGCCCCGGCGGGGGCGGAGATCGATCAGCCCATCGGCGGCCAGCCGGTTCAACGCCTCGCGCACGGGCGTTCGGCTGATCTGCAGCATGTCGGCGATTTCCTGTTCGAACGCCTGGTAGCCGGCCGGCATGACGTTGTCCAGGATGCGCTGATGCAGGTCGGCGTAGGCACGCTCCGCCACGGACATGGGTCCCGCCTGGGTGTCGATCGGATTTGTGCTCATAGGACGATCCGGCATCCTTCTTCCGCGGCGCGATAAAGCGCCTCCTCGATTTCGAGATTGCGCAGATAGGACTCAACGTCGTTCTCCAAGGGCGTTCCCTCCCGCAGATGGCGTACCACGTGATCCTGCAGGGCGGCCACGCAGTCGCCCCCGAACCCGCGGTCCTGCCAGGAGAATGGCAGCGGCCGTCGCACCGGTTCCCCCATCGGGCGGTGCCACAGCATGCCGTCGCCGTCCAGGGACAAGGTGCCCCGGGCGCCCTCCACGGTCAACTCGCCCAAGGTCAGGCGCGGGTTGCGGGCGGCGTGATCGACCAGCCTGTTGCCGTCGAGAACGGCCCGCGCGCCATCGGCTAACCCCAGCACCACCAGTCCCGAATCCTCGCCCGCGATGGCCGGGTTCAGGCGCCGCAGGTCGGCCCAGACCCAAGCCACGTCACCCACCAGAAAGCGGAACACATCGATAAAATGAATGCCGGTTTCGTGGATCAGGAACCGTCGCATGGTTTGGAAATAGGGTTGCCGGTCCAGATAGGCCGCCGGCCCCTGTCCGTCGCCGGGGCGCAGGCGGAAATACAAGGAATAGATCGGCCCGACCAGGCCGTCGGCCAGAAGTCGCGCGACTTCCCGGTACCAGGGCTGGAAGCGAAAATTCTCGTGCACGGCCAGCGTCACCCCATGTCGCACGGCCAAGGCGGCCGCCGACCGCGCGTTCTCCAGAGAGGTGGTGAAGGGCTTCTGGCAGATGATCGCGCAGCCGGCTTCCGCCGCCAGGCGGATCAGGGACAGATGGGTCGGCGGCGGCGTGGCGATATCGAGCAGGTCGGGCCGTTCGGCCGCGATCATCGCCGCGGCGTCGTCGTAGATCCTGAGATCGGGATAGAGGGCGGCCAACGCCTCACGCGCCTCCGCCTTTTGGTCGCAGGCCGCGATCGGCCGGACGCCATCGATCCGATGCCAGGCGTCATGATGAAATCGGCTGAAATATCCGGCCCCCACCACGGCGACGGTCAATGGCGGGCTCATGGCGCTGTCGCGATGGCAGTCACGATCCGTTGTCCGCGCCCGGCGGGCCGGGGAGGGCGGGTCGGACCTCCCAATGGGCCGGCGGCGCGCCCGCCAGCGGAGCCTGGAAGCGGGCGATGCGGTCGCCCAGCAGGCATCCGAGATAGGCGGTACGCAAGTCGGGTCCGCCGAAGGCCAGGCTGGAGATGTTGGCCAGACGCCGTCCCCGCGCCCGGTCGAGATGCGGCCGCCCCATCGTCCCGCCGCGATAGGCGTCCTCCACCCAGCCCACATGGGTGGGATCGCTGTCGTCGAGAACAACCTCCACCGTGCCGTCGGGATCCACCCGGATAATCCGGTTGGAGACGATGCTGGTTACCCACAGTCCGCCGTTTTCGTCGAGGGCGAGCCCGTCGGGAAAAGTACCCTCGCCGAATTCGCAGATGGTGCGCCGGTCGCCCAGCGATCCGTCGGCGGCGATTGCGAACCGGGTCAGGCGGCGAGTGAAGGTCTCGTTGACGTGCAGCACCGACCCGTCCGGATCGATCACGCACTCGTTGGTGTAGCCCAACCCGTCGGCGACGATGCGCGCGCCCTTGCCGTCCAGCAGCACGATGAAACCGTCATCCGCCGTCGCGCGGTAGCTGAGGGCCCGAGGCGCGCGGCGCGTGCTGACGGTCACCCAGATCCGACCCTGCCGGTCGCGGACGACGAAGTTGGTCGGCGGCATCGCCGCGCCGTCGATTTCCGTCAGGACGGGTCGAAGGTCGCCGGCCGCATCCAGCCGGAACACTCCGCCGTCGGTATCGCCGAGATGGGTCAGCAAGAATGTGCCGTCGGGCAGCAGGCCGATGCCGTTGGGTTTCGGCGCCGGACCGCCGGTCCGCGCAAGGAGGGTGTGCTGGCGGCCGTCGGGGGCCAGCACCGTCACCCCGCCCCGCCAATCGGCGACGCAGATGGAACCGTCCTTTGTGCACAGGACGCATTCGGGCCTGTGCAGGTCGTGACCGACGAACGATACATCGTCCAAGACTATGCGGCGGCCCGGGGACCGGCCGTTCCTGTTCATCGCCCGCGCCGGCCTCGACATCGCGGCCATGTCTCCCTGGTCTCTACGATCGCCTGTCCGGCCGACCATCCGACGATATGGCCGGCTCGGAGTAATGAATACACTAACGCATCCAATAATGGACCGGCAAGGGCGACGATTGGCCCGCCGGGGACGGCCCGGTCCGACCCGGAATAATGTTACCTCCGTCACACTCTGTGACAGGTGACCAAACATGGCGAAAAACCATCCGTTGAAGCGGACGCTGCCACGCCGGCATCCCGTGTCGAGCCTGACCGCGGCCGGCGCGCGGCCGACCGTCCGGAAGGGGCTTCGGGCACGGGAGACCGCATCGCCTTTGGCGGTTTCATAATCGGGCTTGCCTTCCTTGCCTTTCTGGCCGGTGCGCTTCTGATGCTGGCGCAGATCTTTCCCTACGGACCGTTGAACGATGCCTATCGCGGCGCCCGCGCGGCCTGGGACAAGGCGTCGCGGTACCAGGATCCCTTTGTCACCGATTTCTGGTTCCCGGCCCCGTGGCCCGAGCGCGGGGTCACCGTGCACGACCCGGCCAGGGCACAGGCGGGATACACCCTTTACACCTCGGGCCACGATACGGTCGCGATGCTGGTGTCGATGACCGGCGAAACCGTCCATGAATGGCGACTGCCCTATAGCGCCGTATGGGACGAAACCGCCGCCGTCCAGGATCCGCAGCCCGATAATTTTCTGTATTGGCGCCGGGCGGAGCTGCTGCCCAACGGCGACCTGCTGGCCATCTACGTCGCCGCCGGAGATTCGCCGTGGGGATACGGGCTGGTACGCCTCGACCGGGACTCGAACGTGGTGTGGCGCTATCTGGCTCAGACCCATCACGACCTCGATATCGCCCCCGACGGGCGCGTCTTCACCCTGACCCACGAAGTCCGCGACGTCACCTACGACGGGCTGCCGCAGATCACGGTGCCGCGCATCGACGATTCCGTCGTGGTGCTGTCTCCGGAAGGAGAGGAGCTGCGGCGCGTCTCGGTCATGGATGCGCTGGTCCGTTCGGAATATCGCCGCCTGCTCGACCGGATCACGTGGTTCAACAGGGAAGACTTCATCCATACGAACGCCCTTGAGGTGGTGACGGCGGGGGAAGCCGCCGTGTTCCCCTTCGCAACCGAGGGGCAGGTGCTGCTGTCCCTGCGCGACATCGACTCGCTCGTCGTTCTGGATCTGGAAACGGAGGAGATCGTCTGGGCCCTGCGCGGTCCCTGGCTGGCCCAGCACGATCCCGACATCCTGGAAGACGGCTCCATCCTGCTGTTCGACAACCAGGGTCATTTCGGTCCCGGCGGGCGGTCGCGGGTGATCGAGATCGACCCGGCGACGGCGGGCATTCAATGGCAGTACACCGGCACCGTGGATGAGCCGTTCCAAAGCGATGCCCGCGCGGCGCAGCAGCGGCTGACGAACGGCAATACGTTGATCACCGAGTCGATGACCGGCCGCATCTTCGAAGTGACGCGCGGCGGCGACATCGTCTGGGAATATCTCAACCCCGTCCGCGCCACCCCGCCGGATGGCGACCGGGGCGTGCTGGTACCCATCGTTTCGTGGGCCCAGCGCATCGTGCCCGAAACCCTGGATCCTCAGTTCCGCGCCTGGCTGGAACGCAACGACTAGAAGGATGACATCGATGAAACGGCAAACCAACGGCCGGATGCTGGCGACAATCGTGGCCTTGGCCGGCGCCATGACGATATTCTGGTTCGGCGAGGCCCAGGCCTATATCGGGCCTGGTGCCGGGCTGACGCTGATCGGTGCGGTCTGGGGGCTGGTGCTCGCGGTCGTGGCGGCGCTCAGCTTTGTCGTGCTGTGGCCGCTGCGCCGGGTCTGGCGCCGCGCCCGGACAAAGCCGCCGCGCCCGGTGGAGCGGGCCGACATGGCCGCCGGCCGGACCCATCGCGACAGGGATTGACCCGGACATCCCGGCGATCCCATCCATGGGCCTTTTCGATCTGCCGGCGCCGCTGTTCGCGTCGATGGACGCGCTTCTCCAGGGCGGCGTTCCGGCGGCCGGTCGCCTGGTGCTGTGGGGTGTGGCGGCGGGGATCGCCTCCATGGCGCTCTATCGCCTGATCTCCCCCCAAGGCCGGATCGCCGCCCTGAAGCGGCAGGCGGCCGACGCCCGCGCGGCCCTCAATGCCTATGACGGCGCCTTCGCCGGCGCCGGGCCGCTGATGCGACGGCAATTCGCCCTGTCGCTGCGTCTGATCGCGGTGGCGCTGGGGCCGGCGGTGCTGGCGTCGCTGCCGGTCCTGAGCCTCATCGTCTGGCTGAGCGCCGCCTATGGGCACAGCTTTCCGCCCGCCGGCACCGCGCCTCCCGTCCGCACCGATCCCGCCATGCCGGCGCACTGGATCGCGGACGCCGACACCCAAGGACAGGGGCTGGCGCCGCGCATCGTCGTCGGCGACGGGCCGGCGACGGATGCGACGACGATCGTCATGAAGGCGCCGGTCCCGGTGCTTCACCCGCGCCGCTGGTGGAACATGCTGATCGCCAATCCGGCCGGCTATGTCCCCGAAACCTTTCCCGTTCGGGAGATCGCCATCGCGTTGCCTCGGCAACAGATCCTGGCCCTGGGGCCGGCCTGGCTGCGCGGCTGGGAGGCAACGTTCTTTGCCGCCCTGCTGATCGCCGCGCTGACTGTCAAGATCGTCTTCCGCATCCGGTAGAGACAGGCCATGTCCGGGACCGCATCCGCCACCGACGGCTTTCGCGTCACCCCCTGGATCCATGCGATGGGTGGGCTGGTTCACCGCCATCCGCGTGTCTGGCGATGGCTCGGCGATCTTGAAACCCGGGTCGCGGCGGAGCGGACGGCCGGGATCGCCATCGACCGGCCCATCTATGTCAGCGGCCTTGCCCGATCGGGGAGCACCATCCTGCTCGAGGTGCTGGCCCGGCACGCCGACACGGCCACCCATCGCTATCGCGATTATCCGCTGATCTTCACCCCCTGGTGGTGGAACCGTTATCTGGACCGGATGCCGGCGGGACCGGGCGCGGCTCCCGCCGAACGCTCGCACGGCGATGGCATCATGGTCACAGCAGACAGCCCGGAGGCGTTCGAGGAAGTTCTGTGGATGGTGTTCTTTCCCGATCTCCACGATCCGGCGGTCCCGTCCGTCCTGGACCGCGGGACGGACCATCCGGTCTTCGCCGCCTTCTATCGCGACCATCTGCGCAAGCTGTTGAGCATCCGTCAGGGTCGGCGGTATCTGTCCAAGGGCAATTACAACATCACCCGGCTCGACTATCTGCTGCGGCTGTTTCCCGACGCGCGCTTTATCATCCCGGTGCGCGATCCCGTCTGGCATATCGCGTCGCTGATGAAACAGCATCGGCTGTTCTGCGAGGGCGTCGCGCGCCACCCCAAGGCCCTGGATCATCTGCGGCGGGTCGGACATTTCGAATTCGGGCCCGATCGCAGGCCGATCAACACCGGCAACAAAGCGCGCACGGCCGAGATCCAGACCCTCTGGACGGACGGGGCGGAGGTCGCGGGGTGGGCCCGGTACTGGGCCGACATCCACAGCTTCCTGGCCGACCGTCTGGCGACCAACCCGGCGCTGCGGGCCGCCACCCATATCGTGCGCTTCGAGGATCTCTGCCGGGCTCCCCGAGAAATCCTCGGCGGCGTGCTGGGTCATTGCGGCCTGCCGGACGTCGACGCCGTCGCGGCCGAGGCGGCGAAGGACATCCGCTTTCCGGGATACTACACGCCGCGTTTCACCCAGGATGATCTTGAGATGATCGCCCGGGAAACGGGACCGGCGGCGGCCCGCTTCGGCTACGGATCATCCGCCACAGCGGTCCAGGCTTCCGGCTGAAGGTCTTGAGGGCTCGTCGTCGCCAAATTGGCGGCGGAGAAGCCCACGGAGAGGCCGTGAGCCCCGGACTTGATCCGGGGCCGTTGCGAGGCGGCGCCGTTTGCACTCTTGGAGCACCGTGGTCCCGCAAAGGTCCCGCATCGAGTGCGGGACTCGTCGGTTGGATTTTCGCAGCCGAGACTTCCAAAGAAGGAGGCGGTGAGCCCCGGACTTGATCCGGGGCCCTTGCGAGGCACTGCCGTTTGTACTCTTGGAGCACCACGGTCCTGCATCGAGCGCGGGACTCGTCGGTTGGATTTTCGCAGCCGAGACTTCCAAAGGAGGCGGTGAGCCCCGGACTTGATCCAAGGCTGGCGCGGGACCGAGAGGCCGGCTATCGGCCCGGTCGGCCGCACCGGCCGGCAAGGTCAGCGCGACGCGGACTGCGGATCGGGTGCCGTCGGGTGATATTGGTACAGCCATGTTTCGGTCAGCGGCTGCCCGACGACATCCAGGTAGAGCCGCAGTTCGACGGGATCGGTGCCGCTGGCGGTCAGGTCGAACTGGGCGCGCCATCGATCGGTGTTCGGAATGCGTTCGGCAAAAACGTAGGAGATGGATCCGCGCGACGTGTCGATGACCGGCACCGGCTCGGCGTCGTCGGGCAGGGACGACAGCGGGCCGCCGGCGAATTCGATGACGAACTTGCGGACGCCTTCCGGGCGCGGCTTGCCCGGCTCGCCGCCCCGTCCAAGGCGGGTGGCCACCGTCCGCGCGATGTCGGTGGACCGGAACGGCTCGTCGGCCAGCCAATGCAGCCGATAGCGAAGGCTGTGGCTGGAGCCGGCGACCACGGGCTCGGCGGGGACCCAGAAGGCGACGATGTTGTCGTGGATCTCGTCGTCGGTCGGAATTTCGACCAGCTGGACCGCGCCCGCGCCCCAATCGCCCAGGGGCTCGACCCACAGGCTGGGCCGTCTCTCGTAGTGCACGCCGTCCAGATAATGTTCGAAATCCCGGTCGCGCTGCAGCAGGCCAAAGCCGCGCGGGTTCTCATCGACGAAGCTTGATGTCATCACCCGTCGGGGGTTGTTGAGCGGACGCCACAGGCGCTCTCCGCCGCCGGTCCACAAGGCAAGGCCATCGCTGTCATGCACCTCCGGCCGCCAGTCCTGACGGTCGCTGCGTTGCGCCTCGGAAAACCAGTACATTGACGTGAGCGGCGCGATGCCCAGCCGGTACACCGACTGTCGGGCGAACAGGGCGGCTTCGACATCCATGACCACTCCCTCGGTCCGCAGAATCGAAAACCGGAAGGCGCCCGTGACGCTGGGACCGTCGAGCAGGGCGTGCACCACCGCCGGGTCGTCGGGGGTCAGGGCCGGGGCGATATAAAAGGCGACGAAGTCGGGGAATTCCTCCGGCGTCGGCGCGGCCGTATCCACCGTTATGCCGCGGGCCGACAGACCGTACTGATTGAGCGCCCCGATGGCGCGGAAATAGGACGCGCCCAAGAAGGCCACCCAATCCTGGGTCCTCCAATCGTCACGGAAACGGCTTTCGTGCAGACGGAAACCGGCAAACCCGGCATCGGCCGGAAGATCCTGGGCGGGGCTGTCCGCGGGCATACGGAAATAGGCCGGCGCGTACAGAATCTCGCGCGCCGTGTCGTCCTCGACCACGTTCATGCGCACGGTCTTCTGGAAAAACTGTCCCAAGTGAAAAAACGTCGTCGGATAGACACCAGGCCCCTCGGCGAACAGCGCGAGGTCGCGACGGAAATCGATCTTGCCATGGGCCTCGTAATCGATCTGCTGAACCGCCGCCGGCATCGGCCGGTTGGGCGGCGCATAGGCCGTCCCGGCGAGGACCCGCGCTTCCTCCACCAGGGACTCATAACTGAACGGAAGGGACGGACCGAACTGAAGGGCCTCCGCGGCAAGGCCGGGCCCCGGGCGGCCCAGGACGGCGAGGGCCGCGGTCGCGGCGGCGGACTGCAAAAGGGTGCGGCGATTGGGCCGGATGGGCATGGGCCGACGCTCCAGGAACCAGGGTGTCAGTGAACAGAGATGCACCAGCCATAGACGGCGATTCGGGAGATATCGTCCCTGCGGATCGATGCGGCCCTTGCGGCCACCGGCCGAAACCGCTTCCTTGACACAGCGAGACGGACATAAAGCCGCCACGGATCACGACCGATTGGATTAAAATATCAAGATGAGACGGTTCTATAAAATCGTTGAAGTGGCACCTCAGAAGGAGTCCTTCTCGATCCGGCTGGACGGCAAGCCGATCCGCACTCCGGCCAAGGCACCGTTGCTGGTGCCGACCCGGGCGTTGGCCAATGCGGTGGCCGACGAATGGCGGGCGCAGTCCGTTGTGGTCGTTCCCGCGACGATGCCGATGACTCAGCTTGTCACCACCTCCATCGACAGCGTGACGCCGATGCGCGCGGCGGTCGTGGACGATCTTCTGGCTTATGCCGGCACCGATCTCATCTGCTATTGGGCGGAGCAGCCGGACGATCTGATCCGTCGCCAGGAAGCCGCGTGGCAACCGCTGCTGGAGTGGGCCGCCGACGCGTTGGGCGCACGGCTGGTGGCAACCCGAGGGGTCATGCCGGTCGAGCAGCGGGCGGAGGCCCGGCGGGCCCTGGCGCGCGCCGTCGCCGACCTGCCGGATCCCACGCTGACCGGGGTGCGGCATGCGGCGGCCCTGACCGGCTCCCTGGTCCTTGCCTTTGCCATGCTGCGCCATCGGCTGGATCCCGCTCAGGTGTTCGCCGCCGCCGTGATCGACGAGACGTTCCAGGCCGAGCGCTGGGGCGAGGACACCGAGGCCGCCGCCCGGCGCGAGGGGCTGGCGGCCGAACTCACGGCCGTCGGCCGTTTTCTTGATCTCCTGGCGGAGCCGTAGCCGGCCGACTAGACTTGCCGTAACGGTACATCACCACAGGAGGGGCGGCATGCACGGGGTGACGAACGGGGTACGGTCATGAAGTCGGTACTGTCCAGACTGGACGACATGCGCGCCCGGGCCCGGGCAGGCGGCGGTCCCCGGCGGGTCGACGCGCAGCACGCCAAGGGCAAGCTGACGGCGCGCGAGCGGCTGGAGATCCTGCTGGACGACGGGTCCTTCGAAGAATGGGACATGTTCGTCGAACACCGCACTTCCGAATTCGGCATGGCCGACCAGAAGATTCCCGGTGACGGCGTGGTCACCGGGTACGGTACGGTCAACGGCCGTCTGGTGTTCGTGTTCAGCCAGGACTTCACCGTGTTTGGCGGCTCCCTTTCGGAGGCGCATGCCGAGAAGATCTGCAAGGTCATGGATCAGGCCATGAAGGTCGGGGCGCCGGTGATCGGCCTCAACGACAGCGGCGGCGCCCGTATCCAGGAGGGGGTGGCGTCCCTGGGCGCCTATGCCGAGGTGTTTCAGCGCAATGTCCTGGCCTCGGGCGTGGTGCCGCAGATTTCCATGATCATGGGGCCGTGCGCCGGCGGTGCCGTCTATTCGCCGGCCATGACCGATTTCATCTTCATGGTCCGCGACAGCGCCTACATGTTCGTGACCGGTCCCGACGTCGTGAAGACGGTCACCCACGAGGTCGTCACGGCGGAACAGCTGGGCGGCGCGACCACCCACACCACCCGATCGGGCGTCGCCGACTGCGCCTTCGACAACGACGTCGAAGCGTTGCTCGAACTCCGCCGCTTTCTCGATTTCCTGCCGACCTCAAACCGGGAAAAGCCGCCGGTGCGGCCGACCGCCGACCCCGAGGTGCGGACGGAACCGTCGCTGGACAGTCTGATCCCGGCCGACGCCCAGCAGCCCTACGACATGAAGGAGCTGATTCAAAAAACCGTGGACGAAGGCGACTTCTTCGAACTGCAACCCGCCTTCGCCCGCAACATCCTGATCGGGTTCGGTCGGATGGCCGGGCAGACGGTCGGCTTTGTCGCCAACCAGCCGATGGTCCTCGCCGGCTGCCTGGACATCGATTCATCGAAGAAGGCGGCGCGCTTCGTCCGTTTTTGCGACTGTTTCAACATCCCCATCGTCACCTTTGTCGACGTGCCGGGGTTTCTGCCGGGCACGGCGCAGGAATATGGCGGCATCATCAAGCACGGGGCCAAGCTTCTGTTCGCCTATGCCGAGGCGACCGTGCCCAAGGTGACGGTCATCACCCGCAAGGCCTACGGTGGGGCGTACGACGTCATGGCGTCGAAGCATCTGCGGGGTGACGTGAACTATGCCTGGCCGACGGCCGAGATCGCGGTGATGGGTCCGAAGGGAGCGGTGGAGATCATCTTCCGCGCCGACCTGGGCGATGCCGACAAGATCGAAAAACACACCGAGCATTACCGCGCCACCTTCGCCAACCCGTTCGTGGCCGGCGCCCGCGGTTACATCGACGATGTCATCATGCCGCGCGATACGCGGCCGCGCCTGTGCCGGGCCTTGGCCATGCTGCGCAATAAAGTGCTGGAGAACCCGCTCAAGAAACACGACAACATTCCGCTGTAGGACTCTGACATGGAACAGAGACTGACCATGGTGACCCTGGGGGTCGCCGATCTGGACCGGTCACGTCGCTTCTATATCGAGGGGCTCGGCTGGCGGCCGTCGGACGTGGCATCGGACAGCGTCGTTTTTATCGACGCCGGCGGCGTGGTTTTGGGCCTCTACGGTCGCGATGCGCTGGCCGAGGATATCGGCATCGATTCGGCGGGACGCGGCTTCGCCGGCGTCGCCCTGGCCCACAACGTGGCGACCCCAGAGGCCGTGGCGGAGGTTCTGGACCAGGCGGTTACGGCCGGCGCGCGGCTGCTGAAACCGGCGCAGGACGTGTTCTGGGGTGGGCATTCGGGCTATTTCGCCGACCCGGACGGCCATGTCTGGGAGGTGGCGTGGAACCCGTTCATGCCGCTGGACGATCAGGGCCGCATGACCCTGCCGCCGCCGGCTGCCTGACCTTAGAGCCCTTTCCTGTTGCCGCCATTTGGGCTTTGTGCCCCAATCCCCGCCATGTTCAAGAAGATCCTGATCGCCAATCGAGGCGAAATCGCCTGCCGCATCGTCAAGACCGCGCGCCGCATGGGCATCGCCACCGTTGCGGTCCATTCCGACGCGGACGCCGAAGCGCTGCATGTGGCCATGGCCGACGAGGCCGTGGCCATCGGCCCGGCCGCGGCGTCCAAGTCCTATCTGTCGATCGACCGCATCGTCGAGGCCTGCGTGGCCACGGGCGCCCAGGCCGTGCATCCCGGCTATGGTTTCCTGTCGGAGAACGCGGCGTTCTGCGCCGCCCTGGAAAAGGCGGGCATCGTCTTTATCGGGCCGCTCCCGTCGGCCATCGCCGCCATGGGCGACAAGATCGAGTCGAAGAAGCTGGCGGCCACGGCCGGTGTGACCACCGTCCCCGGCCATGCCGAGGCCGTGACCGATGCCGAAGAGGCGGTGACCATCGCCCGTGCCGTCGGCCTGCCGGTCATGCTCAAGGCGTCGGCCGGCGGCGGCGGCAAGGGCATGCGCCTGGCGGCGACGGAGGACGAGGTGCGTGACGGCTTCCGTGCCGCCACCGGCGAAGCGCAGTCGAGCTTTGGCGACGCCCGCGTGTTTGTCGAAAAGTTCATCGAGCAGCCGCGCCATATCGAAATCCAGGTTCTGGCCGACGCCCACGGTACCGTTCTTTATCTCGGCGAGCGCGAATGTTCGATCCAGCGCCGCCATCAGAAGGTGATCGAGGAAGCGCCGTCGCCCTTCCTGGACGCGGACACACGGCGCGCCATGGGCGAACAGGCGGTGGCGCTGGCCCGGGCGGTCGACTACCGCTCGGCGGGGACGGTGGAATTCATCGTCGACCAGGACCGCAACTTCTACTTTCTGGAGATGAACACGCGGCTTCAGGTCGAGCATCCGGTGACCGAGCTGGTTACGGGACTGGACTTGGTCGAACAGATGATCCGCGTCGCGGCCGGCGAAAAGCTGACCCTGCGCCAGAAGGATGTCCGCCTGGACGGCTGGGCCATCGAGGCGCGGGTTTATGCCGAGGATCCGGCCCGCGGCTTCCTGCCGTCGATCGGCCGGCTGGTGCGCTATCGGCCGCCGCCGGAAGCCGATGGCGTCCGCGTCGACACGGGCGTGTCGGAGGGCGACACCGTGACCCGGCATTACGATCCGATGATCGCCAAGACCATCGCCCATGGGCGGGACCGGGCCCAGGCCACGGAACGGTTGAGCCACGCCCTCGACGCCTTTGTCATCGACGGGCCGCGTCACAATATCGGCTTTCTGAGTGCCCTGCTGCACCATCCCCGCTTTGCCGAGGGGCGGTTGAGCACCGGCTTTATCGCCGAGGAGTTTCCCGACGGGGCGGTGGAAGCCGATGCCGGGGATGAGACAAGACGCCGGATGATCGCGATGGCCGCGGTGATCCACCGGCGCGCGGCGGAGCGCGAACTGGCGATCGCCGGACAGATGGGCGCGGCATCGCAGAAGATTTCGGAGTCCTGGGTGGTCCGCATCGACCGGACCAACCATCCGGTCATCGTTCGCCCGACCGGCGGCGGCTTCGACGTGACCCTCGACGACGGATCCCATCATGTCCGTGGACATTGGGAGGTCGGCGACCGGCTGATCGACGCCTTGGTCGACGACCGGAGGATGATCGTACAGATCGAAGCCAACGGGGTATCCTCCCGGCTCCGGCATCGGGGGATCGACTTGGACGTCCAGGTTCTGCGGCCCCGCACGGCGGAGCTGGCCGACCTGATGCCGATCAAGGATCCTCCGGACCTGTCGCGGTTCCTGCTGTCGCCGATGCCCGGCCTGCTGGTCTCCCTGGCCGTGGCCGAAGGCGATGCGGTGCGCCCCGGCCAGACCCTGGCGGTGGTTGAGGCGATGAAGATGGAGAACGTTCTGCGGGCCGAACGGGCCGGAACGGTGGCGGTCGTCCACGCCGTACCGGGCGCCAGCCTGTCGGTCGATCAGATCATCCTGGAATTCACATGAGCAAACCGCTGGGCCAACGCCTGCGCGGCCACTTCGGTCTGGGCGGTGGCGGGATCACCGACCGGGCGGTGGCGATCTGGCTCAACCTGCGCGGCAGTCTGTGGGCCGTGCCGGTGACCATGATGGTGGTCGCTGCCGTTCTGGCCTTTGGGGTTCTGACCCTGGAAGGCATCATCACGACAAAGATCGCCGAGGACGTCCGGGTTCTCATCACCTTTCGGATCGACAGCGCCCGCGCCATCATGGGGGTGCTGACAGGGTCTGCGATCACCATGGCGGCCCTGGTCCTTTCCCTGACCACGGTGGTTTTTTCCATCGCCGCCAGCCAGTTCGGCAGCCGCCTGATCCACAGCCTGATGGGCGATCGGGCGACGCAGGTGGTCATCGGCATCTTCATGATGACCATCGTCTATTGCCTGTTGGTGCTGGGGTGGGTCAGCGCCATCAAGTCGAACGGCAGTTCGACCTTGGCCGTGCTGGTGGGCATGGCGCTGGTCCTGGTCAGCGTTCTGGCCGTCGTCTCCTACATTCACCACGTCGCCCGCTCCATCGTTGCCGATACCGTGATCGACGGCGTCGCCTGCAGCCTTGACCAGGAGATTCAGCGTATCCTTCCGGCCCCCGATGCCGACGCCGAAACGGAAGGTCCGGGCGATGTTCTGCCGTTCGATTTCGCGGCCCGGGCCAGGCCGGTGCGGTTCAGGCAGGACGGGTACGTCCAGACCATCGGGCGAGAGTCGCTGATCGAACTCGCTCAGGGGGCCGACGTGATGATCCGGCTGGATTTCACGCCCGGCCGATATGTCCTGCCCGGTGCCCGGATGATTGCCGTCTATCCCGGCGACGGGTTGGCGCAGGACTTCGAGAGGGACATCCTGGACCAGATCGTTCTAGGCCCGACCCGGACCGCGACCCAGGATCTGTCTTACTCGGTGCGTCACCTGGTCGAACTTGGCGTGCGGGCGCTTTCTCCCGGCATAAACGATCCGTTCTCGGCTATGGGGGTGATCGACCGGCTGGGCGCCGGGCTTATGCGTATCATGGCGCGGCCCGAGCCACCCAGCGTATGGCGGGACGGTGGAGGAACGGTTCGCCTGGTGACGCCCCAGTTCACCCACGCCATGCTCATTGACGTCGCTTTTCATCAGATGCGCCAGGCATCGCAGAACACGCCGGCGGTTATGATCCACATGCTCAAGACATTACGAGATATGGGCCGGAGCTCTCAAACATCGGGTCACCACGCGGCACTGCTGCGGCAGGCCGAGCTGGTCGCCGAGGCGGCCCGGGACACGGTGATCGTCAAAGGCGATTGCGATGTGATCGACGCGCTTTTGGAGGAAGCGCGTCAGGCGCTCGAGTGACCAAGCCCGCATGATCGGGCGCAAGACCGTCCGGCTATGCATCTCGGGCCGGGTTCAAGGCGTGTGGTATCGCGGCTGGATGGTCGACCGGGCCCGAACCCTGGGGCTGCACGGATGGGTGCGCAACCGAACCGACGGGACCGTCGAGGCGCTGGTCGCCGGACCGGAGTCGGATGTGGCGGCCCTGGTCGCCGCCGCCCATGACGGACCGAGGGCGGCCCGCGTCGATGGGGTGGCGGTGGAGCCGGAGCCGACGGATTATGATGGTCCGGCCGACTTCAGCCAGATGCCCACCGTTTGGGCGGTTCCGGCGGGTCCTCAGGCCGGATCGAACGCCTCGTCCCAGGCATCGCGCAGCGCCATGTCCACATCCTCCATGCCGACCGGTCGTCCCAAATCGACCAGCGATGTCACCCCATGCTCGGCGATGCCGCAGGGCACGATGCCGTCATAGTGACTGAGGTCCGGGTCGACATTCAGCGAGACGCCGTGAAAGCTGACCCATCGGCGGACGCGCACGCCGATGGCCGCGATCTTGTCCTCCCGGCCGTTTCCCCGGTCGACCCAGATGCCGACCCTGCCGTCCCGCCGCTCGCCCTTGACCGTGAACCGGGCCAGCGTGGCGATGATCCACGCCTCCAGGTCGGTCACAAAGGCGCGCAGGTCCGGTCCGCGGCGCTTGAGGTCCAGCATGACATAGGCCACCCGCTGGCCGGGGCCGTGATAGGTGTACTGGCCGCCGCGCCCGGTCGAAAACACCGGCAGGCGGGCAGGGGTCAGAAGATCCTCGGGCCGGGCGCTGGTGCCGGCCGTATAGAGCGGCGGGTGCTCCAGCAGCCAGACCAGTTCCGGCGCGGCCCCGGCGGCAATGTCGGCCACACGCGCCTCCATGGCGGCCACGGCGGCCAGGTAGGGGACCGGCCGATCGTCGATCCGCCATTCCGGACCGGCGCCGCCGGAACCGGCGGTCCCGGGCCTCTCGGCGCGCTTTGGCTTGATCAGGGTCATGCGATTTGGTATTCCCCGCTCGCCTCGTTGGCAAGCCTCCCCTATAGTCGGGCGGCCCGAACGGGGCACATGTGCGGTCGTGGCGGAATGGTAGACGCGCAGCGTTGAGGTCGCTGTGGGCTAATAACCCGTGGAAGTTCGAGTCTTCTCGACCGCACCACGCTTCGCCCTTTCGGGCTTCGCGTGGCACAGCCACGCGGAGGCCGAAAGGGCGAAGCTGTGCCTGGCGAAGCTTGAGCGAAGCCAAGCGAAGACGGGCTGAAAAATGCGATGTGGTATGTCTACATCATAAGAAGTATCAATTTCCCGGATCAAGAATACACCGGCGCCACGTCGGACCTAAAGCGACGTTTATCCGAGCATAACTCCGGCAAATCGACTCACACCTCCAAATTCACTCCCTGGAAACTGATATGCTACGTCGCCTTTCCTGAAAGAGGGAGAGCTATGGATTTCGAGAAATATTTGAAATCTCACTCAGGCAGGGCTTTTGCGAGAAAAAGGCTGACCTAAAGACCCGGAAGCACGATCAGCATCACCGTCCGCTCAAGGGGCCCACGCCGTCCCGCGATGATAACCCGCCAAAAGCCCGCCCGGATCGAAGGGCGGGCTTTTGCGTTTGGACCCTCCGGCCTATAAGGGGTCCGGTTTCGAAATCAGGGGAGGCGGGGCGGATGGCGGGCGACGATCTGCGCAAGGCGGCGCTTGACTATCACCGGCTGCCGACGCCCGGCAAGATCGCCGTGGTACCGACGACGCCGCTGGCGACCCAGCGCGATCTCGCCCTGGCCTATTCGCCCGGCGTCGCCGCCGCCTGCGAGGCCATCGTCGACGACCCGGCCGCGGCCCGCGACATGACCGCGCGCGGTAACCTTGTCGGCGTCGTCACCAACGGCACGGCGGTGCTGGGCCTGGGCGCCATCGGCCCGCTCGCCTCCAAGCCGGTGATGGAGGGCAAGGGCGTCCTGTTCAAGAAATTCGCCGGCATCGACGTCTTCGACATCGAAGTCGACGCCACCGACCCCGACCGGCTGGTCGAAATCGTGGCGGCGCTGGAGCCGACCTTCGGCGGCATCAACCTGGAGGACATCAAGGCCCCGGAATGCTTCGAGGTCGAGGCGCGGCTGCGCGCCCGGATGAACATCCCGGTGTTCCACGACGACCAGCACGGCACCGCGATCATCGTCGCCGCGGCGATCGTCAACGGCCTGCGGGTGGTCGGCAAATCCATGGACACGGTCAAGCTGGTGACATCCGGGGCCGGGGCGGCGGCCATCGCCTGCCTGGACCTGCTGGTCGACATGGGCCTGCCGGTGGAACACATCACGGTCACCGACATCGCCGGCGTCGCCTATAGGGGCCGAACCGAGCAGATGGACCCGCGCAAGGAACGCTACGCCCGCGACACGGACGAAAGAACCCTGGCCGAGGCCATCGTCGGCGCCGACATCTTTCTCGGCCTCTCGGCGCCGGGGGTGCTCAAGCCGGCCATGGTCGCGGCGATGGCCGATCGGCCGATCATCATGGCCCTGGCCAACCCGGTGCCCGAGATCCTGCCGGAGGAGGTCAAGACGGTCAGACCCGACGCTGTGATGGCCACCGGGCGGTCGGACTACCCCAATCAGGTCAACAATGTCCTGTGTTTCCCTTTCATCTTTCGCGGCGCCCTGGACGTCGGCGCCACCACCATCAACGAGGCGATGAAGATCGCCTGCGTCGAGGCGCTGGCCGACCTGGCGCTCCAGGAAGGGTCGGACGTGGTCGCCACCGCCTATGGCGATCAGCCCACCACCTTCGGGCCCGACCATCTGATCCCCAAGCCGTTCGACCCGCGCCTGATCGTCAAGCTGGCCCCGGCCGTGGCCAAGGCGGCCATGGACAGCGGCGTCGCCACCCGGCCGATCGAGGATTTCAGGGCCTACCGACAGCAGCTAGAGCAGTTCGTGTTCCGGTCGGGTCTGGTCATGCGGCCGGTGTTCGAGCGCGCCAAGGAGGACCCCAAGCGCATCGCCTATGCCGAGGGCGAGAGCATCCGCGTCCTGCACGCCGTCCAGGTGGCGCTGGACGAAGGCCTGGTGCGTCCGATCCTGATCGGCCGTCGCGAGGTGGTGGAGATGCGGATCGAGCAGCTTGGCCTGCGCATGCGCATCGATCATGGCGTCGATCTGGTCGACCCGCAGAGCGATTCCCGTTACGCCGATTATCATGGCGCCTACCACGCGCTGATGGCTCGCCGCGGGGTGTCGCCGGCCCGGGCGCGGACCATCGTGCGCACCAACACCACGGTGATCGCGGCGCTGATGGTCTATCGGCAGGAAGCCGACAGCATGATCTGCGGCACCGACGATCCCTACCGCGAGCATCTCAAGCATGTCGTGGATATTCTGGGCCTCAAGTCCGGGACCTGCACCCCGGCCGCCATGAGCGTCCTGATCCTGCCCCAGGGGCCTTTGTTCGTGGCCGACCCCTACGTGGTGCCCAACCCGACGCCTGAGCAGCTTGCCGACATCACCGCCCTGGCCGCCGAGGAGGTGCGCCGTTTCGGGGTGGCGCCCAAGGTGGCGCTGCTGTCCCATTCCAATTTCGGGGCCATCGACAGCCAGTCGGCGCACAAGATGCGCGCCGCCCTGGCGCTGATCCGCGATCGGTTGCCGGACCTGGAGATCGATGGCGAGATGCACGCCGATTCCGCGCTCAATGAGAGTATTCGGAAACGGTTGCTGCCCAAGGGTGGCCTGACGGGTCGGGCCAATCTTCTGATCATGCCCACCCTTGACGCAGCCAACATCGCCTTCAATCTGGTCAAGGTGGTCAGCGAGAGCATCAGCATTGGACCGATTCTGATGGGTGTGGCCTGTCCGGCGCATATCGTCACCCCGTCCATCACCGTGCGCGGGCTTGTCAACATGACGGCCCTGGCCACGGTCGATGCCCAGAACGTTTCGGCCCGCGCCCCCGACGACCAGGCACGCGGCTTCCGTCCGGGAGAGGAGTGGGCGATTTGACCGACACCGATACCCGCCCGGCGCCGGACGACCGGCCCCGGACGCCGGAAGCCCCGCCGGAACAGGACAGCGCTTACGGGCTGCCGGCCGATCTCGTGCGCGAGATCGAGGAAGCTCTCGACGCGCATCTGCTGACCGACGTGGAACGGCTGGTCCAGCCGCTTCACTCGGCCGATCTTGCCGATCTTCTGGAAAGCCTGCATCCCGAAGACCGGATGACCCTGGCGGAGATCATCCGGCCCCAGCTTCAGGCCGACCCGGAGGTCCTGACCTACCTCAACGACGACGTGCTGGAGCAGATCGTCGAGATTCTCGATCCGGTCGAACTGGCCACCGCCTTGAGCGAGTTGGACAGCGACGACGCCATCGGCGTTCTCGAGGACATGGACGAGGACGATCGCCAGAAGATCCTGGCCGCCCTGCCCAGCGCCTCCCGCCGGCTGGTCGAGGAAGGGCTGACATTCCCCGAGGAATCGGCCGGCCGGCTGATGCAGCGGGAATTCGTCGCGGTGCCCAAATACTGGACCGTCGGCAAGACCATCGACTATCTGCGCGCCGCCGAGACGCTGCCCGACGATTTCTATCTGATCTTCGCCATCGACCCGATGATGCGGCCGGTCGGCGCCGTTCTGCTCAGCCGCATCCTGCGGTCAAAGAGGTCGATCAAGATCGCCGATCTGATGGATGACGAAATCCGTACCATCCTGGCGACCACGGATCAGGAGGAGGTGGCGTTCCTGTTCCGGCAGTACGGGCTGGTGTCCGCCCCCGTCGTCGACGAGTCGGGTCGCCTGCTGGGCGCGGTGACGGTCGACGACGTCGTCGACGTCATCCACGAGGAGGCCGAGGAGGATATCCTGAAGCTTGGCGGCGTGTCGGAGGCGGACATATTCCGCGACGTGCTCAACACCCTCCGCTCCCGGTTCTCGTGGCTCGGCATCAACCTGGTCACGGCGATCCTGGCCTCCGCCGTCATCGCGGTGTTCGAGGGCACCATTGAGCAACTCGTCGCCTTGGCCGTTCTGATGCCCATCGTAGCCTCCATGGGAGGCAATGCCGGAACCCAGACGCTGACGGTGGCTGTCCGTGGCATCGCCATGCGCGAACTGACCAGTTCCAACGCCAGACGGGTGATGTGGAAGGAGATCATGGTCGGCGTGCTCAACGGCGTCGCCTTCGCCGTTGTCGCCGGCGGCGTTGCAGCGGTCTGGTTCGGCGATCCGATGCTGGCCTTGGTGATCGGAGCCGCCATGATCGTCACCTTGACCGTCGCCGCCCTGTTCGGAACCCTGATCCCGCTGGCCCTGGACCGGCTCAAGATCGATCCGGCGGTGGCGTCCGGCGTGTTCCTGACCACGGTGACCGACGTCGTGGGCTTTTTCGCCTTCCTGGGCCTGGCGGCGTGGATTCTGTTGTGACCGCGTTTTCCGGCGCGTTTCGGACTGACGGCGATTACGAAACCCGCGTACGGGAAAGCTTTGGGCGGCAGGCGATGATGGAATTGATCGGCGCCCGCCTGACCCGCGTCGAGCCCGGTCTGGTGGAGATCGAGCTGCCGTTCCGCGATGGTCTGACCCAGCAGGACGGATTCATCCATGCCGGCGCCACCAGCACCATCGCCGATTCAGCCGGCGGCTACGCCGCCTACACCCTGTTCCCGCCCGGCGCGGCGGTGCTGACCGCCGAGTTCAAGATCAACCTGCTGGCCCCGGCGGCGGGGGACCGGTTGCGCGCCACCGGACGGGTGATCCGTCCGGGACGGACCCTGACCGTCTGCGATCTGGAGGTCGTTGCCTTTCGGGCCGGCGATGCCAAGATATGCGCCAAGGGGCTCCAGACCCTGATCTGCCTGCCCGCGGAGGACGAGAGACCATGATCCCCAACACGTTGCCGGCGTTCAATTTCGATCTGGGAGAGACCGCCGACATGCTGCGCGGCACGGTCCAGACCTTCGCCGCCGACGCGATCGCGCCGCGGGCCGCCGAGATCGACCAGAGCAACGAGTTTCCGCGCGACCTGTGGCCCGAGATGGGAGCCCTGGGCCTGCACGGCATCACCGTGCCCGAGGACCAGGGCGGGTCGGGCATGGGATATCTCGAGCACTGCGTGGCGATGGAGGAGATCAGCCGCGCCTCGGCGTCGGTGGGCTTGAGCTATGGCGCCCATTCCAACCTATGCGTCAACCAGATCCGGCTGAACGGCTCGGAAGACCAGAAGCGGCGCTATCTGCCGGCCCTGATCTCGGGTGAGCATGTCGGTGCCCTGGCCATGTCGGAACCGGGATCCGGGTCCGACGTCGTGTCGATGCGCACCCGCGCGGAAAAGCGGGGTGACCAGTATGTCCTCAATGGCACCAAGATGTGGATCACCAACGGTCCCGATGCCGAAACCCTGGTGGTCTATGCCAAGACCGATCCGGCGGCCGGGCCCAAGGGCATCACCGCGTTTCTGATCGAGAAGGGGTTCAAGGGCTTTTCGACCGCCCAGAAGCTGGACAAGTTGGGTATGCGCGGGTCGAACACCTGCGAACTGGTGTTCGAGGACTGCGCGGTGCCGGAGGAAAATGTACTGGGCCGGATCGGCGGCGGCGTCGCGGTGCTGATGAGCGGCCTCGACTACGAGCGGTTGGTGTTGGCCGCCGGGCCCCTGGGCATCATGCAGGCGTGTATGGACACGGTTGTGCCCTACGTCCATGAGCGCGAACAGTTTGGCCGGCCGATCGGCGAGTTTCAGATCATGCAGGCCAAGCTGGCCGACATGTACACCCTGATGAACGCGGCCAAGGCGTACGTCTACACCGTGGCCAAGGCCTGCGACCGGGGCGAGGTGACCCGCAAGGACGCCGCGGGCGCCATCCTGTTCGCCGCCGAGAAGGCCACCTGGATGGCCCTGGAAACGGTCCAGTGCCTGGGCGGCAACGGCTACATCAACGAATACCCGGCCGGCCGCCTGCTGCGCGACGCAAAGCTTTATGAGATCGGGGCGGGCACGTCGGAAATACGGCGGATGCTCATCGGTCGGGAGCTGTTTCGGGAGTCGGCCTGAGCGCTCATTAGGACCTTTATCTAATGATAGGAAGCGGCGACCCGGCGGATTATTTTTTTCGCGGGGTATTTTCTTTAAATTTTATGCTAATATATTGGGTAAGGAGCCTGTTTCCGGGCTGTGTACGTTCGGGCTGCCAGGGTGGGGTTCCCCCTTCTCCCGCCCGCGGTCAAGCCCGGTAGTCTGCGAACTGACCGGGGGGTCACGAAGAGGGCTATACCGCATGGCAAGGAGGCAGGCTCCGCCTTTCTTAAGGTCACCGATTGTCGTTTCGAATCATATGGGTGACGTGAATTTCTCATTCGATGTCGTAGAAGACGGCGGTGGTTGGCGGGGTGGTCCCGCGTGACCGGTGTTTCGCGTCGCGCCGCTCTGGCCGGGGCGGCCGGGCTGGCGGTCACCGCCGGGACATGGCCGCGTCGGCTTGCGGCGCGGGCCCTTCCGGAGGCGGCCGAGCCCAGGACTTTGCGGCTCCACAACGTCCATACCGGCGAAAACTTCCACGACGCCTACCACAATGGCGAGGGGTATCTGGCCCGAACTCGCGCCGGCCTCGACCATTTCCTGCGCGATCATTGGACCGATGTGGTCCACCCCATCGATCCGCGTGTCTACGATCTGCTGTGGCGGCTGGACATGACCTATCTGCGGCGGCACGGGCGGCGGGTGACGATCAACATCCATTCCGCCTACCGGACGCCGGAGACCAACGAACGTCTGCGGTCCGAAGGCGCCGCGCAGAACAGCTTCCATATGGCCGGGCAGGCCATCGACATCTCGGTCCAGGGCTTTGGCGTCTATTTCCTCGGCGATATCGTTCAGGCGGTCGGCGCCGGCGGGGTCGGCATCTATTGGCGCAGCAAGTTCGCCCACCTCGACACCGGCCCCCGCCGCATTTGGTACCAGCGGATGTAAGGGCCAGTGGACGGGACCGCCCCACCGTCTGCCGTGGTTCAGTGGGTGCCGCCGTTGGCGATGGCCCAATGGTGCTTGCGGTGATGGTTCTGGCTTGCCATCAGCCCGTAGAAGCCAAGCGCGCGGATTTTCGCGCCGATGGCCGGATCGTCGCTCGCGACCCCAAGGCGAACGCCGCCGGGTTCCTCCGTGACCGTTACGCGCCATCGGTCGTCCGCCGCCAACTCGGCGGCGTGGGCTGGAACCATGCGGCGGACGGTCTCCATGGTCTCTCCCTCGCCCCACACGAGGATCGACAGTCCGCCCTCGATCTCCGATGTCTCGGCCGATGCATCGGTGACGAGGCGATCCATGTCGATCAGGTGATCGCGCAACGCACCGATGGTAACCGTTCCCCAGGCGGTGTCCGGATCGGCCTCCAGCCTCTCGACCACCTCGGCGAGCGCGGCAAACGCGCCTTGTCCGGGTTCGCTGAGGACGGGCTGCACCGGCGCGTCGACCGGACCATGTGTGCCGGCTGAATGGTCTTGGGCCAAGGCTTGGCTCGCGGGAAGCAAAAGGGCGAGCGCGGCGGCACCAATTCGAAGCATGGCGATCTCCGTTGGTTGTGGATTTGCGAAGACCCATCTTGCCCACGCCCTCGTCGAGACCGCATGATCCGGATCATGTCCGATGACCATTGGACCGATATCTTCGCGGGGGCGGGACGGCGCGACATCGGTGCGGGCGAAGTCCTGTTCCGTCACGAGCAGCGCGTCCGCTCGATGCACCTGGTGCTGTCGGGCTCGGTCGATCTCGTCCGGCATCTGCCGCACGGCGTCACAGTGACGCTGCAACGGGCGCGGCCGGGCCGGGTGCTAGCCGAAGCCTCGCTGTTCGCCGATCGCTACCATTGCGACGCGGTCGCCACCGAGGCGTCCCGGATTGCCGTCCTGCCGGTGAAAGCCGCTTTCGATACACTTGCATCATCCGGCGCGCTGGCGCTCGGCTTCCTGCGTGACACAGCGCGCGAAGTGCAATACTTACGCTCGCGGGTCGAACTCTTGCGACTAAAGCGCCTGAGCGATCGGCTGGACGCCTACCTCGCCCTTCATGGCCCGCCAGGGCCGGGCACCTGGCGCGACGTCGCATCCGAGATTGGGGTCACTCCCGAAGCGCTCTATCGGGAACTGGCTAAACGCCGTAGGTAGGGAACCGGTGGGTCCTGACAGTCGTCTCCAGGCGCCTGTCCAAGACCGGAGCAGACGCTAAAGCAGTTCGAACCCATCCAGGGCAGCGGCGCCTCGGTCAAAGGTGAGTGTTTTGTCGCACCCGGCCTCCAGGTTCGTTCTGCACAGATAGGCGACCGCGAAGTCGCATCGGCCGGACTCGTAGTGCCGTAGAGCGCTTCGCGCCGCGCTGGAATCTTCCACCCTCAACTCCTCCGTCCGCATCAGCCGGTCCAGGACGACGGCGATCTGGCTTCTGTCGTAACCATAGGCGCGATCCAGGACCCAAACGATCTCACACAACACGATGCGGTTGATGAAGCCAGGACGGGTTGGCGTGCACTCCTTCTCGATCCACCGCCTGGCCGTCGCGGCTTGATCAGGCTGATCAACCGTCAGAAAACGGACGATCACATTGGTGTCCAATCCGATCATCGCTTGCGCGGTGCGCGGGACTGGGCTCCCTCCAGTACCGCGGATCGCATCCTCTCCAACGTCACTGGTTTCGCGGGTCTGGGAAGAGCGCCATAGAGGCTCGATATCGGCACGGTGATTGGCACAAGGGTGACTTTGCCGTCGTCCTCCACCACGAAATCCACCCGATCGCCAGGCTTAAGCTTCAGGCGATCGCGGATCGATTTGGGGATGGTGGTCTGCCCCTTGGATGTCAACGTCGACGGCATGGTCGTCACCTTACGCCGGGAATATGTAATACTTTATAGTAATACTATAGCAGAATCTCGGGGTTTTGCCAAATCGTGCCCTGGGTTGGACGCCTCGGATACGGCCAGGGCCTACTGCGCGGCGCGGTCAATGACGCCCCTGGATCCGCGATTGAGGGTGAGCCGCGCGCCGGCGAGACAAGCGGCTGGCAACCGATGCCGTCGAATGATCCTGTTGCGGGGGATGATCGGGTGCACCATTTTCAGGGAATATCGGGGTTGTCACCGCCCCCATGTCCCCAATCGGAAGGACACGTCGACCCATGGCCGCATCTGCCTCCGCCAACGGCACCGTTCCCCGCGCGACCGATCTCATCGTCATCGTCGGGGCCGCCCGCACGCCCATCGGCGGGTTCCAGGGGGATCTGGCCGATGTCGCGGCCCCTTCCCTGGGCGCGACGGCGATCCGGGCGGCGCTGGACCGGGCTGGCGTGCCGGCGGACGATGTGGGGGAGGTGCTGATGGGGTGCGTGCTGCCGGCCGGTCTGGGTCAGGCGCCGGCGCGTCAGGCCGCGGTCGGGGCCGGCATTCCCGTGTCCGTGGGGGCCACCACCATCAACAAGATGTGCGGGTCGGGGATGAAGGCGGCGATGCTGGGGCACGATCTGATCGCCGCCGGGTCGGCCGCCATCGTCGTCGCCGGCGGACTGGAGAGCATGACCAACGCGCCCTACCTGCTGGACCGGGCCCGGGGCGGCTACCGCATGGGCCATGGCAAGGTGCTCGACCACATGTTCCTGGACGGTCTGGAGGATGCCTACGACAAGGGCCGGCTGATGGGCACTTTCGCCGAGAGCTGCGCCGAGCACTACCAGTTCACGCGCGAGGCCCAGGACGATTATGCCCTGGAAAGCCTGGCCCGCGCGCGCAAGGCGGTCGAGGACGGGTCCTTCGTCCGGGAGATCGCCCCGGTGACGGCGGCCGGACGCAAGGGCGAGACGCTGGTCGACCGGGATGAGCAGCCGCGCAATGCCAAGCCGGACAAGATCCCGACCCTGCGGCCCGCCTTCCGCCCGGACGGTACGGTGACGGCGGCCAATTCCAGCTCAATTTCCGACGGCGGCGCGGCCCTGGTGCTGATGCGGCGGTCGGAGGCGGAGCGGCGCGGGCTGACGCCGTTGGCCGCGATCCGCGGTCACGCCACCCACGCCCAGGCGCCGGAATGGTTCACCACGGCCCCCATCGGCGCGGTCACGAGCCTGCTGGACAAGACCGGCTGGACCGCCGCCGGTGTCGATCTTTATGAAATCAACGAGGCGTTCGCGGTGGTGGCCATGGCCGCCATGCGCGATCTCGACCTGCCTCACGACAAGGTCAACGTTCATGGCGGCGCCTGCGCGCTGGGCCACCCCATCGGCGCGTCGGGAGCGCGCATCCTGGTGACCCTGCTGGCGGCGTTGGAGAAACACGACCTTACCCGTGGCGTCGCCGCCTTGTGTATCGGCGGCGGCGAAGCGACCGCCGTGGCCGTCGAGCGGCTCTGACGACACGCCGTCAAGTCAAGAGGACAGATCCATGATCCCGGCCATCGATCTCGCCGCCCGGTTCGACGCCCTGACCGACCATTGGTCGCCCAAGGTCGTCGGTCGCGTCAACGACCAGTTCATCAAGATCGCCAAGCTGAAGGGCGAATTCGTCTGGCACGCCCATGACGACGAGGACGAGATGTTCCTGGTCGTTAGGGGGCGGCTGCGCATCCAGTTCGAGGACGGCGAGACAATGCTCGACGAGGGCCAGTGTCTGGTGGTGCCCAAGGGTGTCCGGCACAAACCGGTGGCCGACAAGGAATGCTGGGTGGTGCTGATCGAGACCGTGACCACGGCTCATACGGGCGGTGAGCAGACACCGCTCACCCGCTCGATCGAAGATCAGTTGGCCTGACTGGACCCCGAAATCCGCCTGAAGTCAGCGAACCCGGACCGGAACATACACCAGGGTTTCGTAGGTCTTGCCTGTCCAGCGATAGACCGCGTCACCATCGATGACGATATCGCGCATGCCGTTCTGGCTGGCCTCGCCCAGCGCCACGCTGTCGGCCACGATCTGGAAGATGGGCGTATAGTCGGCACCGCGCCTCTTCAGGATTTCGAACTGGCACCCCTCCGTCCCGCAAAATTGGGCGTCGTTCCAGAAGACCAGGATCTCCTGGGCATCGGGGCCGGCCCCCGCCGGTTCGTCGAGATCGACCAGGGCGATATCGAAAGGCGGGTTGGTATAGTCGATCCGCGCCGGCGCCACGGCATCGGCATAGAGCGTGTCGAGCGGGGCGATATAGGCGCGGGGCACGGTGCGCAGCCAGTCGAGATCGGGCGCCGGCGTCTGCACCGGAACGCGATCCGGCAAGGTGCCGCCGGTGGCCACCAGCACCTTGGCTTCAAGCGCCTCAAGGGTCTGAAGGGAGGCCGCGCCGGTCGCCGGAAGGCCCTCGGCCCGCTGGAAGCCGGTCAACGCCAGCCGGGTGCGCTGGCCGATCACGCCGTCGACGGCGCCGGCGTCGTATCCCAGCTTGTTCAAGGCGGCCTGGGTCCGCCGCCGAAGGTCGCGATCCAGTTGCGGGGTTTCGCCGACCTTGATGTAGATGCCGGCGATCTGCGCCTGCGGGCTGCAAAAAGCGCCGGGGCCGCCGGGCAGCTCCACCTCGGCGTTGGACGGGAAGAACCGCAGGGTCAGGGCGCCGCCGCCGTTCGCCGGGGTGTAGGTCAGCGCGTCCCCGTTCAGGGTGCCCGACCCGATAATGGCGCAGGTCTGAGCGCCTTTTTCGGTCGACATGGCGAAATAGGTCCGGTTGTCGGCGCTGGTTTCCACCTGCATCGACCCGACCCAGCCCGGCGAGGCGTATTCGTAGGAGCCGTCGAAGGGACCCGCCGCAAAGCCTGGAGAGGCGAGAGCCAACCCGAAAAGGGCACCGAGCCCCAAAACCGAAACGCGCATGACATCATTCCCCATTTTCGAGGTTGGCGGCGGACACCGCCGCGACTACGACAATGCTAGAACGTAATTGGGAGGATTCCGTGGCACGGCGTCTTGTCAGCAGCGGATCGGAGTTCGAGCGGATCGCCGGCTATTCCCGCGCCGTTGTCGACGGCGATACGGTCCATGTCTCGGGCACCACCGGGTTCGACTATGCCGCCGGCACCATCGCCGAGGGGCTGGCCGACCAAACACGACAGGCCTTCGCCAATATTTCGACGGCGCTGGAGGAGGCGGGTTTCGCCCTTCGTGACGTCGTGCGCGTCCGGTACTATCTTACCGATGCCGCCGAGGTCGAGGCGTTCTTTCCCTTGTGCGGGGCTGTCTTCGGCGATATCCGCCCGGCGGCAACCTGCATCATCTGCGGCCTGATCGATCCGCGCATGAAGGTCGAGATCGAGGTGACTGCCCGACGCCGCAAGACCTGACCGATGACCGGGAATTGGCGAGGGCGGTTTTGTGCCCTAGTTTGGCGGAGAGGCGTCGGATGCGTCGTCGCCACCGCATAACGGGAGATTTCCATGCCGACAGCCCTGATCACGGGAACCAACCGCGGCATCGGCCTTGAGTTCGTGCGCCAGTACGCGGCCGACGGATGGACGGTGATCGCCGGGGTGCGCGACCCGGACAAGGCCGATGCCCTGGACGATGTCGCGGGCGACGTCAGCGTCGCGTCGCTGGATGTGGCCGACCCGGCTTCGGTCGGCATCCTGGCGGCGCGGCTGGAGGGCGTGGGCATCGACCTGCTGATCAACAATGCCGGGGTCATGGGGCCGCGGCCGGTCGCCCTCGGGTCGCTGGATTATGGCGCGTGGCAGCAGGTGATGGCCGTCAACGCGCTGGCGCCGATGCGGGTGGCGGAAGCGTTCCTGCCGCATCTGCGCGCCGGTTCCGGCCGCAGGATCGCGACGGTGAGCAGCCGCATGGGCAGCATCGGCGACAACTCCAGCGGCGGCAGCTATATCTACCGGTCGTCCAAGGCCGCCGTGAACGCGGCGATGAAAAGCCTGGCGCTGGACCTGGCCGGTGAGGATATCGCCGTGGTCATCCTCCACCCGGGCTGGGTGCGGACCGACATGGGCGGTCCCAACGCCAGCGTCGCCATCCCCGACAGCGTGACCGGGATGCGGCGCGTCATCGACGGCTTGACCCCGGCGACCACCGGCCGGTTCGTCAACTACGACGGCAGCGCCATTCCCTGGTAGTCTGCCGCCACCGACTGTCCGACACGAAGGGGAAGCGCATGCTGCTGACCGAGGACCAGACGATGATCCGCGACATGGCGCGGGACTTCGCGCGTGAACGCCTGGCACCCCATGCCGCCGAGTGGGACCGGACCTCGACCTTTCCGGCCGACGCGGTGGCGGAGATGGGGCGGCTTGGCCTGATGGGCGTCACCGTGCCGGAGGACTGGGACGGGGCGGGCGCCGACCACGTCGCCTACGCCCTGGCGGTGGAGGAGGTGGCGGCCGGCGACGGGTCGTGCTCGACAATCATGAGCGTCCACAATTCCGTCGCCTGCGCGCCCATCCTGCGCTACGGCTCGACCGAGCAGAAGGAACGGTTCCTCAAGGCCCTGGCGCGCGGCGAGATGCTGGGCGCGTTCTGCCTGACCGAACCTCAGGCCGGATCGGACGCGTCGGCCCTGAAGACCCGGGCCAGGCTCGATGGCAATCATTGGGTGCTGAACGGCACCAAGCAGTTCACCACCAACGGCGAAAACGCCGACCTCGCCATCGTCTTTGCGGTAACCGATCCCGACGCCGGCAAGCGCGGCATCAGCGCCTTTATCGTGCCCACCGACACGCCGGGATATCAGGTCGCGCGGGTCGAAAAGAAGCTGGGCCTGCGGGCCTCCGACACCGCGCAGATCGTGTTCGACGAGTGCCGCCTGCCGGCCGATCTGATGTTGGGGGAGCCGGGCCAGGGCTATCGGATCGCTCTCTCCAACCTGGAGGGGGGGCGCATCGGCATCGGCGCCCAGGCCGTCGGCATGGCCCGCGCGGCCTACGAGGCGGCGGTGCTTTATGCCCGCGACCGGCAGGCCTTCGGCCAGCCGATCATGGCCCAGCAGGCGGTGGCGTTCCGCCTGGCCGACATGGCCACCCAGATCGCGGTCGCGCGCCAGATGGTGCTGCACGCCGCCGCCCTGCGCGATGCCGGACAGCCCTGTCTGCGCGAGGCGGCGATGGCCAAGCTGTTCGCCTCGGAGATGGCGGAAAAAGTGTGTTCCGACGCCATCCAGGTCCATGGCGGCTACGGCTATCTGAACGATTTCCCGGTGGAGCGGATCTATCGCGACGTCCGCATCTGCCAGATCTACGAAGGCACCAGCGATATTCAGCGCCTGATCATCGCTCGCGGCATCGCCGAGGAAGCGGCGGCCTAAAACCCGTTTCAAGGCGCGCGTCGGGGCGGGCCGCGCGACCGCGCGTCAACCGACGAAGTCGTATTGGCCGCCGAGAAGCATGGTGACGGTCGTCTGGTTGTCCGAGAGCGGCAGAAGCAACCGTTCGAACCGCCTGTGCTTCCCTCGATCCATCACATAGTCGAAGATGTTGCACACAGGGCCCATGCTTTCCACCGCGGTATCGTAGTCCCGGTTGATTTCCCGGAAGTGGGCGTCGACGTCAAGCTGATCCAAATACATGTTTGTGTAATCGCGGCCATACACCGTCACCAACTCGGTACCGACCAGTCGAAATCGGTAGCGCCGGGGATTGTGCTCGACGTCGACGAGCTTTAGCCGCGGTAGCAGGGAAACCAATTCCGTGGGATCGATGTCCTTCCGTGCGGGCATGGGGCGATCGCCCCGTTTCTGCTCCCAATAGCGCAAGAGCGACCGCGCCAAATCGGTCCGTATTTCAATTGACATCTAAGTATTTCTTCGACGCGAAAAAGTCAGCCGAACATATTTAAAAAACCTGAAAAGACAATGCCGGGATTGGGGCATCGGGCAAAGAATCATGACGTGCCGACCCTGACCGCCGGTCACGGGCGACCTTTTCGCAGGCACGCCGATCCTGTATGTCAGGTCCATGGCACGTCCCATCGATTTCTATTTCGACTTCGCCTCGCCATACGGATATCTCGCGGCCACGCAGATCGAACGGATCGCTCGCGCGCATGGCCGCTCCGTGGTGTGGCGGCCCATCCTGATCGGCGTGGCGATGAAGCTGACCGGCGGCCGTCCCTTGGTGGAGGTTCCCCTGCGGGCGGACTATACGCGGCGCGACGTTCCGCGGTTCGCCCGGCTGTTGGGCGTCCCGCTGACGATGCCGGCGGGTTTTCCGGAGATCAGCCTGGCGGGTTCGCGCGCCGTCTATTGGGTTGCCGACCGGGACGCCGGTCTCGCATCCCGCCTTGCCCGGGCGCTCTACGATGCCCATTGGGGGGAGGGGCGATCGATCAAGGCGCCCGAAACGGTGGCGGAACTGGCGGCCCCGCTTGGCATCGACGCCGCAGCCCTGATGGCCGCTGTCCAGACGCCGGAGATCAAGGAACGGCTGAAGACAGAGACCGCCGCCGCCCTGGAGCGCGGCGTCTTCGGGTCGCCCTTCATCTTTGTCGACGACGAGCCCTTTTGGGGCGCCGACCGCCTGGATCAGGTGGCGATGTGGCTCGCCGGGGCCGGTTCGGCCACGCCCTGACCGGCCAGCACGCGGGCAAACATCTCACGATCGACATTGCCGCCCGACAGCACCAGCCCGACCTTCGTGCCCGCCATCCGCGTCCGCTCCTGCATCAGGGCCGCAAGGCTGGCCGCGCCGGCCCCCTCGGCGACGTTGTGGGTATCGGTGAAGAACGCGGTCATCGCCGCGGCCACCTCATCGTCGCTCACCGCGAGGATACGGTCGACGTGGTCCCAGATCACGGCGAGCGCGTCATCGACGGGCGTGCGGCAGGCCATGCCGTCGGCCAGGATGGTGGTCACGGCGTGGCTGACCGGGGTCCGGCGGTCAAAGGACAGGGCATAGGACGGCGCGCCGGACGACACGACGCCGACAATCCGCGTGCGCAGCCCCAGCGCCTCCCGCGCCGCCACCACGCCGACGATGCCGGAGCCAAGACCGATCGGGACATAAACCGTGTCCAGGTCGGGGACGGCGCGCAGCAGTTCCACCCCATAGGTGGCCACCCCCTTCACAAGCGCCGGTCCGAAGGACGGGACCGGGTGCAGCCCCTCCGTTTCCGCCAAAAGACGGGAGTGCTCAAGGGAGTCCTGGAAATCGTCGCCGTGCTCGATCAGCTCCGCCCCCAGCGCGCGCATCGCCGCGTTCTTTTCCCGGCCGTTGCCGTGGGGAACCACGATCACGCACCGCAATCCATGACGGGCGGCGGCAAACGCGACCGACTGTCCGTGGTTGCCGCGGGTTGCCGCGATCACACCGCGGACCGCCGGCGCTGTCCGCGCCAGTTCGGCCATGTAAATGAGCCCGCCCCGGATCTTGAAGGCCCCCACGGGCTGGTGGTTCTCATGCTTGACCCACACCTCCGCGCCCGTGCGCTGGCACAGCAGGGGCCAGCGGATCTGCGGCGTTGGCGGCAGCACCGCGCGGATGTCCGCCGCAGCCGCGTCGAGGGCTTCGAGACCGGGAAGCATCGCGCCACATCCTCCTATGTTCGGGACCGGTTCAAGATGCCGGCGCGACCGCCGCCAGGCAAGTCCGGGAGAGCAAAATATTGTTCCGGGACAATCTTCTAGATCGTCTTCTTCCGATGCGTTCGGGACCCGCGCCGACGGCGCCGATTGTGCTTGCCGGCCCCCCGTTCGACAAGGCATGGTCGGGTCCAATGCAAAGAACAAACGTGGAGGCGGGCGTGATCGGGCACGGCAAGATCATGGGGGTCCGGTGGCCGTAATCCGCAGCGCCGTCGATACCCGCGCCCCCTCGTTCAAGGACAACGCGACGGCCATGCGCGCCCTGGTCGACGATCTGCGGGCGACCGTGGGACGCGTCAAGGACGGCGGCGGCGCCCGCGCCCGCGACCGGCATGTCGGCCGGGGCAAGCTGCTGCCCAGGGACCGGGTGCGCACCCTTGTCGATCCGGGATCGCCGTTCCTGGAGCTGTCGCAACTTGCCGCCCACGGCGTCTACGACGAAGAGGTACCGGCGGCCGGTCTGATCACGGGTATCGGCCGGGTCTCCGGCGTCGAATGCGTCATCGTCGCCAACGACGCCACGGTGAAGGGCGGCACCTACTATCCGCTGACCGTCAAGAAGCACCTGCGCGCGCAGGAGATTGCCCGCGAAAACAACCTTCCCTGTCTCTATCTGGTCGATTCGGGCGGGGCCAACCTGCCGCGTCAGGACGAGGTGTTCCCCGACCGCGACCATTTCGGGCGGATCTTCTACAACCAGGCCAATTTGTCCGCCGCCGGGATACCGCAGATCGCTGTGGTCATGGGGTCGTGCACGGCCGGCGGCGCCTATGTCCCGGCCATGTCGGATGAGAGCATCATCGTCCGGGGTCAGGGTACGATCTTTCTGGGCGGTCCGCCGCTGGTCAAGGCGGCGACCGGGGAGGTGGTGACGGCGGAGGAGCTGGGCGGCGCCGACGTCCACGCCCGCACCTCCGGCGTCGTCGATCACTATGCCGAGGACGACGCCCACGCGCTGTCCATCGCCCGGCGGATCGTCGCCACCCTCAACCGGGTCAAGCGGCCGACCGTCGACCTGCGGACGCCGGCCGAGCCGTTGTACCCGGCCGAAGATTTGTACGGCATCGTCCCCGTCGACGCGCGCCGGCCCTACGACGTGCGCGATGTCATCGCCCGGCTGGTGGACGGATCGGATTTCGACGAGTTCAAGCAGCTCTACGGCGCCACCCTGGTGACCGGGTTCGCTCATATCCACGGCATGCCGGTGGGCATCGTCGCCAACAACGGCATCCTCTTTTCCGAAAGCGCGCTCAAGGGCGCCCACTTCATCGAACTGTGCTGCCAGCGGCGGGTGCCGCTGATCTTTCTGCAGAACATCTCCGGCTTCATGGTCGGCCGCAAGTACGAGGCGGGCGGCATCGCCCGCGACGGCGCCAAGCTGGTGACGGCGGTGGCCTGCGCCCAGGTGCCCAAACTGACGGTGATCCTGGGCGGCAGTTTCGGCGCCGGCAATTACGGCATGTGCGGCCGCGCCTACGGTCCGCGGTTCTTGTGGATGTGGCCAAACGCCCGGATCTCCGTCATGGGGGGCGAACAGGCGGCCAATGTCCTGGCGCAGGTGCGCCGCGACTCCCTGGAAACGCGCGGCGAGAGCTGGTCCGAGGACGACGAGGACGCCTTCAAGGCGCCCATCCGCGACCAGTACGATCGCCAGGGTCATCCCTATTACGCCAGCGGGCGGCTTTGGGATGATGGGATCGTCGATCCGGCGGATACGCGCCGCGTTCTGGCGCTCGGTCTGTCGGCGGCGCTCAACGCGCCGGTTGCGCCGACGCGCTTTGGCGTGTTTCGGATGTGAGGGCGGTCATGGAATCCGCCCTGCGCACTGCAATCGCACGACCCTGCGCCAGAAACGTAGGAGTATCCTGATGGACATGGCAGTTCTGGTCGCGGCCAAGGGTGGCGTTGGCACCGTGACGCTCAACCGCCCCGCGACCCACAATGCCTTCGACGACGCCATGATCGCCCGGCTGACGAGCGCCTTGCGCGACCTGGCCGAGGACTCCCAGGTGCGCATGGTGGTGCTGCGCGCGGAGGGCACCAGCTTTTCGGCCGGCGGTGATCTTGGCTGGATGAAGGCAATGGCCGGCTACAGCCAGGAGCGCAATGTGGCCGACGCCCGCGCCCTGGCCGATCTGATGAACACCCTGGACCGCCTACCCAAGCCGACCGTCGCCCTGGTCCAGGGGTCGGCCTATGGGGGCGGGGTCGGTCTGGTCGCCTGCTGCGATATCGCCATCGTCGCCGACTCGGCCAGCTTCAGCCTGTCGGAGGTCCGACTGGGCCTGATTCCAGCGGCCATCGGCCCCTATGTGATCGCTGCCATCGGTGCCCGGGCGGCGCGGCGGTATATGCTGACCGGGGAACGGTTCAACGCGGCCGAGGCCCTCCGACTGGGGCTGGCCCACGAGGTCGTGCCGCCCTACATGCTGGAGGCCACCCTGGAGCGGGTGCTGGCGGATCTTGCCGCCGGCGGCCCCTTGGCCCAGGCCAACGCCAAGGATCTCATCCGTTTGATCACCCCCGGCCCCGACGATGCGCTGATCGAGGAGACGGCCCAGCGCATCGCCGATCTGCGCGCATCGCCGGAAGGCCGCGAGGGGATCGGCGCCTTTCTGGAGAAGCGCGCGCCGGCGTGGCGGCCATGAGCGCCGGATTGGCCACGCTGCTGATCGCCAATCGCGGTGAAATCGCCTGCAGGATCGCGCGGACCGCCCGGCGCATGGGCATCGGGGTCGTCGCGGTCTATTCCGACGCCGACCGCGACGCCCTGCATGTGGCGTTGGCCGACGAGGCTTATGCCATCGGGCCCGCGCCGGCGTCGGACAGCTATCTCAACGCCGCCGCCGTCCTGGACGCCGCCCGGCGGTCGGGTGCCGACGCGATCCATCCCGGCTATGGGTTCCTGTCGGAGAACGCCGACTTCGCCGAGGCCTGCGCCGCCGCCGGCATCGTCTTCGTCGGTCCGCCGCCCGCCGCCATCCGCGCCATGGGCGGCAAGAGCGCGGCCAAGGCGCTGATGGAAAAGGCCGGCGTGCCGCTGGTGCCCGGCTATCACGGCGACGATCAGTCGCCCGCGGTCCTGGCGGACGCCGCCTCGGCCATCGGCTACCCGGTCCTGATCAAGGCGTCGGCCGGCGGCGGTGGGCGCGGCATGCGGGTGGTGGAGAGCGCCGAGGGTTTCGTCGCGGCGTTGGAGGCGGCGCAGCGCGAATCGGCGGCCGCGTTCGGCGACGATCGGGTGCTGATCGAAAAATATCTCGCCCGGCCGCGGCATGTCGAGGTGCAGGTGCTCGCCGATGGCGCCGGCGCCTGCCTGTCCCTTTGGGAGCGAGATTGCTCGATCCAAAGACGCCACCAGAAGGTGGTGGAGGAAGCGCCGGCGTCGGGTCTCGATCCCGAAACGCGGATCGCGATGGGCGAGGCCGCCGTCGCGGCGGCCCGGGCCATCGGCTATGTCAGCGCCGGCACCGTTGAGTTCCTGCTCGACACAGCGGATCGACAATCGTTCTTTTTCATGGAGATGAACACCCGTCTTCAGGTGGAACATCCGGTGACCGAACTGATCACGGGATTGGATCTCGTGGAGTGGCAGTTGCGCATCGCCGCCGGCGAGCCGCTGTCGATGACCCAGGAGGCGGTGCCGTGCCACGGACACGCCATCGAGGTCCGGATCTACGCCGAGGATCCGGCCAACGGGTTTCTGCCGGCGGCCGGGACCTTGCGCCATCTCGCCTTTCCGGCCCCGGGACCGCATGTGCGTATCGACGGGGCGGTGCGCGCCGGCGATGCCGTCAGCATCCATTACGACCCGATGATCGCCAAGCTGATCGTGTGGGATGACGACCGGCCGGCCGCGGTGCTGCGGCTGCGCAACGCCCTTGCCGAAACGCAGATCGCCGGACTGACCAGCAATCTGGATTTTCTGCGCGCCGTGGCCGGGCATCCCGCCTTTGCCGCGTCGCACCTCGACACCGGTTTTATCGACCGGCATGCCGCCGATCTGCTGGGTCCGCAGCCGCCGGTCGATCCGCCGACGCTGGCGCTCGCCGCGCTGGGTGTGCTGTTGACCCGCCGGCGGGCGGCGGCGGCCCGGGCGGCCGCGTCGTCCGATCCATGGTCGCCGTGGCACGCCATGGATGGATGGCGGCTCAACGATCGGGCCCGCACCGTGCTGGTGTTCCGCGATGGCAAGACCGAGCATCCGGTGGCGGTCATCTACCGCGCCGATGGCGGTTTCGACGTGACCATCGACGGCGTCGAGCTCGCCGTCCAGGGCGATCTGGCGGCGGATGGTACCCTCGACGCCGATATCGGCGGCGTTCGCCGGCGGGTGACCGTGCTGTGCGCGGGTGCCGACGTGACCCTGCTGGGCACGGCGGCCGGCACGCGCCATCTGATCCTGGCCGACCCGCTGGACGCCGCCGACCGGGTGACGGCCGGCGCCGGCCATCTCACGGCGCCCATGCCCGGACGGGTGGTCAAGGTTCTGGTGGCGGTCGATCAGCGGGTTGCGGCGGGCACGCCTCTGATCGTCGTCGAGGCGATGAAGATGGAGCACACCGTGACCGCGCCGGTGGCGGGCCGGGTGATCGCGGTTCCCTTCGGCGTCGGCGATCAGGTCGACGAGGGGGCCGACCTGATCGATCTGGAGCCGTATGACGAGGCGACGGCGTGAAGGGCCTTCCGGCGACTGTACGGCTGGTCGAGGTCGGACCGCGTGACGGCTTGCAGAACGAGCCGGTTTCGGTGCCGGTCGCCGTCAAGGTCGGGTTGATCGACCGCCTTGCCGCCGCGGGCCTGACGAGCATCGAGGCCGGTGCCTTCGTGTCGCCGAAATGGGTGCCGCAGATGGCCGACACGGCCGCCGTCCTGGCCGGCATCGCGCGGCGACCCGGTGTCTCCTATCCGGTGCTGGTTCCCAACATGACCGGGTTCGATGCAGCCGTGGCCGCCGGCGTCACCGAGATCGCGGTGTTCGCCGCCGCCTCGGAAAGCTTCAGCCGGCGCAATATCAACTGCTCGATCGACGAAAGCCTGGACCGGTTCGCGCCGGTTTGCGCCGCCGCCGCGTCCCGCGGCATCACCGTCAGGGGCTATGTCTCCTGCGTGCTTGGCTGCCCCTACGAAGGCGCGGTGCCGCCGGCGCGGGTGGCCGATGTCGCCGCCCGGCTCGCCGCCCTGGGATGCGCGGAGATTTCCTTGGGCGACACGATCGGCGTCGGCACGCCCGGCCAGGTTCTGGTCATGATCGATGCCGTGGCCCGGACGGTTGACCGCGGCCGGTTGGCCGTCCATTTCCACGATACCTACGGTCAGGCGCTGGCCAATATCTATGCCGCCCTGGGGGCCGGGATCGCCGTGGTCGATACGGCCGTCGGCGGTCTCGGCGGGTGCCCCTATGCCAGGGGTGCCACCGGCAATGTCGCGACGGAGGACGTGCTGTACATGCTCGACGGATTGGGGGTGACGACCGGTGTCGACCTGGACAGGGTGTTGGCGGCGGGCGCCTTTATCGCCGCGGCGCTGGGGCGTGCGCCCGAATCGCGCGTCGCGCGGGCCCGGGGGACGTCGGCGTCCGGCGAATCGGGAACGGCGGCGTGACCGTCAACCTTCTCAAGATGTCGGTCGGCACCGCCAGTATCGATCACTTGCGGCGCGGGCAACGGGCGCGGGCGGTGGATGTCGGGGGGCGGACGATCGTTCCCGGCTATACCCGCAACATGCCGCGACGCCGGGCCGAGATCATCGACGGCGGATCGATTTATTGGATCATCAGGGGGGTGATCGTGGTGCGTCAACCTGTGCTCGATCTGCTCGACGAAGTCGACGGGGAAGGGCGGCGGTTCTGCCGCATGCATCTCGATCCGGAGCTGGTGGCGACGGATCCCGTGCCGCATCGGCCGATGCAGGGATGGCGGTATCTGGAGGCGACGTCCGCTCCGCGCGACCTCGATGTCCATGCGCCGGGCGGGTTCGGCGAGGAGGCACCGCCGGCTGAAATGCTGCGCGAGCTGCGCGCCCTGGGATTGTTGTGAGTCGAGGCGCCGGGCAACGGCGTTTTCCGACACGCTTTTCGCTTTTATGTCTGGACAGGGCGGAGGCGGGCCCCTATATCTCCCTTCACCCGGCCGGGACGGTATGTTCTGGAAGGGTTACGATCAGGCCCCACAGATTTTGACGCCGACATCGGCTCGATGAAGGCGGCGGGGTTTGTTCGTTCATCGGGCGTTTTGAACGAACGATGACCATACACGATCACCCGGCGACGTTGTGCTCTCGTCTTGCGAGAAGCGGCGTCTGTCGGGCCGGCCGAGGTCTCGGGCCTTGGCGCGGATATAGGACAAGTGAATGGAAGAAGAAGGGATGCGCGGACGGCGGGTCT
>JBQLZQ010000086.1:0-55221 GCA_052168355.1 Inquilinaceae bacterium
CCTCCCCCGGCCCCCAAAACCTCATACAAAGCCGGATTGTTCAGCACCCTGCTAGCGGTCGGGAAACCCAGGTTCAGGCCGTTTCCAGTTCCGTGTCCCAGTACAAAAAATCCCGCCAACTTTCGTGCAGGAAGTTTGGCGGGAAGGATCGGCCGTTTTCCTGCAGCCGATAGGTGGTCGGCTGCGTCGGTCTGGTCAGCGGTCTCATGCCGCACTGATCGGGCATCTTGTTGCCCTTTTCCAGATTGCAGTCCGAACAGGCGGTGACCACGTTTTCCCAGTTCGTCCGCCCGCCGCGCGACCGCGGCACGACATGGTCGAAGGTCAGTTCCGGCGTGGGGTAGCGGTCGCCGCAATACTGGCAGGAAAAACTGTCCCGCAGGAACACGTTGAACCGGGTAAAGGCGGGCCGCCGTGCGGCCGCGATGTATTCCTTCAGCGCGATCACGCTGGGCAGAGCCATCTCGAACGACGGGCTGTGCACCGCGAAGTCGTATTCGGCGACAATGTTGACCCGATCGAGGAACACCGCCTTGACGGCGTCCTGCCAAGGCCATAGGGACAGCGGGAAATAGCTGAGCGGGCGGAAATCCGCGTTCAGGACCAGGGCCGGGCAACCGTTGGGTGGGGGCGTCACGGCCCTCTCCTCCGTCGTCGTCTGGAGCGCGCCTTGCCAAGACGCGGTGTCATGCTGATATCGTCCCCGCGCGGGAAACGCAACATTCTGAGACCATTCGCGATCAAATGTCACCTGTCTGTCACTGTCTCCTTGAACCGTTCGACCAGGAACCGGCCCCCCAGGGCCAGGCCCTGCGGGTCGATGCCGTGCCCCAGACCGGGGCGAACCTGGTCCTGGACGGAAAAGCCGGCCGCTTTCAAGGCGCCGACGGCGTGGGGCAATGCCTGAACCGGCACCACGGGGTCGGCGTCGCCATGGATCAGCAGGACCGGCGGGCGGCTGCGCGCGGCCTGAGTCAGCCCCTCCGCATCCAGAAGCGCGCCGGAATAGCCGACCAGACCGGCACAGGGCGCGGCCCTGCGGGGTGCGGCATAGAGCGCCATCATGGTGCCCTGGCTGAACCCGACCAGGCCGAGATCGGCGTCGGTCAGGCCGCGTTCGGCCAGCGCCTCGTCGAGAAAGGCGTTCAACACGGGCGCCGCGGCCTTGGCGCCGGCTTTCATCGCGTCGGGCGACCGGTCGGCCAGGCTGAACCATTGCCGGCCAAAGGGCGCCATGTCGCACGGGGCCGGTCCGTCGGGCGCCAGAAACTCCGCATCTGGCAGGTGCGGCGCCCAATGCTGGGCCAGGTCGATCAGATCGGCGCCGTCGGCGCCCACCCCATGGAGCAGCACGACAAGCCGGCGGGGCGGGCCGGCCGACAGCGGGGCGCGACGAGGGCCGGACAAGGTGGGGTGGTCTGCCATGGCGCTATTGGTCGCGGCCCCGGCCCAGCGAGTCAATGGGGCACTGCGTCCGGGGCCGCGGCGACGGGCCAAAAGCCGTGCCCCTGATCACCCGCTTTGCGCCCAGCCCGACCGGCTATCTTCATCTGGGGCACGCGTTGAGCGCCGTCACCGGATGGACCGCGGCGCGCGCCGAAAACGGCACCTTCCTGGTGCGCATCGACGATCTGGACGAAAGCCGCTGTCGTCCCGACTACGAAACGGCGATGATCGAGGATCTGACATGGCTGGGCCTGGACTGGCCCCGGCCGATGCGCCGCCAGTCGGCGCACCTGGCCGACTACGCCGCGGCGACGGCACGGCTTCGGGCCCTGGACGTTCTGTATCCCTGCTTTTGTTCGCGGACGGAGATCCGGGCCGAGGTGGCGCGGTTGCAGTCGGCACCCCAGGGACCGGACGGGCCGCTGTACCCCGGCACCTGCCGCGGCCTGACCGATACCGAACGGGCGTCCCGGATCGCCGACGACGCCCCCCACAGCTGGCGGCTGGACGTCGAACGGGCGGCGGCCCGCGCCGGCCCCTTACGCTGGCACGACCGGCTGGCCGGCTGGCAGACGGCCCGGCCCGAAACGCTGGGTGACGTCATGATCGCGCGCCGCGACCTGGTGGCCGGCTATCATCTGTCGGTGGTCGTCGACGATGACGCCCAGGGTGTCACCCTGGTCACCCGCGGCGCCGACCTGTTCCCGTCGACCCATGTCCATCGGCTGCTGCAGGCGTTGCTGGGGTTCGAGGCACCCGATCATCTGCATCATCGGCTGGTCACCGACGCCCAGGGCCAGCGCCTGGCCAAACGGGCCGACAGCGTCGCCATCCGCGCCTTCCGCGCCGCCGGCCGGACGCCGACGGAAGTGCTGGAGATGGTTACAGCAGATCCCGCCTGAGCCCCGCGGCCAGAGCAGCATAGTCCGGGTCGTCCGGCCCGACATGGCCGTGGCGGATGAGAAAGTCGATCAGGACCAGGGGCACGTTGAACTTGAAGTCGTCGGTATCGCGGACGCGGGCGGCGACCTCGCCCACCGGCATTGCCAGAAATTCCGTCACTTCGCCGTCGCGGTTGCGTGGCGTGACATCCGCCGGCAGTTCGAGATCGTAGAGGAACAGGGTGTCGCGGCGGAGACCCCCGGGCACCGCCATGGCATAGACGACCGCGCCCACCGGGCGCGCGGTGAGAGCAAGGGCGCGGCTGAGACCGGCTTCCTCCGCCGCCTCCTTGATCAGGTTTTCGGCGACGCTGAGACCGTAGGGCTGGCCGCCGCCAACCAGATTGTCGAGCTTGCCGGGCTCCACCAGCCGGTCGGGCGCCCGCCGCCCGATCCACATCGTCCGGTCGTCGCCGGAACCGACAAACCCGTTGACATGGACGCCAAAGGCGCGCAGCCCGAACAAGGTCACCGCGGCACGGTCGATCTTGAAGGCGGGGGTGTCGCCCCAATTCCGGACCACGGGATAGTTTTCGCCGCGCAGTCCCGGCAGGTCGCCTTTGTCGGCCAGCCGTTCCACTACCGCCGCCATCGCCGCGCCGCGCCGGTCGAACCCGTCCAGTCCCGGCCGCAGAGCCAACCCGTCACCGGCCCGGACGAAGATATCGGCGATATCGATCAACCGGGGCATCAGGTCCACCGATACAGAACCGTACCGGGCGCCGTCGATCAGAAACGGGCGGAACGCGGCGGGATCGGCCGTATTGCAGCGGACGATGTGGCGCAGCAGCCCCATCGTCAGGCTGGTCTCACGAGTCCGTCTCGAACGACCATACGGTTTCGACCCCGACGATCTGCCGCAGGCAGGCGGCGATGTGCGCCGCCACCTGAGGGTCCAGGCCGACGGCCTTCATCTCCAGCGTCTGGTGATCGGGCCGGCCGGGGCGACGGCTGGGACGGCACACCGCCCGGCATTCGGCCAGTACCAGGCTTCGCTTGGCGAACAGTTCGACGGCGCGCGGCAACACGCCGGGACTGGCGACGGCTTCGACCACGAAATGATGGAGCGGCTGGCCCTGGACGGCGGCGCGCGGGGCGGCCATGGGGGGCGCAGGATCCTGCGGCGCGGGGACCGCGGTGCTAAGGGTCGGCATGAAACGTCCTTTCGGATACGGAAGCGGGGCGAACGAAAGCGGGTCCCGGCCCTTTAGACGAGGGCCGGGCCTGTAATTCGCCGCGCGATCCGAAAGGAACTGCTCATAAAGCCATCCTATCGGGCGGCGGGAGAACGGTCAACGGGCTCCGGGCGGGCTCCGGGCGGGCTCCGGGTGGCCTCCCCGGCCGCGTACGGCTTGAGCATGACCGTTGGATCGGGGTTAATGGGTGTCATGACACTTGCGACTTGCCAGCCCACCCAAGCCGGACCGAACGTCCGATCCGCTTCCCGAAAGGGATGGCCGGTCCGGGGGGGCTTGGCGTCGGTCTGGGCAGCGGCGGTGGTCATGTGGGCGGCCCACGCCGCCGGGTTCGAGGCGCACCGCTGGACCGCCGCGGACCGGGCCGCCATGCAGGCCTTGCTGGAGTTCGAACGCACCGACGAGCCCCGCCGCCTGCCCGAAAGCGGCGCCGTTTTCACCATCGAGCAGACGGTGCTGCGCCCCCGCGTCTGCCGCCGCTTTACCGTGACGCCGCCGGGCGGCGCGGCGCAGACGGCCACCGCCTGCCGCACGGGACCGCAGCAATGGGCCCTGGGGCACGCCGCGCCGGCGATCCTGGGATCGGTGGCAACGACGGAACGGCCCTCGACCGCGATCACCGATCGGCCCCGCGACCCGGCCCTGGGTCAACCGCCCCTGCCCGGCCGACGACCGGCGGTGCGCGCCGCGTCGGCCACCGGCGCCGTACCGCCTCCGGCCTTTGCGTCCCTGGTGCCGCCGCGCCATCCCAACGCCGGCGACACGCCCCCGTGGCGCAGCCCGCTGCCCCGAACCAAGCCGCGATCGGCGCTGTAACGTTAAGGCCCGCCCAAATTTCGGCGGTTGCTCATGAACTCGCCGACCAGATGCCGGAACACGAGGGAATAGAGGGCCACGATCACGGCCAGCGACACCAGCCCCAGCACGGTCAGAACCGGATCCGACATCAATCGCGGCCAGAGCTGCATGACCCAGCCGAGCGCCACCGGCGCCAGAACGAGGCCGGCCAGGAAACTGCGCCACAGGCCGCGTCCAACGAGAAACGGCGCGATCACGTAACCGGCGTTGAGCCCCACCCCGAACAGCAGGATCTGGGTATTGGCGTTGGGGCCCGAACTGGGAATGGGGAACCACAGTAAGTCCCCGAAAAACCAATACCAGACGACCACGCCGATCGCGATCGACAGGGCCGCCAGCCAGCGCGGCGGCAGCGGCCGCCGGGCCGGCGGTGGCGCGGGGTCCTGCGCGGTCATCGCGGACCCCGCACCGGGCGCTGCGACAATCTGACCTGGGATAGAGGGCCGATCCGGAGTATATGCATGTTCATGCGTACCTTCTTCTTCGTCATGACCATCGTCTCCATGATCGCGGTCCTGGCAACCCTGGCCGTGGGCCTGGTGGCAATGACCCGTGGCGGCACGTTCAACGACAAATACGGCAACAAGCTGATGCGCGCCCGTGTCATGCTTCAGGGCTTGGCCCTTCTGTTCTTCGCCGCCGCCATGATGTCCTGAACCGGGGCATGGTTCAGCTTACCCGCATCTACACGCGCGGCGGCGACGGCGGCAAGACGTCTTTGGGCGACGGCAAGCGGGTCGACAAGCACAGCCTGCGCGTCGCGGCCTACGGCACGGTGGACGAGGCCAACAGCGCCATCGGTCTGGCCCGGCTGCACACGGCCGGGGACGAGACCGTGGATCCGATGCTGGCCCGCATCCAGAACGACATGTTCGACCTGGGCGCCGACCTGTGCACGCCGGAGCAGGAGGAGCCGCCCTATCCCCCGCTACGGGTGACCGCCGAGCAGGTGCGCCGGCTGGAGACGGAGATCGACGCGCTGAACGCCGATCTGCAGCCGCTCAAAAGCTTTGTCCTGCCCGGCGGAACCGCCGCCGCATCCTACCTTCACATGGCCCGCACCGTGACCCGACGGGCCGAGCGGGACATGACCGACCTGGCGACGCGCGAGCCGGTCAACCCCGAAGCCGTACGCTATATCAACCGCCTGTCGGACCATCTGTTCGTGCTGGCCCGCTGGGTCAACGATCGCGGACGCGGCGACGTGCTGTGGGTGCCGGGCGCCAATCGGTGAAGCCGGCGGCGTGCCGGTCCACGATTTTGAGAGTCTGTCCAACAATAGGACACGGCCTGCCCGGTTTTTGGGCAGGTTTGTTGACTTACGGAAACACCGCCCCTATCGTCTGGAGGCGGATTGCTGCACTGCGGCATTCGCTCGCAGGCGCGGACTCCATCGGACGATCTGCATCGGACAAAGCAACAAAAACGGGACCAGGGAATGATTAAGACGATCGGCGTCATCGGGGCGGGGCAGATGGGTATCGGCATCACCCAGGTCTGTACCCTGGCGGGTTATGACGTGCGGCTTCTGGATGTCAGCGACGATGCGTTGAAGGCGGGTCTGGCCTCGCTTGAAAAGCACCTTAGCCGCCAGGTATCGCGCGGCAAGATCGAAGCCGAGGCCATGAAAACGGCGATCGGCCGCGTCGTCACGGGTACCGATTATGCGCTGTTCGCCGACTGCGACCTGGTGATCGAGGCGGCGACCGAGAACGAGGAGATCAAGCGCGCCGTCTTCCGCGCCCTGGTTCCGCACCTGAAGGCCGATGCCCTGGTCGCCTCCAACACCTCGTCGATCTCCATCACCCGCCTGGCGGCGACCACCGACCGCCCGGACCGGTTTATCGGCATGCATTTCATGAACCCGGTCCCGGTCATGCAGCTGGTCGAACTGATTCGCGGCATCGCCACCAGCGAGGACACCTATGTCGCGGTGCGCGACCTGGCCCAAACGCTGGGCAAAACGTGCGCGGTGTCCGAGGACTTTCCCGCCTTTATCGTCAACCGCATCCTGCTGCCGATGATCAACGAGGCGGTCTACACGCTGTACGAAGGCGTCGGCTCGGTCACCGCCATCGACACGGCCATGAAACTGGGCGCCAAACATCCGATGGGACCGCTGGAGCTGGCCGATTTCATCGGGCTGGACACCTGCCTCAGCGTCATGAACGTGCTGTATGACGGTCTGGCCGACAGCAAGTACCGGCCCTGCCCGCTGCTGGTCAAATATGTCGAGGCCGGCTGGCTGGGCCGCAAGGCCGGCCGCGGCTTTTACGACTATGCCGGCGACACGCCGGTGCCGACGCGGTAGGGGCGAGGCCGCGACCCGTCCCCGAGACGCCCCGCCCGCCCTCAAGCGCCTTCGCTGTCCAGATAGTATTCGATCAGCCGGACGGCGTCGTCGCCGTCCCATTCGGCGGGGCCCAGATAGGTGCCGATCAGGAGGCCGTCGCGGTCGATCAGGTAGGTGGCCGGCAGGCCGGGGGTGGCGAAGGCGCGGGCCGACTGGCCCGGCGGATCGAGATAGACCCCCAGCGCGTCGAGCCCGTGTTCCTCGTAGAACGGCGCCACGGCGGCGATCCCCTCGCGGTCGATGGAGATGGGGATGACCACCAGACCGCGTTGGGCCAGCCGTCGCTGCAGCCGGTCCAGCGCCGGCATCTCGCGCACGCAGGGCGCGCACCAGGTCGCCCACAGATTGACCAGCACCACGTGGCCGCGAAAATCCTCAAGGTCAAGGCTGTTGCCCAAGGCGTCGGAAAAGCTTATGTCGGGTGCTGCCTCCGGCGCCTGCGCGGTGTCGAAGGTGCGCATCTGTCCGGTGAGCGCCGGTCCGGTCGACCGGTCGGGCAAAAGCGCGAATCCGAGCCACACCGCCCCGACCGCAACCGCCGCCAACAGCCCGCCCCAGACGATCGCCCCTGTGTCTTTCGCCTTCATTCCCCCGCCTTCCCGTCCTGTGCCGCGCCGCGGCGGTGAGCCATGACCGACGATAGAAAAGACAGCGCCGCCACGACGGAACCGTCCACCCAGCCGGGCGCGCCCGCGTCCAACGCGCTGTGGGGCGGCCGGTTCGCGCGCGGTCCCGCGGCGATGATGGAAGCGATCAACGCCTCCATCGGGTTCGACCGGCGCCTGGCGGCGCAGGACATCGCCGGGTCCAAGGCCCACGCCGCCATGCTGGCCCGCCAGGGCATCATCTCCGCCGACGACGCGTCCGCCATCGCCGACGGTCTTGATCGCCTGATGGACCAGATTGCGTCCGGCGGCTTCCAGTTCAAGACGGAACTGGAGGATATCCACATGAACGTCGAGGCGGCGCTGGCCGACGATATCGGGCCGGCGGCCGGCCGGCTGCACACCGCGCGCAGCCGCAACGACCAGGTGGCCACCGATTTCCGCCTGTGGGTGCGCGACGCGCTGGACCGGCTGGACGCCGGGCTGCGGGCGTTTCAGGCCGCGCTGATCGGCCAGGCCGAACGTCACGCCGACACCGTCATGCCCGGCTTCACCCATCTGCAGTCGGCCCAGCCGGTGACCTTCGGCCACCACATGCTGGCCTATGTGGAGATGGCCGGCCGCGACCGGGGCCGCGCGGCCGACTGCCGGCGGCGCGCCAATGAATGCCCGCTGGGCGCGGCGGCGCTGGCCGGCACGTCCTTCCCGATCGACCGGGAGGCGACGGCATCGGCGCTGGGGTTCGACCGGCCGGCGGCCAATTCCCTGGATTCCGTGTCGGACCGGGACTTCGCGCTGGAGTATCTGTCGGTCGCCGCCATCACCGCGGTCCATCTGTCGCGTCTGGCCGAGGAGCTGGTGATCTGGACGTCGGATCAGTTCCGCTTCGTGCGCCTGTCCGACGGGTTCACCAGCGGGTCGTCGATCATGCCGCAGAAGCGCAACCCTGACGCGGCCGAGCTGTGCCGCGCCAAGACCGGCCGCATTCTGGGCCATCTCATCGGGCTGCTGACGGTGATGAAGGGGCTGCCGCTGGCCTATTCCAAGGACATGCAGGAGGACAAGGAGCCCGTGTTCGACACCGATGACAGCCTGACCCTGTGTCTGGCCGCCATGACCGGTATGATCGAGGACCTGACCGTCGACGAAGCGTCGATGCGCCGCACGGCGGAGATGGGGTTCCCCACCGCCACGGACCTGGCCGACTGGCTGGTCCGTGTGGCCGGCCTGCCGTTCCGCGAGGCCCACCACGTCACCGGCCGCCTGGTCCGGCTGGCCGAGGCGGAAGGATGCGGCCTTGCCGACCTGCCCTTGTCCCGTATGCAGGAGGTGGAGCCCCGGCTGACCGCCGACGTCTTTGGCGTGCTGACGGTCGAGGCGTCGGTGGCCAGCCGCACCAGCCTGGGCGGTACCGCCCCCGCCAATGTGCGCACGGCCGCGGCCCGGGCGCGGGAGCGGTTCCTGTGACGGCGCCATGGCGGGGCCTGCCGGCACTTGCAGCCCGTGCCGTCCTGGCGGCCGCGCTGGCGGCGGCGCTGGGGCTGGGCGCCTGCGGCCGCAAACCGGAATTCGTGGACCCGCCCCAGGGCGAGGAACTGGACCGGTTCCCGCGCACCTACCCGTCGGAATGACCGCATTTTCCTATCGCGCCGGTGTGCTTCATGCCGAGGGCGTGGCGGTGCCGGCCCTGGCCGGTACGGTCGGCACGCCCTTCTACTGCTATTCCGAAGCGGCGCTGATCAGCGGCTACCGCGCCTATGAGGAGGCCTTCCGGGGCCAGGACGTGGACATCTGCTATGCCATGAAGGCCAACGGCACCCTGGCGGTGCTGCGGGTCCTGGCCGCGCTGGGATCGGGCGCCGACGTCGTTTCGGAGGGAGAGATGCGCCGCGCCCTGGCAGCCGGCATCCCGCCGGAGAGGATCGTTTTTTCGGGTGTCGGCAAGACCGAGGGCGAGATGGAGGCGGCGCTGGACGCGGGCATCCGCCAGATCAACGTCGAATCCGCCCCGGAACTGGACGCGTTGAGCGCCGTGGCGACGGGCCGCGGCGCGGTGGCGACGGTGGCGATCCGCGTCAACCCGGATGTCGACGCGCGCACCCATGCCAAGATCACCACCGGGCGCCGCGACAACAAGTTCGGCGTCGACATCGACGTCGCGCCGGACCTGTTCCGCCGCGCCGCATCCCTGCCCGGTCTGCGCACCATCGGGGTCGCGGTGCATATCGGCAGCCAGTTGACCGACCTCGACCCCTACCGCGACGCCTATGCCCGCGTAGCCACCCTGGTCGAATCCCTGCGGGCCGACGGGCTGGCCATCGACCATGTCGATCTGGGCGGCGGCCTGGGAGTCGCCTATCGGGACGAAATGCCGCCGCCGCTGGACCGCTATGCGGCGCTGGTGCGCGACACGGTCGGCGCCCTGGGCTGCAGGGTGACGCTGGAGCCCGGCCGCTCGCTGGTCGCCAAGGCGGGGATCCTGGTATCGCGCGTGACCTTCGTGAAGCACAGCGGCACGCGGCGGTTTCTGATCCTGGACGCGGCCATGAACGACCTGATGCGGCCGGCCCTGTACGATGCCTGGCATGGCATCCTGCCGGTCCGGCAGACGCCTGCCGGCGGGCCGGAGGATCTGTACGACGTGGTCGGCCCCATCTGCGAATCCACCGACACCTTCGCCGTTCAGCGGCCGCTGCCGCCGATGGAGCCGGGGGACCTTGTGGCCTTCGCCGACGCCGGCGCCTATGGCGCGGCGATGGCGTCGGGCTACAACGGGCGGCCGCTGGTGCCCGAAGTGATGGTGGCCGGGGAAAAGTTTGCTATTGTCCGAAAAAGGCCAACATTTGAAGAGACGATCGCGCTTGAGCAGCTCCCGCCCTGGATGACGGCGGCGTCATAACGGGCGGTGCCGCGCATCGCCGAAAAGACATGCCGCCCCGGCGGGTGTTGAGCGGATATCGGTCAACGGGAAGGAGGCGCCCTGACATGACTGGCCAGCCCCCCGGCGCTGCCGACGCCGGCCGTCCCGACGCCAAGCCGTCCGGCGGAACCGAGGCATCTTCTGTTCGAACCGCGAAACCGGCCGAGCCCGCACCGTTCCGCGAGCCCCACATCAAGGTCGCCCTGGCCCGGGCGGCCCTGGCCTGGGAGGTTCTGTGGCCGGCCCTATGGCCGACGGTCGCCATCCTTTGCGTGTTCGCGGTTCTGGCCCTGTTCGACCTGCTGCCGGTCTTGCCGGGCTGGATGCATCTGGGTGTCCTGATCGCCCTGTTCTGCGCGCTTGGGGTCGCCCTCTACAGCGCCGCCCGTCGGGCCGCGTGGCCAAGCCTGAACAGCGCCCGCCGCCGGCTGGAGCGCGACAGCGGTCTGGCCCACCGCCCCTTGACCGGTCTGCTCGACCGTCAAGCCGGTGGTCTGGACGACGGCGCCAGCATCGCCGCATGGCGCCTGCACCGCGAACGGCTGTTACGAGCCGTCAAACGGTGGCGGGTGCGGTTGCCGGCACCAGGGCTGGCGGCGCGCGACCGGTACGGTCTGCGCGGATTGCTGGCGCTGCTGGTCGCCGTCGGCATGGTCAGTGGCTGGGGCGATTGGGGCCCGCGCCTGGAGCGCGCCCTGACCCCCCAGATCACATCGGCCATGGCATCGGCAACCCCGGTCCTGGATCTGTTCGTGACGCCGCCCGCCTACACCGGCCTGGCACCGTTGTATCGGCGCGCGCCGGCCGCCGACGTCCCCCCGACACCGGAAACGGTGCCGGCCCCGGCGTCCGTCACGCCGACGGATAACCCGCCGCTTATGATTCCGGAAGGCAGCACGATCCTGGCCCGTGTCACCGGCGGCGCGGAACCACCGGTTCTTCGCCTGGGCGAGGAGGAAACGGCCTTCGCCGCGGTCGGGGCCGGCGGCTTTGAATTGAGCGGCACCATCGCCCCGGCGGATAGGCTGAGCATCCTGCAGGATGGCGAGGTTCTGGCATCCTGGCCCGTCGAGGTCATCGCCGACCTGCCGCCCGAGGTCGCCTTCGCGACTCCGCCCGACGCCACCGAACGCGCGGCGTTACGGCTGGAATATGCCGCCAGCGACGATTACGGGCTTGAGTCCGTCACGGCCGTCCTGCGGCTTCTCCCCGATGCCCCGGCGGCGCTGGATCACGCGCCGCTGGACCTGCCCCTGACCCTGCCCGGCCGCCTGCCGCGCGAGGCCCAATCGGCGTCCTATCACGACCTCACGCCCCATCCCTGGGCCGGTCTGGCGGTGACGGCGACGTTGACGGCCACGGATGCCGCCGGCCAGACGGCGACGTCGGAACCGGTGGAGATCGTGCTGCCCGAGCGGGTGTTCACCCACCCCGTGGCACGGGCCATCATCGATCAGCGGCGCGCCCTGATGCTCGATCCGGAAAGCGCCCCGATCGTGTCGGAGAGCCTGTACACCCTGTCGCTGCGTCCGGACCGGTTCTATGAAGACCGGGTTGTGTTCCTGGCCCTGCGCATGGCCGCCCGCCGTCTTGCGCTGGCCCGCGACGCGGCCGCCGCCGTGGAGCCGATCCAGGAGATGCTGTGGGACACCGCCCTGCGCATCGAGGATGGCGATCTGTCACTGGCCGAGCGGGCCCTGCGCGACGCCCAGCAGGCGCTGATGGACGCATTGGCCCGGGACGACGCCACCGATGAGGAAATCGCGGCCCTGATGGACGAGTTGAGGGCCGCCTTGGACCGCTACATGGCGGCCCTTCAGCAGGAAATGATGGAGCGGTTGGCCCGCGGCGAAATGCCCCAGCAGCTTCCCATGCCGCCGGACGCCCAGACGATCGACCGGGACCAGCTTCAGGAGATGCTGGACCGGATGCAGGACCTGGCCGAATCCGGCGCCAGGGACGCCGCCCGGGACATGCTGTCCCAGCTTCAGGAAATGATGGAGAACCTGCAGACCGGCACCATGGCCCAGCAACAGGCCCAGGCGCAGGAACAGATCATGGAGATGCTCGATCAGCTTCAGGCGCTGACGGAGGCGCAGCGCGAGCTGCTGGACCGCACATTCCAGGACGCCCAGCGGCGTCAGGATGGGCAGGAGGGCCAAGAGGGCCAGCAGGGCGGCCAACAACAGGGATCTTCCATGCCCAACGGCCGTCAGCCCGGCCAAGGTGCCCAGCCCGGAGAGGGCCAACCCGGCGGCGAGTTCGCCGGCGAGGCGGCGTCCGTGCAACAGGCACTGCGCCAGGCGTTGGGCGAGCTGATGCGCCAGATGGGCGAGATGACCGGCGACATCCCCGGCCAGTTGGGCAGCGCCGAGCAGTCCATGCGCCAGTCGGAGCAGGCGCTGGGCGGCGGTCAATCGGGTCAGGCGATCCAGCCCCAGACCGACGCGGTCGATCAGCTGCAGCAGGGCATGCAGGACTTCGCCGACCAGATCATGGAGCAGATGGCGCAGCAGGGCGGTACCCAGCCGGGCGGCATGCAGCAACCGTTCAATTCCGGTCGCGACCCGTTGGGCCGGCCGTTGCCCAATGGCCGGACGAACACCGAAAATGTCGGCATCCCGGACGAGGCTGACATTCAGCGCGCGCGGCGGATCCTGGACGAACTGCGCCGCCGTTCCGGCGAACGCCAACGGCCGCCGCTCGAGCTCGACTATATCGACCGGTTGCTGCGTCAGTTCTGAATCCCGATCGGCCGAGATGGAACCGCGTCGCGATTCCGTCTCGGTCGTGACCCGGTCTCCAAAAGACAACCAAGTCGGACTCTCAACGGCCGCCGTTCAAGGCGTCTCGGACCGTATCGGTGAGTTGCCGCAGGTCAAACGGTTTGACCAACACCTTGTGAATGAGGTCCTCCAGCCCATAGGCGCGCTGCCGTTCGGCGGCATAGCCTGTCATCATGAGAATGATCAGGTCGGGATGGTCCCGTGACGCCGTGAGCGCCAGTTCGATGCCGTCCAGGCCGGGCATCACGATGTCGGTCAGCAAGATGTCGAAGGATTGGACGGCCAAGGCTTCCAGGGCCAGAACGCCGTCCTCGACCGCGTGTACCTGATATCCCGCCTGCTCCAGCCCGCGGGTCACGAACTCGCGGACAGTCGGTTCGTCCTCGGCGACCAGAACGGTGGCCACGGGAAAGGGCGCTTCCCGACCGGCGTGGGTGGCGCCCGTCACGCCGGCACGACCGCGACATAGCGGCCGTGGAACCGGCGGCCCGGGACGTGATCAGCCCTCCGGCGCGACATCGATCTGCAGTCGTGCGATGGCGGGGTCGGGGTTGCGTAGGCTGGTTTCGAATTCCGCCTGTTCGCCGGGCGGCAAACGCTCGATGCCGACATCGAAGGTCCAGCTTTCCATGACCGCGCCCTGTTCGTCGGACATGATGATTCGCAGCCTTGGCACCGCCCGCTCCTCGCCCGAACCGTTGGCCACGGCACCGCGAACGAACAGCACCGTGCCGTCGGCCACGGAAGTCAGCTCGAAATCCAGGTCCCGCAATTCAAGTCCGGCGGGGACGATACCGCCCATCCCATCGGCGGCGGCCATGCCGGTATCGCCCAGGGGGATGCCCAGCGTATCGTAAAGTTTGACGGCCGGCGGCCACAAATGAACCACCTCGTTCCGCCCGGCATAGCCAATGGCCGCCAGCCCCACGATCAGCACCACCAGAACCGCCCACTCGGCGGCCGCGCCACGCCGCGCCTGCCGTCCCGGCCGCGCCGGCAGATTGCTGCCCGGGGGGATCGGTTTCTTTTCCACCGGGCCGCTGGGAGGCAGGGCGGCCACTTCCTCCGGCACGGTCTGGAACCAGACATGGCTGCAGTTCACGCAGCGAACCTTCCGGCCATCCCCCAACGCCGCCGAATCGAGTACATAGCGGGTGGAGCACGATGGGCAGGTCAGGATCATGGCGCGGCGACCGCGGTATTTTTGATGTTGGCGCCAAACCTTATATGATGCGTGCGGATCAGAGGCAAGAAAGCCGAGCGGTGAGCAAACCCAACCCTTTGACGCTGCGGCATTTCCCCGGTCCGTCCTGGAAATGCGGCGGTGGCCGATGATCGCCTGCGAGGCGGTCGCCTTGCGCTATGGGACCGGGCCCGAGGTGCTGCACGACCTGACCTTCGGTCTGCCCCGGGGGTCCTTTCACTTCATCACGGGACCAAGCGGCGCCGGCAAGTCGTCCCTCATGCGGCTGCTTTATCTGGCCCAACGCCCGACCCGGGGCCTGTTGACCGTTTTCGGCCGGGATGTGGCGACCCTGGCCCGGCACGAGATGCCGCCGCTGCGCCGCCGCATCGGCGTCGTCTTTCAGGATTTCCGCCTGCTCGATCATCTTTCGGCGGTCGACAATGTCGCCCTGCCGCTGCGCATCGCCGGGGCCCGTGACAGCCAGATCCGCGATCACGTCAAGGAACTGCTGCGCTGGGTCGGCCTTGGCGACAAGCTGGATGCCCGTCCGCCGGTGCTGTCCGGCGGCGAACAGCAACGCATCGCCATCGCCCGCGCCGTCATCAACCGGCCCGACCTGCTGCTGGCCGACGAGCCGACGGGCAACGTCGACGACGCCATCGGCTGGCGCCTGCTGCGCCTGTTCGAGGAACTGCACAAGCTGGGCACGACGGTGGTCATCGCCACCCACAACGAGATCATGATCGAACGCTTTGGCCACCCGGTGCTGCGCCTTCAGGACGGGCGGCTGACCCCGCGGCCCACCCGGTGAGCCGGTTCCGTCCCGCCTTTGGACGGGCGTCATGAGCGCAACGCCGCGAGCCCGGTCAAAGCCGGCCGGACGAACCGGGAAACCGGGCCGCGCGCTGCAAAGGTGGCGCGGCCGGACATCGGATCTGCCGCTCAGCCGCGATGGCGCGGACCGTTTCGTCCCGTGGCTGATCGCGCCGATGGCGTATCTGGCGATCCTGGCGCTGGCCTTTGCCTTGTCCATCGACACCCTGGCAGCGCGCTGGGACGCGGGTCTCAGCGGCACCCTGACGGTGGAGCTGCCGCATATCGGCGACCCGGTCGATACCGGCCTGCGCACCGGCGCGGTGCTAACGGTGCTGGAGACGTGGCCCGGCGTTACCCAGGCGATCGCGCTGGACCGGGCGGCCGTGGCGCAGCTGGTCCAGCCTTGGCTTGGGCCCGGCCTGCCGCTGGAGGACCTACCGCTGCCGGTGATCATCGAGGTGACGCTGGCGCCCGATACCCGGATCGATACGGTCGCCTTGTCCGCCCAGTTGACCGGGTTTGCCCCGGGCGCCGTTGTGGACGATCACGGTCGCTGGCTGTCCGACGTGCGCACGGTGGCCACGGCCATCCGTCTGGCCGCCCTGGCGCTGGTTCTGCTGATCGTCGCGGCGGCGGTGGCCACGGTGGTGTTCGTCACCCGGGCCGGCCTTGCCATCCACCGCGACGTGGTCGGCCTGCTGCACATGATGGGCGCCGCCGACCGGTATATCGCCGGTCAGTTTCAGCATCATGCGCTGGCCCTGGCCGGGCGCGGCACGGTTTTCGGCCTGTTGCTGGCCCTGGTCACCCTGTTGGCCCTGGGGTGGGCCGCCGATCGGCTTGACACCGCCATCCTCCCGTCCCTGACCTTGGCGCCGTGGCATTGGATCGTCCTGGCCGTGGTGCCGTTGGCGTTGACGGTCCTGTCCATGGTCACGGCGCGGCTGACCGTGCTGCGCCGGTTGGCGCGCGTACCATGAGCCGCCGCGGCCGCGCGGCAGTTGCAGCCGGTCGGCGGCGTCGGTCCCGGAGGGTATCGCCGAGCCGGCCGCGGTCCGCCTGGCTGGTCGGCGTGGCGGTGGCGCTGGCCGCGATCTGGGTGTTCGGCCTGGTGTCCTTTGTCCGGATGGTCGAATATCAGCCGCAGATCGACCAGCGGCGCACCGACGCCATCGTCGTCCTGACCGGCGGCAGCGAGCGAATGTCGACCGGTCTCGCTCTCCTGTCCGACGGCATGGCCGAGAAGATGTTCGTGTCCGGCGTCTACAAGGGCGTCGACGTGGCCGAGCTGTTGCGTCTGTCCCGCCAGGATCCGGCCGAGGTCGAATGCTGTATCGATCTTGGCTACGAGGCCGACGACACGCGCGGCAATGCCGCCGAGACGGCGGCGTGGATGGGGGCGGAAGGATTCACCTCGCTGCGCCTGGTCACCGCAAACTACCACATGCCGCGCAGCCTGCTGCAGTTCCGCCGCACCATGCCCGACGTGGATATCGTGGCCCATCCAGTGGCGCCGACGAGCGTGCGGCTGGACGAGTGGTGGCGCTGGCCGGGCACCTTCAGCCTGCTGGTCAGCGAATACCACAAATATTGGGCGACCCGGCTGGCACCCTGATCGGGGAACATTGCAGCCTTGATCGCAACCGTGCGTTGGGGGACAGTGCCGGCCCTTCCCGCCGGCACCGAAGCGCCGCTCATCGCCGATCGTCAATGACGTTTCTCCGCTCGCTTGCCTTCAATAGTCTGTTCTTCGGCTGGACCGCCCTGATGTGCGTGGCGCTGCTGTGGATGCTGGTCATCCCCCGGAAAGCCATGGTACGGGTGGTGATGTGGTACCTGCGCACCGTTTACGCCCTGGAGCGGACGGTGCTGGGTCTGGACTACCGGGTTATCGGCCGGGAGCGGCTGCCCGACGGCCCGTTCCTGCTGGCGGCCAAGCACCAGTCGGCCTGGGAAACCATGAAGCTGCATTTGCTGCTCGACGACCCGGCGGTGATCCTCAAGCGCGAGCTGATGTACATCCCCATCTGGGGCTGGTACGCGGCCAAGGCCCAGATGATCCCCGTCGACCGCGGGGCGCGCGGCAAGGCGGTGGCCAGCATCGTCGACGGCGCCCGCCGGGTCATCGACCAGGGACGGCCGATCGTCATCTTCCCCCAAGGCACACGCACCGCACCGGGGACCTGGCGACCCTATCGCATCGGGGTCACGGCGCTGTACGAGGCCTACGACCTGCCGGTGGTGCCGATGGCCCTCAATTCCGGTCTATACTGGGGGCGCAACGCCTTTACCAAGCGCCCAGGCACCATCGAGGTGGAATTTTTGGAGCCAATTCCTCCCGGCTTGGGTCGCGACGACCTGCTGCGCCGCCTCGAGAATGTTCTGGAAACGGCCACGGACCGGCTGGTGACCCAGGCGGGCGGGCCCGCCACGCAAAGAGAACATTAGACGAACAAACATTGACCCGAACCCGCCAAGCGCTTACAATTCTTGTCCCTTGGCGGTGGCAGGGCAGGCCCCACCGATCGGATCCGTTTTCCACGGGTGGCGCAATCAGGGATCAATCACGGATGGCGCGATGACGGACCTCAGCCCGATATCCCGACAGATCTGGGACATGAAATATCGGCTGCGCGCACCGGACGGCACGCCGGTCGATGCGACGGTCGACGACACCTGGAGGCGGGTGGCCCGTGCCCTGGCCGCCGGGGAGAGCGATTCGTCCGGGTGGGAGGTGCGGTTCTACGACATTCTGCGCGATTTTCAGTTCCTGCCGGCCGGCCGCATCGTGGCCGGGGCCGGCACCGACCGCAGCGTGACCCTGTTCAACTGTTTCGTCATGGGGCGCATCCCCGACGACATGGCCGGCATCTTCGAGCACCTGAAGGAAGCCGCCATAACCCTGCAACAGGGCGGTGGCATCGGTTACGATTTTTCCACCCTGCGGCCCAAGGGCGCGCCGGTCCACGGTGTCGGCGCGGACGCGTCCGGCCCCCTGTCGTTCATGGATGTGTGGGACGCCATGTGCCGCACGATCATGAGCGCGGGATCCCGTCGGGGCGCGATGATGGCCACCCTGCGCTGCGACCATCCCGACATCGAGGCCTTTGTCGACGCCAAGCGGGATCCTGAACGACTGCGCATGTTCAACCTGTCGGTGCTGGCGACCGACCCGTTTATGGCGGCGGTGGAGCGGGATTCCGACTGGAATCTGGTTTTCGACGGCACCGTCTACCGCAGGGTGCGCGCCCGCGATCTGTGGGACAGGATCATGCGCGCGACCTACGAATATGCCGAGCCCGGCGTGATTTTCATCGATCGCATTAACGCGCTCAACAACCTCGCCTACGCCGAAACGATCTACGCCACCAACCCGTGCGGGGAGCAGCCGTTGCCGCCGTACGGAGCCTGTCTGCTGGGGTCGGTCAATCTGGCGCGGCTGGTCAGCGATCCGTTCACCGCCCAGGCCCGGCTCGACATGCACAGGCTGGCCGAGATCGTGCCGGTGGCCGTGCGCCTGATGGACAATGTGACGGACGTCTCGCGCTTTCCGCTGCCCGCCCAGAAAGCCGAAGCAAAGGCCAAACGGCGGATCGGCCTGGGTGTCACCGGTCTGGCCGACGCGCTGATCTTTTGCGGCGTGCGCTACGGGTCGGCGGAGGCTGTGGCGCTGACCGGCGAATGGCTGGGCGCGGTCCAGGCCCTTGCCTATCGCGCCTCGGCCGATCTGGCGGCCGAAAAGGGCCCCTTTCCGTTGGACGACCGGGCGGCCCTGCTGGATCGGCCGATGGTGCGGCGCCTGCCGGTGGACGTGCGCGAGGCGGTGGCCCGGCATGGCCTGCGCACCGCGCTGGTCACGTCCATCGCGCCGACCGGCACCATCTCGCTGTTCGCCGACAATGTCTCGTCGGGGATCGAGCCGGTGTTCGCCTACAGCTACCGCCGCAATATCCTGATGCCCGACGGCACCCGCCGGCCGGAGGATGTGACCGACTACGCCGTGCGCCGCTTCCGGGCGCTGCGCGGCGCCGACGCGCCGCTGCCCGATTATTTCGTCGACGCGCAATCCCTGACCCCGGCCGATCATCTGGCGATGCAGGCGGCCGCCCAGCCCCATGTCGACAGCGCCATCAGCAAAACCATCAACTGCCCCGAGGATCTGAGTTTCGAGGCGTTCAAGGACGTCTATGTCCAGGCCTATGCGCTGGGCTGCAAGGGCTGCACCACGTACCGGCCGAACGCGGTGACGGGAGCCGTTCTCGAAGTCGGCGCCCCGGCGGCACCCGCGCCCGCCGCCCCGGCCCAGATGCCGGCCGCCGACGGCGCCGTGATCTATATGAGCGAACCGTTGGATCGGCCGGCCTCTCTGCCTGGGGAAACCTATAAGCTGCGCTGGCCGGACAGCGACCACGCGATCTATGTGACCGTCAACGACATCGTCCAGGACGGTCGGCGACGGCCGTTCGAAGTGTTCATAAATTCCAAGAACATGGAGCATTATGCCTGGACCGTGGCCCTGACCCGGATGATCAGCGCGGTGTTCCGGCGCGGTGGCGATGTCTCCTTCGTGGTCGAGGAGTTAAAGGCGGTGTTCGACCCGCGCGGCGGTCAATGGATGGAAGGGCGCTACGTCCCGTCGCTGCTGGCCGCCATCGGCGAGGCCATCGAGCGGCATATGGTTCAGATCGGCTTCATGCCGGCACGGCAACCGGCGGACGGCAAGGTCCGGGCCCTGGCCGTCAATGCCGGGACCGGTGCCGGACGGCAGTGCCCCCGCTGCGGCGGATCGGGCCTGATACACAGCGAAGGATGCGACCTGTGTACCGATTGCGGCTATTCGAAGTGCGCCTGACGCTCTAGGAGCCCTATCTACGACGACGTCTCGGCCGCGTCTTGCCCCGCGCGGGCCTTCAGTTCGGCCGTAACCGCCCGCGCCAGACCATGCAGCGCGGCGTCGTGAATGCCGAGTTCGTCGAGATGCTCCACGGTGTTGAGCAGATATTCCCAGTTGGGACCGCTGAGGCCGTGGCCACGACACAGGATGGCCACCGTCTGGTCCATGTCCAAGCGGCCGCAATATTGCGTGTGGCGGCGATCGACGACGAAGCAGCAGGCGGTGATGGCGCCGCCGGGCAAGCGGATACGGCGCAGGCTGGGCCGATAGACCCCCGTCACCATCTCGCGCCGCCACAGATAGGCCAGGGTGCCGGGCGCGTCGGCCGCCGCCACCTTGAACGCGATGCCGTGACAGGACCCGCCGTGATCAAGGCCCAGCACCAGCCCCGGCCGCTCCGGCGTGCCGCGATAGCGGTGGGAATAGACGCAGAAGCTCCGATGATACCCATACAGCCGCGCCTGTTGTCTTTCGATGTAGTCGAACCCGGCATGCCACATCAGGGAGCCATATCCGAACACCCACAGATCCTGCCCCGGCGGCGGCAACAGGGCGGCGATCCGGTCGGCCGGAACGGGCGGCGGAACGGGGTCGGGCGCAGGCACGGACGGTTTCTCAATGGTCATAACCCCGACATTTAGGCGACCGTGCCGGGATTGACCAGACGGCGCGGGCACGGACGGGACCGATGAGGGTCAAGGCGCCGCCTTGAATTGGCCCCGCGACCATGGTCCACTTCGCCCTCCCGCTTTCCGCGTGAGGATTGTTTTCGCGCCATGCGCCGCTGGTTTCCCGTCTTTGCCGTCCTGATCGTCCTGGCCGCGGGATATGCGGGCTATTGGGTTTACGTTTCAGGCGTGATCGAGCGCGGTATCGAGCGCTGGATCGCCGATCAACGCCGCCAGGGCGGTATTGTCGAAAGCGCGGCCGTCACCGTGGGCGGGTTCCCGTTTCGACTGACGGCGGAGACCGACACGGTCTTCGTCGTCCGCGCCGATGGCCTGATCTGGCAGGGCGGCGCGGTCACGGCGACAGCACCGCCCTGGCGGTGGACCGATATCCGGTTCGCGCTGGACGGCGGCCACACGGTAACGCTGCCCGGCAGCCGACCCTTGACCATGGTGACCGAGAGCGGCACGGGCACGTTGCGGTACCGATCCACCGGACAGCTGCGGGCCGCCAGCCTGGACCTCAACGGGGTCGGCGCGATGCTGGTGCCGGTGTCCGGTCAGGTCGCCGCGGAAAAGCTGACCCTGAGAGCCGATCTTCCGTCCCCGACCGGGCCGACGGACCCCTCGCTGACGGCCAGCGGATCGATCCAGACCATCGGCCTGCCCGACGCCGCCGGTCTGCTTCTCGGCCCCGTCATCGAACAGGCGGCGGCCGACATCGCCGTCAGCGGGCCGTTGCCCCGGGATCTGCGCGCGGGCCCGGTGAGCCGCTGGCGCGATGCCGACGGCGCCGTGCGCATCGACCGTCTGAGCCTGACCTGGGGCCCCTTGGCCATCGACGCGGAAGGCGCGGTGCGCCTGAGCGAAACGCTTCAACCGGAGGGGCGTCTCGACGCCCGCATCAGCGGCTTTGTCGAAACCATCGATACGCTGGTCGAGGCTCGCCTGATCCCGCCGCGCCAAGGCGGGATCGCCAAGGCCGGCCTGACGTTGCTGGCCGGGCCGGCGGACGAAAACGGCGTCTCCGTGCTGACGACGCCGATCTCGATCGAAAGCGGTCAGGTCTTCCTGGGTCCCATCGCCCTCGCCCGCCTGCCCTACCTGGAATGGCCGGACTAGGGCGGATCAATGGATCGCCTATTGCGATCCCATCTGACCCGGATCTGCCCTAGCCGGCGGAACCGTTCTCCGGCGGATCGAGGGGCGGACCGACCGGCGGGACCTGCTGGCCCGCCTGGATAACGCCACGCCGAATGGCCCTGGTTCGGGCGAAGCTGTCGCGCAGAACCTCCCCTTCGTCCCGGCGGATGGCCCGCTGCAGGGCTGTCAGGTCCTCGGTGAAGCGCTGCAGAACCTCCAGCACCGCCACCTTGTTCTTCAGGAACACGTCGCGCCAGAACACCGGGTCCGAGGCCGCGATTCGGGTGAAGTCGCGAAAACCGCCGGCGGAGAACTTGACCACTTCGGCCTTCACCTCGTCCTCCAGATCGGTGGCCGTGCCGACGATGGTGTAGGCGATAAGGTGGGGAAGATGGGAGGTGATGCCCAGCACCCGGTCGTGGTGGACGGCGTCCATGGTTTCTACCATCGACCCCATGCCCTGCCAGAGGGCCGTGACCCGCGCCACCGCGTCCGGGTCGGTATCGGCGACGGGGGTCAGGATGCACCAGCGGTTCTCGAACAATTCCGCGAACCCCGCCTCCGGTCCCGAATGCTCGGTTCCGGCGATGGGATGGCCGGGCACCAAATGCACGCCCGGAGGCACCAGGGGAGCGACATCTTCAAAGACCGAACCCTTGACCGAGCCGACGTCGGTCAGCACGGTCCCGGCCCGCAAGAAAGGTGCGATGGCCGCCATGAGCGCCGCATAGGTACCCAACGGCGTGCACAGCATGACCGCGTCGGCATCCGCGACGGCCACGGCCGGATCCGCCTCGACCCGGTCCACGATGCCCAGGGCCAGGGCGGTGTCGCGGGTCCGGGCGGTGCGGGCATGGCCGACGATCTCGCCGACCAGACCGTGACGGCGGGCGGCGCGGGCCACGGAAGACCCGATCAGGCCAAGCCCGATCAGGGCCAGCCTGTCGAAAATCGGCGCGGCGGTCACGGTGCGGGGTCGAGGCAGGCGGCAATGGCCCTGACGGCGTCCCGCATCTCGGCCTCCGTCCCGATGCTGACGCGCAGGCAGGTCGGCAGACCATAGGCGCCCATCTGCCGGACCAGCACGCCCCGATCCTTGAGACACATCCGAATCGTTTCGGAATCCCTTGCCTGGCCGGCGAAATCCACCAGCAGGAAATTGCCCACGGAGGGATGGACCGTCAGCCCCAATTCCGAAAGACGCTCTGCCGTCCAGTCTCGCCAGGTATCGTTGTGCGCACGGCCCGCATCGATAAAGGCGACATCCTCCAACGCCGCGATCGCGGCGGCCTGGGCCGGCGCCGTCACGTTGAAGGGGCCCCGCACGCGGTTGAGCACATCGGCCACGGGCTCCGGACAATAGGCCCATCCCAGCCGCAATGCCGCCAGCCCGTAAATCTTCGAGAAGGTCCGGGTCATCACCGTGTTGGGGGCGCGGTCGACCAGCGCCGACCCGTCGGCATAATCGTTGCGCGTGACGTATTCGGCGTAGGCCGCGTCGATCACCAGGAGCACATCGGGGGGAAGACCGTCGCGCAGCCGCGTCAGCTCATCGGCGGTGCTGTAGGAGCCCGTCGGATTGTTGGGGTTGGCCACAAAGACCAGACGCGTACGCGGTGTAACCCGGGCCAGGAGCGCATCGACGTCGGTTCGAAATCCGGTTTCGGGCGCCTCGACCGGTGTCGCGCCGGCCGCCTGTGCCTCCAGCTTGTACAGGAGGAAGCCATGGGCGCTGTACAGCACCTCGTCGCCGGCGCCGGCATAGCACTTGACCAGCAGCGAGATCAGCTCGCCCGAACCGTTGCCGCAGACGATCCGAGACGGATCCAAGCCGTAGCGGCGGCCCAGCGCCTCGCGCAGATCCTTGGCCCCCCCGTCGGGATATCGATAGAGCGATCCGGCCAGGGTCTGGTAGGCGGCGATGGCCTTGGGGCTGGCGCCCAGCGCCCCTTCGTTGGCGGCCAGTCGGATGATCCGACCGGTCGCGGCCTTGGACTCGCCGCCCACATAGGGGGCGATGTCGAGGATACCGGGGCGAGGCTGCGGGGCAGTCATGGGAAGGTTCCGGTCAGGCGGTGCGGGAGGGCCCGGGGGCGTCGGCGCTCAGGTCGATGGGCACGGCAAAGCCGCCCAGCACCTGCAGCCGCTGCAACGGTTCGCCCAGCGCTACCTCCAGGCGGCGCAGCCTTTCATCGCCCATCAGCACGAAATCGTTGACCTCCGCCAGATAGAAGGGGGCGCTTCGATCGACATTGGCGCCGCCATCGGGAATCGAGGACCAAAGTCCGACGAGCGGGAGGTTGACGTCTGTCAGCGACGTCTGAAGGCGCCCCCGGCTCACATTCTCCTTCAGTTCCAACCCGATCATCGTGTGGTCGTATCCGGTCGGTTCGGCGACGGCCCGGCCGATGGCGATGGCCCGCCGGCCGGTTCCACGGTCCAAAAACGGCAGCTTTGCCACCACCCGTGGCATCGAGCGGTCATCGCCCATCAGCAGGCGCCACCAATCGCCGACATCCTTGGTTTCGGGCCAGGGAACGATCCCGATCGCCGCCGTTCCATCGCTGACGGCGCGGATGGCGTTGAGCGGTGTGGCCACGGCAATCGTCGGCGCCAGGTTGCCATAGTGATCGCGGGCCAGATCCCACAGCGCGTTGCCATCGGTGGTTTCGCAGACGGCGACGGAGTATGCGGCCTGCATCTGTCTGGAGGCCGACAACATTTCCCGCCACATCCGGGCCACCGCCGCGACCGGCATCCCGCCTTCGTGCCGATCGACCAGCCGGCGCAGGATCGTGGCCTCGCGACCGGGGCGATAGACCGCGCCCTCGCTGCGTTTGGCCAGGCTCACCCGTTCGACGACCCGGGCGCGGCGCATCACCAAATCGTGAATCGCCAGATCGATTTCATCGATCTGCCGTCGCAGTTCGTCGAGGGGGGTGGGCGCGGAGGCCATGGAAGGTCCGGATCAATGGAGGAGCGGCTAGATTTAGCCTACCGCGTCGCAAAAAAGCAAAACAAACGTCCGCGCCGGTCGTATAATGGGGAGACCATTGTCAGACGCGGCTTGAGTACCTAGGCTCCCGCCTTTCCATCGACCTTGAGCCACCGATACGCCGAACCGGCCACGTTTATGACCATGGACACCCACAGCGACGCGATCGGCGGCCCCTCGGGGGCGGCCCTGCCCGGACACAGGGTTGTCCTGGCCGCGGATCGGCCGATGCCGTTGGACAGCGGGGCGTCGATCGGCCCGTTTCCAATGGCTTACCAGACCTATGGCACGCTCAACGCCGACCGCAGCAACGCCATTCTGATCTGCCATGCGTTGACGGGCGACCAGTTCGCGGCCGACGCACACCCGCTGACCGGAAAGCCGGGATGGTGGCATCTTCTGGTCGGTCCGGGGCTGCCGCTCGACAGCGAGCGCTATTTCGTGATCAGCACCAACGTTCTGGGGGGGTGCATGGGCACGGCGGGCCCGCCGACCACCGACCCCGCCACCGGTAGGCCTTATGGGATCGGCTTTCCGATGATCACCATCGCCGACATGGTGCGGGCGCAAAAGCTGCTGATCGACCATCTGGGCATCGAGCGGCTGTTCTGCGTCATTGGCGGTTCGATGGGCGGGATGCAGGTCCTGGAATGGGCCGCGCGGTACCCCGAGTCCGTCCATGGTGCGATTCCGATCGCCACCGCCGCGCGCCATTCGGCCCAGAACATCGCCTTTCACGAGGTCGGCCGCCAAGCCATCATGGCCGACCCGGCATGGCACGGCGGCGCCTATTTCGACCGCGGCGTGCGGCCCAAGGGAGGGCTGGCGGTGGCCCGCATGGCGGCGCACATCACCTATCTGTCGGAGGCGGCGCTGCACCGCAAGTTCGGCCGCAACCTGCAGGACCGGCAGGCGCTGAGCTATGGGTTCGACGCCGACTTCCAGGTGGAGAGCTATCTGCGTCACCAGGGCATCACCTTCGTCGACAGGTTCGACGCCAATTCCTATCTCTACATCACCCGGGCCATGGATTATTTCGATCTGGCGCGGGATCACGACGGCGTTCTGGCCCACGCGTTTCGCGATACGCCGGTGCGGTTCTGCCTGGTGTCGTTTACCAGCGACTGGCTGTTCCCGACCCGCGAAAGCCGCGAGATCGTGCAGGCGCTGAACGCCGTCGCCGCCAACGTCAGCTTCGTCGAGATCGACAGCGACAAGGGACACGACGCGTTCCTGTTGGCCGAGCCCGCCTTCCACCAGGTGCTGCGCGGTTTTCTGGGCGGGTTGGAGGAGCATCGGGGGACCGGTACGACGTGATGCCCCTGGACAGTTCCGCCGCCCGCGACCGCACCCATGCCGGCGATATCCGGGTCGATTTCCGCCTGATCGCCGACATGGTGGATCCGGGCAGCCGGGTGCTGGATATCGGCTGCGGCGAAGGCGACCTGCTGGAGATCCTGTGGCGCCAGAAGAATGTGGACGGGCGGGGCATCGAGCTGTCGCAGGGCGGCGTCCATGCGTGCGTCAGCCGCGGTCTGTCCGTTATCCAGGGCGACGCCGATACTGATCTCGCCCACTATCCGGACAACGCCTTCGACTATGTGATCCTGAGCCAGACGCTTCAGGCCATGCACGACCCCAAGGGGGTTTTGGACAATCTGTGCCGCATCGGCCACAGGGCCATCGTCAGCTTTCCCAATTTCGGCTACTGGCGGGTCCGTCTGTCGCTGCTGTGGCACGGCCGGATGCCGGTCAACCGCAAGCTGCCCTATGCGTGGTACGAGACACCGAACATCCATTTCTGCACGATCACGGACTTCGCCGCGCTGTGCCGCGGCATGGGAATCGTCATCGAGCGAACAGTGATCGTGCGCGGCAACGGGTCCGCCGCGCCAACGGTGCCAGGAGCCTTCGCCAACTGGGCCGGGGAGCAGGGGCTGTTTCTGTTGCGCCGGTCAGCGGACGTCGACCAAGGTGGCGACACGGCTCAGAATACCCCTTAGCCGGCGGAGATCGTGAGCGCCGATCCGGTCGGCGGGATCGGGGAAAGGGGCGCCGATGCCGGCGGCTTTCAAATCGTCGACCGGCTGCTGCACCGCCTGCTTGGTCAGCCGCGGCCGGGGACGCCGGTGGCCGCCGGAACCAGCACCGGGCGGCTGCGAAGCACGCGCTTTCGATCCTGGGTCATGGCGTAAAGCTGCTTGCTCGCCTCGATCATGATCACGCCGGCAAACCGTTCGAACCAGCGCGCGCCCGCCTTTTCCCACGCCGGGGCGGCGCGCAGCAGGAATCGCGACCGCAAGGGCGGCATGTACAGGGCGCGGGCCACCCGCTCGGGGACGAACATGTTGTCGCGCAGCAGGCGCGAAAGCTGGGATGCGCTGTAGGGATGGCCATGCCCGAACGGCGTGGCGTCGGATTGAGCCCAGATGCCGCGACGGTTGGGCACGACGACCAGCAAGCGTCCGCCGGCGGCCAACACCCGCCAGGATTCGCGCAACATGGCGCGCAGGTTTTCGGTCGTTTCCAAGCCGTGAACCAGGAGAACCCTGTCGACGGCGAGGTCGGGCAGCGGCAGTTCGGTTTCGTCGACCAGGGCGCAGGCATTGTGGCCGTCGGCCGGCCAGCGGACCACACCCTGCCCCCCCGGCATAAAGCACAATGTGCGTTCGGCCTCGTCGCGCAACGGGCGCAGATACGGCACCGCATAGCCGAGCCCCAGCACCGACTGCCCCCGAACCGACGGCCACAGGCCGCGCAGCTGGCGACGGATCATGCGTTGCGCGAGAAGGCCGAGATGGGAGTCGTAGAAATCGCGAAGATCGACCACATCGGTGTGCATGGTTAAGCGTCCCTATTGAGAACAGGACATGGTCCGCATCGTTGACCGGCGGTTAACGGGCGGCCCCTCGCCGCCGCCTCGACATCACTATCTTTACACCAACACGGCCTTCGGGGGTAACGTGAGACCCCCTTTGAGAAGGAACCGCGCCATGGCGGCCTTATCCGTCGAGCTTTTGCCCGCCTTCACCGACAACTACATCTATCTGGTACACGAGCCCGCATCCGACACGGTGGTCACGGTCGATCCGGGCACGGCCGATCCGGTGATCGAGGCCGTGGAGGGGCGCGGCTGGTCGCTGGACCTGATCTTGAACACTCACCATCACGCCGACCACACTGGCGGCAACGCCGCCCTGAAGGCCCGCTATGGCGCGCCGGTGATCGGTCCGGCTGCGGAAGCCCAACGTATCCCCTCCCTGGATCGCGCCGTCGGCCCCGGCGACCGGCTATCCATCGGCAATCAAAGAGGTGAGGTCCTGGGAGTTCCCGGACACACCGCCGGGCACATTGCCTTCTGGTTCCAGGCGTGCCAAACGCTGTTCTGCGGCGACGCCCTGTTTTCCCTGGGCTGCGGCCGGCTGTTCGAGGGCACGGCAGCCGACATGTGGCAGAGCCTTGTCAGGCTGCGCGGCCTGCCCGACGATACGAAGATCTATTGCGGCCATGAATACACCGAATCGAATGCCCGGTTTGCCGTGACCATCGACCCCGACAATCAGGAGCTGAGGTCCGCCGCCGACCGGATCGCCGCTCAAAGGCGGGCCGGCACGCCGACCATTCCCGCCCGTCTGGGCGACGAGAAAAGGACCAATCCGTTCCTGCGCGCCGACGTGCCGGCGCTGCAGAAGGCCATCGGCCGTCCGGGAGACGATCCGGTCGCCATCTTCGCCGATATCCGCGCCCGCAAGGACCGCTTTTGACCTCATGACAAGGAAATCACCACCGATGATGCGCCTCAGCTACAGCGCCACCTCCCCCTATGTCCGCAAGGTTCTGGCCGTGGCCATGGAAGCGGGGATCGCGGACCGGATCGAAAAGATGGCCACCGACCCGTGGTCGAAGGACACCGACCTGCCGGCCAGCAACCCGCTGAACAAGGTCCCGACCCTGATCACCGAGGAGGGAGATGCGCTGTTCGATTCCCCGGTCATCTGCGAATACCTCGACAGTTTGTCCAAGGCCGCGGACCCGTTGTTGCCGCCGTCCGGCCCGGCGCGGTGGCAGGCGCTGCGCCAGCAGGCCTTGGCCGACGGCATCTGCGACGCCGCCATCCTGCGCCGGCTGGACGGACAGCGCCCCGCCGAACAGCAGTCCGAGGGCTGGCAGAACCGGCAGCGGGATGCCGTGGCCAGGACCTGCGACCTGCTGGAAACCGAAGCGGCGGCCGGGACCCTGGGGATGGCGCCGAGCATCGGAACTCTGGCGGTGGCGTGCGCCCTGGGCTATCTCGATCTGCGCTGGAGCCATGAGGATTGGCGCCAGGGACGCCCGGCCCTGACGCGCTGGAACGACGCCTTCGCCAAGCGGCCGTCGATCGCCGAGACGGCGCCGCCCCAGTGACCGCCGGCACCGACCCGGGCATGGATGCCGACGATCATCCGGTTGCTGGGGCTGCGGCCCCACCCGGAGGGCGGCCATTACGTCCAGACATGGCGCGACGAGCCCGACGATGGCGGTCGCGGCGCCGGCACGGCCATCTATTACTTGCTGCGCGCCGGGGAACGGTCGCATTGGCACCGTGTCGACGCGGCCGAGATCTGGCACTGGTATGCCGGCGGGCCGCTGACCCTGGCCCTGTCGCCAGACGGACACGGCGAGGAGCCGGTCATCCTGGGTCCGGCTCTGGCCGAGGGCCAGCGGCCCCAAGCCATTGTGCCGGCCGGTGTCTGGCAATCGGCGAAAAGCCTGGGCGCGTGGACTTTGGTCGGATGTACCGTCAGCCCGGCCTTCCTGTTCGAGGGGTTCGAGCTGGCGCCGCCGGACTGGCGGCCGGCGCCACGGACCGGGTGACCGGCGGCTTCCGAAAAAGGTCGCGGGACGCCAGGACCGCGCCGCCGACAATCAGGCCGCAAGCCGCGACCACGGTCCAGCCGAACAGCCCTCGACCGAACAGGATCAGCAGCAGCGTCGACAAAAGCGGCGCGGCGTAGGCCATGGCGCCCAGCGCCCGTATGTCGCCATGCTTGACCCCGTGATCCCAGACAAAGAAGGCCAGCCCGACCGGCCCCAGCCCCAACCCGGCGATAGCGGCCCAACCCACGACGTCGGGCCATGCGGTCGTCTCCAAAGCCAAATGGCAGAGCAGGGCGAGCACCGCGGTGGCGCCGCAAAAGCCGCCCACCGCATCAGTCGGAACGTGACCGACCCGGCGGCTCAACACCGAATAGCCAGCCCAGATCACGGCGGAGGCAAAGGCGGCGCCATACCCCAGCGCGTGCTCGAGGCGCAGTCCGACGGCACCCTTGCCGGCGATCAGCAGCGTCGCCCCCGCCAACCCCAGACCCGCGCCGGCGATGTGCCACCAGCGCAGCCGCTCTCCCGGCAGCAGAGCCGAGAACAGCACGATCAGCAACGGCCAGAAATAGTTGATCAGGTTGGCTTCGACCGGCGGCGCCACCTGGAGGGCCAGAAAGAAAAAGAAATGGTAGCCGAACAGCCCTCCGACCCCCAACACCCACACCGCCGGCTTCTGCCGCAGCGCCGGCCATGGCGAGCGGCCGCGCGAGAGGGGCAGAACCAGCCCGATGACAAACGCAACGGCAAAGGCCATGGCCACGAGCTGAAAGGGCGGCACGCCGCCGGCCCAGGTCGTGAACAGCGCCAGGGTCGACCACATCAGCACGGCGCTGCCGCCGATCAGCGTGGCGCGGCGCCGGTCGGGTACGGAAGCGGCGGGGGCGGAATCGATCATGGCGCTCACGCGGGAACGGGACGATCGGGACGTTATAGCGCCGGTATCTTCGCCGTGTCTTGCTTGCATGGTATGGTCGCCTTCGTTCGAGGTTCCCCCGTCGATGGAGGATCATGTCGATGACGTCGGCGGACGACGGCGTGTTCATCCTTTATGGCGTACGCCGCTGGGGTTCGGCCATCGTCGAGGCGATGCTGGCCCAATGCGACCTGCCCTATCGGATGGAGGCGGTCGACGGCTTCGACCAGCCCGGCCCGCCGCGCGACCGGCTGCTGGCGGTCAACCCCTTGGCCCAGGTGCCGACGCTGATCCTGCCGGACGGTACCGTCATGACCGAGACCGCGGCGATCGCCCTGCATCTCAACGACATCGTACCGGCGGCCGGTCTGATCCCGCCGGTCGGCGACCCAAAGCGGCCGGCCTTTTTGCGGCTGCTGATCTGGCTGGTGGCCAATGTCTATCCGACCTTCACCTATGGCGACTATCCCGAACGCTGGACGGACAGCGCGGCGGCGCCGGTGCTGCTGTCCCGTACCAATGCCCACTGCCAATCCCTTTGGACATGGTTCGAGACCCAGGTGGACGGACGGCCCTGGGCAATGGGCGATAGGATCACGGCGCTCGACATCTATGTCGCCTGCATGACCCGCTGGCGGCCGGGCGCCGCCTGGTTCGCGGACCATTGCCCGAAACTGGCCGCCATCGCCAACGAGGCCCGGTCCCACCCCCGCATCGGCCCCGTCCTGAAACGCAACTATGGTGACTGAGGTGGGTCGGCCGGCACTCTTTTAATAACTACACCTCCCGCAGGCGCCCGGCGAAGGCATCGAGCGGCGCGGCGTCTGCCATAAGGCCGATGGGGACGGTGAAATGGCCCTGGCGGCGGATATGGACCTGACCTTCCGGCACGCCCCAGCGCCGGATCAGGCCCAGCCCGCGCGGGAACGGTGCCACCGTGTCCTCGCTGCCGATGACGGCAAAGACGCGGTCCGGCCCCATCGCCGGCGGGCCCAGGGGATCGGTGAGCGGGCTCCACCGTTCCAGATCGGCCTTCGACCAGCCGGCCTGCGTCAGTCTGGCATCGACACCAAAGGCCCGGGCGAAGGCGCCGGTCAGTGCGATTTCCGCCAGCCCTTCGGCGGTGACGAACAACAGCAGCGCGTCGCCGCGCAGCGCCGCCGGCCAGGCCCCGGCGTGGGTGGCCGCCAGTTGAGCGCAGAACGCGCCCAGGCTGAGACCGCTCCAGCCGACCGGCGCCCCGGACCGGCGGGCCCAACCGGTGAGCACCGCCAGCTCGCGTACATGGGCGGAAAAGTGATCCAGCGCCGATTGCGGCGTACGCGCCACGAACGGTTCACCGCCATACCGGCCCGGCAACCGGCGCCGCCCATGCCACGGCGCCTCCGGCGTGATCACCCGCAGGCCGCGCCGGCAGAACGCCTCCACCTCGCGCAGCGGGCCGCGAATGTGATCGGCCTCCATGCACACGCCGTGCAGGTGGATGACCGTTGGCGGCCGAACGACCCCGGCCGGCTCGAACACGCGCGCCCAGCACAGATCGCCCATGTCGGGATCGGGCGACGGGAAACGGATCCAGTATTCCATCCCCAACGGGCTTGCCACATGTCGGCTTTCCTCAACCTCCGGCAGCGGGTCGGGCAGGGCGTACGCGGTCGCGGGCGAGGACAGGCGGGCGCCATGCCGTGCCGCCACCTCCTCCACCGATGGGATTTCCCACCGGCACCGTTCGATGCGCTGGTGCCGCGCGAACAGCGCGAACCGCAGGCCGGACCAGGTAAGCGTCGTGGAGGCATCGAGCCGCGCCTCCTCCGCCGCCACACGGGCCGCGGGATCGCCGGCCCCCGGACCGAACAGGGTCGATTCCCACTCGGCGTTGGCGTCGTCCAGTTGCCGCCTGAAGCCGTCGACGGCGCGCAGATGCCGTTCCATCAGGCGGGGCGACGCGACCCGATCCGGCGACACATCCAGCTGGTCCAGAAAAGCGTCGAGATTACCGTTCGACACCTCTGCCACCGCGCGTGCCCGCGACAAAGGCAAAACCCAGTCGCGCAGCGACAGCAGCGTCATGTCGTCCAGCCACGGCCGCGCGACCATGCGGCCCAGCGGGCTGCGCATCAGCCGGTCATAAGCGGGACGCGGACGCAGGCAGGGCTCGGGCGTCGCCGACGGCGCCTGACCGCGAACGGTACGGGACAGCCGGATCACCCGACGCGTTTCGTCCCAGGCCACAAGCCCGTCCAGTGCATCGGGATCGGCCCAGCGCACATCGGCGGCGTCGTCCGCGGCCACCGCTTCGCCGGCGCGCCATTCAGCCACGACCTCGACCAGGGTGTAGTGAAAGGCGATCACGCCATTGTCGTCGCGGTCGATGCTGTCGACGACGGTGACGATGGACAGCGGCGCGACGGTCAGCCCGGTTTCTTCCCGCACCTCGCGGACCGCCGCTTCGAAGACGGTTTCGCCCAGTTCCTGGCGGCCGCCGGGCAGCCCCCACTGCCCTTCGCGCGGCGGCCGTCCGCGCTTGACCAGAAGCACCTGGTCGCCGCGCCACACCACCACACCGACGCCGACCACCGGGCGTTCGGGAGGACGAGAGGACATCGGAGCGTCCTCCTTACTTACCGGGTCCGCCGACCGATGCGGCCGGACCGCGCTCAGTACATGTGCTGACCGCCATTGATCGAAAGGGTGGACCCGGTGATGAAGCCGGCGTCGTCAGCCACCAGGAACACCACCCCCCGGGCGATTTCCGAGGCTTCTCCCAACCGGCCGACGGGGACACGGGCGACGATTTTTTCCAAAACGTTGGCCGGCACCGCCCGGACCATGTCGGTGTTGATGTACCCCGGCGCGATGGCATTGACCGTGATGCCCCTGGCCGCGCCTTCCTGGGCCAGGGCCTTGGTGAACCCATGGATCCCGGATTTGGCGGCGGCGTAGTTGACCTGTCCGTACTGGCCGGCCTGACCGTTGATCGATCCGATATTGACGATGCGGCCGAAACTGCGCGACCGCATGCCGTCGATCACCGCCCGGCACATGTTGAAGCACGATCCCAGATTGGTGTCGATCACCGCCTGCCATTGCTTGTGGTCCATACGGTGCATGGTTCCGTCGCGCGTGATGCCCGCGTTGTTGACCAGGATCTCGACCGGTCCGAATTCCTCCTCGATGGCCTTGACCGCTTCCTGACAGGCGTCGAAATCCGCGACGTCGAACTTCCGCGCGGCGATTCCCGTTCGGTCGGTAAACGCCTTGGCTCGGGAATCGTCGCCGCCGTAGTTGGCGACGACCGTGCAGCCTTCGTCCTGCAAGGCGATACAGATCGCCTCGCCAATGCCGCGCGTGCCGCCGGTCACCAGTGCCAGTCGTCCCATGGAATCCTCCCCTAAGAGTTATGGTCCGCCCGCTTGAGCGCGGGGGCTATGTTCAGTCGCGTTCGACGCAGAGCGCGATGCCCATGCCGCCGCCGATGCACAGGGTTGCCAAGCCCTTCTTGGCATCCCGCTTCTGCATTTCGTGGATCAGCGTGATCAGCACCCGGGCCCCCGACGCACCAATCGGATGGCCAAGAGCGATGGCCCCGCCGTTCACGTTGACCTTGTCCGTATCCCAGCCCAATTCGCGGTTCACGGCACAGGCCTGGGCCGCGAAGGCCTCGTTGGCCTCGATAAGGTCCAGATCGTCGACACTCCACCCGGCGCGTTCGAGGGCCAGACGGGACGCGGGGATCGGACCGGTCCCCATGACGGCGGGATCGACCCCGGCGGTGGCCCAGGAGGCGATCCGGGCCAACGGCTTGACGCCCCGCTTGGCCGCCGCATCCATCCCCATCAGCACAAGAGCGGCCGCCCCGTCGTTGAGCCCGGATGCGTTGCCGGCGGTCACCGTCCCCTCGCGATCGAAGGCCGGGCGCAAGCGGCCCAGGATTTCCAGGGTGGTGTCGGGACGCGGATATTCATCCGTATCGACGACGTTTTCGCCCTTACGGGTCTTGATGATGACCGGGGTAATTTCGTCCTTGAAGCGGCCGGCCTTGACAGCCGCCCCGGCCTTTTGCTGGGACGCCAGCGCGAATTCGTCCTGTTCCTGCCGCGTCAACTGCCAGCGCTGGGCGACGTTTTCGGCCGTGTTGCCCATGTGATAGCCGTTGAAGGCATCCCACAACCCGTCCTTAATCATGGTGTCGATGAACTGGACGTCGCCCATCTTGGTACCGTTGCGCAGATGGCTGCAATGGGTCGCCTGGCTCATGCTTTCCTGCCCGCCGGCGACCACGATCTCGCTGTCGCCCAGGCGGATCGCCTGGCTGCCCAGCGCGACGGTGCGCAGACCCGATCCGCAGACCTGGTTGACCACATAGGCGGTCCGTTCGACCGGCACGCCCGCCGCCATCGCCGCCTGGCGGGCCGTGTTCTGACCGGCACCGGCGGTAAGGACGTGTCCCAGGACGACCTCCGACACCTCCTCGGGTTCGACCCCGGCGCGGTCCAGCGCCGCCCGGATCGCGACCGTCCCCAGCTCATGGCCGGATACGCTGCTGAGCGCGCCGTTGAACGCGCCGATCGGCGTGCGCGCCGCGCCGACGATGACGACATCGGTCATGATGCTTCTCCCCTTCCCTCGGTTGCCGCCTGGACCGGCGTCCAGGACCCTCATTTATGGACGATAGGGACCCCAGGGCGGCGGTGCAAGGTGGGCCGGTTGAGTATGGCTCAATGCGACACGCTGACGAGACACGCTCAAGGCCCGGTCAGCCAGTCGGCCAGGGGCCGCCAAACCTGGTCGGGCGCGCGGCCGCCGACCACCATGCCGATATGGCCCAATGTCGGCCGCAGGGTTTTTGCGCCGGCCATGGCGGTGGCCAGGGCAAGAGCGCTGGCCGGCGGCACGATGCGGTCGCGGTCCGGGATAATGTGCAGACTGGGCAGGTCCAGCACCGCCGGGTCGACGGGCCATCCGGCCACCCGCCACTGTCCCCGCGCCGGAGTGTTGTCGCCATACCAGCCGGCGATGCATTCGCGGGCCACCGCGGCGGCCAGCGGAACCCCGTCATTCAGCCAGTCCTCCAGCGCCACGAACGCGGCGGCCCGTTCCGAGGCGGGGTCCAGCGCCGAGAAGGCGATAAACTTGCGCGCCGCCTGAAGCGGATCCAAAGCGCCGAACAAGGCCTGAATGGCATCCACCGGCAGTTCCTGCCAAAGTTCTATGGCAGGCCCGAAGGTGGCGAGAAGGGCGGCGAGCTGACGGACCTGGGCCGCCCCCGCGGCGTGGAAATCCCACGGCGTGGCCAGAAGGGCAAGGGACGACACATCGCGCCGGCGGCGTTGGGCCAGGGCCACGGCCAGCAACCCGCCCATGCAATAGCCGACGACGGGAACCGGCGCGCCTGCCGCCGCGACGGCGGCGTCCAACAGCTTTTCAAGCCGCCCGGCGATGTAGTCGGTCAGGGTAAATCGCCGCTCGTCGGCATCCGGCCGGCCCCAATCAACGAGGAGCGGCCGCACCCCCCGTCCCGCCAGCCAGCGCATCAGGCTGCGCTGTTCGGTGAGGTCGAGCACATAGCAGCGGTTGACCAGCGAGGGGACCACCAGCACCGGGGCGCCCACCCCGCCATAGTCGAGAAGGCGGGTCGCCCCTTCCCGCCACAGGATCGGCGGATCGGGAAGCGACCGCCGGTAGATGTGGTGGCGGTACCGTTCCAGCCCGGTCAAAAACCGATCGAAGCGATTCAGGATCTCCGCGCCGACGGCGGTTTTCAGCGCTTCAGGATCGTGGTTTTCGAGCGCCCCGACGAGGTCTCCCGGCAACGGGGGCGTCTTCCAGCCGGGCCAGCCGGCGCTCGAGCTCGGCAATGCGGCGAAGGCAGTCATCCATGCCGCCTGCGCCGCCATCAGATGCAGTCCCAGCGGTCGCGGTCCCTGCCGCACCTCGCGCGCGGTCATCCGCGGACGGCGCCGGTGCGCCGGCCAGCGGTGTCAGCATCGCCCGGACCATGGCCGCCGGATCCGCGGTCTTGCCTGTATATAGGTCCATCCAACGGATCAGCGCCGCGGTCGTCTCCGGATCGGCGGCCATGGCGGTCCATTGGTCCTGCCATAAATCGACATACCGGCGCGCGAGAGCATCGAGATCGGAGGTGCGATCCATAGCGGTCCATCGTCCGGGTCCCAGGGTGCCCCGAGTCTTGCAGCGCGGCGGTTTCCGGTGCCGGCCACCGCCGCCATGGGGAATGGAGGCGTGACTCCACGCCGTTCCCGTAACAGAATGTATAGTCCGAGATGGTTATAATCCCATCGTGACACGGTTGCCCAGCCCCGGGAGGCTATCCAAGTACTGCCACGACCGGTACCGCGCGGATAGGTTCCTAACCCCCTTACTCTGGTGAAGATCTTGGACCATGGCCGATCAGACATCCGATAAGAAGCCCCCGATCACCATCAAGAAATATGCCAATCGCCGTTTATACAATACGGCCACCAGCAGCTACGTAACGCTGGAGCACCTGTGCCAGATGGTGAAAGAAGGCTCCGACTTCGTGGTCTACGACGCCAAGTCCGGCGACGACATTACCCGATCGGTCCTGACCCAGATCATCGTGGAGGAGGAGGCCAAGGGCCAAACCATGCTGCCGATCGGCTTCCTGCGCCAACTCATCGGCCTGTACGGTGACAACATGCAGTGGATGGTGCCGCAATATTTGGAACATTCGATGGAAAGCTTCGCGCGCAACCAGGACCGGATGCGGGAATACTTCAAGGGAACGATCGGCGGCGTGTTCCCATTGGGGGCGCTGGAGGAGATGAGCAAACAGAACATGGCCATGTTCGAGCGGACCATGAAGATGTTCTCTCCCTTTCAGGAAACGCCCTCCAGCAGCGACACCGCGGGTTCGGGTGAAACCGGGGACGCGTCGGCACCCGGCGCCAGCGAAGCCAACCTGAACGAACTGCGCCAACGGCTGGATGCGCTGCAGCGTGAGCTTCAAAGCATCGGGCGGAAGGACAGCGACAAGAAAAGCTGACCGGTCAGCGCACCGTTGCGCGGGGTTCGAAGGCGAACAGGTCGACCGTTGCCGACCGGCCGCGGATGGCGTGTGGACCGACCGCCCGCAGGTCGGACACGGCGTCGGCCTTCAACGCCGTATCCGCATCCAGAAGCACGCGGGTGCCAAATTGCTTGTTCAGTTCTTGTAGACGTGCGGCGAGGTTGACCGTATCGCCGTAAATCGTGAACGCCTGTCGACGTTCGCCACCGACGCTGCCGGCCGCCACCTCTCCGGTCGCCAACCCGATCCTGATCTTGAGCGTTCGCCCGCCATAGGGCTTGTCGTCGACCATGGCGATCAGCCCTTCGGCGGCCTTGAGAGCCATCTGCTCGGTATTCGGGATGACCAGCGGCGTTCCAAAGGCCGCCAGAAACCCATCGCCGACGAAATCGATGACCACGCCCCCCGCCGCGCTCACCACGTCGTTGGCATCGGCCAGGAACCCATTCAGCATTGCGATCACGTCCTCGGGCGGCATGGCCTCGGCAATGGTCGTAAAGCCTGCGATGTCGAGGCATAGAATGGTGGCGCGGCGACGCTGGGGCGCCAACGCGCGGTCATCCTCCACAATCCGACGTGCGACGGCTTCCGGGACGAACTGGCCGAGGATCCGGGTCACCTGGGCCCGTTCCCGGTCACTGACGATCTGCGCAATGAAAACACGGCGCGCCCGGTGGACGGCCACTGCCAGGATGACGGCGGCGGCAAGGGTGAACGCCGTCTCCTCGACCCGGTTGCCGACCCCGATGAAGTCAGGGCTCAGGAACACGGCCAGATAATCCGCCTCCGACGCCCGGGGTGGCAGGTCCGACCAGGACACGGTCCGTTCCATGCCCGAGACCACCCAGCCCCAGGCCGCCCACCAACCGGCACAGGCCACGAAACCGGTCCACACCACAAAGCGAGGGCTCAAGGCCAGCGTCGAAAGCGCGATGGGCAGCAAAAGGTAATAGGCGCCATAGGCCCGGAAAGCGATGATCTGCGGTACGTCGCCGGCGCCGCTGAGGGGCACAACGGCAAACAGTGCGGTCAGCACCAGAAGGTCCGTGGAGTAGATCGCATATTTCAACCACCAGCGGTCGTAGCGGGTCCCGATGATGGGCAGATAGGCGATGCCCGATCCCACAAAGCATCCAAGCAGCACGATGCCGACGCGCCGCGTTTCCTGGTCGCCAACAACCAGAACCCAAACCAGGAATATGCCCAGGACGGCGGTGCGAAGCGCGATGGCCAGCCGCAAACCGGCACGTTCGGCCGCCACGAGCCGATCCGGCACGGCGGCATCCGCGCGATCGGCTCGGATCTGGTCGGACAACGCGCTCAAGTCACCAGGTCAGCCCATGAGAGTTCGACGGCCCCATGGTAGACCAATCAGATTATGGAGGGCCATGGCCCAAGGCGCGATGGCGACCCCGACACCTGCCCTGGCAAATGCGACGTCAGAGCGCGCCTGGATGATTACTGGCCGGCGCGACCTATGGCAGCCGGCTTGTCCGTCGCGGCGGCGGCGACGCGGCGGCGCAACGCCTCGACCTCGATCAGCGTGAGATCCACGACCGGCGGCGGGCGGCGTATGGCCGCCGACGCGCCGCCATTTACCCAACTCCGCTCGATGGCCGGCCGGGCAAAATAGTAGCCCTGGAGATAGTCCACCCCCTCGGCGGCCAGTACGGCGACGTCTTCCTCGGTCTCGACGCATTCGGCGACGGTGATCATGCCAAAACCCTTGGCGAGACCGATGAGCGTGCTGACGAACAGACGATTGTCCCGGCTTTCGGCGATGCCGTTGATGAACGATCCATCGATCTTGACCACATCGACCGGCAGCGACCGCAGATGGCAAAAGGAGATGTAACCGGCGCCAAAATCGTCCAGCGCCACCCGGCACCCCAGGTCACGCACGGTGGTGACAAAGCGCGCGGCCTCGGTGATGTTGCGCATGGCGGCGGTTTCGGTGATCTCGATCATCAGCCGCCGGGCGATGGCGGCACGACCTCCGATCAGCCGGATCAGCAGATCCAACCATTCCGGGTCGGGCACGGTGACACCGGAGATGTTGATGGCGAGCGCGATGGACGGGCTGTCCTCCAGCTCCCGCACGGCCATTTCCAGCACGTGCCGATCCATCAGGCGGTTCAACCCCATCCGTTCGACGGCCGGCACGAAGTGCCCGGCCACGATGATCGCATCGTCGGGGCCGCGAAGGCGCAACAAACACTCGTACCAGGCAACGTCGTAGTCGCCTCGCGCGACGATCGGCTGAAAGGCGAACAGCAGACGGTTCTCCTTGATGGCCTTCTTGACCTGTTCGACGGTGGCAATGTCATCGCGGTGGCGCTGAAGCTGTTCGTCGCTGATTTCGTAAAGACAGAAATCGTTGCGGCCGGCGCGCTTTGCTTCCTGCATGGCGGTCTCGGCGCGGGTCATCGCCTCCACCGCGGTTCGCATCGGGGCGGGGTATGTGGTTCCGCCCACCGACACGGTCACCGGAATCGGACCGACGGGCGTGTCGATCGGTCGATCGCGGAACATGTCGAGAATCTTTCCGGCCACGGACGCGACCTCGTCCTCGGGACAGTGGCTCAATACGATACCATAGACATCGCCCCCGACGCGGCCGATGACATCGCTGGCGCGCGTCACCACGCCAAGCCGGAGACCGACCCCGGTGATCACGGCGTCGCCGCCGGACTGACCGTAGGCGGCGTTGATCATCGCCAGATTGTCGATGCCGATCGTCAGATAAGCGCCGTCGACGCCATAGCGTTCGCTTTGGGTCATCGCCTGCTGCAACGCTTCGCGCAGCCTGTTCCGGTTGAATTGGCCCGTCAGCTCGTCGTAGTTCGCCAGGCGCTCGAGCCGGGCTTCGTTCTGTTTGCGGCCGTTGATCAGCCTCAGGACGCCGCGCATGACGACCGGCTGTCCGGTATCGTCCCGCTCGCAGCCGCCACGGTCATGAATCCAGGTGAATTGGCCTTCCGCCAACCGCACCCGATACTCGCAATCGAAAATGCCGTCGGAACGCCGGTGGTCGGACAATGCCTGCAGACGGCTGGGCAGATCCTCGGGGTTGATCCGGCCGTTCAGGGCCGCGCCGGTCGCAAACAGGGTCCGCGCGTCCTCACCGAGAACCTTTTCGACCGGCCCGATCCATGTGATCCGATCGCTATCCAGATGCCACTCATAGACGATGTCGCCGGCAACCCGCAGGGCGGCCGCGATAGGCTCTGACGCACCTTGAAACGTTACATCGGCCATGGACATCGCTACCTGCGCGGCTGGAACATATACCCGGAAATGGGCCTTTGAGCCGCTTAGCCTAGGCGGAGAGGCTTTAATGCAAGGTAAAGGCCGTGATGCGGGCGGCGCCCACCGTGGAGACGAGACTGGTCATGGTGAAGAGTTAGCGTTAAAAATGCGTAAAGAGGGGCCTGCTGTGGATTTGTGAAAAATTTTATTTATATTTCCCTAAATTCGCGTATGATGGATGGATGATGATTTCGGGTCAGGTCATACCACCCGTGCCGCAAGGGCCGGGGCGGGCACTTTCCACGACGGCCTCAGCCGTGGTGGCGGTATCGCCCTGCCGTGCCGTTGTTCCGGGCAAGGGGCGGCCCCATGATCCTTGGAGACATCGGAACCCCGATCGTCACGGCGAGACGGGCATAGGCATCGGTCACGCCTCTCTCCACGCCGCGGTACCCACCACCCTCCCCCCGGTTGTGGATCAGGAGGACCGCCGTCTTCCGGCGGCTCACGCGGCGGCGGTCGCCGCTTACCGCGCGGCTCCCGATATCCGCCCTTCAGCCGGGGTCCTTCTCGACCTTCGGATCTAAGCACCCGGCCGATCGGCGCGCAGGGCGGCCATGAGAGCCGCAGCGTCCGGATCGTCGATCAAGGCATCGACCGTCCGGTCCAGGCGCCGGCGCCAATTCGGATGACTGTCGATGGTTCCAGGCAGGTTCATCTGCTCCCGCTGACCGGCCATGTCTTCCGCCTGGACGATCAACAGACGGCTTGGCGTCTTGGCCAGATAACGGTGAATGGCGATCAACAGCGCCCGGTCCATCGGCTGGCGTTCGCTGTCGGTCGGCGGTTCGGCCGGCCACACGCCGGCGGCGATGAGGGCGTCGATCAGTCGGCGCCGGTCGGCCGCCCTGTTGGCCGTGTCGGCCGCCGCCGACTGGGCATCGGGATAGATGCCAACGTCCCGCCGCCATTCAATGTCCCGGCCGGTCCAAAACCCGGCCAAAGTCGCCAGATCGTGGGTGCCGGCCGTGACCAGGGCTTGCTCGGGATAGGTCTCGGGCGACGCGAACAGCCCGTCACCGACCCGTTCGAACATCAAAACGCGATACGACAGGATCCCGGCATCCATCATCCAGGGACGAAATCCTTCCGGTACGGTGCCCAGATCCTCGCCGATGACCACGCACCGGTGCCGCCGCGATTCCAAGGCGAGAACGCGCAGCATGTCGTCGAACGGGTACGCCAGGTAGGCCCCCTGCCCCGCCGCCACCCCCGGCGGTATCACGAATAGGTGCATCAGTCCCATGACATGGTCGATGCGGAGCGCCCCGGCGTGGCGCATGTTAGAGCGCAGGGCGGCGATGAACGGGGTGAATGCCCGGTCGCGCAAGGCGACGGGATGAAGGGGGCTCAATCCCCAATTCTGCCCCTGGGGGGCCAGAAGGTCCGGCGGACCACCGACGCTGAGATCACTGACCAGCGCCTCCGGGCTGGCCCAGGCCGCGGCGCTGGCCGGCCCGACGCCCACCGCCAGATCGCGATAGAGCCCTAAAACCAAGCCGGATCGCGTGCCCTCATCGGCCGCCATCCTCAATTGCTCGTCGGCCAGCCATTGAAGATATTCGTGGAAACCGACACGGGCCTCATGGTCCCGGACAAAGTCCTCGACCGCCTTAGACCGTGGGTCATGGTACGCCTCGGGCCAGTTCCACCAGGCCAGGCGAGACGGATCGTCCGCCGCGAAATGCTCCTGCAGGGCCAGGAACACGGCAAAGCGGCGCAAGGCTTGGCCGTGAGCCTGGCGGAATGCGGCGAAGGCCCGCGCCCGATCGCTGTCCCCACCCCGATGACGATCCTGGAAATCCCGCCATACCGCCTCGAGCACCGGCATTTTGAGGGCGGCCACGGCGGCGTAGTCGATCAGGTCCGTGGCGCGCGCCGCCGCCAGACGATCCTGAAAGTCGGGGTCCGCGATCATCGCCTTGGCGTCGGCGCTGCCGTCCAAATCGGGCACGGCCGCGACATCGATATACAGCCCGTTCAGATAGTCGCGGCTGGCCGGGGAATAGGGGCTGGCTTGTCCCGGGTCTGCCGGGAACATGGCGTGAAGGGGGTTCAAACCGACGACGCTGGCGCCCTCGGCGCCGGCGCGGCGGGCCAGCGCGTTCAGCTCGCCGAACCCGCCCAGGCCCCAATCCTCGCTCGACCGAAGGGAATAGAGCTGACACGACAGCCCCCAGAGCCGGCGGCCGCGGGCGGCCTCGTCGATCCCCCAACAGCGGGGAGGGGCCACGATCAGCAGGGTTTCGGCCCGCAAGGTTTCACCGTCCAACGTCACGGCAAGGCGGTGATACCCCTCCGGCAGGTCCGTCGGCAAACTCAGACGCCGTCGTTCGTAGGCGACACCGTCGACCTGCCGTTGCCCTTCCAGGGGCAGCGTGTTCCAGGTCATGCTGCCCTTCGAGGTGGGCCCCGGCGTCTCAAGATCGATGGACCACTGGAGGACACTTTCCCCTCCCGCTGGCGCGTAAAGGGTCACCGCACCGGGCTGGGCTTCGGCCGGCACGATTGTGACGGGGCCGGCCAGACGACGCCACGGCGCTGTTTCCAGCCGGTCGAGGCTGGTTGCCTGGGCCGCGTCGTCGGCCGCCGGGATGCCCATGGCCTCCAGGATGGCGATCTTGACGGGTGGAGCGATCTCGAAATAGGTGCCCCAGATATCATGATAGCCGGGCTCGACCCCGGCCAGCGCAGCCAGGCGATCGAGCGCGGTCATACCGAATGCTCCGTCAGAAGGGCGAAAAGGCTAAGCGATCGATGAGACACGATATGGGCAATGCCGGGTTGCATCGTGATCGTGCCCTTCTTCTCGTTTGGAGAAGCGGTGTCCAGCAGGCGCGACCACGCTGTTCCGCCCGGCACGGCGGGCAGCACGAAATCCGCCGCGTCCAGGCCGGCGTTCATGACCACCAACAGCGTCTCGTCGATCACGGCCGTCCCGTCGGCGGCGCGGTAGTCCCCGGCCGTTCCCGAGAGCAGCACCCCCAGGCATCGCGCTTCCGGATCGTGCCACCGTTCGGCGGTCATGGGCGTACCCGCCGGGGTGAACCAGGCAATGTCGGGTTCACCGTTGGGCGCCCGATCCCGGCCATGCAGAAATCGGGGACGGCGCAGAGCCGGGTGTTGCAGGCGCAACGCCGTCAATCGGCGGGTGAACGCAAGAAGGGTCTTGTCGGCCCCATCCCAGTCGATCCAATTCCAGTCGGCGTCGTGGCAGTAGGTGTTGTTGTTGCCGTTCTGGGTGCGCCCCATCTCGTCTCCCGCCAACAGCATGGGCGCACCCTGGGACAGAAACAGAGTGGCCAGCATGTTGCGCTGCTGTCGTTTGCGTGTCTCGGCGATAGCGGCGTCGTCGGTCGGGCCTTCGACGCCATAGTTGGCGCTGTAGTTGGCCTGATGACCGTCCCGCCCGTCCTCGCCGTTGGCCTCGTTGTGTCTCTGTTCGTAGCTGACCGTGTCCGCGAGGGTGAACCCGTCATGGCACGCGACGAAATTGATACTGGCGCCCGGCCCCCGACCGTTCTCCTCGAAGAGGTCCGCCGACCCGGTGAGCCGGGGTGCCAGATCCGGCAGCATCCCGCCGTCACCGCGCCAATACCGACGGACCGTGTCGCGGTAGCGATCGTTCCATTCCGACCAGCCGGGAGGATACTTGCCGAGTTGATACCCGGACGGTCCGATGTCCCACGGCTCGGCGATCAGCTTGACTTGATTGAGGACCGGGTCCTGGCGCAGCGCGTCGAAAAACCCGGAGCCGGGATCAAACATGTGCGGGTCGCGGCCCAGCGTGGTCGCAAGGTCGAACCGGAACCCATCGACATGCATATCCGTCACCCAATAGCGCAGGCTGTCCATGACCATCTGCAACACTCTCGGGTGACAGAGGTTGAGCGCGTTGCCGCAGCCGGTGTGATCGAGATAGCGGCGCCTGTCGCCCGGATCCAGGTGGTAATATGACGCGTTGTCGATGCCGCGAAGGCTCAAGGTCGGGCCCAGCTCATTGCCTTCCGCCGTGTGGTTGTAGACCACGTCCAGGATGACTTCGATCCCGGCATCGTGCAGCCGCGCCACCATCGTCTTGAAATCCGCCACCGGATCGCTGACGGCGTAGCGACCATCGGGCGCGAAAAAGGCCAGGCTGTTGTACCCCCAATAGTTCCGCAGGCCCTTGCCGATCAGAAACCGCTCGTCGATGAAGGTATGCACGGGAAGAAGTTCGACCGCCGTGACGCCAAGCGACTTGAGATGATCGATCATCGGGCGCGCGACCACGCCGGTAAAGCTGCCGCGCTGGGCGGCCGGCACACCTTTGTGGCGACACGTCAGACCCCGCACATGGGCCTCGTAAAGGATCGTCCGGTCCCATGGCACGGACGGCGGCTGGTCCCGGCCCCACGTGAAGGCGGGATCGATCACCTTGCCCTTCGGCATGAAACGGGCGTTGTCCCGCCGGTCGAACGACAGGTCCGCGCGGCCCGACCCGACGCGATAGCCGTGATGCGCATCGGTCCACCGGAACCCGCCCGACAGCGCCTTGGCATAGGGGTCCAGCAGCAGCTTGTTAGGATTGAAACGGTGCCCGGCGGCGGGATCGTAGGGGCCGAAGACGCGATAGCCATACAGCAGTCCCGGCCGCCCTTCCGGCAGATATCCGTGCCATACATGGTCCGTGCGCTCCGGCAGGGACAGCCGGGCCGTTTCCCGACCGGACCGTGCATCGAACAGACACAATTCCACCCGCTCCGCATTGGCGGAAAAGAGGGCGAAATTGACCCCGTTGCCGTCCCACGTTGCCCCAAGGGGCGCGGGACGGCCCGGCCAAACGGCGACATCCGACATGGTGGCCCGTCAGCCGCTCTTCACCGGGCCCCGCCTATTCCGGTTGCAACATGATGGTTGCCAGTGGCGGCAGGGTCAGCGACAGCGAATGGGGCCGGCCGTGCGCTTCGACCGCATCCGCGTCCACACCGCCACCATTGCCCATGTTGGAGCCGCCATAGGCGCCCGCGTCGGTATTCATCACCTCGCGCCAGCGACCGCCGACCGGTACGCCGACCCGGTACTGCTCGCGGGGGACGGGTGTGAAATTGCACAGGATCAGAACCGGCGGGTCGTCCGCGCTGCCGCGGCGGATATAGGCCAGGACGGAATTTTCAATGTCCTGCGGACCGACCCAATCGAACCCTTCCGGCGCGCAATCGTGGCGATGCAGGGACGGGGTCTCGCGGTAGAGCCGATTGAGATCGCGCACCAGCCCCTGCATGCCGCGATGCATGTGGTCTTCCAGCAGATGCCAGTCGAGACTGTAATTGTGGTTCCATTCCTGCCGCTGGGCGAACTCCCCTCCCATGAACAGCAGCTTCTTGCCCGGATGGCTCCACATAAAGCCGTAATAAGCGCGCAGATTGGCGAATTTCTGCCAGTCGTCGCCGGGCATCTTGCCGAGCAGCGATCCCTTGCCGTGCACAACTTCGTCGTGGCTGAGCGGCAGGATGAAGTTTTCCGAATAGGCGTAGAGCAGGCCGAAGGTCATCTCGTGATGATGATAGCGGCGATGGATCGGGTCGTTGGACATGAATTCGAGCGTGTCGTGCATCCAGCCCATGTTCCATTTGTAGCCGAAGCCAAGACCGCCGGTGTAGGTGGGGCGGGAGACGCCGGGCCAGGCCGTCGATTCCTCCGCCACCGTCATCGCCCCGGGATGCTGGCCGTAGACTTCCTCGTTCATCCGCTTGAGCAGGTCGACCGCTTCCAGGTTTTCCCGCCCGCCGAAGCGGTTTGGGATCCATTGTCCTTCCTCGCGGCTGTAGTCGAGGTAGAGCATGGAGGCCACGGCATCGACCCGCAGCCCGTCCAGATGATACCGGTCCATCCAGAACAGGGCGTTGCCCAGCAGGTAGTTGGCCACCTCGACCCGCCCGTAATTGTAGATCAGGGTGTTCCAGTCCATGTGGAAGCCTTGGCGCGGGTCGGCATGCTCGTAAAGATGGGTACCGTCGAAATAGCCCAGCCCGTGCGGGTCGGTCGGGAAATGCCCCGGCACCCAGTCCAGCAGCAGGCCGATACCTTCCTGATGGCAGCGGTCGACGAAGCGCTGAAACTGCTCAGGGCTGCCGTGCCGGCTGGTCGGGGCGTAGAGCCCGATCGGCTGATACCCCCAGGATCCATCGAAGGGAAATTCGCTGATCGGCATCAGCTCGATATGGGTGAACCCCATGTCCCTGACATAGGGTACCAACTCGTCGGCCAGTTCGTCATAGGTGAGATAGCGGTTGTCGTCGCCGCGTCGCCAGGACGCCGAGTGGACCTCATAAATGGAGATCGGCGCCTCGACCGAATGGACGCCCGCGCGGCTGGCCATCCAAGCCCCGTCCTGCCAGTCGGACGCGGTGGAACCGTGGACGACGGACGCCGTGTTCGGGGGGCGCTCGGTATAGAAGGCGTAGGGATCGGCCTTGAGTGGCAACATCTCCCCGCTTGGCCCCTTGATCTCGAATTTGTAGCGGGCGCCGGCGGCGACGCCGGGCAGAAAGATTTCCCAGACGCCGGCTTCGATGCGCAGCCGCATCGGGTGGATCCGACCGTCCCAGCCGTTGAAATCGCCGACCACGGCAGCCCGGCGGGCGCTGGGCGCCCAGACGGCGAAGCTGGTACCGGCAACGCCGTTCATCTCCGTCGGATGGGCGCCCATCCGTTCATAGTTTCGCAGGTGCTTGCCCTCGATCAACAGGTGCATGTCGAGTTCGCCAAGCACCGGCGGAAAGGCGTAGGGATCGTCGATATCGGCGACCCCTCCCGGATGGTGCACACGCAATTTGTAGGCAAAGGGATGCCGGCGGCCCGGCACGGGTCCTTCGAAAGCCCCGGCGGGATGAACCTGGTCAAGGTCTGCGACGGCGGCTCCCGTTTGCGCGTCGACGACCTGAACCGCCGACGCCGAGGGCTGGAATGTCCGGACGACAAGCGTGCCGGACCTCTCATGCATCCCCAAAACGGCAAACGGATCGCCGTGTTCGGCCTGAACGATAGCCTCGATGTCAGGGCGTTCTGCGGGCAGGGTCATGGTTCTGTCCTCGGCTTTCAATCTCGTTCGGTCGCCGGCGGCGCCGACCCCCGTCTGCCATTTGCCTACGGGTGTCAGGACCCGCCGCCGTCGACATGGGCGTCAAGCAGCTCCAGAATGCCCTTGACCGGGATCGGAACCCAGGACGGCCTGTTGGCGATCTCGTAGCCGATCTCGTAGACGGCTTTTTCCAGCACGAACGCATCCAACAGGCTGCGCGCCTGGCCCTCTTCTTCCGGGTAGAACACAGCACCTTCGGCGACTTCGGCATAGGTGGCAAGAAACGCCTGGCTGGCCAGGTCGCGCCAAGCCCTAGCGTGCTGCAGCGCCGTGTCCGCCTGGTCCGGCCTGAACCCGGCAAGCTTCAACGCGGTCGACCAGGCGGCATAATCGAAGGACCGGATCATGCCGGCGACATCGCGAAGGGGCGATTGTTTGGCGCGTCGCTCCTCCAGCGAACGACGGGGCTCTCCCTCGAAATCGACGATAACGAAATCGGCCTGCGTCACCAGCACCTGGCCAAGATGATAGTCGCCGTGATGACGGGTCATGGCCGCGCGGAACGGTTTCCCAAGCAGCCGATCGACCAGATCCTGGCATTCGCGGCGGCGCTCGAGCAACTGATCGGCCGCCTCGCGGCTTTCAGCCGGCAGCCCCTTGGCCACCGAACGCAAATTGGTCAGGGCCGCCCGCATCTCCTCGCCGATGGATTTTCGCAGTTTCTGAAAGTCCGACTTGCCCATCGGCTCGGGCGCGAAGTCGGGCAGGTCCGGCGCGCTGACCAATGCGAGGTGGAGTTCCGCCGTACGCTGCCCCAGCGTCTCCGCCTGGGCGAGGTAGAATGCAAACCGGTCATCGGGGTCCGGGGCGCCATCGCCCGGCAGCAGCGCTTCCTCGATCGTGCGTTGGAGATAATCCGTGGTGTAGGTCCAGCCATCGCCCTGATTGCGCACGAACCCCTGGAGCACCGCCAATGCCGTCGCCGTGCCGTCGGCATCGACATAGTCGACCGATCCCAAAAGCGGCGGCGTGTTGGTGTAGCCGGCGACATCGGTCAGAAAGCGCCCCATCTCAACCTCGGGGTGGTTCCCCGCCACCAGCTTGCGGTAGCTTTTGAGCACCATTTTGTCGCCGATGAGGATCGACGAGTTGCTCTGCTCCACACCGAGCCGGCGGATTTCGTCGCTTTCGTCGACGGTGACGTCGGCCAACTGACGGCCCGGAAGGAAATGCAACGCCCCGCTCTGACCGTTGACCGTCGCCTTGCGCTCCAGTGCGGTCAGAACGGCCCTCGTATAGCGGCTATCGATATTGGCGTCGCACAGGGCGCCCAGCCGGGCGCCGCTGCGAATGCGAGCCAACGTATAGGGCAACGCGCCGGTCACGGTGGTCGCCGCCGTCTCGTCCCATTCCTGGGCCAGCGGCAGGAAGTAGCGCTGGCTGTCCTCGCCCTCCAGATCGACATCGACCAGGACCGCCATGACGTCGTTCTCCGCAGCCGGCAGCGGCACCCAATCCACCGGCCGAACACCGCTGATCGGCGTTCCCTTGGCGGCGAACCAACGCTGCCCCGCCAGGAAGGTCGGCAGCACATCGCGGGCCAGCTCTTCGCCCGGACGTCCCTTCGTCAGGCTGGTCCAGCCTTCCCGCAGCACCAGCGTCACAAGGTCGGGCATGATTTCCGGCACCGGATCGTGCCAGGCCGGGCGCTCCTCGTCCTCGGTCAGCAGGAACCAGTAGAACCCATAGGCCGGCAGGGTCAACAGATAGGTCAGATCGCCGATCGGCGGAAACAGGCTGCGGTCCGTCAGTTCGACCGGCACGCGGCCCTTGAACCGGCCCAGATCGAGTTCGACCGCCTGGGCCTGGCGCGACAGGTTGGCGACGCACAGGACACAGTCCCCGTCGTGCTCGCGGAGATACGCCAGAACCTTGCGGTTGCCGGGATAGAGAAAGGTCAGCGTACCGCGACCGAAGGCATGGTGCTGCTGGCGAACGGCCATGGCCCGCCGCAACCAGTTCAGCATCGACGTCGAACTGCGTTGCTGCGCTTCGACGTTGACCGCCTCGAAACCGTAGATCGGGTCCATGACCGCCGGCAGGTAAAGGTTGGCGGGGTTGGCCCGCGAAAATCCGCCGTTGCGGTCCGGCGACCATTGCATCGGCGTTCGAACGCCGTCCCGGTCGCCCAGGAAGATGTTGTCGCCCATGCCGATTTCGTCGCCATAATAAATCACCGGCGTACCGGGCATGGAGAACAGGAGATAGTAGAGAAGTTCTATCTTGCGCCGGTCGTTGTCCATCAGCGGCGCCAGCCGCCGGCGGATGCCGAGATTGATCCGGGCGCGGGAATCGGCGGCGTAGAACCGCCACAGATAGTCCCTCTCCCGCTCCGTCACCATTTCCAGCGTCAGCTCGTCATGGTTGCGCAGAAAGATCGCCCACTGGCAGTTGGCGGGAATATCGGGGGTCTGGCGCATGATGTCGGTGATCGGATGGCGATCTTCCTGGGCCATCGCCATGTACATCCGCGGCATCAGCGGAAAATGGAACGACATGTGGCATTCGTCGCCATCGCCGAAATAGGGCAGCGTGTCTTCCGGCCACTGGTTGGCCTCGGCCAGGAAAAAAGCGTTGGGGTGGCTTTCGTCCATGGCCGCCCGCAGGCGCTTGAGCACCGCGTGGGTTTCGTCGAGGTTCTCGTTGTTGGTGCCGTCTCGTTCCACCAGGTAAGGAATGGCGTCCAGGCGCAGCCCGTCGACGCCCATGTCGAGCCAGAACCGCATGACCTTGATGACCGCGTCGATGACCCGCGGGTTGTCGAAGTTGAGGTCCGGCTGATGGCTGAAGAACCGATGCCAGTAGTATTGTTCGGCGACCGGGTCCCAGGTCCAGTTGGACTGCTCGGTATCGGTGAAGATGATCCGCGTTTCCGGCCATTTCTCGTCGCTGTCGGACCACACATAGAAATCCCGCAGGCGGCTTCCCTTGGGGGCGTGCCGCGCCCGCTGGAACCAGGGGTGCTGATCCGAGGTGTGGTTGATCACCAGTTCGGTGATGACCTTGAGTCCGCGGGCATGGGCCTGGCGCACGAAGCGGCGGAAGTCCCGCATGGTGCCGTATGACGGATGGACCGCCTTATAGTCGGAGATGTCGTAGCCGTCGTCGCGCAGCGGCGATGGATAGAAGGGCAAGAGCCAGATCGCGGTGATGCCGAGATCCTTCAGATAGTCGAGCTTTTGGGTCAGCCCTTCGAAGTCGCCGACGCCGTCGTTGGTCGAGTCGTAAAACGACTTGATATGCACCTCATAGATGATGGCGTCCTTGTACCAAAGCGGATCGACGGTGTCGGTCATCGGTTGGTCTGCTCTCCCATGGCGGTGGTCGGTCGGCCCGTTGCCGGCGTTGGCGGGCGGTCAGGCCGGCCTCAGGCGCCACATGAATGCCGGCCGCTGATTATCGATCCAGAGATGTTGCTGCTTGCCAGTCCAGGTGAACCCGTGACCGGAGAACAACTCTTCGACTTCCACCGTCTCCCAATCCGGCAGGCCGAGCCGCCACAGCGGCAATTCGAACATGGTCTCATGCGGATGGTGCGGGTCCAGATTGACCGCGACAAGGATGAAGTTGGCGTTGTCCTCCGTGGCCTTGCAATACACCAGGATGTGATCGTCGGTCGACGGGCAGAACCGCAGGTTTTCGTATTCGTGCAGGGCCGGGTTGTTGCGCCGGATCCGGTTCAAGACCGTGATCCATTCCCGAATATGGCCGGGCCTGTCCCAGTCCCAGACCTTGTACTGGTACTTTTCGGAGTTGAGGTATTCCTCCTTGCCGGGCACCGGCGTCGCCTCGCACAGCTCATAGCCGTTATAGATGCCGTAGACGCTGGACAAGGTGGCCGCCAGAACGACCCGCTGAAGAAAGGCGGGCCGGCCACCTTCCTGCAGGATCACCGGCAGGATATCGGGCGTGTTGGTGAAGAAATTGGCCCGCATATAGTCCTTTTCCGGCCCCTGGGTCAGCTCCTCGAGATATTCGATCAGTTCCGCTTTTTCGTTGCGCCAGGTGAAATAGCTGTAGCTCTGGGTGAAGCCCAGCTTGGCCAGCGCCTTCATCATCTTGGGGCGGGTAAACGCCTCGGCCAGGAACTGCGCCTCGGGATGCCGTTCCTGAATGTCGCGAATCAGCCATTCCCAGAAGGCGAAGGACTTGGTGTGCGGGTTGTCGACCCGGAAGATCGTCACCCCCTGGTCGATCCAGAACTGCACGATATCGCGCAGGGTGAGCCACAATTCCTGCTGGTGCGGACCGTAAAACTCAACATTGACGATGTCTTCGTACTTCTTCGGCGGATTCTCGGCGAACCGGATGGTGCCGTCCGGCCGCCACGCGAACCAATCCTTGTGTTCGCGGATCCATGGATGATCCGGGGAACACTGAATGGCGAAATCGATCGCCACCTCCAATCCGAACGCCTTGGATTCCGCGACGAAGCGCCGGAAGTCATCAAGCGTTCCCCAATCCGGATTGATCGCGTCATGACCGCCGTCATCCGATCCGATGGCATAGGGACTACCCGGATCGCCGGAGCCGGCGACGAGCGCGTTGTTGCGGCCCTTGCGGTTGGTTGTGCCGATCGGATGGATGGGCACCAGATAGACCACGTTGAACCCCAGGTCGCGGATATAGGGCAGCCGGGCGATGCAGTCGTCGACGGTCGCGCCCTTGTGCGGATCGGTTCCCTGCGACCGCCAGAACATTTCGTACCACGCCGCATAGCGGGCCAGAACAGGATCGACGACCAGCTCCAGATCCTGCTTGTACCGGGTGGCGTTGGTTCGCTCCGCCGCCGCGGCCATCAGGGTTTCCAGCTTCAGCGACGTCATCGTGTCGATCAACGCCGGCTGATCGGCGGCTTTGCCGTGATCCGCCTTCTCAAACGCCGCCAGCGCGGCTTTCAATGCCCGTTTGTCCGCGCCGGTCGCGTGCCCATGCGCGGCGGCCAGCAGATCGCGCCCCTCGGCCAGGTCGACCGCAACGTTCTGGCCCGCATTGACTTTCTTGAGCAGGTCCCGCCGCCAGCTCGCGAACAGGTCGACCCAGGCCTCGATGGTGTAGACATAACGCGTGTTACGCTCGACCACGAAGGCGCCAGACCAGCGATCGTTGTCGATCAGGGCCATCGGCGCTTCGCGCCAGGCGTCTTCATCCACGGGCCGGTATCGGATCACGGCGGCAAGGACGAAATGTCCGTCGCACACGATGTCGGCCGACACGTCCACCAGATCGCCGACCTCGCGCTTGGCGGGATACCGGCCCCCGTCGATTTCGGGAGTGACGTCGGTGATCACCAGGCGTTCGCCCTGGAGTGCCTGCAGACGGGCGGCGGAGCCCGGCGACAGCGGGCGTCGCACCGGGGCCGGCGCCGAACGCTTTTTTCGCGTCGACGCGGCTTGTCCCGGCCGCGCCGATCGGGCTGAAGATGCAGTAGGTTTCGAGCGAGGTTTCCGGGCCACAAGATCAGCTTTCAGGATGTGGGAAGGGTTCGTCGCGCCGTCGGCCCCTCACTATTGGGCACAAAGGTACCCATGTCGAGCCCGGCTCGCACACACAGGGAACGGCATGCCGGTGGTTGGGTTCCCAAGTCGGTATCGATGGCACCGCGAACGCCCGGCACATAGGCGTGGGCCGGCGGCCCTCAACCCTATTCAGCGTTGGTCCCTTCACCGTCGGCCGGGCTTTCTTCGCCGGCGGCATCGTCCGGTGCCTCATTGGCCGGATTGGTAATCTCGCGCCGCAACACGGCCTCGATCGCCGCCGTCGCGGCCCGCGTCTCGTCTTCCTTCGTTGCCCCCGACTGGTGCAGGAACACGGTATAGTTGTTGTTGTCGAGAACGAAAACGAGGGATGAGAAAAAGGTCTCTTCCGGTGTCGTGCAACGGATGGTCGATGTCTTGAGGGCATAGAATTCGCGGAAAATCTCGGACCGACTGACCACCCGTTCGAAGGTGCCGTCGCAGCGAGCTTCGAACAGCCGCATGAAGCGGTCGGCGAACGTGTCGATCCGAACTGTCGGGCCCCGCCGTTCCTGATGCAGCGCGCCGATGATGGCCTCGTCGTCGGTCGTCGCCTCCGTCGGGTCGAGCTGCCACATGTAACCGAGACCGAATTCGTCATCCGGCACGTCTTCGGGAGCGACAAGCCCAAACGGCACCAGCTCGGCCTGCTGCAACAGGGCGATCAACCCGTCCTGGGTCATGGGCTCCGTCGGTGGGCCGCCGGCCTGTGCTTCCTGCCGTTCAAGTTCCTGGAGCAGACGCCGCCCTTCCTGAACGCACCCTTCCAGGGCGCCGAACGCCGCGAAGGTACCGGTCAGGGGAAAGTCGAACTCGCCCTTTTCGGTGGTGGCGGTGAGGGTCGATCCGCGCATGAAATGCTCGATCAATTCGGGATTGGCGCCGATCGGGATGGTGAGCACGGTGGGACCGGTCGGAATGGCCGGGAACTGACGATCATAGAGGTCGTCGACGACGATGCGCGTCACCGACTCCTCCCCCTCCACAAGTTCCCACTCCGGGTTGAGCAGACCGACATTGGTTTCGAACCGCGGGTTGACCGAGAAGATCAGTGTCATGCCGCTGTCGTATTCCCTGGACATGACGCAGTGGCTGAACAGACCGGTCCCCGGCCGGGCCACGGCGCCCCCGGTCCAACCCGCCTCGTCGATCTCGAACGCGGCCGGCACCTGTGGTGCGGCCTGGTCGCTCGGACCATCCTGCGCCAAGGCCAGGGACATCGGTGACAGAACGCCCGCCGCCAAAAGAGCGATGAAACCGTTCGAAACCCTCATACGAACCCACCCATCGTCTTGGGAAAAACCAACGCCGCGGCGCGGACAGTGGTGACGAATCGTACCTCAGACACGGCCGCACAATCCCGCACGGCCCGAACCGGTGTCAAGATGACGGCCCCGCCAATGGGTCTGACGTAGGAAAAAATTGTGGCACCATCGGGACAGCCTCTTTCCCTTTTCCATCCACGCAAAAAAAGCCGGATCCCTGTGAAGTCGGTCACATCATATTTTCTGGTAACGGACTATCACTTAGACGTTCTCTCAAGATTTCTCCGATAATCAACGCAAATAACTGTCAGTGTATAGACCATGAATAACTATCGCATCCATTGGAAAATAATAGATATCAACCACGCCCTACATGC
>JBQLZQ010000087.1:0-43946 GCA_052168355.1 Inquilinaceae bacterium
GGCAAGGAGCGTTCGGTGCCGCGATGCGGCGCATCGCAAGGCGGACGCGACGCGGTCCAAAAGTCTCGGGAAGCCGCCGGGACGGTCGCGCCCGCGTCCCGTCGGAGGGCGTCGGACAGCCTTGCCGATGCGCCGCATCGCCCGCGGCTCTCCTCCTACCCGACGGGACGCGGGCGCGATCTCTATGGGTCATTATCGGTGAGACTTGGTACTACCGTGCCGGCCACCATGCGCCGGTCGGCAGCGTCCGTCAGGGCGGCGCGCGCCTTGTCGCGTCGCGCCTGCTCGGCCTCGAGCGCCGCCCGCGCCGCCGCCGCCTGGTTGGAGTACCGGCCCAAACTGGCGGCCAGCGCGGCCGGGCCGGGCCCGCCCGCGCGCTCCCGGACAGCGATGAAGTGCTCGGGCGTCAGGAAACGGCGAAAATCCGTTTCCGTCACGGCCGGCGGCCGGCCCGCCGCATCGGTGAAGGCGATATGGAAGTCGGTGAAGGCGATGGTCTCGGCGGTGCCGCCGGCATCGATCGCACGCCGCGCCAGCCGCGCCGCCACGCCGTGCGCCTGCCGAAACGACAGTCCCTCGGCGCGCACCAGACTGTCGGCCAGTTCCGTCAGGGTTATGCAGCTTTCGGCGATGTGCCGACGGACCCGGTCCCCGTCGATGGTCGCCGCCTCCATGACCCCGCGCAACAGGGCGATCAGGCGGTGACCGGCATCGAACGCCCGATAGCCGGCGGCCTGGACCTCGCCCTCGCTGTCGTTCATGTCGGTGAATGGCGTGTTGTGCATGACCGTCATCATAGTGTCGCAGTGGCCCGCACCCAGAGAGGCGATCAGGCGGAGATGCTCAACCGGCACGGGGTTGCGCTTTTGCGGCATGATCGACGAGATCTGGACGAAAGCGTCGGGCACGTGCAGGTGTCCGGTCTCGAACCCGGTCCACTGGTTGAGGTCCTGCACGAAGCGGCCGATGTTCAGAAACAGCACCTTGAGCGCCGCATAGGCACCGGTGATGTAGTCGCACGCGGCGATACAGCCGTAGGAGTTTTCCTGGATGTCGGCGAAACCCAGAAGATCGGCCATCCGCGCCCGGTCGATGGCAAAGCCGGTGGTGGTGATGGCGGCGGCTCCCATGCTGCACCTGTCGACGATGGCGGCGGCCTGGGCCAGCCGGTCCTGATCGCGCAGCAGCACCTCGATCAGCGCCGCCAGATAATGGCCGTAGGTGGTCGGCTGGGCCGGCTGACCGTGAGTGTACGCCACGACCAGCGTTTCGCCCTGGGCCTCGGCCACGCCGATCAGGCTTTCGGTCAGGCCGATCAGCGCCCGCCGCAGACCGGCCAGCTCGTCGCGCAGCCGCATCTTGAACATGGTGTGGTCCATGTCGTTGCGGCTGCGCCCGGTGTGCAGCTTGCCGGCCAGGTCCGGCCCCAGCCGCGCGGCCAGCGCGTCCTCGACAAAAAAGAAATAATCCTCGAACTGGCCGGTATAGGTGAGGTCCTCGGGGCGGGTTTCGGCCTCGATCCGTCGCAGGGCGGCCAGGATCGCGCCCGCCTCGTCCGGCGTCAGCAGGTTCTGTTCGCCCAGCATGACGGCGTGGGCATAGTTGATGGCCATCATCTCGGCCGCGAAGCGCCGCTTGGTCAGGTCGAACAGCGGAGCAAGCACGGTCTCCTTGTAGACAGGGGCGGGAAAGCCCCCCGGCTTTCCGGTTGCCACGATCCTCACCCTTTCAGCCCGGTCAGCATGACGCCCCGGATGATGTACTTCTGGAAGATGATGAACACCAGCAGTGTGGGGATGGTGGCCACGCTGGCGCCGGTCATGATCATCTCCCATTCCGTCGCGAACTCGCCGGCAAAGGACGCCAGACCGACCGGAACGGTGTACAGTTCCTGACCGCTGGTCACGATCAGCGGCCACAGAAAGGCGGTCCAGTTGCCCAGGAAGACGAAGATGGCCAAGGCCGCCAGGGCCGGGGTCACCAGCGGCATCGCCACCTGCCACCAGATCTGGAACTCGTTGAGCCCGTCGATGCGCGCCGCGTCGATGAAATCGTCGGGCACGGATTCGAAGAACTGCTTCATCAGGAAGGTCCCGAAGCCGGTCATCATGCCGGGGAACATGATCCCCCAATAGCTGTCCAGCCAGCCGAAATCCTGGGCCATGATGTACCAGGGGATGACCAGCATCTCGGTCGGGATCATCAGGGTCGACAGGATGGCGACGAACACCAGATAGCGTCCGCGGAACTTGAACTTGCACAGCACGTAGCCGACCAGGCTGTCGAAAAACAGCACCGATACGGTGGTCGCCGTGGCGACCAGCAGCGAGTTGAAGATCCACAAGGGAAAGCGGGAGTCGGAGAACAGCACGACGTAGTTCTCCAGCGTCGGCGTCTGGGGGATCAGCCGCAGGTCGTAGATCTCGTAGTTGTATTTGAGCGATGTGGAGATCATCAGCACGAACGGCATGATCATGGCCACGCCGCCGATGAACAGGACGGTCCAGATGATGACCTGGCGCGGCCGCAGCGGCTGGCGCCGCCGGCGGCGGACCGGGCGGACGGCCGGATGGGCCAGGGCGTCGGCCGTCACTTGGACCTCAACACGCGCAGCTGGATCAGGGTGATCACCAGAAGGATGGCGAACAGCACCACCGTCTGGGCCGTGGCGTACCCCATCTCATAGGAATCGAAGGCGGTGTCGTAGATGTACAGCACCAGCGGCTTGGTCGAGTTGAGCGGTCCGCCGCTGCCCTGGAAGGTCATGTTGTAGACATGGTCGAAAATGCGCAGGAACCCGATGGAGCTGATCACCACCAGAAAGACGATGGTCGGGCGCAGCAGCGGCAGCGTGATCTCCCACAGGATGCGGGTGCGGCTGGCGCCGTCGATGCGCGCCGCTTCGTAGTAGGTGCCGGGGATGGCCCGCAGCCCGGCCAGGAAGATGACGATCTGGAACCCCAGCCCGGCCCAGATGGCCGGCGCCAGGATGGCCGGCAGGGCCTGGGTGGTGGACCGCAGAAACGGCTGCTGGCCGATGCCCAGTTCCGACAGCACCATGTTGAACACGCCGATGGGCACCGGCTGGTAGAACCACCGCCAGACCCAGGCCATGGCCGCCGCCGTGGTCAGGAAGGGGATGAAATAGCAGGCCCGGATCAGCCCGTGGCCAAAGCGGATCTGATCCAGATAGTAGGCGATGACAAAGGACAGAACCAAGCTGACCGGCATGCCCAGCAACAGGTACTCGAAGGTGTTGACCAGCACCGTCCAGAACACCGGGTCCTGGACCAGGGCCACGTAGTTGGCGAGGCCGATAAACCGCTTCTCGCCGATGATGTTCCAGTCGGTGAGCGAGATGTAGAAGGCGTAGAGGGTGGGGTAGAAGCGGATGACGACATAGAAAACCACCGGCACGGCCAGAAACAGCCAGGCCCAAACCGCCTGCTTCTTGCCGATCGGCAACCGATCGTACCATGCCAGCATCGCCGTGCCGCTCCCCCGGGGCCCCGCGCGCGGGGCCCCTGCCCCGATCGTCTCCCCGCGGCCTAGTTGTAGAAGCCGTTGAGGATGGCCTGTTCCGCCGCCGCCGCGGCCTCCAGCGACTCCTCGGGCGTCGCGCCCTGCAGCAGGATCCGGTCGATCATGTCGACCATCACCTGACGCTGGGCGGACTCATCGACGAAGCGGGTGGCCTGGGCGTATTCCAGGCCGCGGATGAAGGGGCCATAGAGCGGGTGGGCGACGTTCTGGTCGACCAGCGCCACCGACGGCTTGGCCGGCAGCTCGCCGACCGTGTCCAGCCACACCTGCATGGCGTGGTCGGAGGTCAGGTAGTCCAGGAACTTCACCGCCGCGTCCAGCTTTTCGCCCTCGGCCTTGGAGGTGATGCCGTTGACCCAGTACGAGGCGAAGTTGGAGTTGACGCCGGCATGGGCCGGCAGCTCCGCCACGCCCCATTCCAGCCCGCGCACATCGGCCAGGGCCCCCAGGCGGAACGATCCGTCGATGTGCAGACCGGCGCGGCTGGCCTTGAAGGCCGCCTGAGCCTCGTCCATGAAGCCGATTTCCGCCACCTCGTGCTCGGTCAGCAGGTCGACATAGAAATTGAGCGCCGCCAGCCCGGCCTCGTCGTTGTAGGTCACCTGGGTGCCGTCGTCGCTGTAGGGCTGCCCGCCGAACTGGCGCACCAGCACCTCGCGCCACCAATGGTGATCCTGGCCGGTCATGCCGGCGGTGATGCCCTCGACCAGCATGTTGCCCGCCCCGTCGCGTTCGGTCAGGGCCGTGGCCGTCGCCACCAGCTCGTCCAGGGTCGCGGGCGGAACCTCGGGGTCCAAGCCGGCCTGCTCGAACAGCCGCTTGTTCCAGAACAGGGCCAGCGACCGGACCGCCGTCGGCAGGGCGTAATACTGTCCGTCGGTCTTCATCGCCTGAACCATGGGGAAGAATTCGGCTTCGATGGTGGCCGGATCGAACACGTCCTCCGGCAGGGGCTGCAGCAGCCCCGCCTCCTGATAATCATGCAGCCAGCCATAGAACAGCTGAACCACGTCGGGGCCTTCGCCGGCGGGGATCGCGGCCGCCACCTTGGTGCGGTAGTCGGCGTAGGGGAAATGGGTATGAACCACCGTGATGTCGGGGTTCTCGGCCTCGAACTCCTCGATCAGCTGGTCGATGGCATCGACCCGCGCCTCGAAGAAATATTGCCAATACTCGATCTCGACCGCCTGGGCCGACGTCGCCATGCCGCCGGCCGCCATGGCCGCCAGCAATCCCGCCGTCATCATACCGTACCGCGCCATCCCGTACCTCCGTTCCTGTCCGGTGGCGGTGCAGTCTTCGGCCCGCCGACCTTGTTTGCATTTACGACGGGCAGGCCGGCCAGATGCGGTGCCGGCCACCCGATCGGGGCGTTGATCCAGGGTGTCATGGTTTGCCATCCCGTGCCCTCTGTCAATAAATCTATCAACTTGAATTAATCGTCGGCGCCGATCATCGTGGACCGGTTCCGTCGCAATCATGGCGTTTGGCGCAATGTCTCTTCGAGGCACCAATCTTGAACATGCGCGGTCCTACAACCGGCGCGTTGTGTTGGAGGCGGTGCGGGTGCATGGCCCGGTCTCCCGGGCCGAGATCACCCGGCTGACCTCCCTGTCGGCGCAGACCGTGTCGAACATCGCCCTGGAACTGAACCAGGCCGGTCTGGTGCGCAGCACCGGACGGCGCAAGGCGACGCGCGGCCAACCGCCGGTCGAGCTGGCCATCGACGCCGAGGGCGGGTTCACCGTCGGCCTGCAGCTCGACCACGAAACGCTGGTCGCCGTCCTGGTCGACCTGATCGGCGCGGTGCGCCGGCGGATCGAGGTGCCGGTCGACCGGCCGGGACCGGACACGGCCCTGCCGCTGATGGCCGAGTGCGTCGAGCGGCTGATCGCCGCCACCGGAACGCCGCGCGGCCGGGTGCTGGGGGTGGGCGTGGTGATGCCGGGCCCGTTCGATGTCGATGCCCTGACCTCCGTCGGGCCGACCACCCTGCCCGGCTGGCGCGGCGTCGACACCTCCGGACGGCTGGCCGAAACCCTGCGGCTGCCGGTGCTGGTCGAAAACGACGCCACCGCCGCGGCCATCGGCGAGCGGCTGTACGGCGATGCGCGGGGGTTGCGCAGCTTTGTCTATCTGTTTATCGGCACCGGTCTCGGCGGCGGCCTGATCCTGGAAGGCCAGCCCTACAAGGGCGCCTTCGGCAATGCCGGGGAGATCGGCCACATCATCGTCGATCCGCGGGGGCACCCGTGCTTCTGCGGCAACCGGGGCTGTCTGGAGCGCTACCTATCGCTGCACGCCGCCCACGAGGCGATGAAACGCGCCGGCGTTCCCACCGCGCGGACAGAGGATCTGACCGCCGCGTTGGCGGCCGGGTCGCCCCCGCTTCTCGCCTGGCTGGACGAGGCGGCCGACAGGTTGCGCGTCGCCCTGGCGACCATCGAGAACATGCTGGACCCCGAGGCCATCCTGATCGGCGGCTACCTGCCCGACCCGCTGGCCGATGCCCTAGTGGCGCGCGCGGCGCCCTTGCGTCCGTCGGTGAGCGACCGGCGGGAGCGGCGTCACCCAAGGTTGATCCGGGCCAGCGCGGGCGCCGACGCAACGGCGCTGGGCGCCGCCCTACTGCCGATCTTCGACCGGATGAACCCGAGCTTCCGGCTTCTCTTCAAACCCGGCGACGAACAGGCCGGTGTGCAAAACCGGGGCGCTCGGCGGAGACAGGCCGAACCCGCAACGACATCCCATTTATGACCCTATCTGTGAGACCGTCATGACCTCTTTGATGCTCAAGGAAACGCTTGAGGCGCCGTCGCGGGTGGCGGCGCAGTTGGCCCACGACGGCGATGCCGTCGAGGATCTGGCCGGGGCGCTGCGGCAGAAGCAGCCGGCCTTTGCCATGACCGTGGCCCGGGGGTCGTCGGACCATGCGGCCAATTTCGGCCGTTATCTGATCGAGACGCTGACCGGCGTGGTGACCGCGTCGGCGGCGCCGTCGGTGGTCACCGTCTACGGCGCCAAGCTGGCCTTGGCGCCGGGCGCGGTGATCGGCCTGTCCCAGTCGGGCGCCAGCCCAGACCTGGTGGCGGTGATGGACCAGGCGCGCCAGGGCGGCGCCTTGACAGCGTCCCTGGTCAACGTGCCGGGATCGCCCCTGGCCGAGGCGGCCGAACACGTGCTGCCGCTTCATGCCGGCCCGGAAACCAGCGTCGCCGCGACCAAGAGCTTTGTCTGCGGCCTGACCGCCCTGGTCCGGCTGACCGCGGCCTGGGCCGGGGACCGGGCGCTGGCGGCCGCGCTCGAGCGGCTGCCCGACCGCTTGGAGCAGGCGGCCACCACCGACTGGTCGGCGGCGCTGCCGGTGCTCAAGGACACCCAGAGCGCCCTGGTCGTGGCCCGCGGACGGAGCTTTGCCGTGGCCCAGGAAATGGCACTGAAATTCAAGGAAACCAGCGCTCTCCACGCCGAACCTTTCAGCGCGGCTGAGGTGCAGCATGGTCCGATGGCGCTGGTCGAACCGGGATTTCCCATCCTTGTCCTGGGCATCGCCGACGAGACGCTGGAGGGGGTGGTGTCGCTGGCCGGCGCCCTGCGGGACAAGGGCGCCCACATTCTGTTGGCTTCGTCCGACAAAGCGGCGCTGAGGGCCGGAACGACCCCCCTGCCCCTGCCGCCGCCGCTTCACCCCGTGCTGGACCCGATCGTGGCCGTCCAGGCCTTTTACGCCATGGCGGCGATGCTGGCGGCCGAACGCGGTCTCGACCCCGACCGGCCCCGGCATCTGCGCAAGGTGACGAAGACAGTCTGAGGAACGCCCCATGACACCCGACCAGACCCGCCTCGCCGCGCAGGAAGCGTCAAGCGCCTTCGCCCTGTTGTGGCAGGCGCTGCTGCCGTTGAAGACCGTGTGCAGCTTCATGCAGACCGGCGCCCATCCGGACGACGAGACCAGCGCACTGCTGGCCCGTCTGGGCCGCGCCGACGGGGTACGGATCGCCTATGCCAACGCCGTGCGCGGCGAGGGCGGCCAGAACGCCATCGGCACCGAATCCGGCATCGAGCTGGGGGTCCTGCGTACCGGCGAGATGGAGGCCGCGTCCGCCGTCCTGGACATGGAATTGTACTGGCTGAACGAGGATCTGGACGGCGCCATCGTCGATTTCGGCCTGTCCAAGTCGCCGGAGGAAACGTTCGGCCGCTGGGGGCGCGCGCGCACCGTGGAGCGACTGGTGCGGGCCATCCGGACCAGCCGACCCGACATGCTGTGCCCCACCTTTCTGGATGTGCCGGGGCAGCACGGCCATCACCGGGCGATCACCCGGGCCACCCGCGAGGCCTTCGACAAGGCCGCCGACCCGGCCGCGTTTCCAGAGCATCTGGCCGAGGGTCTGAAGCCCTGGCGGGTGGCCAAGATGTATCTGCCGGCGTGGAGCGGCGCCGGCGGGTCCTATGACGACACCGAACCGCCGCCCAACGCCACCATCACCGTGCCGGTCGGCGACTTCGACGCCGTCGCCGGGGCCACCCACGCCCAGATCGCCCAATGGTCGCGCGCCCGTCACCGCACCCAGGGCATGGGTCACTGGGTCGACGAGGGGCCCCGGACGGTGCCGCTGCACCGGCTGGAATGCCGCATCGACACGCCGGCCGAGGAGCAAAGCCCGCTCGACGGGCTGCCCCGCACCCTGGCCGATCTGGCCGCCGGCCTGCCCGCCGGCCCCGTGGCGGACGGCTTGAACCGGGCCCAGGCCGCCATCGACCGGGCGCTTGCCGCCTTTCCGGCGCACGACGCGGTGGCCATGGCTGTGCACGAAGCCCTGGACGCCGTGCGCGCGTGCGAGGCGGCCCTGCCCGGGGCGGGCCTGTCCGCGGATCGGGCCGACGACATCGGCCATCGGCTGGGCGTCAAGACCCGCCAGTTGGCGCGCGCCAGCCAGCGCGCCTGCCTGCTGGTGACCCGGCTGGACGCCGACGCGTGGGAGGTGTCCCCCGGCGCCACCGTGGAGATGACCCTAAGCGTCTATCGCGGCCGCCCGGCGGCGATCGCCGATCTTCGCCTCGGCCTGGCGGTGCCGGACGGGTGGACCGTCGCGCGGCTCACGGAAGACGCGGCGACGGCGCCCGGGGAGACCGCCCGCGTCCGGTTCGCGGTGACCGTGCCCGCCGTTGCGCCGCTGGCCTATCCCTATCGCTTCGCCTTCGACCCGCTGGGACCGAACGCGCCCGTCCACGGTGTGGTCGACTATGCGGTCGCCGGGACGCCGTGCCGCATCGCCGTGGATCCCCTTCGCCCCCTGGCCGTGCTGCCGCCGGTGTCGGTGGCGCCCGAGCCGACCCGCACGATCTACAACCTGGAACGGCCGGGCCGCCTGGATCTCGATGTCCAGGCCGTCAGCCACAGCGACGACACCCTGGAGACCGGCCTGTCCCTGACGGTGCCGGATGGATGGACCGTCGCGCCGCCGACAGCGCCGGTCGCCCTGCCGGGCCGCGACGCCTCGGCCAGCGCCCGCTTCGCCGTCATGCCGCCCCGCGATCAGGCGCCGGGGCTGGTGACGATGGAGGCCAGGGCGACGGGGGCCGCCCCGTCCGACCGGCGGGTGCGGCGCATCGACCATCCGCACATCGCCACCCGATATCTGGTCACGCCGGCAAGGGTGGAGGTGCGTACCCTGTCGGTGCGCCTGCCCGAGGGCTTGCGCATCGGCTATGTCGACAGCGGGTCCGACCGGGTGCATCTGTGGCTGCGGCGGCTGGGCGCCTCGGTCGATCTGCTGGGCGGATCGGTGCTGGCCAGCGGCGACCTTGGCCAGTACGACGCCATCGTCACGGGGATCTTCGCCTATGGCGCCCGGCCCGACCTGTTGGCGGCGCGCGAGCGGCTGAAGCGGTATGTCGCCGAGGGCGGCAATCTGGTCACCCAATATCACCGGCCGTGGGACAACTGGGATCCCGACACGGTGCCGCCGCGGTTCCTCAAGGTCGGTCAGCCGTCCCTGCGCTGGCGCGTCACCGACGAGAAGGCTGCGGTCACGATGCTGGACCCCGACCACCCGCTGCTGACGACGCCGAACCGCATCGGGCCCACGGATTGGGACGGGTGGGTCAAGGAGCGGGGGCTGTACTTCGCCGCCGAATGGGCCGACGACTACGTGCCGCTGCTGTCCATGGCCGACCCCGGCGAGGACCCGCACAGGGGCGCCCTGCTCAGCGCGCGCATCGGCCAGGGCCGGCACACCCATACCGGTCTTATCCTGCACCACCAGATGGACCATCTGGTGCCCGGCGCCTTCCGCCTGTTCGCCAATCTGGTGACGCCGCCGGACCGGCGCTAAGCCGCCTATCCGGCCTTACGGCCAAGGTCGGGCCACTCGCCCGTGGGCTGGGTGAAATCGTCGACCGGCGTGTGCAGCGCCTCGACCCGGCGGCGTAGCCCGGCGATGGCATCCGCGCCGTCCAGCACCGAAAGGCGCAGATCGTAGCGGCGGCTTTCGCCGGCCTCGAGCCTGATCATCTCGCCCCGCCGTTCGGCAGCCGCCCGTCCGGCCACATGGTTGGTGATCGGCTCGATGCCCAGGACGTACAGTCCCGCCTGCAGGCACTGCCATTCCAGCAGGGCCGGCAACTGGCGGGAATCGAATTCCAGCAGCGCCGCCATGCCGCCGCGCAAGGACGGGTTGATCAGCGCGGCGGGCACCAGATGATCCGATCCCGGCACCGGCACATGCTGATACACCTGCTCGACAAAGTCGGGGTCGGGACCGGCCTGATGGCGATAGCCGACGCCCTGGCCGCGCGGATCGTGGCTCATCCACGCCACCTGGCGCACCGGGGCCAGGAACTCCGCCCCTTCGTCCAGCAGCGGGTAGCCGAAGTTGAAATGATACAGCAGCATGTGCGGCGTCGGCCGGAAGCCGCGGTTGGTCACGACATCGGTGATCGCGATGGCGGCGCCGCCGACCTCCGCCTCGATCCGCCGCTCCAGCTCCAGCACCTCGCCGAAGACGGTGGCCTGCCGCACCCGTCCGGCGCACCACACGGTGGCCCGGTCGCCGTCCCAGGCGAGCCCGTGGCCGAGAAGTTCCGCCGGCTGGTGGCCGATCCGGCCATGCATGGGGTAGTACACCGTGTCGCGGTAGGGGTAGCCGAAATGGTCGGCGGGGCCGGTCTCGCCGCCGCCGAAATGGTCGAGGCCGCAGGTCACCAGCAGGCCGTTGAAGGACCGCAGAAAGCCCAACCCGCCCTCGAGCGCGCCGGGGTGAAGCGCGGGGTTCTGGACGCCGACCGGCGACTGCCAGCCGATGGGCACGCCGCGATAGTCGGCGGCGACCAGATCGAACCCGCGATCCACGGCGACGCGGAAGGTCAGGCCGTCGCCGGCGTCGGCCTGCAGCACGCGCACGCCCCGGGCCGGTCCCTCGGCCATCGTCACCAGTTCCGTCCCGGCCACTTGAGACAGGCGCCCGGTGCGGCGGGCCAGCCGATCGGGCGTCGCCTCCTGGCCAAACAATGTCGTCATTCAAGCTCCCCGCTGTCCGTCGAATGGCCGCTCAGGCGATGCTGGTCCTGGCGTCCTCCAACCGTTTTATGTCGGCCGCGATCTCGTCCCGGTAGCGCCGCAGAACGGTCAGGGTATCCGACGGCAGGGGCTGGTCCAAGGCCGTGGCCATCAGATCGGCCAGACGGCTTTCGAACCGGACGCGTTCCTCCAGGATGACGATGCGGGGGTCGTCGCTGACCGTGGTCTTGATCCGCGACCACAGCTCCTCCAGCGCCTCCCGGTCCGAATCGGGAGTCTTGGGCGCGTCGCCGATACGCCTGATATGGTCGCCAAGACCTTCGGCCATGGCCCGGCGTCGGGCCGCCATGCCACCGACCAGATCGGCGAGATCCCGATCCTCCAGCCGGCCGGCCGCGTCGGCGGCCAGATCGGCGGCCTCCCAACAAATCTCGATGACATCGTTGAGCGCCACCTGCCGATCGTCGTTGAACATGGTCAAATCCTTCCCTTCTCGGCGGACGCGGCCGAGGCGGCGTGCGTCGATGCCTCCTCGTGGTCGCCCTCCTCGTCCCGCCGGGGCGCGATGACCCGCAATGTCTTCGGCAGGGAGCGAAAGCGCAATGGGGGAATCATCAGCTCGATCTCGCCGTCGACCGACACCCGTACCCGTTTGCGCCGGCTGGCGATGGCCAACCCGGGGACCTCGAACACATCCATCAGGGCGTTGTCGTTCCAATGGCCGCGCAGGCTGGCGAACACCAGCCGCATCAGGCCGAGCCGCCCCGTGCGGTGCGCCACATAGACGGCCAGCAGCCCGCTATCCAGCACCGCGCGCGTGGGCACGGCCCCCGCGTCGGAGAACCGGTTGTTGGCGACGATGACGACGGCGGTCCGGTGCCACCGGGCCCCGTCGGGCAGGGCCAGGCGCACGCTCATGGTGCGGCGGCGGCGAAACATCCGCATCCAGGCCCGGATCATGGCCCACCATTTGCCCCGGCCGATGCGGCTGCGCTGGCGTTCGCGATGCTCGACCATCCAGGGATGAAGGCCGATGGAGGCGTGGTTGATGAACCGCCGGTCGTTGACCTGACCCATGTCGACGGGCCGCACCGCGCCGCCGGCCAGGGCATCCAGCGCCGCCTCCAGCTCCAACGGAATGCCAAGGTCGCGGGCCACCAGGTTCATGGTGCCCAGCGGCAGCACCCCCAGCGCCTTGTCGTCGCCGGCCATCAGCCGGGCGGCGGTGGACACGGTGCCGTCGCCGCCACCGATGACGATGCCGTCCAGATCCGGGTCGGCCAGGGCATCGCGGATGGCCTGTTCGATGTTCTCAGGGGCCAGCGGCGCGATCGTGACCCGATGGCCGCCGGCGCCCAGCCGCGTTTCGGCCAGCCGCACGGCGTCGTCCACCTCCATGGTCCGGAAGGTGCCGGCGGATTTGTTGAGAAGGACGCGGAGTCTCATGGCGGGGTGATTCCTGCTGGCCTCGCCCCCCGCCCACACGGCGCGCGAGCCAAGACCACGTCACCGAAACGGCATCGACGGCCCGGCGTTCCCAAGACGGCGTCGGCAGGATCCGGTTTGGACCGGGGCACCGCCGGCAGGTTACCGCGAGGTGACTACTTGTCTAACCAAATCGCCTCATCACCTGTTGCGCGAGCGCAAAATCGGTCGGAAGGAAAAGGAGACGCGATCATGAGCGAACCCGTCGAGACCACGGTTCGAGACCCCATCGGCCCGGAAGACGGCGACGGCCGACCCTTGCGAGATGATCGGAGGGGGTCGAAGGCCCTGCTGTCGATCGAGATCGTTTCCGATGCCATCTGCCCGTGGTGCTGGGTGGGAAAGCGCCGCCTCGATCGCGCGCTCGCTGCCGTCGCGCCGGACATCGCCGCCACCGTGACCTGGCGTTCGTTCGAGCTGAACCCCGGCATGCCCAAGGGCGGCGTCGACCGGCGCACCTACCGGACCCGGAAGTTCGGATCCTGGGAGCGGAGCCAGGCGCTCGACGCCCAGGTGGCCGACGCGGCCCGCCCGGAGGGGCTGGTCTTTCGCCACGATCTGATGGACCGCACCCCCAACACGGTCGACGCCCACCGGCTGATCTGGCTGGCCGGCCGCCATGGCGTGCAGCACGCCACCGTGGAGGCCCTGTTCGTCGCCTATTTCCATGACGGGCGGGATATCGGCGACGTGGACACCCTGATCGATGTCGGCGTCTCGGCCGGGCTGCCCCGCGCCGACATCGCGTCGATGCTGGCCTCCGACGAGGGCACGGCCGAGGTGGGCGCAGAGCTGGACCGCGCCCATGGCCTCCAGATCTCCGGGGTTCCGACGGTTCTCATCGACGGCCGCCCGGTGTTCAGCGGCGCCATCCGGTCCGAGCTCATGGAGACGCATCTGCGCCGGGCGGCGGACATTGCCGGAGACCGATAAGCCCCTCCGGATCGCCGTCGCCGGCGGGTCCATCGGCGGTCTGTGCGCGGGCGTGGCGCTGCGCGGCGCCGGGTTCGACGTCCAGGTCTATGAGCGCCACTCGGGGCCGATGGAAACCCGGGGGGCCGGGATCGTGGTCCAGGGCGATCTCGTCCGGCTGCTTCGGGACAATCGCGCCCCCGCCCTGCCGGTCACCGGCTGCACGGTCCGCCGCTACCTGCATCGCGATGGCGGCGACGGCCGGACCCAGCGGATGGCCCCATCCTTCACCTCGTGGGAGGCGATCTACCGGACGCTGCGCGCCGCGTTCCCGGACGACCGCTATCACGAGGGCGCCGCCGTTCGCGCCGTCGAGGACAGCGGCGACCACCCCGTCATGGCCGAGATCGACGGCGGCAGGCGGATCGCGGCGGACATCCTGGTGAGCGCCGACGGCGCGCAATCGGCCATGCGGCGGCGTCTTCTGCCAGAGGTCCGGCCGGCCTATGCCGGGTACGTCGCCTGGCGCGGCACGCTGGACGAGGCCGAGGCGCCGCCCCACCTCGTGCGCTTTCTCGACGACGCGTTCACCTTCTCGGAGGCCCGCTCCGGCGGCCACATGCTGGTGTACTTCATTCCCGGCGAGGGTGCCGATCCGACACCGGGCCGGCGGCGGCTGAACTGGGTGTGGTATGTCGGCGCCGACGACCGGGATCTCGCCGGTCTGCTCGTCGACCGGGACGGCGTGCGCCATCACGCGTCCCTGCCGGCCGGCGGCGCGCCGGAGGCGACGGTCCGCGCCCTTGTCGACCGCGCGAGACGCGAGGTCCATCCCCGGCTGGCCGACCTGGTCGCCGCCACCGCCGCGCCGTTCCTGCAGACCATCGTCGATGTCGTCGTGCCGCGCATGGTGTTCGGCCGCACCTGCCTGCTGGGCGACGCCGCCTTCGTGGTCCGCCCCCACACCGCCGGCGCCACCGCCAAGGCGGCGCGGGACGCCGCCACCCTGGCGCGGGCCTTGACGCGGGCCGGCAGCAACGTCGACGCCGGCCTGCGCGGCTTCGAGGACATGCAGCTCGACTACGGGATCGGGCTGGTCAACCACGGCATCGCGCTCGGCCGGAACTGGGCCAGGGCGCGATGACGCGGCCGACGGGGAAGACGGACCAAGAGAGGCCAGACGCCCCCTCCGAAACGCCGTCCGTCCTGGAGCCCCACTACCCGGCCCGCCGGGTTCTGGACCTCATCGCCGACAAATGGACGCCGATCGTGCTGTACTGCCTTACCGACGGGGCCGACAGGGCCGACGGGGCTGACGGGGCCGACCGGACGCGGCGGTTCAACGAACTGCGGCGGCACATCCCCGATATCTCCAAGAAGATGCTGACCCAGACCCTCCGCTCTCTCGAGCGCGACGGCCTGGTCGAACGCACGGTCCATGCCCAGGTGCCGCCAAGGACCGAATACCGGCTCACCGCCGACGGCCGAACGCTGCGCGAACCCATCGCCTGGCTCTGCCGATGGGCCACGGATCATCGGGATCTTGTCGATCGGATCGCGACAAAGCGGCGGTGATCAGGTGCGATGCAGGCGAAGCGGCTTTGTGGCCTCACGCCGGATCCTGCCTTTCGCTTCCAGATCGAGTTGAGTGGCCTTGAGCCACCATCCCGCCTTGTCGCCGCCCGGAAAGAGATGATCAGGCAACAAGGGCAACAGCTTCTCCTTGGCCTCCGCGACGGTCAGGCCGGGCGCCGTGGCCGGCAACACCGCCAACAGGGCATCTCGCATGGCCTCGTATTTCGCCTTGTCGACCCGCACGACATGGTGGGGTGACGATACATTCTGGATCTCGATTTTTTCCGCCGCGTCCGCCATCCAAGTCCCCTTTCGCATGGTCCGTCCTCGACCTCCGGCCGCGCGTCTCGGCCGCCGGCAAAACGTCTTCCACCTCCTGGCTCGGAAGCTACCGGCAAATCTGTTCAGCAGGATGCGCGGTCTCATGGCGGGATTGACTCCCGTTGGCGTTACCTTGCTTAGTCCTAGAACGGATGTTTCACAAGAGCGGGCCGAACCGAGTGAACCGCACGGGCGGATCTGTGTTCCCTGGTGGCAAGGCTCAAAAACCGTTTTCAGCCAACATGCCGCTACCGTTTTTTGAGGTCGTGTGAGTCCGACTCCTCCACCCCCGGTTGACAGTTCGCCCGGCGGTTGACAGGGTGCATTTCCGACATGCGCGCCGGCCCGGCAGACAACAAGAACAGGGGCCAGTTGGGCGTGTCGGTCGCTGGCCGGGCCGCGAAGGCGGTGTCCTGGATGCGGATCGGGTGGGGAGGAACAGGTGCAGGCACGGGAGCCCGGGGACGGGGCGTCGGCGGAGCCGCTGTTGGCCATCGACGCGGTCAGCATGGCGTTTGGCGGGGTGCGCGCGCTGGACAAGGTCAGCTTCGCGGTCCGGCCGGGCGAGCTGTTCTCGATCATCGGCCCGAACGGGGCCGGCAAGACTTCGATGGTCAACTGCATCTCCGGCCGCTACACGCCGACATCGGGGCGGGTGCTGTTCCGCGGCCGCGACATCACCCGGCTGAAGCCCAACGCGCGGGCCGATCTGGGCATCGGCCGCACCTTCCAGAACCTGGCCCTGTTCGGCCATATGAGCGTGCTCGACAACATCATGGTCGGCCGCCACCATCTGCTGCGCAACAACTTCGTCACCGGGTCGCTGTACTGGCTGACCGGCGCCCGGCGGGAGGAGCTGGAGCACCGCCGCGAGGTCGAGGAGATCATCGATTTCCTGGAGATCCAGCATGTGCGCCGGGCCGTCGCCGGCACCCTGTCCTACGGCCTGCGCAAGCGGGTGGAGCTGGCCCGCGCCATCGCGCTGAAGCCCGACCTGATCCTGCTGGACGAGCCGATGGCCGGCATGAATTTGGAGGAAAAGGAGGACATCGCCCGCTACATCGTCGATCTGAACGAGGAATGGGGCATGACCATCATCATGATCGAGCACGACATGGGCGTGGTCATGGACATCTCCCACCGCGTCATGGTGCTGGATTTCGGCGCCAAGATCGCCGAGGGCGAACCGGCGGACATCCTGGCCCATCCGGAGGTCCGACGCGCCTATCTGGGCCAGGACGACGAAGACGAGCGGATCCCGCCGGCCGACAGCGAGGTCGCCTGAATGGTCCCGCCGGCCGTCCCCGACGCGTCCCTGCCCGACACGCTGCCAAAGCTGCTGGCCCGCAACGCCGAAACATGGCCGGACCGGGTGGCGATGCGGGAAAAGGATTTCGGCATCTGGAACGAGATCACCTGGCGGCAGTATCACGACCGGGTCGCCCGCATCGCCTGCGGCCTGACGGATCTGGGGATCGGCCGGGGCGACGTGGTCGGGCTGATCGGCGACAACCGCCCCGACTGGGTGATGGGGGAGATCGCGACCCACGCCGTCGGGGCCATGAGCCTGGGCATCTACCGCGACGCCCTGGACGAGGAGATCGCGTATCTCATCGACTATGCCGAAATCGCGCTGATCCTGGCCGAGGACGAGGAACAGGTCGACAAGATCCTGGGTCTGGGCGACCGCATCCCGACGGTGCGCCACATCGTCTATTTCGACCCGCGCGGCATGCGCAAATACGACGATCCGCGGCTGCTGGACGCCGAGACGTTCCTGGCCCGCGGCGACGCCCTGTCGGGCCGGGAGCCGGGCCTGTACGACCGGCTGCTGGCCGACGGCAACGGCGACGACGTCGCCATCCTTTGCACCACGTCGGGCACCACCGCCCATCCCAAGCTGGCGATGCTGTCGGCCGGCGCCCTGATCCGCCACTGCGTCAGCTATCTCAAGGTCGATCCCAAGGACACCACCGACGAATATGTGTCGGTCCTGCCGCTGCCCTGGATCATGGAGCAGATCTACGTGCTGGGCGAGGCGCTGATCAGCGGCATGCGGGTCAACTTCGTCGAGGAGCGGGAGACGATGATGCACGATCTCAGGGAGATCGCGCCGTCGTTCCTGCTGCTGGCCCCGCGGGTGTGGGAAGGCGTGGCCGCCGACGTGCGGTCGCGCATGATGGACGCCTCCCCCTTCAAGCGCTGGATGTTCGATCGCGGCATGAAGATGGGGCTGCAAGCCCTTGACAAAGGAAAGCGATCCACGGCCGCGCGGCTGCTGCTGTTCCGGGCGCTGAGCGACCGGCTGGGGTTTTCCCGCCTGCGGTCGGCGGCCACCGGCGGCGCGGCGCTCGGCCCCGACACCTTCCGCTTCTTCCTGGCCATGGGCGTGCCGCTGCGCCAGCTCTACGGCCAGACGGAACTGCTGGGCGCCTATACCATCCACACCGCCGACGACGTCGATTTCGATTCGGTCGGCCGCGCCTTCGACGAGACCATCGAGATCCGGGTCGACCGGCCCGACGCCAACGGCGTGGGCGAGATCGTCACCCGTCACCCCAACATGTTCCTGGGCTATTACAAGCGGCCGGAGGACTCGCTGGCCGATATGAGGGACGGCTGGATGCACACCGGCGATGCCGGCTATTTCAACCGGAACGGCCATCTGGTGGTGATCGACCGGATCAAGGATCTGGCCACCACCGACGGCGGCGACCGGTTCAGCCCCCAGTTCATCGAGAACAAGCTGAAATTCTCCCCCTTCATCGCCGAGACGGTGGTGCTGGGCGACCGGCGCCCGTTCCTGGCGGCGATGATCTGCATCCGCTTTCCCATCGTGTCCAAATGGGCCGAGAAGAAGCGGATCTCGTTCACCACCTACACCGATCTGTCCAGCCGGGACGAGGTGTACGATTTGATCCGGCAGGAGGTCGAGCGGGTCAACGGGAGCCTGCCGGCGGCTCAGCGCGTTACCCGCTTCCTGCTGCTGTACAAGGAACTGGACGCCGACGACGGCGAACTGACAAGGACCCGCAAGGTGCGGCGCAGCGTGATCGGCGACAAGTACGGCACCATCATCGACGCGCTTTATGCCGGCGAGACGGCCATCCCGGTCGACACCACAATCGTCTTCCAGGACGGCACGCGCCAGCGCATCCGCACCACCCTGAAGGTCATCGATCTGGGGCACGGCGCCGCCCCGGCGCGGGAAGCGGCGGAATAGGAAAGGGATCGGGGCCGATGGACAGTTTCCTGCTGCAGCTTCTGGTCAACGGCGTGATCATCGGCACGCTGTACGGCGTCGTCGCCATGTCGTTCGTGCTGATCTACAAGGCCAGCCAGGTGGTCAACTTCGCCCAGGGTGAATTCCTTCTGATCGGCGCCTGGGTGTGCTGGTGGATCCTGACCGACCTGCAGATCCCGTTCTTCTGGGGATTCCTGATCACGCTGGCCTTCATGATGGTGTTCGGCATCGTGCTGCAGGTGGTGGTGCTGCGGCCGATGATCGGCGAACCGATCATTTCAGTGATCATGGTCACCATCGGCCTGTCGCTTGTGTTCCAGGCCCTGATGAAATGGATCTTCGGCGTGTCGGCCCAGCCCTTCCCGCCGATCTTCGACACAAGGTCGGTCAGCATCGCCGGGCTTCAGGTGCAGACCGTCTATATCATGAGCATGTCGGTCAGCGTGCTGATCATGGCGGGGTTCGCCTGGTTCTTCAAATTCTCAAAGCTGGGCCTGGCCATGCGGGCCACCGCCTTCGACCAGCAGGCGGCCCAGTCCCTGGGCATTTCCATCAAGCGGGTGTTTGCCATGGCCTGGGCCATCTCGGCCATGGTGTCGGCGGTGGCCGGCGTGGTGGTCGGCGTGGTCAACGGCGTGTCCTCGGCCCTGTCGGTGTTCGGCATCAAGGTCTTTCCGGCCGTCATCCTGGGCGGTTTGGACAGCGTCATCGGCGCGGTCGTGGGGGGCCTGATCATCGGCGTGCTGGAAAGCCTGGCCCACTATGTCGACACCAAGTATCTGGGCTGGGGCAACATGATCACGATCGCACCCTTCTACGTCCTGATCATCATCCTGATGTTCAAGCCGTACGGCCTGTTCGGCACGCGCGACATCGAAAGGGTCTGACGGTGACCGCGACGACGACCGCGACGCACGAGGGTGGATGCTGATGGCCGGCTTTTCCATGCGCCCGGCCGGGGATTTCCGGACCACCTACAGGGCCGACACGACCATCTTCGACGACGCGTTCAGCCGCAACGCGGTGATCCTGTTTATCGCCGTCCTGGCGGTCCTGCCCCTGCCCACGATCCTGGGCCTCGGCTTCGACCTGCTCGACGGCTATTGGATGAACCTGCTGGTGACCATCGGCTTTCTGGGCATCGCCGCCTTGGGGCTGAACATCCTGGTCGGCTTCACCGGGCAGATCTCCATCGGCCACGCCGTGTTCTTCGGCTTCGGCGCCTTCGCCTCGGTATGGCTGAACCGCACCTTCGGCATCCCGGTGTTTTTCTGCATTCCCCTGGCCGGGGTGATGACCGCCCTGGTCGGCCTGGTGTTCGGCCTGCCCGCGGCGCGGATCAGGGGGCTGTACCTGGCCATCGCCACCCTGGCCGCCCAGTTCATACTCGAGGATTTCTTCGCCCGCGCCGGTTGGTTCACCGGCGGCGTGGCCGGATCGCTGGCGGCGCCGCTGTCGATCTTCGGCCACGAGATTTTTTCGGCCCACGAGTATTTTTACGTCGTGCTGGCCTACACGGTGATCATGTACCTGCTGGCCACCAACCTGATGCGCACGCGCGACGGGCGGGCCCTGGTCGCGGTGCGCGACCATTATCTGTCGGCCGAGATCATGGGCGTGAACCTGACCAAGTACCGGGTGCTGTCGTTCGGCATCTCGTCCTTCTACGCCGGGATCGGCGGGGCCCTGTACGGCCACTATCTGGGGTTCGTTTCGGTCGAGGCCTTCACCATCCTGTTTTCCATCCAGTTCCTGGGCATGATCATCATCGGCGGCCTGGGGTCGATCATGGGCACGCTGATGGGGGTCACGTTCATGGTGCTGCTGCCCGAGGCCATGGACGGGCTGGCCAGGGCGCTGGCCGGCGGCTGGATCGACCGGGCGCTGAACCTTCAGTCGGGGGTCAATTTCATGAAGGAGATGGCCATCGGCCTGGCTATCATCCTGTTCCTGATGTTCGAGCCCGATGGGCTGGCCCATCGCTGGCGACAGATCAAGGCCTATTGGAAGCTCTACCCGTTCTCCTACTAGCGACGTGGAGGGAACGGTCACCGAAAACCAAACGGGAAAACCAAACGGGAGGATGATCATGTTGAAACGGAGTCTACTGGCGGCCACGGCCGCTTGCGCGCTGGCCGCCACGATGGCGGGTCCGGCCCAAGCGCAGGACATCGCCGTGGGCCATCTGGCCGACCTGACCGGCGCCACCGCGTCGATCGGCAAGGATTTCGCCGGCGGCATCGCCGACACGCTGGCCTTCGTCAACGCCAACGGCGGCATCGGCGGCCAGCCCATCGAGTTCGAGACCGTCGACTATGCCTATGACGCGCCGCGCGCCGTGTCGACCTACCGCCGCTGGATGTCCCAGCTTCGCCCGTCGGCCATTCAGGGCTGGGGCACGGCCGACACCGAGGCCCTGATCGACAGCGTGGCCCGGGACGAGGTTCCCTACTTCTCGGCGTCCTATTCCGGCGCCCTGACCGATCCCATGGGCACCGCGCCGCGCGGCACCAAGGCCGCGCCCTACAACTTCTTCTACGGTCCGTCCTATTCTGACGCCTGCCGGGCCCTGGTCGAATGGGCCAAGGGCGACTGGGAGGAGAAGGGCGGCGAGGGCCAGCCGAGCTGGGTGCATATGGGGGCCAACCACCCCTATCCGAACTCTCCCAAGGAAGCGTGCACCGAATACGCCGAGGAGCTGGGCTTCGAGGTGCTGTCGGAAATCACCTATTCCATGGGACCGGGCGATTTCACGCCGCAATGCCTGACGCTCAACGAGCTGGGAGCCGACTACGCCTATGTCGCCAACATCGCGGGCTCGACCATCGCCCTGCTCAACTCCTGCGCCACCGCCGGCGTGGAGACCCAGTTCGTGGCCAACGTCTGGGGCTATGACGAGAACGTCATGAAGGCCGCCGGCCAGAACGCCGACGGCGTTGTCGTGGCGGTGCGCACCGGGTCGATCTGGACCGACGACAATCCCGGCATGGACACGGTGCGCGCCATCTCCGCCATGTCCGACCCCAGCGGCGAGGAATACCGGGTGCTGAGCTACATCACAGGTATCTGCTCGACCATGTACATGGTCGAAGCCATGCAGTGGGCGGCGGACAATGGCGGCGTGACCGGCCCCAACATCCGGCAGGGCATGTACGCGCTGAGCGAAGCCAACGGCGGCGCCTGGGTCCCCGAAGGGCTGGACGGCGTGTGTCTGCCGTCCAACTGGACGCCCGAGGATCACCGCGGGCTGATGTCGGTGGGCATCTATCGCGGCCGGGTGGGCGGTGCGACCGATCGTGGCGAGGTGTCGGCGCTGATGGGCGATGGCACCATGGCGCTGGAGAAGGTGGGCGTCATCGACCTTCCGCGCCGGCCGGAATGGCTGGGCTATTGACCGGACGCGAAGGATCGGGGGCGGCGTTGCGGCGGCGCCCCGTCCCGCGCCGCCCTGTCCCGCCCCGCCATGACCGCCCATCCGGACGACGGAGCGCATTGCCATGACCGAAGCACTTGACGGTCCCGGTCCCGCGTCGCCCGGCCCGGTGACGGCCGGCGACGCGCCGCCGTCGCTGCTGTCGGTCAACAACATCGAGGTGGTCTACAACGACGTCATCCTGGTGCTGCGCGGCCTCAGCCTGGAGGTGCCCGAGGGCCAGATCGTCGCGCTCCTGGGCGCCAACGGGGCGGGCAAGTCGACGACGCTCAAGGCGGTGTCGGGTCTGCTCAAATCCGAGGACGGGGCGGTCACCCGCGGCTCCATCAGCTTCCAGGGAGAGCGCATCAACGCGCTGGATGCCGGCGCCATCGTGCGGCGCGGGATCTTCCAGGTCATGGAGGGGCGGCGGATCATCGCCGACATGACGGCCCACGAGAACCTGCGCCTGGGCGCCTACACCCGCAGCGACCGCGACGTCCGGGACGATATCGACCGGGTCTACGACTATTTCCCGCGGCTGAAGGAACGCACCGGTCTGGCGGGATATCTGTCGGGCGGCGAACAGCAGATGCTGGCCATCGGCCGGGCGCTGATGGCCCGGCCCAAGCTGATCCTGATGGACGAACCGTCCATGGGTCTGTCGCCGATGCTGGTCAAGGAAGTGTTCGGCATCATCCGGCAGATGAACCGGGATCTTGGGATCACCATCCTGCTGGTCGAACAGAACGCCCGCATGGCCCTGCAGGCGGCCAGCTACGGCTACATCATGGAAGGCGGCAAGGTCGTTCTCGACGGCACGGCGGCGGAGCTCGCCGACAACGAGGATGTGAAGGAATTCTACCTGGGCGGCGGCGAGGAGCGCCGCAGCTTCAAGAACCTGAAAAGCTATAAGCGCCGCAAGCGCTGGCTCTGACCCCCGATCCCGACGGAAACCGATGTCCCGCACAGGCGCGTTCTACGACAGCCTCGAAACCCGTTCCGCCGATGCGCGGGAAGCGTCGATCCTGGCCGCCCTGCCCGAGATCGTGGCCAGGGCCAAGCGCCAGACGGCGCATTACCGCGCGACGCTGCGCGACGTGGAGCCGATGGATATCGCCAGCCGCGCGGCGTTGGCCACCCTGCCCGTCACCCGCAAGGCGGCGCTGGCCGACATGGGGCGGACCCGTCCGCCGTTCGGCGGGCTGGCCGTCGCGTCATCGGGCTCCCTGCGCCGCATCTTCGCCTCGCCCGGCCCGATCTACGAGCCGGAAGGCGCGGGTCCCGACTACTGGCGCACGGCGCGCGCCCTGTTCGCCGCCGGATTGCGGCGGGGCGATACGGTTCAGAACTGCTTTTCGTATCATTTCACGCCGGCCGGGGCGATGTACGAGACGGGGGCCGAGGCGCTGGGCTGCACGGTGATCCCGGCCGGCGCCGGCAACACCGACCAGCAGGCCCAGGCCGTGGCCGATCTGCGGCCCAAGGGCTATATCGGCACGCCGGATTTTCTCAAAGCCATCCTGGAGCGCGGCGACGCCCTGGGGCTCGACTGCTCCTCCGTCACCCTGGCCCACGTTTCGGGCGGACCGTTCCTGCCGCCGCTCAAAACCGCCTACGCCGACCGGGGGATCGCCGTCACCGAAGGGTACGGGACGGCGGATGTCGGCCTGATCGCCTATCAGAGCGCGGCCCGCGAGGGGCTGATCCTGGACGAGCACATCCTGGTCGAGATCGTACGGCCCGGCACCGGCGATCCGGTGACCGAGGGCGAAACCGGCGAAGTGGTGGTCACCAGCTTCAGCCGGGTGTACCCGCTGCTGCGCTTCGCCACCGGCGACCTGTCGGCGATGATGCCGGGGACAAGCCCGTGCGGCCGCACCAACCGGCGCATCCGCGGATGGCTGGGCCGGGCCGATCAGACCACCAAGGTCAAGGGCATGTTCGTGCATCCGGCCCAGGTGGCCGAGGTGCTGCGCCGCCACCCGCCTTGCCGCAAGGCGCGCCTGGTGGTGACGGAGAAGGGCGGTACCGACGCCATGACCCTGACGGTGGAAACGGCACAAGGCGGAGACGACTTGGCCCGCGCCCTGGCCGAAACCCTGCGGGCGGTGACGAAGCTGCGCGGCGAGGTCGTGCTTGTCCCGCCGGACAGCCTGCCCGACGATGGCAAGGTGATCGAGGACGCCCGCCGCCACGCCTGAGATCGCCCGCCATCCCGTAATCGAGGATTGCCAATGCCGCCGCCCGATCTGACCCAGTGCATGGCCGCCCTGCCCCTGGTCGCCATCCTGCGTGGCCTGACCCCGGCCGAGGCGCCCGCCGCCGGCGCGGCATTGACCGACGCCGGCTTTGCGCTGATCGAGGTGCCGCTCAATTCCCCGGACCCCTTCGACAGCATCGCCGCCCTGGCGCGGGATTTCGGCGACCGCGCCCTGATCGGCGCCGGCACCGTGCTGACGACCGGCGATGTGGCACGGGTGGCCGACAGCGGCGGCCGCCTGATCGTCATGCCCCACGCCGACCAGGCCGTCATCCGGGCGGCCAAGGACCGCGGGCTGGTCTGCGCTCCCGGCGTGGCCACCCCGACCGAGGCCTTTGCCGCCCTGGCGGCGGGGGCCGACGCCCTGAAGCTGTTTCCGGCCGAGGCGCTGCCGCCGCCGGTGGTCAAGGCGTGGCGTGCGGTCCTGCCCAAGACGTGCGACCTGCTGCCGGTGGGCGGCATCGCGCCGGAGAGCATGGCCGCCTATTGGCGGGCCGGGGCCACCGGTTTCGGTTTGGGATCGGCGCTTTACAAGCCGGGCCTGTCCATGGCGGACCTTGCCGCCAATGCCAAGCGGTTCGCCGAGGCTTTCGCCGCCCTCAAGGCCGGGTAAGGTCGCTTGCCTTCCACGTGCGTGGACAACGGCAATGACAGGACTGTTCTTTTCACCAATCCGATCGCCTGGAGGACACGCAACATGGACCGATTCACCGGCGGTTGCCTGTGCGGCAACGTCCGAATTGCGGCGCGGGGACGCCCATACCGGGTCGGCCTTTGCCACTGTCTCGACTGCCGCAAGCATCATGGGGCCCTTTTTCACGCGTCCGCGATTTTTCCCCAGGACGCGGTGACCGTCGAGGGAGACACACGCGACTACGAGGGGCGGTTCTTCTGCCCGCGCTGCGGCTCGCCGGTGTTCGCACGCAGCGCGGACGAGATCGAAGTGAACCTGGGCTCCCTGGATGCCCCGGACCAACTGAAGCCAACCTACGAACTCTGGACCATCCGCCGGGAGTCCTGGTTGCCGCCATTTCCGCTCGCGAGACGATACGACCGCGATCGCGACACCACCAGCAGCTTCGAAGCGTAAGACACCGTCTTGAGATAGGGCAGGCCTTACGCTGCCCTTGACTTTATTATTGTAAAGAGAAATACAGAGGTCGAATTTCCATATCCATATTTGAAGTAATATCAATTATGGTTTATCAACGTTAACCATAGAGCACTCTTTTATTACGGTTCCTTAGGGTTACTTCAGCAAGATTTAACCGGGCGGCCTTATTGTCGCCTTATGTTGCTCATGCTCGCAGAACCCGAAGCGTCCCAGGTGCGGGACACCCTGATCGCCGCCAACGGCGCGCCGATCGAGGTGGTCTCCGCGCCCGGCCGGCTGGACGACGCGCTGGCCCGGGTCAAGCCGCGCGTTCTGGTGATCGACCACGCCTACCTGAAGGCCTTTCGCAAGGCGACGGCGCGGAGCGAGAACGGTGAACCCGTCCTGGCCGTGGTCTGGCGGCGAACCCCCGGTCCCATGGGACGGCGCGACGACACCGACCGGCAGCTCTGGCTCAGCGGGTATTCGACCGAGGATCTCTGCCGCACCCTGCTGGATCTGGCCCCGGCGACCTGAGGTCGCAGCCCTTCGGGGCTCAACATCGAGACATCGTTCCACCGTCGTCCTACCATGGACCCGGAGGAATCATGGTTTTCCGCTGGCTTCCCTGGAAATACGTGGTGCGGCGGTTCGCCCTGTCGCACGGTTTTCTCGACCCGCTGGCGCTGTCCGCGCGCCTGCAGCGCTTTGCCCAGCCGTCGGAGGTGACGGAACCGATCGAGCTGCTGCGCGCCGGCGTGGTGTTCCACGCCCGTGGGCTGATCAACAGCCGCGTCATTCAGCACAATCTCGACTGGGTCTGGCCCTACTGGGTGGAACGCCAGTTCGATCCCGCCGACGAATCCTTCACGCCGCGCGCGTTTTCGATCACCCATGTCAACCTGACCCACCGCAACTGGACCGCCGTCGGGCTGCCCGACCATCCGGAACTCCCCATCGTCGACCCGCGTGGACTGCTCACCCCCCATCACGACGGCTGGTCGATGGATGTCTGGATCGTCACGGACGACGGCGCCGCCTTGCTTCCGTCCCGCGCCACGGACTGCGTCCAGGACCTGACCCTGGATCCCGCGCCGGTGGTGACCACCACGACGCGCGGCGATGGCCTGGAGCTTGTGACCCATGTGTCGGCGGACATGGACTCGGGCCAGCCGCGCTGTCGGCTGACCGTGGATGCCATGGCCGACCGGAACGCCTGGGCGGTGATCGCGCTGCGCCCCTACAACCCCGAAGGCGTCAGCCTGGTCGGGTTGGTGGATCTGGAGCCGGACCGGCGGACCTGGCGGATCGACGGCCGGCCGGCGGTGACGTTCGAGGACCCGGTCGACAGCCACCACGTGTCCGATTATCGCGGCGGCGATGTCTTCATCCATCTGCGCGATCGGGACGAACAGAGCCACGGCGCGTGCGACATCGGCATGGCGACGGCCGCGGCGCTGTTCGCGCTCAAGCCGGGGCAGAGGCGGCGGCTGTCCGCGACCGTCCCGATGGAGGGCGACCCCCCGGCCGGCGGGGCGCTGCCGGGCTGGCGGATGGCCCTGGAGGGGCGCTGCCGCCTGTCCCTGCCCGACCCGCTGTTCCAGCGGCTCCACGACGCGGCGGTGAGTAGCCTGATCCTCCACTCGCCGGAGGACGTCTACCCAGGCCCCTACACCTACAAGCGGTTCTGGTTTCGGGACGCGGCCTTTCTGATCTCGGGCCTGCTGGCGGTCGGGCTGATCGACCGGGCCGAGCGCGCGCTGGACCGGTTTCCCGCCCGCCAGACCCGAAGCGGATATTTTCGCTCTCAGGACGGGGAGTGGGACAGCAACGGCCAGGCGCTCTGGATCATGCGGCGGTTCTGCGAGGACACCGGCCGACCGCCCAAGCCGGACTGGATGACGGCGATCCGGCGCGGCGGCCGCTGGATCACGCGCAAGAGAGTGGCGGAGAACCCGCCCTCGCCCCATGCCGGGCTTCTGCCCCCCGGCTTCAGCGCCGAGCATCTGGGTCCCAACGACTATTACTACTGGGACGATTTCTGGGGGGTGGCCGGTCTGCGCGCCGCCGCCTGGCTGTGTCGCGCGGCCGGGGACGACGATCACGCCGCTGAGTTCGAGACCGACGCCGCGTCGCTCCAGGCGGCCATCGACCGCAGTTTGGATCATGCCGCCACGCGCCTGGGTCGTCCGGCCATGCCGGCCTCCCCCTACCGCCGATTGGATCCGGGGGCCATCGGGTCCCTGGCGGTCGGCTATCCGCTGCGGCTTGTCGCCCCGGACGATTCGCGGCTCTGCGACACCGCCGACTTCCTGATGGGTTCGTGCCTGGTGCGCGGCGGGTTCTTCCAGGATATGATCCATTCCGGCATCAACGCCTATCTGACCCTGCACATCGCCCAGGTGCTGTTGCGGGCCGGCGATCCGCGGTGGTTCGGCCTGGTCCAGCGCGTCGCCGAGCTGGCATCGCCGACCGGCCAATGGCCCGAAGCCATCCACCCTCGCACGCTCGGTGGCTGCATGGGCGACGGGCAGCACATCTGGGCCGCCGCCGAATGGATCCTGATGATGCGTCATTGTTTCGTCCGCGAGGAAGGCGATGGGTTGATCCTGGCGTCCGGCATCGCCGCGGAATGGCTGGATGGCGATGGCAAGGCGCCGCTGACCTACGGACCGGCCCCGACCCGGTTCGGTCCGGTGACCGTCACGGTGACGGCCACGGACGGCGAGGTGAACGTGGCATGGCACGGCGCCTGGAGAAACGGCGCGCCGCCCATCGACATCCACCTGCCCGGCCACGCCCGGGTCACGGCCGACGCCAAGGCCGACGTGGCTCGCTTCGCCCGGGCCATGGCACCGTGAACATCCTGATGTTGACCAATACCTTCGCGCCGCATATCGGCGGCGTGGCCCGGTCGATCCAGGCCTTCACCGGCGCCTATCGCCAGCGCGGCCATCGGGTGATGGTGGTGGCGCCGGAATTTCCGGACATGGGGATCGACGATCCCGACACGGTGCGCGTGGCGGCCATCCAGCACTTCAACGGAAGCGACTTTTCCGTCGCCCTGCCGCCGACCCGCGAGGTGGAACGACGGATCGAGGCGTTCGGCGCCGACATCGTCCATGCCCATCATCCCTTTCTGCTGGGGGATACGGCGCTGCGGGTTTCCTATGTGAACAAGCTGCCGCTGGTCTTCACCCACCACACGATGTACGAGCAATATACCCACTACGTGCCGGGCGATTCCGAAACCCTCAAACGGTTCGTCGTGCATCTGTCCACGCGCTACGCCAATCTGTGCGACATGGTGTTCGCCCCCAGCCAGGCCATCGCCGACATCCTGCGCGAACGCGGGGTCAAGCGGGACATCGAGGTGGTGCCGACGGGGGTCGACCCCCGCCTGTTCGCCACCGGCGACGGAGCCGGGTTCCGGTCCCGGTTCGGGATCGCCACGGACGCCTACGTGGTCGGGCATGTCGGGCGGCTGGCGCCGGAGAAGAACCTCGCATTCCTCGCCCGGTCGGTCGCGCGCTTTCTGGCCGACCGGCCCGCTGGTATGTTCCTGGTGGTCGGCGGCGGACCGTCGCGTGCCGATATCCAGGACATCTTCGAGCAGGCCGGGCTCGGCGACCGGCTGCGGCTGACGGGACCGCTGGGTCAGCCGGCCCTGGCCGACGCCTACCACGCCATGGATGTGTTCGCCTTTTCCTCGAAGACCGAAACCCAGGGCATGGTCGTGACCGAGGCCATGGCCGCCGCCGTGCCGGTGGCGGCGCTGGACGCGCCCGGCGTTTCGGAGGTGGTGACGGACCGCGGCAACGGCCGACTGCTCGCCGGCGACGGAACCGAGGACGATTTCGCCGAAGGCTTGCGCTGGATCGCGGATCTCGATCCGGCAGGACGCGCGCGGGTTCAAGGCGCCCTCAAGGAGACGGTTCATCGGCACTCCCTGACCGTGACGGCCGACAAGGCGTTGCGGCTGTACGATGGGCTGCGGTCCCGCGCCTTTGTCGATCGACCGGTCGAGTACTCGCTATGGACCGCAACCCAACGGCGGATCGAGGCCGAATGGCAGGTGTGGCGCACGATGGCCGAAGCGGCGGGCGCGGCCTTGGGTCTCGAGCCCTGATCGTCGGCGGATGATCGCTACCGTCGGTTCGGGTTTGGCGTGGCTGCGCCGGCTGTTCAGCCGAAGCGACTGGGCGATCCGTCTGCTGGGGCTGTCGCGACGGACCGATCCCGACGCTCCCGGCCTTATTCTCATCCAGATCGACGGTCTGTCGCGCCCCCAGTTGCAGGCCGCTCTCGACCGGGGCCGGATGCCGTTCCTGTCGGGCCTGCTGGCACGGGAAGGCTACCGGCTCGACTCCTTCTATTCGGGACTGCCCTCCAGCACGCCGGCGGTCCAGGGCGAGCTGTTTTTCGGCGTGCCCACCGCCGTGCCGGCCTTCAGCTTTCTGGACGGCGAGACCGGCCGTGTCGCGCTCATGTACGATCCGGGCGCGGCGGCCACGGTCGAGACGAGGCTGGCGGCGCGGGGCAAGGCTCTGCTGGCCGGCGGCAGCGTTTATGCCGACATCTATACGGGTGGCGCCGCCGAGGCCCATTTCTGCCCGGCCGCCCTGGGATGGGGATCGCTGCTGCGCGCCGCCGCGCCGTCGCGGGTGGCGGTGTTCATGCTGAGCCACGCTTTCAGTTTCGTGCGCGCCGGCGTCCTGGCCATGATCGAACTGGCGCTGGCGCTCAAAGATGCCGTGTGGGGCATGGCCGAGGGGCGAAGCCCACCGGCCGAACTGCGGTTTGTGCCGGCCCGCGTCGCCGTCTGTGTGCTGCTGCGCGACTTCGTGACCATCGGCGCCTCCATCGACGCCGCCCGCGGCATGCCGATCATTCATGTCAACTATCTGGGGTATGACGAACAGGCCCACCGCCGCGGCCCGTCGTCGGCCTTTGCCCACTGGGCGCTGAAAGGCATCGATGATGCGCTCGGCCGATTGTGGCGCGCGGCACACCGGTCGCGCCGGCGGCACTTTCAGGTATGGATCTATTCCGACCATGGCCAGGAGGCCACCCGGCCATACCAGGAAATCCATGGACGATCGCTGCGCCGGGCCGTGTCGGACTTCCACGCCCGGCTCGAACGGCACCGGACGGAGAAGGACGAACGCGCGACGCCGCCGGGCCAGGCCGGCAGCGAGGCGTTCGAACGGGCGCGCTATCTGGGCGGCGGCTGGTTCCGGTATCTGCTGCCGCGCATGGGCCTGGGCCAGGATACGCGCTCCCCGACGGCGCCGACGATCACGGCGAAGGGTCCTTTGGCACTGGTCTATTGGCCAACGCCCCTGACCGACGCCGATCGCGCCTTCCTGGCCCCGGCCCTTCTGGCGGAGACTCGGGTCCCCTTGATCCTGACGACGGACGGGCCGGGGCGCGTCGCCGCCTGGACCGCCGCTGGACGGTTTTCCCTGCCGGATCAGGCCTCCGAAATCCTGGGGTCCGGCCATCCGTTTGTCGGCAGCGTGGCCCAAGACCTGATCGCCCTGGTCCATCACGCCGATGCCGGCGACTTCGTTCTCAGCGGCTGGGACCCGGCCGGACCCGCCGTCAGTTTCGCCATGGAGAATGGCGGCCATGCCGGCCCGGGAGCGCAGGAAACCCATGGCTTCGCCTTGGTCCCGGCGGGCGCCTTGCCGGACGCGGACCGACACGGCCCGCTGCGGCCATCCACCCTTCGCGACGCCGCCTTCGACGTCCTGAAGAGCCGCCGGACGGCGACGGGATACCTGCCGGCACGATCGCCCGCCGGCACCTTTCGGATCATGACCTACAATGTCCACAGCTGCATCGGCACGGACGGACGGCTGTCGCCCGAGCGGGTGGCCCAGGCCATCGCCCGCGAGGCCCCCGATATCGTCGCCCTGCAGGAACTCGACGCCGGCCGCGCCCGCACCGGCGGCACCGATCAGGCGGAACTGCTGGCCCACCTGCTGGAGATGCAGGTGCATTTTCATCCCGCCATCCATGTCGCGGCCGAACGTTATGGCGACGCCGTGCTGACGGCGCTGCCGATGCGCCTGGTCAAGGCCGGGGCGTTGCCCGGCATATCCCGGCGCGAACCGCGCGGCGCCCTGTGGGTCGCGGTGACGGTCGGAGATGTCGAGGTTCAGATCGTCAACACCCATCTGGGGCTGGGCGGCGCGGAACGGGTGAGACAGGTCGAGGCGCTGCTGGGGCCGGACTGGCTTGGCCATCCCGATTGCACGGGACCGGCCATCCTGTGCGGCGACTTCAACGCTCGGCCCGTCTCACCCGCCTACCGGCGCATCCGCGCCATGTCCTGGCACGATGCCCAGATCCTGGCCGACCGGCCGCCGCGCCCGACGTTTCCCAGCCGCCTGCCGGCCGTACGGATCGATCACATCTTCGTGGGGCCGGGCCTGCGGGTCACCGACATCGCCGTGCCGCGCAGCCACCTTTCCCGCATCGCATCGGACCATCTGCCCCTGACGGCGACCCTGGAACTGGTGTCCTGCCTGTAGATCAGGCCTTCGGCGCCTCGCCGAAGCGGTTGGGGCCGTCGGTCCCTTCCAGGATGCCCAGATCGATCAGGGCCCATAGGAACCCGACAAGGGGGATCAGCAGCAGCAGGCACCACCAGCCGGATTTGCCGCGATCATGGCACCGCTTGATGTGCAGCATGATCCCCGCGACCAGCATGAAGATGCCGATGGCGAAGGGCACCAGCCCCTCGTCCCCGAACAGAATCCGGCTGATGATGCCGATCGCGAACAGCACGGCGACGCCGATCCACCAGTGCGTGCGTCGGATCCGGCCGTTGGCCGACGTGAACAGATAGGCCCAATCGATGGATCCCATGACGCGTCATCTCCTTGTTCCGGTGGCGGGCGGGTTAACCCTGTCACCATTGCCTCACCCGGTCGAGTCCACCGTACCGCCCAAACCGCCGATCAGGGTCGCGACGTCCCCCGCCGCCTGGTCCAGACTGGCGCCGTCGGTGCCGCGCAGAACGATATTGAGATCGAACCGGCCGCGGCCGAACCGTGGGTAGCTGCCGATGTCGACGGCCGGATAGCGAACCTGAATCTCTTCCAGCCCCGGCGCCAGCATGCTTTCCGGCAGGTCGCAGGTTACGCTGCGCGACAGGACGGGGGCACCACCGGCCAGGCGGGGCAGCACGCCGTCGACCATGGCCTGCATGATCTGCGGCACCCCGGCCATGACCAGCACGTTGCCGATCTGGAAGCCGGGCGCGGTGCTGACCGGATTGTCGATCAGGGTGGCCCCTTCCGGCATCCGCGCCATGCGTCGGCGCGCCGGGTTGAGTTCGCCGGGCGGATAGTGGGCCTCCAGCCGCGCCACGGCGTCGGTGTTTTCTTCCAGCGGCAGACCGAAGGCCACGGCGATCGACGCAGCGGTGATATCGTCGTGGGTGGGACCGATGCCGCCGGTTGTGAAAACGTAGTCGTAGCGGGCCCGGCAGGCGTTGACGGCGTCGGCGATTTCCTCTTCCACGTCGGGCACGATCCGCGCCTCGCGCAGGCGGATGCCCCGTTCGTTCAGCCGCGTCGCCAGATAGGGCAGGTTGGCATCGCGGGTGCGGCCCGACAGAACCTCGTTGCCGATGATGATCAGGCAGGCTGTCACGGTCTTGGCCGGTGTCTGGGCGGGTGTCGATTCGACGGGATCGGTCATGGAGGATCGGGTCCACGGTGTCGGGGTGTCGCAATGCGCCATAGCACCCGCCCCCGTCCGGCGCAACGGCTTGCCCCCGGCCGGGGTCGCCCTATAGGGTGCCGCCCGTCATGGAATTCGCTCCCCCCTTAATCGAAGCGCGGCTCGTCCGCCGCTACAAACGCTTTCTGGCCGATGTCGAACTGGCCGACGGCGCCATGGTCACCGTCCATTGCCCCAACCCCGGGGCCATGACCGGTCTGAACACGCCCGGCCTGCCCGTGTGGTTGTCGGATCACGCCGGCAAGACCCGCAAGCTGCGCTACACGCTGGAACTGGTGCGCCTGGACAGCGGCATGGTGGGGATCAACACCGGTCTCCCGAACCGTCTGGCGGCCGACGCCATCCTGGCCGGCCAGATCCCCGAACTGGCCGGATACGCCATCCAGCGGCGGGAAGTCCGCTATGGCGCCAACAGCCGGATCGACCTTTTCCTGGACGGGGCCGAGGGGCGCCCGCCCTGTTATGTCGAGGTCAAGAACGTCCATTTGCGCCGGCCGGACGGCCCCCACCCCGACAGCGCGGAATTCCCCGACTGCGTCACCGCCCGCGGGGCCAAACATCTGATCGAACTGGCGGATATGGTCCGGTCCGGCGCGCGGTCGGTGATGCTGTACCTTGTACAACGGTCCGACTGTACCGATTTCCGGATAGCCGGCGATATCGACCGCACCTACGCGCGCGGGCTGGACACGGCCATGGCGGCCGGGGTGGAAGCGCTGTGCTATGCTTGCACCATTTCCACCCGCTCCATCGTCGTGGATCGGCCCCTGCCGGTGGTGGTATAGGAAAAGGGCTGCGAGGGACGGCGGGCGACCGACCCGGGCAACGGCAAGGCGGAACCATGGACAAGGGCAGACAGATCGTGAATCAGAGCGCGCAGCCAGGCACGGCGCCGATCCGCGCGGAGGTCGACGGGATCCCGATCCACGGCCCGGCCGAATTCGAGGGCATGCGCCGGGCCGGGCGCCTGGCCGCCGAAGCGCTGGACTACATCACCGGGTTCGTTGAGCCGGGGGTGACCACGGGCGAACTGGATCGGCTGTCCGAGACCTTTATCCGCGACCATGGGGCGGTGCCCGCCCCGCTGCATTACCGCGGCTATCCCAAGGCGACCTGCATTTCGCTGAACCATGTGGTGTGCCACGGCATTCCGGGCGACAAGCGGCTGACGGACAGCGATATCCTGAACATCGACATCACCGTCATCCTGAACGGCTGGTTCGGCGATTCCAGCCGCATGTATTTCGCCGGCGACCGGGTTTCGGTCAAGGCGCGGCGGCTGGTCGACGTCACCTACGAGGCGATGATGCGCGGTATCGCCGCCGTGCGCCCCGGCGCGACCCTGGGCGACATCGGCCACGCCATCCAAAGCTATGCCGAGGGCGAGCGGTTTTCCGTGGTCCGGGACTTCTGCGGCCACGGGTTGGGACAGGTGTTTCACGCGCCGCCCAGCATCCTGCATTTCGGCGAGCCGGGTGCGGGCACGACGCTCCAGCCCGGCATGTTCTTCACCATCGAACCGATGATCAACGCCGGCCGCTACGACGTGAAGATCCTGTCGGACGGGTGGACCGCCGTGACCCGCGACAAGAGCCTGTCGGCCCAGTTCGAGCATTCGGTGGCGGTCACCGACGACGGGGTCGAGATCTTCACCCTGTCGCCGGCCGGCCATACCAAGCCGCCCTACGCGGCATCGGCCTGAGAAGCCTTGCGCCGCTCCGACCCGCCGCCGGCAGCACCATCCGAGCCACCCGCCCCGGACAGCACGGCGCAGCCCCATTATACCGGCCACCGTGACCGTCTGCGCCAGCGGTTCCTGGCCGCCGGGCCCGACAGCCTGCCCGACTACGAGCTTTTGGAACTGCTGCTGTTCGGATCGATCCCGCGCCGCGACGTCAAGCCCCTGGCCAAGACGCTGCTCAAGGAATTCGGCTCCCTGGGCGCCGTCCTGATGGCAGAGCCGCTGCAGCTCGAACGGCGCGGCGGGTTGAGCGCCGCGTCCGTCGCCGGTCTCAAGGCGGTGGCCGCGGCGGCCGGACGGATGCTGCGCGAGGAAGCGGTGGCCCGCCCGGTGCTGGGATCCTGGGACAAGCTGATGGCCTACCTGACCGTCGCGCTGAAGTACGAGAAGGCGGAGCAGTTCCGCCTGTTGTTCCTGGACCGCAAGAACGCGCTGATCGCCGACGAGGTGCAGCAGCGCGGCACCGTCGACCATACCCCGGTCTATCCCCGCGAGGTCGCCAAGCGGGCACTGGAACTGGGCGCCAGCGCCGTCATCCTGGTCCACAACCATCCCAGCGGCGACCCGACCCCGTCGCGGGCGGATATCGCCATGACCAAGGAGGTGGAGACGGCCGCCGCCGCGGTCGGGGTCACCGTCCACGACCACATCATCATCGCCGCCAAGGGCCACGCCAGCCTGCGCAGCCTGAACCTGTTTTGACGGGCGGGGCAGCGGACGGCGTGACGCAAAAGCCGGTGGTGGCGGTGATCGGCGCCGGCATCGTCGGCGTGTCGACGGCGATCTGGCTGCAGCGCGACGGGCACGACGTGATCCTGATCGACCGGGGCGCGCCGGGCGACGGCACCAGCTTTGGCAATGGCGGGGTGCTGGCCGCCTGCTCCATCGTGCCGATCACGGTGCCCGGGCTGGTCCGCAAGGCTCCGGCCATGCTGCTGGACCCCAACCAGCCGCTTTTCCTGAAATGGTCCTACCTGCCCCGGCTGGCGCCGTGGCTGCGACGCTATCTCACCCACTGTACGGCGGACGAGGCACGGCGCATCGCCGCCGCCCTGGCGCCCATCGTCGGCGACAGCCTGGCCGACCACCAGGCCCTGGCCTCGGGCACCGGCGCGGACCGATGGCTGACGCCCAGCGATTATGTTTTCGTCTATGACGACCGGGCGCATTTTGCGCGGGACGCCTTTGGCTGGGATATCCGCCGCGACCACGGCTTCACGTGGGACGAATTGGACGGCGACGCCTTTCGCGCCTACGAACCGGCGTTCGCGCCGCATCTGGGCTTTGCCGCGCGGCTGGGCGGTCACGGCACGATTGCCGACCCGAGCCGCTATGTGAAGGATCTGGCCGCCCATGTCGTGGCCCAAGGCGGCCGCCTTGTCCGGGGCGAGGTGACGGATGTCGCGGTCGAGGATGGCCGCGTGACCGGGGTGCGGGTCGCCGGCGAAACCCTGCCCTGCGCCGCGGCGGCGATCACCGCCGGGGTGTGGTCCAAGGCGCTGTGCCGCACCCTGGGGCTGGAGGTGCCGCTGGAAAGCGAACGCGGCTACCATGTCGATCTGTGGGAGCCGACAATGGTGCCGCGCGCGGCGTTCATGATCGCCGCCGGAAAGTTCGTGATTACCCCCATGGACGGGCGGTTGCGGCTGGCCGGCATCGTCGAATTCGGCGGTCTGGAGGCGCCGCCGTCGCGCGCGCCCTTCGATCTCTTGATGCGCAACGCGCGGTCGGCGCTGCCCGGGCTGCGGTGGACCAAAACGACCGAGTGGATGGGCCATCGGCCGGCGCCCGCCGATTCCATCCCGGTGATCGGCGAGGTCCCGGGCGCGCGCGGCGCGTTCCTGGGCTTCGGGCATCATCATGTCGGCCTGACCGGCGGGCCGAAGACCGGTCGCATCCTGTCCCAGCTCATTTCCGGACGAACGCCGAACTTTGACCTTGCGCCCTACGCCCCTTCGCGGTTCCGATAGAGGCAATCCCGTTCCGGGACGTTCACAGGAAACGCCGCAAGCAGGAGACCGAGGCAATGAGCCGTATTTCGACACTTCTGGCCACGACCGTGCTGACCATGGGCGCCGGCACCGCCGCCTTTGCCGAGAAATGGGATATGCCGATGGCCTATCCGGCATCGAACTTCCATTCCGAGAACGGGGCGGCCTTTGCCCAATGCGTCACCGACGGCACCGGCGGGGCGCTGGAAATCGTTACCCATCCGGGCGGATCGCTGTTCGCCGGCAACGACATCAAGCGCGCCGTCCAGACCGGACAGGTGCCCATCGGTGAGCGACTTCTGTCCGCGCATGCCAACGAGAACCCGCTGTTCGGGGTCGATTCCGTACCGTTCCTGGCCACCTCCTATGCCGAATCCGCCGATTTGTGGGCGGCCGCCCGGGACAAGCTCAGCGCCGTCCTCGACGAGCAGAACCTGGTCTACATCTACGCCGTTCCGTGGCCGCCGCAGGGCCTCTACTTCAAGAAGGACGTGAATTCGGCGGCCGACATGGAGGGCATCAAGTTCCGCGCCTACAACGCCGCGACCGCGCGCATCGCCGAACTCGCCGGCATGGCGCCGGTCCAGATCGAGGCGGCGGAGCTGAGCCAGGCGCTGGCGACCGGGGTGGCCGAAAGCTTTATCTCGTCGGGATCGACCGGCGTGGATTCCAAGGTGTGGGAAAGCCTGACCCATTTCTACGACGTGCAGGCGTGGCTGCCGCGCAACACCGTGTTCGTCAACAAGGACGCCTGGACCGCCTTGGACGAGGCGACGCGGGCGGTGGTCATGGACTGCGGCGCCAAGGCCGCGGCCGATGGCGCCGCCAGGTCCGAGGAGATCTCGACCGCCACCCTGAAGGCCCTGGCCGACAACGGCATGACGGTGACCGCCCCCAGCGAGGCGCTGAAAGGCGACCTTTCGGCGTTCGGCGAAACCATGACCGAGGAATGGATGGGCGCCGCCGGGGATGACGGCAAGGCCATCGTCGACGCCTACAAGGCGATGTAGCGTGGTCCGGGGATCGCGGGTGCTTTCGGTGGCGGCCTCGGCACGCCGTCCGACACGCTGATCATGGCATCGGCGATCCGACGCGCGCTCGACGCACTCTATGACAGCGCGGCCATGCTGGCGGCCCTTTGCCTGGTGCTCATCCTCGTGGTGATCGTCCTGCAGATGGCCGCCAGATGGACCGGCCTGTCGTTTCACGGGTCGTCGGAATACGCCGGATATCTGATGGCGTCCGCATCCTTCCTGGCCTTTGCCCACGCGCTCAACCGCGGCGCCCATATCCGCGTGACGCTGCTGCTGTCGGCGTTGGGACGGCGGCGATACTGGGCGGAGCTGTGGTGCTTTGCCATCGGCACCGCGGCGTCCATCTATCTCGCCTACTATGCCGTCAAGACGGTCTATTGGTCCCACAGGCTGAACGATATCAGCCAGGGTCAGGACGCCCTGCCGCTGTGGGTCCCCCAGGCGCCGATGGCCGCCGGCGCGGTTCTGCTGGCCGTCTGCTTCGCCGACAACCTGATCAGCCTGCTGGTCACAAGGGGCGACAACGTTCGCCAAGCGGCGCTCGACCGGCCGGCGGACGGCTGACCCATGCAGGATCTGATCCCGGTCGGTCTTTTTCTGTTCGTGCTGTTTCTGCTGCTGGGAAGCGGGGTCTGGGTGGGTCTGGCCCTGCTTGGCGTGGCCTGGGTGGGCATGGAGATGTTCACCGCGCGCCCGGCCGGCGACGCCATGATGACCATCATCTGGCGATCGGCGTCGTCATGGACGCTGACGGCCCTGCCGCTGTTCATCTGGATGGGGGAGATCCTGTTCCGGACGCGGCTGTCCGAAGACATGTTCAAGGGCCTGTCGCCCTGGATGGCCCGTCTGCCCGGCGGGCTGCTGCACACCAACGTCGTGGGCTGTACCGTCTTTGCCGCCGTCTCCGGCTCCTCGGCGGCGACGCTGACCACGGTCGGCAAGATGTCGATCCCGGAGCTGCGGCGGCGCAGCTATCCGGAAAGGCAGATCATCGGCACATTGGCCGGATCGGCCACGCTGGGCCTGATGATCCCGCCGTCCCTGACGCTGATCGTCTATGGCGTGACCATCAATGAGTCGATCACCAAGCTGTTCATCGCCGGCATCGTCCCCGGTCTGGTCCTGGCCGCGATGTTCATGGCCTACGTCGTGGCGGTGGCGAAGCTTTCGCCCGGCTACCGCCCGGACCGGGAGCCGGCCACGACCCTGGCGAGCCGGCTGCGGATGTCGCGGTTTCTCGTTCCGGTCCTGCTTCTGATCCTGGCGGTCATCGGGTCGATGTATCTGGGCCTTGCCACGGCGACGGAAGCCGCGGCCATCGGCGTGATCGGGGCGCTGATCCTGGCCGCGCTGCAGGGATCGCTGACCCGCGCCACCTTTGTCGAAAGCCTGTTCGGGGCGATGCGCACGTCCGCCATGATCGCGCTGATCCTGTCGGGCGCCGCCTTTCTGTCGCTGTCGATGGGGTTCACCGGACTGCCGCGCGGCCTGGCCGAATGGATCGGCGCCCTGGAGCTGTCCCGTTTCGAGCTTCTGATGATCCTGATGGTGTTCTACATCGTCATCGGATGTTTTCTGGACGGCATCTCCTCCGTGGTGCTGACCATCGCCGTGGTCGAACCGATAATCCGGCAAGTGGGCATCGACATCGTCTGGTTCGGGATCTTTATCGTGGTGGTCGTGGAGATGGCCCAGATCACCCCGCCGATCGGCTTCAATCTTTTCGTGCTGCAGGGCATGACCGGGCACGAGATGAACTACATCGCCCGCGCCGCCTTTCCCATGTTCCTGATCATGGTCGGGATGGTTTTCGTTCTTATCGTCTTTCCCGATCTCGCCACCTGGCTGCCCGACCAGATGCGCCCCAGCGTCGCGGGCTGACCGCGCGCCCGTGCACCCCGTGATCCGCGCCCTCGGTTTCGCCGCGCGCCATGGCCGCCATGTCCTGGTGCTGGGCCTGGCGGCCGGGATCGCCTTGCCGGATCTGGCGTTGGCGATGAAGCCCTGGATCGGCGAGATGGTGGTGGGGTTGCTGTTTATCGCGGCCCTGCGCGTCGGGCCGCGGCAGACCCTGGGCGCCCTGTCCGACATGCGCGGATCGCTGGGCATCGCCCTGCTCTATCAGGTCGCCCTTCCCGTCGCCGCCATCCTCGGGTTCGCCCTTGTCGGATGGGGCGGACCCGTTGCCACGGCGCTGATCCTGATGCTGGCGGCGCCGCCCATTTCCGGCAGTCCCAACCTGACGCTGCTGACCGGCAACGATCCCGCGCCGTCCTTGCGTCTGCTGGTGGTCGGCACGGCGATCCTGGCGGCAACGGTGGTGCCGGTGTTCTGGCTGGCGCCGTCGCTGGGCGACGCTGGGGACGTCATGGCCGCCGCGGCGCGGCTGCTGCTGGTCATCGGCGGCGCGGCCGGCGCGGCCTTTCTCATCCGGGGTGTCTTTATCAAACACCCCTCGCCCGCCGCCTTGAGCGCCATCGACGGGATGTCGGCCATGGCCCTGGCGGTGGTGGTGATCGGGCTGATGTCATCGGTGGGTCCGGCCCTGTGGGCGAACCCCGCCGGCCTGATGCGGGTGCTGGCCATCGCCTTCGCCGCCAATTTCGGGCTGCAGATCGCAATGGCGCTGACCTTGCGCCGGTTGGGACCGGCCCGTCTTGTCGCGCCGCTGGCCATCCCCGCGGGAAACCGCAACCTCGCCCTGTTCCTGACCGCGCTGCCGGCCTCGGTGACGGACCCGCTGCTGCTGTTCATCGGCTGCTATCAGATCCCGATGTACCTGACCCCGATCCTGCTGCGGCGGCTGTACCGCCCGACCCCGGGCGATCCGGCGTTTCCCTAATACCAAGTTTCACTGATAGTGCCCCATAGAGACGGTTTCCCGAGACTTTTGGCCAGAAGCGGCCGATGCCGCGACGCGGCGCATCGCAAGGCGGACGCGACGCGGTCCAAGAGTCTCGGGAAACCGCCGGACCGGTCGCGTCCGCGTCCCGTCGGAGGGCGTCGGAAAGCCTTGCCGATGCGCCGCATCGCCCGCGGCTTTCCTCCTACCCGACGGGTCGCGGGCGCGATCTCTATGAGGCACTATAAGTGAAATTTGGTATGACCCGCCAACGGCTGCTATGGTCCGGCCCGCCGGCGCCCTTGCCTGTCCATCCCACCGAGACGCAACCATGATCCCACGCTACAGCCGCCACGACATGACCCGGATCTGGGAGGCGGACAACCGCTTTCGGATCTGGTTCGAGATCGAGGCCCATGCCTGCGACGCCCAGGCCGAGCTTGGCGTCATTCCCAAATCGGCGGCCAAGACCGTGCGGGCCAAGGGCGCCTTCGACGCCGCCCGGATCGACGCCATCGAACGGGAAACCCACCACGACGTCATCGCCTTCCTGACCAATCTGGCCGAGCATGTCGGCCCCGACGCGCGCTTCGTCCACCAGGGCATGACCTCGTCGGACGTGCTGGACACCTGTCTGGCGGTCCAGCTGACCCAGGCCGCCGACCTGCTGCTGGCCGACATCGACGGGCTGCTGGCGGCGCTGGAACGCCGGGCGCGGGAGCACAAGCACACGGTGTGCATCGGCCGCAGCCACGGCATCCACGCCGAGCCGACGACGTTCGGTCTGAAGCTGGCCGGCCACTACGCAGCCTTCGCCCGCAACCGCGCGCGCCTCGAGGCGGCCCGGACCGACATCGCCACCTGCGCCATTTCCGGCGCCGTCGGCACCTTCGCCAACATCGACCCCAGGGTCGAGGCGCATGTGGCGGAAAAGCTGGGGTTGCGGGCCGAGCCCGTGTCGACCCAGGTGATCCCGCGCGACCGGCACGCCCATTTCTTTTCGGTGCTGGGGCTGATCGCGGCGTCGGTCGAAAACCTGGCGACCGAGATCCGCCATCTCCAGCGCACGGAGGTGCGCGAGGCCGAGGAGTATTTCGCGCCGGGCCAGAAGGGTTCGTCGGCCATGCCGCACAAGCGCAACCCGGTGCTGACCGAGAACCTGACCGGTCTGGCGCGGGTGGTGCGGGCCGCCGTTGTGCCGGCCCTGGAAAACGTGACCCTGTGGCACGAGCGCGACATCTCCCATTCGTCGGTCGAGCGGGTGCTGGCGCCCGACGCGACCATCGCGCTGGATTTCGCGCTGGCCCGGCTGACCGGCGTGGTCGACAAGCTGGTGGTCCATCCCGAGACGATGACCGCCAATCTGGAGCGGCTGGGCGGACTGATCCATTCGCAGCGGGTGCTGCTGGCTCTGACCCAGGCCGGCATGAGCCGGGAGGACGCCTATCGCGCCGTGCAGCGCAACGCCATGCCGGTATGGGACGGCAAGGGCAAGTTCCTGGCTCTGCTGCAGGCCGACGCCGACATCGCGCGGCACCTGACATCCGAACAGTTGGCCCAACTGTTCACTCTGGCCTACCATACCAAGCATGTCGACGATATCTTCGACCGCGTGTTTCCCTGACCGGGGTGGGTCTAACCGCCCCGTCCTTCGACCCGACAAGACGACCAACCGGAAGGATTTATCCGCCATGTCCATGGCCCCTCTGACCTCCGCCGCCGCCTACCCCACCCTGGCCGCGTCCCTGTGGCCGTCGCGGGGGATCGGGCGGTTCTGGCGCGCCGCCATCCTGGCCGTGGCCGGCAGCCTGCTGCTGACCCTGTCGGCCAAGATCATGGTGCCGTTCTGGCCGGTCGAGATGACCATGCAGACTTTCGTGGTGCTGACCCTGGGCGCGACCCTGGGCTGGCGGCTGGGATCGGCGACCGTGCTGCTCTACCTGGCGCAGGGCGCGGCCGGCCTGCCGGTGTTCGTCGGGACCCCGGCCAAGGGCATCGGCCTGGCCTATATGGCCGGACCGACCGGCGGCTATCTGCTGGGCTTCGTGCTGGCCGCCGCCATGGTCGGCTGGCTGGCCCAGCGCGGCTGGGACCGCAACCCCGGAACCACCGCCCTGGCCATGCTGGCCGGTCTTGTCGTTCTGTACGTGCCGGGGCTGTTGTGGCTGGGCACGCTGATGGGGTGGGACAAGCCGATCCTGGCCTGGGGCCTGACCCCGTTCCTGCTTGGCGAGGCGCTGAAGCTGACCCTGGCCGCCGGCCTGCTGCCGCTGATCTGGAAACTGGCCGGGCGGCGCTGACCGTCTAAGGCCTGTTGAGATTTAGGATTCCAATTGATGCTTGTTTGTGATTCAAGCTTCGGATGGAACGCTTTGTACTGACGGACGCCCAATGGGCGAAAATGGAACCGCATTGCCTGGGCAAGCCGACGGACCCCGGGCGTAGCGGCGTCGACAACCGGCGCTTTGTCGAGGCCGTGTTGTGGGTGGTGCGCACGGGAAGCCCGTGGCGCGACCTGCCGGCAGGCTTTGGCAATTGGAATACGGTGTTCAAGCGATACCGCGATTGGGTCAAAGCCGATGTTTTCGTTCGGCTTTTCGAAGCCTGCTCGGACCAACCCGACATGGAATACGCCATGGTTGACGCCACCATCGTCAAGATCCACCGCCACGGCCAAGGCGCAAAAGGGGGACTCAGAGCCAGGCCATAGGTCGCTCCAAGGGCGGCATGACCACCAAGGTTCTGGCGCTCACCGATGCGCTCGGCAACCTGGTGCGCTTCGTCCTGCTGCCCGGCCACCGCTTCGATACGGTCGGCGTGCCGCCGCTCATCGACGGTCTCTCCTTTGGCGCCCTGATCGCCGACAAGGCCTTTGATAGCAACACCATCATCGCCAACCTCAACGAGCGCGGCGCCAAGATCGTCATCTCCCAACACCCACGCCGCGCCAAGCCCCTGCCGCTCGATGCCGAAATGTACAAATGGCGTCATCTGATCGAGAACTTCTTCTGCAAACTCAAAGAGTTCAAGCGTATCGCCATGCGCGCCGACAAAACCGACCAGAGCTTCAACGCCATCATCCATCTCGCAGCTGCCGTCATAAACTCTCGATGAATCTCAACAGGCCTTAGAGCGCGATCGTCATTGGTAGAAGCGGACCCGCTTCCACCAATGACGTGAATCGCTCTCTAACTCTATGAATTGAGTAGGATT
>JBQLZQ010000088.1:0-111788 GCA_052168355.1 Inquilinaceae bacterium
AATCCTACTCAATTCATAGAGTTAGAGAGCGATTCACGTCATTGGTGGAAGCGGGCCCGCTTCCACCAATGACGATCGCGCTCTAAACGGCCATCCGCCGCCGGATCAGCCGAAGAAGACCGCCCAGTGCCGGCAGCCGTTCGTAAAACTGGGCGGCGGCGTCCCAGTGATCGATGTGCTCGACCGCCAGGCCGTCGGCGTTGAAGCGCACCTCGCTGATCCCTTCAATGCGCAGGGCCCGTCCGCGAACCTCGAAGGTGAAATCCCAGCGCAGATAGGCGGCGCGACCGCTCTCGGCGATATCGGTCACGACAAAGCGCGGCTTCTGGGTGGCGGTGAACATGTGATCCAGGATCGCCCGCATCCTGTCCCGACCGCGTACATCGTTGAACGGGTCGCGAAAATGGATATCGGGCGCAAAAACGGTATCCAGCCGGTCGAGGCTGGCCGGCGTCATGTCCTGCCAGAAGCGGGCGTAGGCCTGGGCCGGGCCATCGACCTTGCCCATCGCGGGTCCGGTCATTTTCTGGTGGCCCGCCGCACCAGCGGAAAATAGAGCCCGTACGGCAGGCAGCGCATCAGCTTCAGCATATAGGCGAAGCGACGCGGGAAGGTGATTTCGAACCGCCGGGAGCCCAGCCCGTCGACAATCCGATCGACCGCGTCCTCCACCTCCATCAGGAAAGGCATGGGAAAGTCGTTCTTGTCGGTCAAAGGGGTCCGCACGAACCCCGGATTGATCACCTGGCAGACCAGACCCAGCCGGTCGAAATCGAACTTCAGCGCCTCGCACATGTTGATCAGCGCCGCCTTGGTCGCGCCATAGGAGACCGAGGTCGGCAAGCCGCGATACCCGGCCACCGAGGACACCACGGCAAGATGGCCCTGGCGCCGCTCGATCCAGTCGGGCAGCAGGGCATCGACGCAATGGACCGTGCCCATCAGGTTGACATCGATGACCGAACCGATCTGCTGCGCATCGAAGTGCCGCACGTCGTCGGGCTTGAAGGTCCCGGCATTGAGCACGGCCAGGGCGATCGGTCCGTGATCCCGACGGATGGCGGCCACCACCGCGCGCACCTGGTCGAGCTCGGTCACGTCGCACGGCGCCGCATGGACGGTTCCCGACGCCTCCCGCGTCAGCGCGTCAAGCGCTTCGGCGCCGCGGGCGCTGGCGACCACGGTCCAGCCCTGGCCGGCAAGCTTGAGCGCCAGGGCCCGGCCGATGCCGCTGCTGGCGCCGGTGATCCAGGCGCAGCCGTTGGCGGGTGTCGTCACGTCGACAATCCGGTCAGCGCCGGCTGACCGCCGGGCGCTTCGCCGGCGCCGGTGTCGAGCGCTTCCAGAAAGATCGCCGCGTCGCGGACGATTTCTGCCCGCCGATCCGGATCCATCCGGTCGAGCGTACGATAGGGAAGGCTCAGCCTTGGGTTGCGGCCCAGCATGGCGCGGTTCTCCTCCAGAAAGTTCCAATACAGATAGTTGAAGGGGCACGCGTCCGGCCCGCTTTTGACATGAACGTCGTAGGCGCAGTCCTTGCAATAGTTGGACATGCGATTGATGTACGCGCCGCCGGCGGCGTAGGGCTTGGATCCCATGATGCCGCCATCGGCGAACAGGGCCATGCCATGGGTATTGGGCAGTTCCACCCATTCATAGGCGTCGGCGTAGACCTCCAGATACCAACGGCAAACGGCCTCCGGCGCGGCGCCGATCAGCAGCGCGAAGTTGCCCGTCACCATCAATCGTTGGATATGGTGCGCATAGGCTTCCCGCCGGGTCTGGCCGATGCTTTGGGCCAGGCAGGTCATGGCCGTATCGCCGGTCCAATAAAAATCCGGCAGCGGACGGTGGGCGTCCAACGCATTGGTCTGCTCATAGTCCGGCATTTTCAGCCAATAGATCCCGCGCACGAATTCGCGCCAACCCAGGATCTGGCGGATGAACCCTTCGGCGGCGTTCAGCGGCACACGGCCGGCGCGGTATTCCGCCTCGACACGCCGGACCAGTTCCTTCGGATCCAGCAGTCCGGCATTCAGATGCGGGCTGAGCAGGGAATGGAACAGGAAAGACTGATCCCGCCGCATGGCGTCCTGATAGTCGCCGAACCGGGCCAGGCCATGGGCGATAAAATGGTCGGCGGCACGACCCGCATCGGCGGCGGTGACGGGGAGCCAGAACGGTTCCAGATCGCCGAAATGGTCCCCGAACCGCTCTGCCACCAGATCCATAACGTCCCGCGTGACCGCGTCCGGCCGAACTTGAAAAGGGTCCGGGATCTCAATGTTTTCCGGTAACGTCTTGCGGTTGTCCTTGTCATAGTTCCAGCGCCCGCCCACCGGTTGGTCGGCATCGTCCATGAGCACGCCATGGGCCCGCCGCATGTGACGATAAAACGTTTCCATGCGCAGCTCGCGCCGTCCGCTCGCCCAGCGCGCGAACGTCTCGATCGAGCAGAAGAAACGCGTGTCTTCTCGGATTTCGACGGGCAGGCCAAGGGTATCGGCCCACTTGTTCATGTCAGATCTGACCCGGTACTCGCCGGGTTCCGTCACGACGATCCGGTCGGGGGAAAGGCGACCGACGGCGCGCGCGATCTCGCCCCGGAAGCTTCCGGTGTTTTCGGGATCGTCCAGCGTCACGTAATCGACGGTCAAGCCCCGCCTGCGCAGCGCCGCCGCATGGTGCCTCATGGCGGAGAAGATAAAGGCGATCTTTTTGGGGTGATGGCGGACATAGGTCGCCTCTTCCATCACCTCCATCATCAGCACCCGGTCGCGTGCCGGATCCAGATCGTCCAGCGCGGCGATATCGGGCGCCAGCTGGTCGCCCAAGATCACCCGCAGGGCTGCGCATTGCTGCTTTGTGTCGGCGGCCAACGGTTTGGCCGTCAGCCGGTGCGCGCGACGGTGTTGCCCGGTTCCAGCACGTAGTCGATTTCCGACCCGCGCGCGACGAACCGCATCTTCACCCACTGCCCGACATCGCTGAACCAGATGTCCAGTTCGACCGGCCCCGACATGCGATAGCGCTGGGCCGGCACCGTCTGGCCACCGGCCACGACGGATTCCGCCGTCTCAGGCGTGAAGCGGACCGGTATCAGGCGACCGCGCTGGGTATCGAGCAGGACATCCCGTTGCAGGATTTCCCGGTTCCAATAGCTGGTGGTCAGGATGTCGGCCGGGGCCGTCACACGCCCCTGAGACCCGTCGATCAGCACCGAATCCCCCGACGCGACGGCGGACACCTGGTAGGGGGTACCGTCATTGTCCGTTCGTGACTCCAAAGACATCAGCCGCCCGTCTTCCCAGATTTCGGTGTTGGTGTGACGGTAGCGGTAGACGGTGACAAACGCGATCTTGACCTCAAGCAGGATATCGACGCCGACGGTCAGACGTGACCCGTCCTGGCGGAAGCTGAGCCGGTGGTAGCCGAACTCGCCGCCGTCCCGCCGGACGGAAAAGGGCAGCACCATCGAGGGTGGCAGGGCGGCCGCTCGCGCGCCGGGCACACCCCAAAACGGCACCGAAAGCAGGGCCGCACCGGCCCCGGCCAGGGCGGCGCGTCGAGTGATGAGAAAACTGTCGTCGGAAACCATCGGCACGTCCCCTGTCTTCCGCCGGTCCGGGTGCCGGTTGCAAACCACGGCCGCCCCTCACAGATCGATAAAAATTATAGATCGGGCGCGGCGCTCTGCCACTGCGGCGTCCCCGAAAAACACCATGCGTCGGATCGTCACGATTGCCCGATTTCACAAATCTGAAATATTTTTGTCATCCAGGGGCAAAGTCCCGACCATACTGTCCCGGCAATAAGCGCCCCCACCCGATCAGCATGCTCAACATTGGAGGCAATGACCATGGACATCCGCAACACCCGATTTTCCTGCAAGGCCGAAGCGTTCGAGGCGGCCGACGACGTACCGACGAACCCATCGACGACGCCGACCCTGGGAGACATCGTCAACACCCGCTTTGGTCGGCGCGAGATGATGCGCGGCGCCCTGGCGGTCACCGCCGCGGCAGCGACCTTCGGCCCGACATTGATGGCCGGCCGCCCGGCCCAGGCGGCGACCAGCCGCTACGTGTGGGACGAAATCTCCCACGGCGTCGACGAAACCCACCATGTGGCCACCGGTTACGATGCCCAGGTGCTGATCCGCTGGGGCGATCCCGTGCTGCCTGGCGCGCCCGCGTTCGATCCCATGAACCAGACCGCCGAGGCCCAGAAGCAGCAGTTCGGCTACAACAACGACTATATCGGCTTTCTGCCCCTGCCCGCCGGTTCCGAGAGCGCCGACCGCGGGCTTCTGTGCATCAACCATGAATACACCAACGAAGAGGTGATGTTCCCCGGTCTTGGCCAACAGGACGGCGACGCCGACTTCGCCGGCATGACCCGCGAACTGGTCGACATCGAGATGGCGGCGCACGGAAACTCGATCATCGAGGTCGTGCGCGAGGACGGACAATGGCAGGTGGTGCCGGACAGCCAATATGCGCGCCGCATCACGGCGCTCGACACGAGCATGCGTCTGTCGGGCCCGGCCGCCGGCCATGATCGGATGAAGACCAACGCCGATCCCAGCGGTACTGAGGTCATCGGCACCATCAACAATTGCGCCGGCGGCATGACGCCCTGGGGCACCTACCTGACGGCCGAGGAGAATTTTCACGGCTATTTCGGCGGTGAATTGGCCGAAGGTCATCCGGAATCCGTCAATCACGAGCGCTACGGCGTGCCCGGCGGCTGGTATGCCTGGTACCGTCATCACGACCGCTTCGACATCGCCAAGGAGCCGAACGAGGCCAACCGGTTCGGCTGGATCGTCGAGATCGATCCCCTGGATCCGCAATCCACGCCGATCAAGCGGACGGCGATGGGCCGCTTCCGCCACGAAGGCGCGGAAACCATCGTCAACTCCGACGGCCGCGTCGTCGTCTATTCCGGCGACGACAACCGGTTCGACTATCTGTACAAGTTCGTCAGCGAAGGCACCTTCAACCCTGACGACCGGGACGCCAACCGCGATCTTCTGGACAGCGGCACGCTCTATGTCGCCCGGTTCGACGCCGACGGCACCGTGGAATGGATGCCTCTCGTTCACGGCGAAGGTCCGCTGACGGCCGAGAACGGGTTCGACAGCCAGGCCGACGTACTGATCGAAACGCGGCGGGCCGGCGATCTTCTGGGCGCCACGCCCATGGACCGGCCCGAGGATGTCGAGCCGAACAAGATGACCAACAAGGTGTACGTCATGCTGACCAACAACAGCCGACGCACGCCCGAGCAGGTCGACGCGGCCAACCCGAGGGCGGAAAGCAATTTCGGCCATATCGTGGAGATCACACCGCCCAACGACGACCATGCCGCGACCGTCGCCCAGTGGGACATCCTGGTCCTGTGCGGCGACCCGGCGGTGGCCGAGGTGGGCGCCAAATGGAACCCGGCGACGTCGCCGAACGGCTGGTTCGCCTCTCCCGACAATTGCGCCATGGATCATCAGGGCCGTCTGTGGATCACCACGGACCAGGGCAGCGGCTGGTCGCGCAGCGGTACCGCCGACGGCGTCTGGGGCCTGGAAACCGAAGGCGAGCTGCGCGGTACCGGCAAGATGTTCTTCCGCGTGCCCATCGGGGCGGAGATGTGCGGACCGATCTTCACGCCGGACGACACCGCCCTGTTCGTGGCCGTGCAGCATCCGGCCACGGACGGAACCAAGGACTATCCAGGGTTCGAGCGGGAATCGACCTTCGAGGATCCCGCCACCCGCTGGCCCGACTTCCAGGACGGCGTGCCGCCGCGCCCATCGGTCCTGGTCATCACCAAGCAGGATGGCGGGCGGATCGGCACCTGACCGATCTCCATCCCGTCATCACGGACTTCGGGGCGGCCTTCGGGCCGCCCCTTCTTCGTTGGGGGCGTGCCTTCGGGTCGTCGTTCGACCGCCGGTGCCCTATATCCAAAGGAGAAGACCACGGCACGCCATGCCGCAACGGGAGACTTTCGAGCGATGATGTATTGGGGAGCGGGAGCGGCCATCGCCCTGGCTGGCGTTCTGGGTCTGTGGCAAGCGTCACGTACCCCGCATGAGGGCCCGTACATCGCCGGATTGGCCCTTTTCGCGGCCTGTATCGTGGCGATCATGCGGATGATCCGCCTGCGGTATGACGGCGTGCCGGACCGGCAGGCGCTTGACATCTGGCCGCGCCGGCCGCGCAATGGCTGGATCCTTCTGACGGTTCTGGGCGTTCTCGGCCTGGGCGGGTTGGTGATTGCGGCCTCCGACAGGGCCCTGTCCACGGTCGGATTGAGCCTGTTTCTGGTCGCCTGTATCATGGGGTTCCTGACACTGCGCAAGACCTTCGACCGCATGGAACGAGAGCGATGACCGGCACGGCATCCGCCCTGCCCTTCGACCTTGCCCACGATGCCCATGATCACGGCGCCTGCGTGGACGACGCCCTGGATCGGGCCGAAACCCTGTGCCGCGGCCGCGGCGCGCGGCTGACGCCCCTACGCCGCCGGGTGCTGGAGCTGGTCTGGCGCGGACATCGGCCCCGCGGCGCCTACGATATCCTGGCCGATCTGGCGGCCGAGAGCGGCCGCACAGCGCCGCTCACCGTTTACCGGGCGCTCGATTTTCTGCTGGAGCACGGGCTGGTCCACCGGCTGGAAAGCCTCAATGCCTATATCGGCTGCACCGACCCGGCGCACCGCCACGCCGGCCAGTTTCTGGTGTGCGAGACCTGCGGCACGGCCCAGGAGCTCGACGACAGACGGGTCTCCGAGGCGGTGCGGCGCAGCGCCCGCGAAGTCGGTTTCGAGATATCCCGTCAGATGGTCGAGGTCAGCGGCCTGTGCCCCGCCTGCCGCGACCGCGGCGCCTAGACGGCGCGGGAGTATTGCGACGGCGCCGCGTCCAGATAGGCATCGAAGCAGGCGGCGACGGAGCGCACCAGGGGCCGGCAGTCGTGGCGCACCCGCACCCGCCACCGATCAAGATCCACCACCCCGTCGGCCGCAAGAGCGGCCAGACGGGGACGGGCATCGTTCAACGCGGCCGGCGAGGCGCCATGGGCCAGGGCCACCGCCGCCACGTCGACCTCGAAATCGCACATCAGCCGCTCGATCACCGCGCGGCGCAAACGGTCATCGGCGCTGAGCGCCAGGCCCCGGACGATCGGCAGCCGTCCTTCGGCCACATGGGCCCGGTAGCGGCCGATGTCCGGCGCGTTCTGGACGTAACCGCCCGGAAGGGCCCCGATGGAAGACGCGCCGAGGCCGATCAGCGCCGTGCTTTCGTCGGTCGTGTAGCCTTGGAAGTTGCGGCGCAGGCGCCCCTGATCCAGGCGCCGGGTCATCGTGTCGCCGGGCCGCGCGAAATGGTCCAGCCCGATGCGCCGATACCCGGCCTGGTCCAGCACCGCGGCGATCGCCTCGAACTGATCCAGGCGCGCTGTCCCATCCGGCAGTGCCGCTTCGTCGATCAGCCGCTGATGGGTTTTGAGCGCCGGGACGTGGGCATAGCCAAACACCGATAAACGGTCGGGCGCCAGAAGCAGCGCCTGCCTGGCCGTGTCGCGGCAGGACTCCACGGTCTGGTGGGGCAGCCCGTACATGAGGTCGAGGTTCAACGCCGCGATCCCGGCCCGCCGCAAACGGTCGGCCGCGGCGCGCACGCAGGCCTCGTCCTGGATCCGGCCGATGGCCGCCTGGACCTGTGGATCGAACGACTGGACCCCCAGGCTGGCCCGGTTGACGCCGACCGAGGCCAATGTCCTGGCCATGGACGGGGTCATGATTCTGGGATCGATCTCGATGGCGATCTCGGCATCGTCGGCGATGGCGAAGCGATGCCGCAGCCTGTCCATGAACCGCGTCAGGCCGGCCGGGCCGGCGATCGTCGGGGTGCCCCCGCCCCAATGGATGTGGCCGACCGTCATTGGCCCGGGCAGGGTCGTGGCGACCAGGTCGACCTCCATCGCCATCGCGTCCATGTGGGCCTCCACCGGCGTCGAGCGGCGCACCGCCTTGGTATGGCAGCCGCAGTACCAGCAGATCGACTGGCAGAAGGGCACATGGAGATAGAGCGACAGAACCGCATCGGGCGCCAGAGCGGTCAGCCAGGCGGCGTAATCCACCGGCCCGATATCGGCCGTAAAGTGGGGCGCCGTCGGATAGCTGGTGTAACGCGGCACGCGACGCCCCTCGAACCGCTCAATCAGCTCCCGTCTCATCGGGTACACTCCTTGGCCACACTTTTCCGCCTGTCCTAGAGCGCGATCGTCATTGGTGGAAGCGGACCCGCTTCCACCAATGACGTGAATCGCTCTCTAACTCTATGAATAGAGTAGGATTCACGCCTTGGGCGGGATCGCCGAAGCGATTCCACCCAAGGCGATCCTGCTCTAGACACACGGCGCGACCAGCGCATTGCTCTGGATCAATGCGCGGCCCTATGAGAACGAAGCCATCGCATCGGCCACGGCACAACGGCGGTGGCCGGCGCATCCCGGAGATTTGGCAGGCGAGGCAGGACAACGCGCACCGTCGTTCCCCGGCCGAGAACGCTATCGATGGCGAGGTTGCCGCCATGCAGTTCAACGAGCGCCTTGGACAGCGGGATACCCAGCCCGGCTCCCTTTTTTGCGGTCATGGCGTTGCTCCGGACCTGTTCGAAGGGTCTGAGGACGGTCTGAAGATCGGTTTCCGCGATGCCGACACCCGTATCACTGACGGAGAACGAGACCGTCTCGGACCAAACGTCCGCACGCACGACGACGCGCCCGCCGTCCCCGGTGAATTTGAGGGCGTTGCCTAGAAGATTGAGCAGAATCTGCTCGACCGCGCGCTTGTCCGCGCGAACCTGTATCGCGCCCGGCGCCCGGTCGTGTCGTAGGTCGATCCGCGAACGCTCGGCCACGGTCCCCAGCATCCGCACCGCATCGGCAATGATGGCGTTCAGATCGACGTCTTCGTGATCCAACTCGTACTTGCCGGCCTCGATCTTGGACAGATCGAGGATATCGTCGACAAGGCGCAGCAGATGCTGGCTGCTGCGGTGGATGTCGCCGACGTAGTCCTTGTAGGGTTCGGGCCGGATCGGACCCAGCATCTCCTTATCCATCATTTCCGAGAACCCCATGATGGCGTTGAGCGGCGTGCGCAGCTCGTGGCTCATGCCAGCCAGAAACTGACTTTTGGTCTCGCTGATGGCCTCGATGAGGAGCAAGCGTTCCTGCTGCCGGCGAAGCCCCAGGGCCAGAGCGATGGCGAAGAACAGCGTGGCGATGGCGCAGCCGATGGCCGTCAGATAGTGGTTGAGCGACGTGTAAGGCGTGATGTCGAAAATCCGCACATAAAGGTAAACCGACGTGACGTGGCTGAAGCCCCAGCCGATGGCGGCAATCCGGGCGTTGTGCACGCCCTGCCATGCCAGCACCACAGCCGTTATCAGCACGAACACGGCGCCGGGACCGGCGACGAAGGCGATCAGCACGGTATCGATCGGTCGGGGCAGTGCCGGCGCTACCATGGTGGCGACCCCCGCAACCACCAAGACCCGCATCACCAGGTCGGCGGCACGGGCGTGCGTTGCGGTATCGAGAAAACGGCGGAAGAACTGGGCACCGGTCGCAAAAAGAAGTCCTTGAACCACAAAGTAGAGCGCGTTGGCATGGTCGTGCAGCCGGGGCCACAGCCAGATCTGTCCCATCCCGGACGACACTGCGACATAAGCCGCGTAGGACAGGCTGAAAGCGATGAAGTAGGGATAAGCGGGTTCGCGGACCGTCAGATAGACGGTCACCACATACAGCGAGACCGCCAGGACGATCCCAAACAGCATGGCGAATAAAAGCTGATCGCGTAGATTGGCTTTGGCAAACGCAGCCTCGGTATAAAGCTCGGCCGGAAGCATCAGCACCGATGTAGACGTCACCCGCGTGTACAGCGTGATGGTGCTCTGGGCGGGGATCGCGATATCGAAGGCGGGGAAGCTGCTGACCGGCAGGGCGGGATCGAGCGGTTCGGAGTCGCCGCGGACCAGCCGCTTGAAACCGCCGTCTTCGCGAGGCACGAACAGTTCGATCCGGTCGAGATAGGGGAACTTGTAGACCAGAACACCCTCGAACGGCCGGTCGCCGTCGTTGCGTATGGCGACCCTTAGCCAAAGCGGCGCGCTCGAGAATCCGAGATGCGGCACCGCCGTATCGTCGGGCGAAAAGGCGAGTCCCGCCGTCCCCGACGCGACCGCGGCGATCCCGACATCCCCTGACGGATCAAAGGCGTATTCCAAGGCCGCGCCGAGATGCCAAACCGCCCCATCGGGCTGGACGTTTATCATGCCGGCACCGACTGGACGCGCCAACAGGGCGCCGACCACGATCAACAGGAACACCAGGGGGTTGCGCCAAAACGCCGGGGTCTTGATCATTGTGCGAAGATTGGATTTCGGGTTGGCGGTCGGCCGCCCAAGGCATTATCCGGTACGGAGATTGAGGACGCGTTAACACTGCCAGCTTGACCCGGGCCTTCGACGTGGTTCTGCCGGTCATGGCCGATCGGGACTGACGAGAGGGTGAGACGCCATGACCCAGGACGATGACGGCAATGGCGGCTTCTACGCCTCGCTGCCGCTGTTCGACCGTTTCGACCAGATCGTCGATCCCAAGATCTATCGACCTTTGCCCGACGGCTGGTCGTTGGGCCTGTCGGATGTGATGGGGTCGACCCAGGCCATCGCGGCAGGCCGTTACAAACGGGTCAACATGGCCGGCGCCGCTGCGATCAGCGCCATCGTCAACGCCCTGGGCGGGCAGGACCTGCCATTTGTCTTCGGCGGCGACGGCAGCGCCATCCTGCTGCCGCCGAACGCCACGATCAAGGCGGCGGCGGCGCTGGCGGCGACCGCCCGGTGGGTGCGGGACGATCTGGACCTGACCCTGCGGGTCGCCCTTGTCCCCATGGCGGCCGTGCGCGAGGCTGGTCACGATGTCCGCGTCGCGCGTTACCGGGCATCGCCCCATGTCTGCTACGCCATGCTGTCGGGCGGAGGCGTCAGCTGGGCCGACGCGGCGATGAAGGACGGCGCCTTCGGCGTTGAACCCGCCGCGCCGGGGACCCGCCCCGATCTCACCGGGCTGTCCTGCCGCTGGACGCCGATCGCCGCCAGCCGAGGAACCATCGTGTCCATCCTGGTGATGCCCGTCGCGGGCGGCGACCGCGCGGCCTTTGCCCAATTGATCGTCGATCTGGTGGCCCTGTCCGCGTCCGGCGGGCGTGCCGGGCATCCGGTGCCGGCCGAAGGCCCAGGCTTTTCCTGGCCACCGACGGGCCTGGATCTGGAGGCGCGGGCCACGCGCGGGGCGGGTTCTCTGGCGGCGGCCCGGCGCAAGCTCTACGCCATCACCTTTCTGGCCTGGATCCTGGACAAGACGCGGTGGAAAGTCGGCGGCTTCGACCCGCTGGCCTACCGGCGCAACACCGCGCTGAACGCCGACTACCGGAAGTTCGACGACGGGCTGAGGATGACCCTGGACTGCGACGCCGAGACCCTGGCGGCGATCGAGGGGCGGCTGGAGGCGGCCCGGGACGACGGCACCTGCCGCTATGGCCTGCACCGCCAGGCCGAGGCGCTGATGACCTGCATCGTGCCCTCGCCCCTGCGCCACGACCATTTCCACTTCGTCGACGGCGCCGGCGGCGGCTATGCCCTGGCGGCGCGGCAGCTCAAGGGGATGGGCGACGGCAGCGACGCGGTGACGCGCTAACTCATCCGCGACGGTTTCGCGTCTCGCATCTCCCACTCCGCAACGGCCATGGTGAACCGGACCGGCCGGGCGCCGGCACACGCGTAGGCGTGCGGGCGATCGGTGACAGCCAGCGCCGACGTGCCCTCCTTCAGGGTATGGGCCACGCCTTCGACCTCCAGCGTCAACGTGCCCTTGGTGACGTGGATAAGCTCGCGCGTGCCGGAGCGATGCGCCTCCGATGCATGGCGTTCGCCGGGATGCATCTCCCAGCGCCACAACTCCAGCATGTCCGGCCCGGTGGTGCCGACCAGGAGGATGGCGCCGCCGCCGCACGGACCCGTCCATAGCCGCGCCGCCTCTTCCGGCGACACCAGGCGCACGGCGCCCTGGGCGCCGACCTCGACCAGATCCGCGACCGAGACCCCCAGGGCCGCGGCCACCCGGCACAGGGTCGCGATGGACGGGTTGGACCGACTGGCCTCGATCTGGACCAACAGACCTTTGCTTACCCCCGACCGCTTGGCCAGCGCATCCAGCGACAGGCGGCGCGACCTGCGCAACCGGCCGACATTCAGCGCCAGAGCGACCGCTATCCGTTCCGCGTCAGATCTGTCGTCGCCACCATCGGTCACTTTATTGACATCATCGGTCATTTTATAATAGTCGTTTCATTGATATGAGCGGTCAATATAGCATTTTTTCTGCCTGTTGGGAGTCAAGCCGGCCATGGCGCTGATCGAACCTGCGGCAACCGGCTTCTTCCTGGGGCTGAGCCTGATCGTGGCCATCGGCGCGCAGAATGCCTTCGTGCTGCGTCAAGGATTGATGCGCGCTCATGTGGGGGCCGTCGCCCTGTTCTGCGCCCTGTCCGACGCGGTGCTGATCGCGGCCGGTGTCGCGGGCCTGGGTACCGTGGTCGCGGCGCACCGCCCGCTGATGATCGTCGTGGCCGTCGCGGGCGCGGGATTTCTGATTTGGTACGGATTCCAGGCCTTCCGCAGGGCCGCCGCGCCGACCGCGCTGGACGCGGGCGGCGGCACCGTCATGGGCTTGCGCGCCGCATTGCTGGCCGCAGCCGCCTTCACCTGGGGCAACCCGCATGTCTATCTCGATACCGTCGTGCTGGTCGGCAGTCTGGCGGCGCCGTTCTCGAATGCCGGGCGCCTGGCCTATGGCATCGGGGCGGCCACCGCCTCTTTCGCCTGGTTCTTTACCCTGGCCTATGGCGCGCGGCTGTTGGCGCCGTTCTTCAAGAGACCGGCGACGTGGCGAGTGCTGGACATCGGAATCGGACTCATCATGTGGGCCATCGCCGGCAAGCTCATCGTCACGTTCCTTCTTTGACGGAGAGTCGACGGCTTACGGTCAGCCAAGCGCGATCAGCAGCCAGACCAGAAGCCCGCCCAGGATCCCGTAGACCGCACAGGCCACCGCCGTGCGGCGCAGCACCTCCCCTTCCCTGCCGACCAGCCCCACGGTGGCGCCGCCGGCGATGATATTGTGTGGGCAGACGATGTTGCCGACCGCCGCGCCGAAACCCTGGGCGCTGATCATGTCGACCACGGGCAGGCCCAGCTTTTGCGCCGTGGCCTGCTGGAAGTCGGTGAACAGGATGTTCGACGCGGTCGCCGAACCGGTGACGAACGTGCCGAGCACCCCGACCCACGGCGCCAGCAACGGCCAGCCGACGCCCAGCCCTCCGGCGGCGGCGACGGCCAGCACATCGATCATGCCGGCATGGACCATCAGCCGCGCCAGGGACAGCATGGCGACCAGCGCCACCACCACCGGTATCAGCCGTCGCCCTGCCCGCCCGGCGGCCTGGGCCAGGTCGCGCCGTCCGGCACCTTGGATCAGCCCACCGACGACAAATCCGGCCAGCAGCATGGTGCCGGGATGATAGAGAGGGGCAAACCGCCCCTCGAAAACACCGAAGAGGGTCCATGACAGGGCGAGATCTTCCAGCGTCGCCTTGAGCGGCCCGATGAGCCGGGTGATCAGGATGAGGCCGAGCAGAACAAGATAGGGCATGCCCGCCACAACCAACGCGCGGGATGTCGCCGGGCCGGCGTGCGACGTGTCCACGGTCCCGCTCCGGCGGAAACGCACGACGGCCGCGAACAGCAGGGCGCCGATCAAGGCCCCGCCCAGCGTCGGCAATTCCGGGCCGACGAACCGGGCCAGCAGCCAGAACGGCACCAGGAACGCCACGGCGGCAAAGGCGATCCACGCGCCGATGCGGGAAGGTCGCGGGGTATCGTCTCCGTCGGCGGCCAGCCTGACCATCAGAACCAGCATGACCCCGCCGAGCACCGCGTGCAGGGTCGCCGTGCCGGCGGCGATCGCCTGACCGGACAGGCCGGTGGCGGCGATCTGCGGCAGGACGGGCGTTCCCACCGCGCCGAACGACACGCCGGCGGCATGGCCGATCAGGGCGATCGACAGGGCCTGCACGGGCTTGAACCCGATGCCGACCAGGATGGGCGCGGTGAGCGCGATGGGCGTGCCGAAACCCGCCGCCCCCTCGAAGAAAAGGGCCAGGAACCAGCCGATCAGGATGGCCTTGATCCGGGGATCGGGCGACAGGCGCTCGATCGCGTCCTGCAACAGGCGCAGTCGTCCGCCCGCCGTCTGCATCTCGTGAATGCAAAGCGCGGGGAAGATGATCCACAGGATGGTCAGGGCGATGAAGCCGGCTTCCAGGAGGGCGCCGGCCACCGCCGTCCGCGGCGCCCCCTCGCCGTATCCGAAGGCGGCCAGCGCCACCACCAGGGTCAGCGCCAAGCCCGCCAGGCCCGCCCGGGCCGCCGACCAGCGCGCGCCCACCATCAATGCCAGGATCAGGGCGATCGGCGTCAGGGCAAGCGCGGGCAGCATCCCCAAGATGCGCGGGTCAGGCGGCGGGCGGGTGTCGGTCTGCTATCCCAGCGCCTCCGCCCGCTGACGCAGCATGGTGCCTTCCATCTGGTGGCTGTAGCGCGCGGCCTGACGCAGGAAAGCCATGTAGGAGTCGTGCACGCGGGTGGTGAAGGGATCCGACGCGCCGATCTCCTCCAGCACCTCCAGCGAGATCCGCCCGAGCTCGGCCACGATCTCCTCCGAAAAGGTACGGAGCTGGACATCGTGGTCCTGGAGCAGCGGATCCAGCGAGACGATGTTGTGATAGGAGAAGTCGGCCAGGGTTTCGTTGGCCACCGACGAGGCGGCGTATTCGATGATCTTCTGCAGGTCCGCCGGCAGGGCGTCGTACCGCGCCTTGTTGACCGTGACCTCCAGCCCCGGACCCGGTTCGTGGAAGGCCGGCATGTAGTAGAATTTGGCGATCCGGTAGAGGCCGAAGGCGAGATCGTTCCATGGCCCGATCCATTCGGCCGCATCGACCGCGCCGGATTGCATGGCGCCGAAGATTTCGCCCGGCGGCAGGGTGACGACGGCGGCCCCCAGCCGCGTCATGACCTCCGCGCCCAGCCCGGCGATGCGGATCTTCAGACCGCGCAGGTCTTCGGTCGTGTTGATTTCCTTGCGGAACCATCCGGCAGCCTGGACACCGCTGCTGCCGGCATAGAAGGGCTTGACCCCGAACGGGGCGTAGGCCTCGTCCCACAGGGCCTGACCGCCGCCATGATAGAGCCAGCCGGCCAGTTCGGTGGCGTTGAGCCCGAACGGCACGGTGGTGAAATAGTTGAAGGACGGCGACTTGCCGACCCAGTAATAGGGCGTGGCGTGCATCATGTCGGCATTGCCGCTCTGCACGGCGTCGAAGGATTCGAAGGGCGGCACCAGTTCCCCGGCGGCATACAGGGTGACGGTGAGCCTGCCGTCGCTCATTTCCGTAATCCGGTCGGCCACGCGCTGGGCGTTGACGCCGACGCCGGGCGTGTTCTTGGGCCAGGACGTGACCATGATCAGTTCCTGGCGGCCCTGGGCGATGGCCGGTGCCGCCAGCCCGCCGGCGGTTGCCGCGGCACCCGTTGCGGCGCCGGCCACGAATACTCTCCGCTTCATCCTTCGATCCTCCCCTGCATGGGCCGGCGGTCGCGCCGACGTCGCCCCGATGGTAGCCAAAGCGTAGAAGGCTGTCTAACTGGGGAATTCGGGCAGCGTGGCGTTGACAGGATGGCGCCTCCGGCCCATCGTTGCGGCGCAGCAAAGGGGCCGGCGCCCGCGCCCGCCGGCCCGAGGCATGCGCCAGCCAAACGATACGGAGGACTTCGCCATGGCCCGGGCACACCATGACAGGAAAAGCCGTACGGCCCGCCCAGATGCCATGGCCGATGGCGACGCCAGGACCGTGGCCCGATCCTTTGGCGAGGGTCCTTTCGTCCCTGCCGATGCGCCATGTTTCGGATCGTCCGACGATGCCGACCCCACCGGCTTGATGGAGACCCTGACGGACAGTCTGCGCCGGTTCACGGCCGAGCAGGCGCACAACCCTCTCGACAACCCGATCCAGCGCCTGGCCCTGGACATATCGGACGGGCTGCGCGACGGGTCCCTGACCTATGCCGCGATCGAGCAGCTGGTCCAATACCTGACCGCCGACGGCTTTGTTGAGCGGGCCCGGCGGCTGGGCCGCTATATGGGCGAGATGGATCCGGCCCGCAACGAAGCCTGCCTGCGCGAGACCTTTCATGCGCTGGCCCAGCCGCGGTCGAACGGCGAACTGGGCAACGACCGGCCGGACCTGGTCCGGTTCGAGGTGTTCCGCCGCCGGGTCGAACAGGAAAGTTTCGGCGTCGTCTTTACCGCCCACCCGACCTTCAGCATGTCGGGCGACCTGATGCGCATCCTGGCCGCCCTGGCGACAGGGCATGCGGCCGACGGCGAGACGTTGAGCGTCGCCGCGACCGCCGACCTGGCGGCCAAGGCCGCCCATTTGGAGCACCGGCCGGACCGCGACATGTCGCTGGCCGTGGAACACGCCCTGTCGCTGGAGGCGATCGGCCACGCCCAGGAGGCCCTGCGCCGGGCCTATGGCATCCTGCTGGAGGTCGCCCAGACCCTGTACCCCGACCGCTGGTCGGAACTGACCCCGCGCCTGATGACCTTGGCCAGCTGGGTGGGTTACGATCTGGACGGACGGTCGGACATCGAATGGACCGACACCTTCCACAAGCGGCTGAAGGTACAGCGTGGCCAGTTGGCCCATTACCTGTCCGAGGTTCGCGACCTGATCCAGTCGACCCAGGCGACCGGCCGGGATCTGCGGGACGTTCTGGAGCTGATGGAAAGCCGGCTGGTGCTGGCCCTGACCCAGATCGACGACGAGATCGCCGTGTTCAAGGCCAAGCCCGCCGACGAGGCGGCGGCGCGCGAGGGCATCAAGGCCATTTCCCGCCGCATGTACGAAGGCCGGGACCTGCGTCTGACCGACGCCGCCGTGCTGATCGAAATGGTCGAGCGGGCGGTAACGCGGACGCAGGACGAGTCGGTGCTGCGCCGGCTGTGCGTGCTGCGGGCCGAACTGTCGAACTATGGGCTGGGCATGGCTCATACCCATGTCCGCATCAACGCCACCCAGGTCCACAACGCCATCCGCAAGGCGGTGGGCCTGGTCACCCACCCCAACGATCCGCGCAACCGCCAGTCCTATATCGACACGGTCAACGGCCTGCTGGACACGGTGGAGCCGGTGCACATCAATTTCGGGTCGATCATGGGGGAGCGGACCTCGGTCAAGCGCCTGTTCATGGTCGTCGCCCAGATGCTCAAATACAGCGACAGCGCCACGCCCATCCGGTTCCTGATCGCCGAATGCGAAAGCGCCTTCACCGCCCTCACCGCGCTCTATTTCGCGCGCATGTTCGGGGTCGAGGAAAGGGTCGACATCTCGCCCCTGTTCGAGACCGAAAAAGCGCTAGAGGCCGGCAGCCGGGTCGTCGAGCAGCTTTTGGAGAACCCCCACTACCGCGCCTATGTGGAACGGCGCGGCCGGATCTGCGTCCAGACCGGGTTTTCCGATGCCGGCCGCTATCTGGGCCAGACCCCGGCCGCGGCGTCGATCGAGCGGCTGCGCCTGCGTCTGACCCGGGTGATGGCCAAGCATGCGCTCAAGGATGTCCAGCTTCTGATTTTCGATACCCACGGCGAGTCGATCGGCCGCGGCGCCCACCCGGCCAGCTTCGCCGACCGGCTCGGCTATATCGACACGCCCGCCTCGCGCGGCTTCATGGCGGACAATGGCGTCGACTTCAAACAGGAGGTCAGCGTTCAGGGCGGCGACGGGTTTCTCTACTTCGTGAACCGAACCGGCGCCTTTGCGGTGATCACCCGCATTCTGGAGCACGCCCTGCGCCACGGGGACAATTCCGCCGACGATCCCTTCTACGACGAGTCCACCTATATTCGAGAGTTTTTCACCACGGTGAAGGAATTCCAGGTCGACCTGATGAACGACCGGAACTACGGCGCGCTGTTGAGCGCCTTCGGGACCAAGCTTCTGTTCCCGTCGGGAAGCCGGCCGCAACAGCGTCAGCACGAAGACCCCAGCGAGGCGACCAACGCATTCGCCTCGCAGCTTCGCGCCATCCCCCACAATGCCGTGCTGATGCAGCTTGGCCTGCTGGCCAACAGCATCGGCGGCGTCGGGGCGGCCATCGCCAAGGACCCCGAACGGTTCCGGTCGCTCTATCCCCGGTCGGCCCGGCTGCGTGAACTGATGGGCATCGTGGAGTATGGCGCGGCGCTCAGCGCGCCGGACGTCATGAAGGCCTACATCGCCACCCTGGACCCGGATTTCTGGATCACCCGCGCGGCGGTGTGCGCGCGGCCTGACCTGGCCGACCGGATGATGCGGCTGGCCGACCAGTTGGAGACGGGCGGTCTGTACGAGCGGCAGATGAAGGTCTTCCGCCGGCTGCACAAGGATCACAGCATCCTGCTCGGGGCCTTGGACGCGATGCCCAAGGGCGTGACGACCGGCTGCGGCGCCCTGGTGTCGGACCAGACCCGCGAGCGATTGTTCCTGCTGCACGCGGTCCGGCTGGCGGCCATTCACGAGGTCTTTCTGATGGCGCTGGAGATCCCCGAATTCTCCAGCCGCCACGCCGCCACACCCAAACAGATCGTGGCCCGGCTGCTGCACCTCGACGTGCCGGATACGGTGGCTTTGCTGGAAGAGGTGTTTCCGCTGCTCGAGGACACCGTGACGCTGGAGGATTTCGGCGAACCGGCGGACTACGCCTCCGACGAAAGCCAAAGCTACCGCTACGAAAACGAGCGCATCTTCCGGCCCATGCTGGGGCTCTACACCCTGATCCGTCGCGTTTCGACCGCCGTCGCCCACCGAGCCGGATTCTTCGGCTAGGAGACCTTTTAAAACCAGCGCGCGGCCTATTCTTAAACGGTGTCCGGTGACCGTCGGCGCTTTTTCGGCGGCCTTCAATGGTGTATGACTGGCTCATCCCACAACCAGACGGTGCATTCATGGCGGAAACGACGAGGCCGGTACCCATTCAGCGACTGGATTATCAGCCGCCGGACTATCTGGTGGACGCGGTCGACCTGATATTCGACCTGCGCGACGACGGCGCCACCGTGACCTCACGGCTGGCCATGCGGCGCAACCCCGATACCGGCGGCGGCGGCGCGCCGCTGGTTCTGGACGGCCAGCAGTTGGAACTGGTCTCGATCCATCTCGACGGCCAACCGCTGGGTGACAACCGCTACACGCTGACCCCCGGCACCCTGTCGGTGGCGGAGGTTCCAGACGCCTTTACGCTTGACGTGGTGACACGGATCGACCCGCACACCAACACGTCGCTGGAGGGCCTGTTCGTGTCCGGGGGGAACTTCTTCACCCAATGCGAGGCGGAAGGATTCCGCCGCATCACCTACTTCCCGGATCGGCCCGACGTGATGGCGCGATACACGACGACCATCGTCGCCGACGCCGCGCGCTTTCCGGTGCTGCTGTCGAACGGCAACCGGGTCGACGGCGGGACCCTGGACGGCGGACGCCACTGGGCCAAGTGGGAAGACCCGTTTCCAAAGCCGTCCTACCTGTTCGCCCTGGTGGCCGGGGCCCTGGAGTCCCTGGACGACCGGTTCACCACAGCGTCCGGGCGCGTCGTGACCCTTCGGGTCTTTGTCCGTCCGGAGGACCTGGACAAGTGCCAGCACGCCATGGAGTCCCTGAAGCAGTCCATGCGGTGGGATGAGGAGGTGTATGGCCTGGAATACGACCTCGACACCTTCATGATCGTGGCCGTTTCCGATTTCACCATGGGGGCGATGGAGAACAAGGGCCTCAACATCTTCAATACGGCCTATGTCCTGGCCAAGCCAGAGACCGCCACGGACACCGACTATCGCCTGATCGAAGGCGTGGTGGCCCACGAGTACTTCCACAACTGGACCGGCAACCGGGTAACCTGTCGCGACTGGTTCCAGCTGTCGCTGAAGGAGGGATTGACGGTCTTCCGCGATCAGCAATTCTCCGCCGACATGGGCGGCGCCGCCGTCAAGCGCATCATCGACGTGCGCCGTCTGCGCGCCACCCAGTTCACCGAGGATTCCGGGCCGATGGCCCATCCGGTGCGGCCGGAGAGCTACATCGAGATCAACAATTTCTACACCGCGACCGTCTATCAGAAGGGGGCCGAGGTGGTGCGCATGATCCACACTCTTCTGGGTCCCGAACGCTACCGCGCCGGCATCGATCTCTACCTGTCCCGGCACGACGGCCAGGCCGTGACCATCGAGGATTTCGTCAGCGCGATGGAAGACGCGGGCGAGATCGACCTTGGCCAGTTCCGCCTGTGGTACAGCCAGGCCGGGACGCCGGAAATCGGCGTCGAGGACAGCTTCGATCCGGACGACGGTATCTATACCCTGACCGTGCGCCAAACCAGCCCGGCGACACCGGGACAGAACCGCAAGCTGCCTTTGCACATCCCGCTGGCCCTTGGTTTTCTCGATGACGAGGGGCGGCCGCTTCCCGTCGATTTGGAGGGCGAGGATTCCGATCCGGTGGGCGGCCCGGCCCCTGCCGGCGGCGCCGCGCCTTCTGACATGGGCGAAGGAACCCGCGTGATCGCGCTCAAGGAAGGCGAGCGGACGTTTCGGTTCACCGGCCTTTCGCGGCGCCCCGTGCCATCGCTGCTGCGCGGATTTTCAGCGCCGGTCGTGCTGCGCGGCCAGCCGCGCGATCGGCTGCTGTTTCTGTTCCGGCACGATGTCGATCCGTTCGCGCGGTGGGATGCCGGGCAACAACTGGCGACCCAGCTTCTGCTGGACGGCATCGCCGACGAGGGCGGCGCCGGCGCCATCCCCTTGGACCCGGCCTTCATCGATGCCTTCGCCGCCACGCTGACCGACGAGTCGCTCGACCCCGCCTTTCGGGCGGAGGCCCTGTCGATCCCGGGCGAGGCCTTTCTGGCCGATCAACTGACCACCGTCGATTTCGAGACCATTCACCGGGTGCGCAAGACGGCGTTGCGGTCCATCGCCACGGCGCTGCACGACCGGCTGATGGAAACCTATCGCGCCAACGGCGACGCCGGGCCCTACCGTATCGACCCCGTCTCGGTCGGTCGCCGCGCCCTGAGATCGGTTTGCCTGGAAACCCTCGCCGCCGGCGAGGATGTCGAGGAGGCCGTGCGGCTGGCCGACAGGCAATATCACGCAGCCGGCAACATGACCGACATGCTGGCGGCCCTGTCGGTCCTGTCCCATCTCGACCGGCCCGAACGGTCGGCGGCGCTGGCGTCCTTTTACGACCGCTGGCACGACGACGCCCTGGTCATGGACAAATGGTTCGGGCTGCAGGCCCGGTCGCTTCTGCCCGATACGCTGGACCGGGTGCGCGCGCTCACCGATCACGCGGCCTTCGACTGGACCAATCCGAATCGGGTACGGTCCGTGATCGGCGCCTTCGCCGTGGGCAACCCGGTCCGCTTTCACCGGCCGGACGGCGCCGGGTTCGCGTTTCTGGCCGACGGGGTCGTGCGGTTGGACCGGATCAACCCGCAGCTTGCCGCCCGGCTGGTGATGCCGCTGGGGCGATGGCGCCGGCATCCGCCGGCCGTGCAGGATAAAATGAAGGATGCGCTGCGGAAGATCCTGGCGACCCCGAACATTTCGCCCGACAGTTACGAGATAGCAAGCAAGAGCCTGGCATGACCGAAGAGGGTGATCGCCTGCCTGGTCATGTCGCATGCGCTTGGCGAGAACCCACACTGCCGGCACGGTCATGACCGTGCGAATCGCTCGGCGAGGCGTGGCGACAACGGTGAGCGGGCGGCTTGGAGCGCCGCAAACCGCGTCGGCAAACCGCCAAAATGTACCGATTTCGCATAAACCGTTGCGGACGGGAGGCGTAGGTCGTTAGCACTTCACTAAATTTTAAGCAGTACTCGGTCTACTGGTCAGAGCCATGGTGAGGTCGCCAAAGATCGCGGGCATCGTCCGGTTGGGGATCGTCGCAGGGTCGATCGGCATTCTTATCGGGTGTACGCCGCCGCCGACGACGGCGCAGGTCGCGCAGGCGCCGCGGGAAGGACCGTTCAGCGTCACCTGCTTCAAGGATGAGGAAGTCGTGTTCGAGCATCCGGAAATCTACCGAACGATGGCGCCGGCCGGATGGACCTATGAGACCAACGACGGCGTGACCTTTCGAGGTCGATTGGGCAGCCAAGTCAATTGCCAATGGGCAAGGGACCCAAACGCGAAGCATCAGGACGATCCGGTCGATGGATACAAAGATGCCACAGTGTCCTCAAGAAGCAACACCGCTCCATTCTTGAAGCTTGACCTGACTTCACTTCAGAATTAACCATGATTTTCATGCGCGACAGTAGCGTAAATGCATCAGGGGAAGAACCGTCCATGAACAGTGCTCGCCTCACCCATACGATCATCGCGGGATCCATGGCGACCGCCCCTCGCCGGACGGTCGGTTTCCCCGGCTCCCTAACGCGTCTTGGCCGCGTCGGGCTGCTTGGCCTGGCAACCGGGTTGATGGCGTCGACGGCACTGTCCACCGCCCACGCGGTGACACTGGAAGAGGCGGTGGCCTACACCATCTATACCAACCCCGAGATCAGCGAGGCGCGGAACAACCGCAAGGCGATCGACTACGAGCTGGAGCAGGCGCGCGGACTGTACCTGCCGCAGCTCGACGTGGAGGCCAGCGCCGGTGTCGCGCGGGTGGGCAATACCACGACCCGCGCCAACAACACCGAGAGCGACACCTTCTATCCGCGCCAGTTGTCGCTGATCCTGCAGCAGATGATCTTCGACGGGTTCGCCACGGACGCCGAGGTCGAACGCCAGGCGGCGCGGGTCGATGCCGCGGCTTATCGCGTTTTCGAGCGCGCGGAGTTCGTGGGCCTTGACGCCGTTGAGGCCTATCTCGACGTGCTGCGTACCCAGGAACTGATCGATCTGGCCCGCGCCAACGTCGATATCCACCGCCAGACCCTGGCCGACGTGGATCAGCGGCAGCAGGCCGGACGCGGCAGCATCGCCGACGTCCAGCAGGCCCGCGAGCGCCTGACCGCGACCGAAACCACCCTGGTCGACATCGAATTGCAGTTCGAGGAAGCCCGGATCACCTACGAGCGGATCATCGGCCTGCCGCCGGGCGACCTGGAGCGCCCGGCGTCACCGCCGAGCGAAGCCCTGCCCGAAAGCGTCGAGGCGGCGGTTGAGATGGCGCTTGAGAGCAACCCGACGATCCAGTTGGCGGCCGCCGACATCGACACCGCCTACGCCGACTTCAAGGCCGCGGAGAGCAACTTCTACCCCACCCTGGACCTGGAAGGCCGGGCGACGGCGGGCGAAGAGCTGGACGGTGTCGAGGACGATGAGTATTCCGCCGAACTGCTGCTGGTGCTGCGCTACAACCTGTTCCGCGGCGGTATCGACAGCGCCAACCGTCAGGAGCAGATCGCCCGGGTCAACGAGGCCCGCGACCGGCTGCTGACCATCGAGCGCGAGACCCGGGAATTGGTGCGCCAATCCTGGGTGTCGCTGCAGCGCGCCCAGAGGACCAGGGACCTTCTGCGTGAGCAGGTGGTATTCAGCGAGGAAGTGCGCGGGTCGTACGACCAGCAGTTCAGCATCGGCCAGCGCACCCTGCTGGACCTTCTCGACGCCGAGAACGAATTGTTCAACGCCCGGGTGGATCTGGTGACGACCGGTTACGCCGAGCAGTTTGCCGCATACCGGGTTCTGGCGAGCATGGGCGAGCTTTTGGCCACCCTGGACGTCGATCGTCCTCCCGGATCCGACATCGGCGCGCGCCAGGACGCCGGCGTACCGCCGACCCCGAACGAACGTCAGGTTCAACGCAGCAACTAGAGGTCCAATTCAGACACATGGCGTTTCGGACGCCGATCTCGAAAAAAACAGTGCCCGCCTCTCATCAAGGCGGGCACTTTGCTGTCCGACCTGTCATGTTTTGGCCGGAAAAGGGGCGTAACGAAGGCGCCACCCGATAGGCGGAAACCGGCGCGGAGACGGCCCCCGTCGCAGTTCTGCGGGATAACCCTTCGTTAATCATCGGCCGTTAAAGTTCTGTTCACAATGACTAACATTCAGGCCCACAGGCCATCGACCGCCCTGCAGAAACCGGATGAAGCGCGCGGCTGGCAACTGCAGCCGGCCGAGCTGGCGGACAGCCATCTCGACCCGCTGCTGGCCTGTCTGCTGATGTTGACCCGGCATTTCGACCGGCCGATGTCGGCCGACGCCCTGGTGGCCGGTCTGCCGATCCAGGACGCCCATCTGACGCCGGCCCTGTTCGTGCGCTCGGCCAGCCGCGCGGGGCTGTCGGCGCGCCTCGTGAAACGGCCGCTGGACAAGGTGTCCTCCCTGGTCCTGCCGGCCGTGCTGTTGCTGCGCGACCGGCGGGCCTGCGTTCTGACGGGGCTGTTGCCTGACGGCATGGCCGAAGTGGTGTTCCCCGAGGCCGGTCACGGTGTCACCCGCGTGGCCATGACCGAACTGACGGCCGAATACACCGGGTTTGCCATCTTCGTTCGCCCGGAACACGCCTTCGACACCCGCGTCGACGAAAGCCGCCCTCGCCCCAAATCCTGGTTCTGGGGGACGCTGTTCAAGCTGTGGCCGGCCTATGTCGAGGTGATCATCGCCGCCGCGGTGATCAACGTGCTGGCCCTGGCCGCCCCGCTTTTCACCATGAACGTCTATGACAGGGTGCTGCCCAACCAGGCGATCTCCACCCTGTGGGTGCTGGCGGCGGGCATGGGCATCGCCCTGTTCTTCGATTTTCTTCTGCGCAGCCTGCGCGGCGCCCTGATCGACACGGCCGGACGGCGCGCTGACGTGCTGTTGGCCAGCCGCCTGTTCGAACATGTGCTCAACATCCAGATGAAGGTCCGCCCGACCTCCACGGGCGCGTTCGCCAACCATCTGCGCGAGTTCGAGACGGTGCGCGATTTCTTCACCTCGTCGACCCTGTCGACCCTGACCGACGTTCTGTTCATCGGCCTGTTCATCTTCGTCATCTACGTCATCGCCGGGCCGCTGGCCTATGTCCCGCTGGTCGCCGTCATCATCGCCGCCACGGTCGGGCTTCTGGTCCAGATCCCGCTGGCCCGCGCCGTCAGACAGACCTCCCAGGAAGCGGCGCAGAAACACGCCATCCTGGTGGAGACCGTGGGCGCGCTGGACACGATCAAGAGCCTGGGCGGCGAAGGCCGGATGCAGCGGGCGTGGGAACGGTTCGTCGGCGCGACGTCGCGCACCAGCCAGAAGTCCCGCTTTTACTCGTCCATGGGCGTCAATCTGACGGTCATGACCCAGCAGGCCGTGGCGGTGGTGACGGTCATTGTCGGCGTCTATCTGGTCGCCGCCAACCAGATGACCATGGGCGGCATCATCGCGTCGGTCATTCTGGGCGGGCGGGCGGTCGCGCCGCTGGCCGGCCTGGCCAACACCCTGTCGCGCTTTCACCAGTCCAAGACCGCCCTGACCACCTTGAACCAACTCATGGAACTGCCGGTCGAGCGGCCCGCCGACCGCCGGATCGTCAGCCGCCCGATCGAGCAGGGCGCCATCGAGATGCGTGATGTCACCTTCAGCTATCCCAACACGCAGATGCCGGCGCTCAAGAACGTGTCGTTCAAGATCCGGCCGGGCGAGCGCGTGGGCATCATCGGCCGCATCGGGTCGGGCAAGACGACCATCGGTCGCCTGATGATCGGGCTGTACGAGCCAGACGAAGGCGCGGTGCTGATCGACGACGTGGATCTCCGCCAGTACCACCCGTCGGACATCCGCCGGGGCGTCGGCTTCGTGATGCAGGACGTGACCCTGTTCGTGGGATCGGTGCGCGACAACATCGCGTTCGCGGTGCCCAACGCCGACGACGCGATGATCCTGCGCGCCGCCAAGCTGGGCGGCGTCGACGATTTCATTCGCGGCCATCCCGACGGCTACAACCTTCAGGTCGGCGAGCGCGGCCAGAACCTGTCGGGCGGCCAGCGTCAATCCATCGCGCTGGCCCGCGCGCTGCTGCAGGATCCGCGCATTCTGATGCTGGACGAGCCGACCAGCGCCATGGACAACGGGTCGGAGCAGATGTTCGTCCGTCGCCTGGGCGAAATCCTGGATCCCAGCCACACCCTGGTTCTGACCACCCACCGGATGAGCCTTTTGCGGCTGATCGATCGCCTGATCGTGCTGGAAGGCGGGCGCATCCTGGCCGACGGCCCGCGGGAAGAGGTCTTGCGCGCGCTGCAGGAACGCCGCATCGCGCTGCCGGCGCCGGGTGGCGGATCCGCGGCACCGGCGCCAAGACCGAGACCCGCCGCCGCGGGAACCCCGCCACCCCCGTCGACCCCGCTGGACGACAAGGTCGTCGACGCGTCCGTGGACGATGGCGAGGATAAGGACGGCAAGACCGGTAACGACGACAAGACACCCGATCAACCGCCGCGAACCGCAGCAGGAGCCGGCCGATGACCGCCGCCCGCGAAGATTTCGACTACGCATCGGAAGTGCAGGCCGCCCTTCATCAGGGCACCAGCATGCGCAACCACATCTTCCTGTTCACCATCCTGGCGATGGTGGCCGCCGGTGTGTTCTGGGCCGACCGCGCCATGGTGGATGAGGTGACGCGCGGCACCGGAAAGGTCATTCCGTCGACCCAGCTTCAGGTCGTGCAGAGCCTCGAAGGCGGCATCATCAAGGAATTGCTGGTGCGCGAGGGCGACATGGTCACCCAAGGCCAGATCCTGCTGCGCATCGACGATACGGGCCTTTCATCGTCACTGGGGGAACTGCGCGCCCAACAGCGGACCCTGGCCGCCCAGATCCATCGGCTGCAGGCGGAGGTGGACGGCGCCGATACCGTCATCTTCCCGCCGGAGTTGATCGAGGAGGCCCCGGAACTGGCGGATGCCGAGCGCCGTCTGTTCGAGGCGCGTCGGGAAGCGCTGGAAAGCCAGCTTGCCATCGTCCGCCAGCAGGCGTCGCAGCGCGAGCAGGAACTGACGGAATTGAAACGCCAGGAGGTCCAGTATCAGAGCAGCCTCGACCTGGCCCGGCAGGAAATGAACATCATGGCGCCGCTGGCCCGGTCCGGTGTCGTGCCGCAGACCGAGATGTTGCAGCTTCGCCGTCAGACCAACGATCTGACCGGCCAGCTTGAGGCCACCCAGCTGGCCATCCCGCGCGCCGAATCCGCCATCCGCGAGGCGCGGGACCGGATCGAGGAACAGTCCCTGACCTTCCGGTCCGAGGCGGTACGGGAGTTGAACCAGCGCCGGGCCGAGGCGGCGGTGATCGACGAAACGCTGCGCGCCGCCCGCGACCGTGTGGTGCGCACCGACGTCCGGTCGCCGGTCGACGGCATCGTCAACACGATCAACGTCACCACCGTCGGCGGCGTGACCCAGCCGGGGCAGGAGCTGATGGAGATCGTGCCCCTGGACGACACGCTGTTGATCGAAGCCGAAATCCGGCCCAGCGACGTGGCCTTCCTGAGCCCCGGTCAGGAGGCGACGGTCAAGCTGACCGCCTACGATTTCTCCATCTATGGCGGCCTGACCGGCATCGTGTCGCGAATCAGCGCCGACACATCGGTCAACGAGCAGACGGGCGATTCCTTCTACAGGATCATCGTTCAGACCGAGGACACTATCCTGGGCAATGCCAATGCGCCGTTGCCGATCATCCCCGGCATGGTCGCATCGGTCGACATCCTGACCGGCGAGAAGAGCATCCTGGACTATCTGCTCAAGCCCCTCGTCAAGGCCAGGGACGAAGCGTTGCGGGAACGGTGAGGACGCGGTGTTCGGCCGCCACCCCCCGGCTCGCGGCCGTCGCCGCCCAACCTGGTCGTGGCTGACCGTGGCCGCCGTGGCGGCCATGACATTGGGCCCGCCGCGGGCGGCGGTGGCGGTGGAAGCCGTTCCGGCCAGTGTCGGGCTGTTCGGGTCGGTCGAGTTTCGCGCGCCCGATCTGACGGCCATCCCTCAATGGACCGCCGTGTTGGACCGTATCGACGGGGAGCGGGCGTTCTACGCCGCGTGCGCCGCGGCGACGGCGGACTGCGATGATCCGCGCGTGTTGGCCTGGCAGGCCAAGATCGACTCGCTGCGCGGCCAGTCGCCTCACGATCAGCTTCGCGACCTCAACGCCTTTATCAACGGCATCATGCCCTATCGCCTCGATCAGGAAACGTTCGGAACCTCCGATTATTGGGCGTCGCCGGCGGAATTCCTGCGCAGCGCCGGCGATTGCGAGGACTACGCGATCATCAAGTTCGTCAGCCTGCTGGAACTGGGATTCACCAACGATCAGCTTCGCATCGTGGTGGTCAAGGATACACTGCGCGGACTGGCCCACGCCATTCTGGCCGTCGATCTGGACGGCGAGACCTACATCCTCGACAGTCTGTTCGACGCCGTCCCGACGCACGCGATTGTCACCCAGTACGACCCGCAATACTCGGTCAACCTGACCGACCGATGGGCGCACATCGTGACCGCCGATCTGCAGCAGCGGTTCCGCACCCGTTAAAGCCGATTGAGACAGCTTGACAATGCATCGCCGTCTCACGCCGATGGTCGCTGGCCTGCCGGCGGCAATCAGGCATCGAGACGAGTTCCGGCATGACGAAAACGGCGGTTCACTCTAAAACGGATCTCATGACCATTGAGATCAGCGACCTGCTCCAGGGCGATGCCCTGCCCGACGCCCGACCCGGACGTTGGCGTATTCTCGCCGGCATGGGCGCGGGACTTCTGGTCGTCGCCTCCCTGGCGCTGTTGGTCGGGTCGCTGATCGTCGACCGACGGGCCGACGACCTCACCCGAACCCTCGAGCGCCGGCTCGATCTGCTGGCCGCCGGTCGGGTGGAACTGATCGGTGCCTGGTTGGACGGCGAAGCGCGCCCGGCATCACAGTTGATCGATGCCGACGTCTTCCGCCTGTTCGCCACCGAAAGCGACAGGTCCGGACCGGAAGGCGCCCCGGCGGCGCTTTCGGCCCAGGCCCCCTACATGGTCGAAGTGCTGACCGAGTTCGCCCGGCAGAATGGGTTGCGCGGCGCCTATGTCATAGACCGCGACGGGCGGGCGCTGCTGGCCAGTGGCGGCGCGGCCGACCTGACCGACGGGCAACGGCTGGCGGCCCAGCGTGCCATCGACACCGGCGATACCGTGTATGCCCCGCTGCGCGCGGTTGACCGTGACTTGGTGCTGGATGTCTTTCGCCCCGTGCTGGCGGTGCAGAGCCCCGATCCGTCGAGCGAACCGCTGCCGGCGGCCGCCTTTCTGATGTCGGTGAACGCCACTGGCGCCATGGCCGACTTTCTGGCTCCCCGCGCCCTGTCGGAACCGGGCGAACGGACGGTCCTGGCGCAGGTCCCGGCCGACGGCGCGGCAACCGTGTTGACCGCCGAGGCGCCGGCCAGTCTGCGGCCCTTGGCCGGTGTCGATCCGCCGAGCCCTGGCGCCGCCCTGCCCTTTGCGGTCCGTGACGCCATTGCCGCCGACGGACAGGCCTTTTCGGTCGGTCGGGCGGTGCCGAACGTCCCGTGGCTGGTGGTTCAGGAAAGCGCGGTCGACGCGGCGCTGGCGCCCCTGAACCAGACCCGCGCCCTGGCGTGGACGGTTGGCGTGCTGGTCGTTCTGCTGGTCGCCGGGGTCCTGATTGCCGTGTGGTTTATCCAGGTCAGCCAGCACAATGGCGCGTTGGCCCGCCAGTTTCGCAGCCTTGCGGCCCGGATCGAAGCACAGCGCCGGCTGCTCGATGGGATCGCCGAGACGATCCGCGAACAGGTGGGGCTCAAGCGGCGGGACGGAACCTACGGCTACGTCAACACGGCCTTTGCCGCCGCCGTCGGCAGGCCCGTCGACCAGATCGTCGGTCAGACCGATGAAGCCGTGTTCGGTCATGCCACCGCCGGTCGGCTGGAAGCCAGCGACCGCGCGGCGACCGAAACCGGCCTGCCCCAGATTTCCGAAGAGCAGGTCTATCTCAACGGCCATCACCGGTTTCTCGAAATCTCCAAGGTACCGCTCAAGACCGGCGACACGGTCGACGGCGTCGTGTCCGTGGCCCGAGACGTCACCGATCTGGTGGAGCAGCGCCAACGGCGCGAGGCGGCGGTGCGCAGCACCATCGGCGCGCTGGTCAAGGCCATAGAGCTCGGCGACCCCTTCCTCATCGGCCATTCGCGTCTGGTGCAGGCTCTCTCCCTGATGGTGGCCCATCGCCTGGCGCTGCCGGCCAACGATGTCGCCACCCTGGAAATCGCCGCCAACCTGGCCCAGATCGGCAAGATCTTCGTGCCCCGCGAGATCCTGACCAAGCCCGAGCGGCTGAGCCCGGAAGAGGTGAAGGTGATGCAGACCCACATTCACCACGCCGACAAAATCCTCCGCGACATCGATTTCGGCCTGCCGGTACGCCAGACCATCCAGCAGATGTACGAACGGCTGGACGGATCGGGCTACCCCAACGGCCTGACCGGCGACGATATCGGCGTGCGGGGCCGGATTCTCGGCGCCTGCGATGTGCTGGCCGCGCGGATCCGTCCCCGGTCCTACCGGGCGGCGATCGACGGCGCGTCGGCGTTGGCCGTGCTCCGCGATCATCCAAGCCGCTATGACGCCGGGATCGTCGATGCCCTGGACGACGCCCTGCATTCGCCCGAGGGGGAGAAGCTGCTTCTATCGAGCGGTGCCAAAGACGCTTAACTCATTTGATTCCATACCATTTGTTGTTCATTAACAGCCCGTGCTATAGGCTGGGGTATGTGTCCTGGATGAGGGATGGAGCCCATGCCGACACAGACCAGCGCGTTGGAGCCGCGCATCCTTCAGTCCGCCGGCCGGCGTTATTCGCTGAAGCTGGAGCCCGTCTATTGGGCCGGTCTGGAAGAGATCGCCCGGGATCGCAAGCAGCGGCTCAACCGGCTGGTGGCCTCCCTGGCCGGAGAACTGCCGCCGGGCGCCAGCCTGGCCTCGGCCGTGCGGGCCTTTTGCCTGACGGAGGCGCAGCGCCGGGCGACCGAAGCACGCCTGGCGCCCGGCGGCCGCGTGCCGCTGGCGGCGGTCATCGATGCCTGCCCCTCCGCCGCCCTGGTGCTGGGCGAAGACGGAACCATTCGGCGCCAGAACGAAGCCTTTATCGCCCGGTTCGGCAGCGGCGATACGCGGTTTGTCGGCCGGCCGTTCCGCCGCTTTTTCCAATTTCGGGCCAACGTGCCGCTGAACAAGGCCTGGCAGGACTTCTATGCCGGAACCTACTATCGGGTGACTGGACGGGTGGTGCATGTGGCGCGCGGCCGCGTGATCACCGCGACCGGACGGCTGCACCCCATGCCAGCCCGCTCGCCGGCCGCCTTCCAGGTGGTGTTCTGGTTCGAGTGAGGACCGTCTCTACGGACCGATGACGAGGGTCATGTCGGCCGGGTAATAGACGGTGACGCCGGTATCCAGGCTGTAATACTGCAGACCGCTGACATCGTAACCGGCCGCCGTGACGTGATCCTCGGCACTGCCCGTGGCCACCACCTGCTGGCTGGTGACGATCTGGACCGAGGTCGCGGCGTCGTTGACAAGCACCACCTCCCCCTGTTCGTCGGGGACCAGATCCTCCAGTGCCAGCACCAGCGGCTCCGCACCCACGGGACCTCCGGCGCCGAACTGGTCGGGCCCGCCGATGATCAGCGTTGTGTCGTCGATCAACGGGTTATCGGCCCACGCCGTGTCCGCCATCTCGCCGAAGATCGAGGCCTTGGTCCGCGCCACGCTGTCCCCGCCGTCCCCTTCGGGACCGTTGAATAGGGTTTAGGAAGAGAGAAGTCGATAAATATACAGTTTTCGCTAAATTCAATACTATAGCGTCAATCCCCGTCCGGTCAAGCTGCCGGTGCCGCCGGTCGACCGGAAAAAGCCTCTCAATCGTTGAGATGCATGCGGGTGATCGACCAGAAGATCACCACGACGAGGACGATCAGCGCCGGCACCAGATAGGCGCCGATTTCCTGCCAGGCATACATGGCGAACAGCGACTGCCACCAGTTCCACGCCGCCGCCAGCGGCGACAGGACCGCGTCCAACAGACCGGCCGGCGACGTCGCGCCGTCGCCCCCCTCGGGCGTGGGCACCGTCTCCTGCGCATCCGCCGGGCTTACGAAGGACAAGCTGATCATATATGGACCATAGCCGATGGGCCGGCCGCCCGCACCGGGGAAAAAAGACCCCGGCCGAAGCCGGGGCCAAAGGGACAACGCTCCCGCGTTGCCGCTAGGACAAGGTTGACGCCAGGCTCAGACCGTATAGCTGGCTGTATCATCCACGTAGATCTGGACATCGGTCACGCCGGCCCCGTCGAACTCCGCGATCTTCACCGCTGCCGCGCCACCGGCGCCGTCGGTGTCCACCATCAGGTCGCGGCCGCCGTTCTCGATCGAGACGAAGTTGCCGATCCCGCCGCCGGCCGATACCACGGCGCTGTCGAGAAGAGCGGAGAGATCGACGACATCGCCGTCGGCCAGGGCGTAGTCGGCGATGGTGTCGAACGACCCGTTGGCCGTGGCATCGGCCAGGGAGTCGGCCCCGAAAACGAAGGCGTCGGCCCCCGTCCCGCCATAGAGCATGTCCAACCCGGCCCCGCCGTCGAGGCGGTCGTCGCCGCCCATGCCAAGCAGGATATCGTCGCCTTCACCACCCGACAGCACGTCGTTGCCGCCGTCCGCCGCATCCCGGTTCTCTTCGATGAAGCGCGCCTGGTTGTCGCGGATGAAAGTGATGACCTCGCCGTCGGTCGGCATCCGGCCCAGGGTCGTCGACAGATAGTCGAGAACGTTCTGGAGCCCCGCCCCGTCCGTGCCGCCGGCAAAGCCGAGACCGCCAGACGCCACGGGATCGAGCAGCCAATCGGTGTCGAGCGCATCGCCGAAGATCAGGTCGTCGCCGGCACCGCCGTCGATGATGTCGTCGCCCAACTCGTGGCCCAGGGCGATGGTCTGACCGCCCAGCGTGGCCGCGAGATCGCCGCGGTCGGCAACCAGGACGACATCGCTGTGCCCGTTGCCTTCGTCGGCGACCGCCTGCAGTTCCGCCGGATCCACGGTGCCACCGACACCCACCGCCGTGACCGCCACGTCGATCGGCCCGAAGGTGAAGCCATCGGCCTGAAACCCGTCCAGATCGGCGCCATCGGTGATGAAGTAGACCTGATTGAGCGCCCCGTCGTGACGGTCGCCGTCGGCCAGAAACGCCTTCACGGCTTCCAGCGGCGGTTCGTACTGGGTGCTGCCACTGGCGCCCACGGCGGCGATGGCGTCGGTCAGTTCGGTCCCCCCGGCGTCGGCAAAGGCGCTGCCGTTCCAGGTGAAGACCTGGTTGACCATCAACGCCCCGGCAAAGGTCACGAGCTGAATGGTGACGTTGGTCGGATCGGAGAGCTGACCGCCGGGCCCGAGCAGGGAGTCCTGGAGGTCGATCAGACCGGTCTTGGCCTGGACCAAAGCCGTCTGCCCCGGATCGACCGAGTAGGTCTGAGCCGCGCCGATATCCTCAAAGCCGCCGGGGCCCGAGCGCTGGGGCTGGATGGTGATGTCGAACGGCGGCTCACCGATATCCAGCAGATCGTCGGGAAGCTGAAAGCGCAGCAGCCGCACGTCGCCATCCAAGATCACGACCTTGCCGTCGGCATCGGCTTCCACCGCCACGCGGCCGGGACCGAGCGGCTTGACCACCGTTCCGGCGGGCAGACCGCTGATGACGAACTGCTCGGCATCCGCCGGCTGAGCGCCGGGCCGGACGTTGACGAAGCTCATGGAGTTGGAGGTATCGAGGGCGTACGACAGGTTGACCGGATCGCCGGACCGGGTCCCCCCCATGTCGCCGATCAGGATGTCGTCCTCGCCGCCGCCCTGAAGCGACTGGCCGGCCACGGCCGCGTAGCCGCTGGCGGATGCCGCCGACAGACCGTCGTTGGAGCCGTTGTCCCCCACCTGCAACCGGGGTTCCGCATCGATTTTGACGCAGACGTCGATCTCACCGCTGGAAAAGGCGACGTCATTGTTGGAGGTTTCCCGCGCCTCGGCCAGAACCAGCAATCCGTCGATCTCGACATCGGCGGCCAGGTCGTCGGGAACCGTGAACTCGACCTCGACCGTCGCCTGGCCCACAGGCACGGCCTGCAGATCGGCCAGAGCCACCGGAACCCGGACAAAGGTGCCCGTGGCGCCACCGGGGGCATCCGGGAAGGCGCCGGACGGCAGGGTCACCAGATCGCCACCGGCCACCGTCAGCCCGTCGGGCACCTGGACCCAGACGAAATGCTGTTCCGATCCGTCCAGATCGCTGAAGGCAACGGTCACGCTGACCGGAAACGTGTCGCCCGGACCGGCCCGATCGCAATCGCAGATGCCGATCGCCAGGGACTCCAGGTCGTCGTCGATGTCGCTGCCGGACAGGCTGTTGGACACAAAGGTGGCCTGGCCGGTCTGGGGATCGATTGTGTAGATATCGCCCGTGACGCTGCCCTGGGCCCACAGGACCCCATTGCTGTCGAAGGAGAACCCTTCGAGAAAGGCCAGAGGCTCATCCCCCAGCAGGACCGGCAGGGCGCTGATGACGGCACCGGTGCTGGGATCGAGTTCGTGCAGAATGGCGTCTTTCGACCGGTCGCTGCCGGCCACCAGGAACAGGCCGCCGGTCAGCGGATCGAAGGCCAGACCTTCGATCTTGGCGTTTTCCGGCAGGTCGATGGGTCCGATCAGCGTCGTCTGGCCGGTGGCCGGATTGGCGGTGTACAAGGCTTCCTGTTCCGGCACGGTGGTTTCGTCGGTGACCAGAAACAGCGTCCCGTCCTTGGTGAAGGTCATGCCTTCGACGTCGGCCCAGACATCCTGGTCGACGGTCAGAAAGACCGGGTTGCCGACGTCGTCAAGATCGATCACGATCATCCCGGTGTTGCCGCCGGTGGTGACCGCGCCGTAGAGCTTTCCGTCCGTCGGATTGAGCGCCAGCCCCTCGACGTCGAACGGCGTGTCGCTCAGTTGCCCCAGATTGGTCGTGGCGCCCGTCGCCAGATCGATCTCGTAAAGGTGGGGGTTCTTGCTGTCGGCGGTGCCGCCGATGCTGTAGGCCGGCCCGGCTGACGGCTGCTCGCCACCGATGACGATGGTGCCGGCATCCGCCACATCGTCGATCCCGTCATCGCCAGACGCGGCGACTTCGGACGCACCGACAAAGTCCTCGTCGTCAAAAATCTCATCGGGTTCCGGCAGGGAGAAGCTGAGCGCCGTCGGGTCGAGCAGATCGCTGGCGCTAATGCCGTCGCCAAGATTGCCGATTTCCGTCGGGTTGAAGTTGGCGCCGCCACCCTGGGGACCCTGCGGCCCGGCTTCGGGGCCGGCCGCCGGCTCCAGCAATTCCTCGCGATTGAGCGCGGCGACAAGCTGACCCGGCGGCAAGAGGAAATCGCCGACGGTCAGGGTTCCGGCATCGCCCTGGGTCAGAAGACGGGCATAATCGCCCAGGATCACGGATCCGGAGGCGCCGAAATCGACGACAAGATCATCGCCCTGCTGGGTGAGAAGGGTTGGCGGCTGATCGATGCCGCGGATCTCAACCGGCTGGTTGGGGCTGACAGACTGGCGAACCTGGCCGCCGGCCGCTGGCAGTTGTACGATCCCCGCATCCTGCGGCGCGCCGTCGGTCGAGGTGTTCGTCTGGGCGACCTGGGTCAGGTCGCTCGTCGGGAGTGCACCGTCCATGATCCTGAGCTCCATATAAAATTTGATGTTTATTTGCATCAATTACTGACAGAGCATCGGAGGACCGTCAAGCATTCCTACGGAAAAACCTATACTGCGGGGTGTGATATAATCTTCGCGTTGCATTTGATTAAGTTTCCAAAAAAGTTCTGCAACCATTTGTTTTTAAATTAGATTTAGAACATAGTTAATGCTGAAAGAGAGTTCGTACGCCATTCTAAGAACCGTGAATCATCCCATCGCCCGCTAAATACAATGCGAATTTTAATCGAATTTATCTAGAGAATGACATTGGTCGAGGCAGCCGCCGGGCCTCTGACCAGGGCGGCGACGGCAGGGATTTTCGGGGATTTTCGGGGGCTTTCGGGGGCTTTCGCCGCTTCGACCCCAAGGGGACGACGGCGTTCCAGTCAGGATTCGGAGATCCGGATGGAGGGGAAAGGCCGGGTGGCGATCCACGATGCCGGGCGACCGACCGGCGGCGCCGAATCACTCAGGCGGCGGCCCTGGCTGTCCCGGCGGCGGCCGACCCGTATTAGCACGTTCGGGAACGGGCGTTGACGGCCGTGTTCTCAAACCGGCCCTGAGGCAGCCATTTCCAAAGAGAGCGGAGGCGGGCCGCCGGTTCAGGCCGTGCGCACCTTGGCGATGAACTGCTCGACCTCGTCTCGTAGAATGGTCGATTGGTCGGACAGGGCCTTTGCCCCCTCCAGGACCTGGGCGGCGGCCGAGCCGGTCTCGCCGGCGGCGGCGGACAGTTCGCCGACGGTACCGGAGACCTGCTGGGTTCCCGACGCCGCCTCCTGAACGTTGCGCGCGATTTCCTGGGTCGCGACCCCCTGTTCTTCTACCGCCGCGGCGATGCCGCTGGCGATCTCGTTGATCTGGGCGATCGTTCCGCCGATACCGCGGATGGCTTCGGCGGCTCCGGTCGTCGCGCCTTGGATCTCTTCGATCTGGCCGGAGATGTCTTCGGTGGCCTTGGCGGTTTGATTGGCCAGCGACTTCACCTCGGCCGCGACAACGGCAAATCCCTTGCCGGCGTCGCCGGCCCGGGCGGCCTCGATGGTGGCGTTGAGCGCCAGCAGGTTGGTCTGGTCGGCGATATCCCGGATCAGCCCGACCACCGTGCCGATACGCTGCGCCGCCTCGACCAGGCCTTCGACCACGATGTTGGTCCGCCCGGCATCGTCGGCTGCCTTGACGGCGATCTCGGACGAGGTGGTGACCTGTCGCGCGATCTCCTCGATCGAGCCGGACAGCTCCTCGGCGGCCGATGCGACCGTCTGGACGTTCGACGAGGCCACGTCGGCGGCGCCGGAGGCGGAAGCCGCCTGGCGCCCCGACCGCTCGGCCGTGGCGGCCATGGCCTCGGCATTGGTCTGCATACGGTCCGCCGAGGTCGCGACCGAATCGACGACTGTCTTGATGGTGGCCTCGAACCCATCGGCCAGTTCCATCATCATGCTGCGTTTTTCGGCCTCGGCCCGATTCTGGGCCTGGGCATGCTCCTCCTCGATCCGGAGCTTTTCGACGGCGTTGGCCTTGAACACGGCCACGGCGCGCGCGATGTCGCCGATCTCGTCTCCCCGGTTCTGGGCCGGGATATCGACATCCAGACGACCGTCGACCAGCGCCTGGACGCGGGCCGTCAAGGCCTTCAGGGGCCGCGCGATGCCGCCGGCGATGAGAACCGCCGCAATCGAGGCGACCACCAGGATGGCGGTCGCAATCCCGCCGACGACAAGACTACGGTTCCAAATGTAGGCGTTGAGATCGTCCATGTAGACGCCGGTACCCACCACCCAGCCCCACGGCGCGAACCCGACGACAAAGGATTCCTTGGCCACCGGCTCGTCATGGCCGGGCTTGGGCCACAGATAGGTGACGAACCCTTGCCCTTGGGCCTCCACCACCGCGACGAATTCCACGAACAGCCGTTTGCCGGCCGGATCCTCCAGGGCCGAAAGATCCTGGCCGACCAATTCGGGCTTGATCGGATGCATGACCATGCGCGGGTGCATGTCGTTGACCCAGAAATAGTCGGTCTGATTGTAACGGATGGCCTGGATGGCCTGAAGAGCGGCGGCCTGGGCCGCCTCCACCGTCATCTCTCCGCTGAGCGACCGCGCGTGGTAGGCTTCCATGATGCTGGTCGCGGCCTCGCCGAGGTGGCGCAATTCCTGCTGTTTCTGGAGGACAAGACCGTTGCGCAGATCGGCCACGGCCACGGCGGCCAGCAGCAGCAACCCCGCGACAAACACCAGGATCAGCGCATAGATGCGCCGGGAAACGGTCAGGGCGGGCAGACGGTTTGCGGCCATCGGTCCAATCCGTTTGCTATGTGTTCTAACGATCCGGTTTGTAGCCTAGCCTCCTTAACGGGAGCCTAATTTCCGGTACGTCGACCGCGACATCCCAGGACTGTGCGTGGGGGCGTCGTTGGCGTATGGTGTGGGTGGTCGAAAGCGCGGTTTCCCGCAGCGCTCCCCTTGGTTCGGCCACAGGATAAAGACGGAGGAACGATGACCAACCCTGCCCTGGCCCCCAAAAGCCCCGCGCCGGCGCCCAAGTCGTTGCGCCCGACCTTCCAATGGGAGGATCCGCTGGGCCTGGAGGCCGAGCTGAGCGAGGACGAGATCATGGTGCGCGACAGCGCCCGCGCCTATTGCCAGGACAAGCTGATGCCCCGGGTGATGGAGGCCAACCGGCATGAGGTCTTCCATCGCGAGATCCTGAGCGAGATGGGGGAGCTGGGCCTGTTGGGGCCGACCATCGAAGGCTATGGGTGCGCCGGCGTCTCCTATGTCGCCTACGGCCTGATCGCCCGGGAGGTGGAGCGGGTCGACAGCGGCTACCGGTCGGCCATGTCGGTTCAATCGTCCCTGGTCATGCACCCCATCCACGCCTACGGCACCGAGGACCAGCGGCAGAAGTACCTGCCCAAGCTGGCCACGGGCGAATGGGTCGGCTGCTTCGGCTTGACCGAGCCCGACGCCGGGTCGGACCCCGCCGCCATGACAACACGGGCACGCAAGGCCGACGGCGGTTATGTGCTGACCGGCGCCAAGATGTGGATCACCAATTCGCCCATCGCCGACGTTTTCGTGGTGTGGGCCAAGGACGATGAAGGCGTGATCCGCGGGTTCATCCTGGACAAGGGCATGAAGGGCCTGTCGGCGCCCAAGATCGAGGGCAAGTTCTCTCTGCGCGCCTCGGCGACCGGCGAGATCGTGATGGACGAGGTGTTCTGCCCCGAGGAAAACGCCTTCCCCGATATCCGCGGCCTAAAGGGGCCGTTCGGCTGCCTCAACAACGCCCGCTACGGCATCGCCTGGGGGGCCATGGGCGCGGCCGAGTTCTGCTGGCACGCCGCGCGATCCTACACCCTGGACCGCAAGGCCTTCGGCCGGCCGCTGGCCGCCACCCAGCTGATCCAGAAAAAGCTGGCCGACATGCAGACGGAAATCGCGCTCGGTCTGTCCGGGGCGCTGCGCCTGGGCCGGCTCAAGGATGCGGGCGCCTGCCCGCCCGAGGCCATCAGCCTGATGAAGCGCAACAATTGCGGCAAGGCGCTGGACATCGCCCGGGTCGCCCGCGACATGCATGGCGGCAACGGCATCGCCGACGAATACCATGTGATCCGCCATGTCATGAACCTGGAGGCGGTGAACACCTATGAGGGCACGCACGACGTCCACGCCCTCATTCTGGGCCGCGCCCAGACCGGCCTGGCCGCGTTCTGATCCGGCATGGCGCGACGCGGACGGGGCGAAGGGGAAAGGGGCGACATGTACGCGATCTTCGTGATGGTGAAGTGCGAGCTGGGGCGGGCCTATGACGTGGCGGCCGAGGCGGTGGACAGCATTGAGGAGGTGTCGGAGGTCTATTCGACGTCCGGCCAGTTCGACCTGCTGGTCAAGTGCTACCTGCCCAAGGACGCCGATGTCGGGCGGTTCGTGACCGGGCGGCTGCAGACCCTGCCGCACGTCAAGGACACCCAGACGATCATCACCTTCAACGCCTTTGCCTGAGAGCCGCCCGTGACCCAGGCGCTTTATCGCGGCCTCGACGCCGAGGATCTCGATCGCGGCTACAATCTGCGCGCCCGGGTACCCGAACATCCGGCCATCTTTCAGCGCTGGGCCGACGACAGCCGGGCGGCGCGGGACCGGCTGGGCGGCCGCCTCGATCTGCCCTACGGCCCCGGTGAGCGCCAAAGGATCGACCTGTTCGCTCCGGCCCAGGCCGGCGTGCCGGTGCTGGCCTTTATCCATGGCGGCTATTGGCAGGCGCTCAGCCGGCAGGATTTCAGCTATCTCGCCCCCGCCTTCGTCGCGCGCGGCATCGCCTTTGCCGCCATCGGTTACGATCTGTGCCCCACGGTCACGCTCGACCAGATCGTGGAGGAGACCGCCGAGGCCCTGGGATGGCTCCATACGCAGGCGGGCGACCTTGGCCTGGACCCCGCCCGCCTCCACGTCGCCGGCCATTCCGCCGGCGGCCACCTGACGGCGATGATGGCCGTCACCGATTGGGCCGCGCGCGGGCTGCCGGTGGATCTGGTCAAAAGCGGCACGGCGATCAGCGGCGTCTTCGACATGGAACCGATCCGCCACACCTATCTCAACAAGGCCCTTCGCCTGGACGAAAAGGCCGCGCGCCGGTTGAGCCCCCTGCACGCCATCCCCGACCAGGGGCCGCCGTTGATCCTGGCCGTGGGCGGCGACGAGACCTCGGAATTCCTGCGCCAGCAGGCGGAGTTTTACGCGGCGTGGACGGCCAGGGGCCTCGAGGCCCGCACCGTCGACCTGCCCGGCCTCCACCATTTCGACGCCGTCGACCGCCTGGGCGACCCGGACAGCGCCCTGTTCCGGGCGACTGTGGCGATGATCGAGGGCGGCTGACCCCACGGAGCGCCGCCAGAGGCCCGTGGAAACGGCGTATCGTGGCAGGCGAGGGCGGCGACGCGAGCACCGGCACCGCGCTTGAACCGGCGGAACCGGTCCGATATCTCTCGGAGACCGTTTGGAAACGACGCCTGCGCAATGACCACTATCGCGATCATGCAACCCTATTTCTGCCCCTATATCGGCTATTTTCAGCTGATCCGGTCGGCGGACATCTTCGTGATCTACGACAACATCGAGTACACCAAGAAGGGGTGGATCAATCGAAACCGGATCCTGGCGAACGGCGAGGCGGCGACCTTTTCGATCCCCATCAAAAAGGATTCCGACCATCTCGATGTGAGGGACAGGGTTCTCGCCGACGATTTCGACCGGCGCAAACTGCTGAACCGCATCAAGGGGGCCTATCAGAAGGCCCCCCGGTTCGCCGACGCCTTCCCCGTCGTGGAGCGTATTGTGCTGTGCGACGAGACGAACCTGTTCGCCTTTATCGACCACTCCGTGCGGGAAATCTGCGCCTATCTGGATATCGCCACGACGATCGTCACATCGTCCGACGTGACGATCGACCACGGGCTGAAAAACCAGGACAAGGTCATCGCGATCTGCAAGGCGCTGGGCGCCGGGACCTACATCAATCCTATCGGCGGGCGGGACCTGTACGCCAAGGAGGCGTTTGGGGCCCAGGGGCTGGATTTGAAGTTTCTGCAGCCGCAGGCCATCGCCTACCGACAATTCGACGCCGCCTTCGTCCCGTCCCTGTCGATCATCGACGTGATGATGTTCAACGACCGTCGCTCGATCTCCGGCGATCTGCTGGGGCGCTATGCCCTGTTATGAGATGTGAGGTCCGGGATCATGGCTGAGTGGAAAAAGCTGGGTCGCGTGTTCGACCCCACAGCGGTTCCGGACCGGGACTGGCTGAAGGCCTTCGCGCAGGGTCCGGCGACCCTGGTGTTCGACGATTTCGTGCGGGTCTATTTTTCCTGCCGGCCGCTGCCCGACGCCGACGGGCAGTATGTCAGCTATTCCGCCTATGTGGATCTCGACCGGCGGGACCTTCGGTCCGTGGTGGCCGTCGGCGAAAAACCGATCCTCGACCTGGGCGACCGCGGCACGTTCGACGAATTCGGGACCTATCCCGTGTCGGTCATCCGCGACGGATCCGAGGTGCTGGCCTATTACGGTGGCTGGACCCGATGCGAGTCCGTCCCCTTCAACGTCGCCATCGGCATGGCGCGCAGCACGGACGACGGCGTTTCGTTCACCCGGTGCGGCCCCGGCCCGGTGCTGCCCTATTCGGAAAACGAACCGTTCGTTCTGAGCGGCCCCAAGATCCGGCGCTTCGGTGACCGGCTGTATCTCTGGTACATCGCGGGGCGGAAGTGGATCGTCGCCGACGGGCGGGCCGAGCCGGTCTATAAGATCCGCATGGCCCGGTCCGACGACGGCGTGACCTGGCACAAGACCGACCGCGACCTGATCGAAAGCCGGATCGAGGAGGACGAGGCACAGGCCAGCCCCGACGTGTTCCATCGGAACGGCGCCTATCACATGTTCTTCTGCTATCGCTACAGCGCCGGCTACCGGGGCAAGGAGAAGGGCTATCGCATCGGCTATGCCCGCTCGACCGATATGCTGACCTGGACCCGCGACGATTCGAAAGCCGGCATCGACGTGTCCGATACCGGATGGGATTCGGAGATGGTCAGTTATCCGCACGTGTTCGAACTGGATGGCAAAGTCTATATGTTCTACCTGGGAAACGGCGTCGGAAAGCTGGGGTTCGGTCTGGCCGAACTTCAAGGCTCCCTGGCGTAGCGGGGCGTCGTCGGATGACATGGCACAAGCTGGGCCGGGTTTTCGATCCCGCTGACCATCGGCTGCCGAACGGCTGCGTCGAGTTCGCGCAATCCCCGCAGACGTTGGTCTTCGACGATTACGTGCGGGTGTATTTCTCGACGCGCGAGCGCCATGAGAAGACCGGCAAATACCTGAGCCACGTGGCCTTCGCGGATTTCGACAAGAGCTTCAAGACCATCCGCCGCGTGTCCGACAGGCCGGTCCTGCCCCTCGGCGGCTTGGGCAGCTTCGACGAGCACGGCATTTTTCCGATCAATCCTCTGCGCCATGACGGAACGGTCATGGCCTATACCTGCGGCTGGAGCCGCAGGGTATCGGTTTCGGTCGAAACAGGGATCGGCCGGGTGGTCAGCGACGACGACGGCGAGACGTTTTACAGGACGGGTCTGGGCGGCCCCATCCTGGGCGCGTCGCTGCGGGAGCCCTTTCTGGTCGGGGACCCGTTTGTGCGGGTCTTCGGCGGACGGTTCCACATGTGGTACATGTTCGGGGTCCGCTGGAAGCACTACGACGGCGCGGACGTGCCCGAACGCATCTACAAGATCGGCCACGCCGTGTCGGACGATGGCATCCGCTGGGAAAAACAGGAGGGCGAGGCCATCATCGCCGACAGGCTGCCCGACGACGAGAGCCAGGCCCTGCCCACGGTGATCGAGATCGCCGGCCGCTATCACATGTATTTCTGCTACCGGCATTCCTTCGATTTCCGGAAGAACCAAAACCGGGGCTATCGCATCGGCCACGCCCATTCCGACGATCTTTTGCATTGGACGCGCGACGACGCGCACATGGGCATCGACCCATCGCCCGACGGCTGGGATTCCGAGATGATGTGCTATCCGCACGTCTTCGCCTGCGACGGGAAGACGTGGATGCTCTATAACGGCAACGCGTTCGGCCGCGCCGGCTTTGGGCTGGCCGTGCTCGAATGACCGCCGCCTCGCCCACCTTCAGGCAATCGTCGGCGTCGGCCGAGGAGATCGCCGCGCATCTGCGGCGCTGCGACGAGGATTTCGTCCCCAGGCTGAGCGGGCGGCTGGACATCGCGGCCTATGCCGACAAGGTCGCCGGCAACGCCGTGACCTTCGAGGCCTGGTCCCACGGCCGGCTGGTCGGCCTGGTGGCGGCCTACCTCAACGACCGGGCCCGCCGGGCCGGGTTCGTCACCAATGTCAGCGTCGAGGCCCCCTTCATGGGGCGCGGCATCGGCGCGACGCTGTTCGGCGCCTGTCTGGCGCGGGCCAGGACCGATGGTTTCGCACGCCTGACGCTGGAGGTGGACGCCGACAACCGGCGGGCGATCCGTTTTTACGAAAAGTTCGGTTTTGTCGTTCAGAATGCCGGGCAAAATGCCGGGCAAAAAACCGGGCAGGAGTCCGGGGACGACACCCTGACCATGAGCCTGGGCCTGGATCCGTCGAGGCCGGAGGCACGCACCGGAGGCACGCGATGAGCACCGCATCGGTCAACCCGCCCAGCGCCCCCCGCCCGCCGAGAGATCTCGATTCCGAGTTCGACGACGGCGCCGGGCGCAAGTACGCCTATGCCTTCGACGACCTCATGAAAGGCTTCATGCTGCGGACCTTTCAACGGTATGCGCCGACGGGACGGGTGCTCGAACTCGGCTGCTTCAAGGGCGTGTTCACGCAGATGCTGGTCGAACGGTTCGACCACGTGACGGCGGTCGAGGGGTCGCCCGCCCTGGCGGCCGATCTCGAGCGGCGCTTTGCGGGTTCCGCCCGAATCGTCTGCGGCCTGTTCGAGGACGTGGACCTGCCGGAGACCTTCGACGCGATCTTCCTGATGCACGGGCTGGAGCACTGCGACGACGCGCTTGTGGTCCTGCGCCGGGTCAAGGACTGGCTGGCGCCCGGCGGCCGACTGTTTCTGGCGTGCCCGAACGCCAATGCCCCGTCGCGCCAGATCGCCGTCAGGATGGGGCTGATTTCGCACAACGCGGCGGTAACCCCGGCCGAGGCCGATCACGGCCACCGCCGCACCTATGCCCTGGATACGCTGCGCCGCGACGCGGTCGAAGCCGGGCTGACGGTCGTCGGCAGCGGCGGAATCGTCTTCAAGCCGCTGGCCAACTATCAACTCGACAAGGCGATGGAACTGGGCGTGATCGACGCGGATTTCCTCGAGGGGTGCTATCAGCTCGGCGACGTCTATCCCGATCTCTGCGCCACCGTCTACGTGGTGTGCACGCCGTAGAGGGGATCATCCCCGGCCTCTTCGATCCGCCGCCAGCCCCCCTACCCGCCGCTCAACAGCAGCAACAGAACCGACACCGTGGCGATGGAAATGGCGGTGGACAGGAGCACGGCGGTGGCGGCGGTGGCGATGCCCACGGCGTAGCGCTGGGCGAACAGATAGGCGTTGACCCCCGACGGCAGAGCCGCCAGGACCACGGCGACGGCGGTCCAGAACGGATCGACGGCAAAGACGAAGGTCGCCAGACCCCAGACCAGCAGCGGGTGGATCGCCAGCTTCAGCCCGACCAGGCTCAACGCCTCGCGCAGATTGCCGGCGATGCGATAGCCGGCCAGCGACGCCCCCATGGCGAAGGTGGCGCACGGCAGGGCGGCGGCGCCCAGGGTCCGGGCCAGGCTGTCGACCAGGCCGGGGATGGCCAGGCCGGTGGCGTTGAACAGCAGTCCCGCGACCAGGCCGCCGATGATCGGGTTGCGCACCAGCCCGCGCCCGGTGACCAGGATCAGTTTGCGCAGGCCCAGCCGGCCGCCCTGCCCGGCCTCCACCACGATGGTCACGGTCGGCAGCAACAGCAGGCTGTGGAAGGCGATCATCAGAAACAGGGGCACCCCCGCCGCCTCGCCGAAAGCGGTCAGGATCAAGGGGATGCCCAGCAGGATGGTGTTGGAATAGGCGGCGGTGATGCCGGCGATCCCCTGGCCGTCCAGCTTGCGGCCGAACAGCAGGCCGGACACCGCCATGCCCATGAAAAACACGCCGAACGCTCCGCCATAGTAGGACAGCAGGAACCCCCATTCGATGCGGTCGGGCAGATCGGTGCGGGCCATGGTCCGGAACAGCATGACCGGGATGGCGAAGTTGAACACGAACAGGGACAGGCCGCGCACGGCGGCGGTGTCGAACCAGCCCGCCTTGGCGGCGCCATAGCCGAGCAGCACCAGCCCGAACACCGGCAGCACGATGTCCAGGATAACGGTCACGCCGGCCCATCCGTCGTGTCGACGTCCGGCACCAGCGCCCGCTCGATCCAGCCGGGATCGATCTCCGGCAGCGGCACGGAGTCGATCAGGGCGCGCGTGTAGGGGTGCCGCGGCTGGGCGAACAGATCGGCGCAGGGCGCCGTCTCGACGATTTCGCCCTGGCGCATCACCGCCACCCGGTCGCACAGCACCCGCACTACGGACAGATCGTGGCTGATGAAGAGCAGGGCGAGGCCCAGGTCGCGCTTGAGGTCGCGCAGCAGGTCCAGGATCTGGGCCTGGGTGGACACGTCCAGGCCCGACACGATCTCGTCGGCGACGACGATCGCCGGGTTCAGGGCGATGGCCCGGGCGATTCCCACCCGCTGGCGCTGGCCGCCGCTGACCTCGTGCGGGTAGCGCCCGGCGACCGATGCCGGCAGGCCGACCCGGTCGAGCAGCGCCACCGCCGCCTTCCTGGCCGCGTCGCGGTGGGACAGCCGGCCAAACGCCTCGAGCGGCCTGGTCAGGATGGTGGCGATGGTCTGGCGCGGGTTGAGGGCGGCGGACGGGTCCTGAAAAATCATCTGCAGGCGGGCCCGCAGCGGCCGCAGATCCGGCTCTTCCAGATCGGTGATGTCGCGTCCTTCGAAGGTCAGCCGGCCGCCGGTCGGCCGGTGGAGGCGCAGTAGGGTCCGCCCCAGGGTGGACTTGCCCGATCCGGACTCGCCGACGATGCCCAGCGACTCGCCCGCCCCCAGGCTGAGATCGATCCCCTTCAGGATCTCGACAGGCGGCACCCGCCCGAACGGCGGCCGGCGCGCGCCCCTGTCCGGCAGCGCCAGGCGCAGGCCCCGCGCCTCGAGCACGGGCGTCTCAAGCATGGGACGCTTCACGCATGGAGAACGGTGGCGCGGTCCAGGTCCGACGCTTCGTCCCGCAGGCGCCGGGTCAGGTCGGCGGGCACCGGCACCAGGGACGACGCCGGCCGGTCGTAGCGCGGCGTGGCGTCCAGCAGGGCGCGGGTGTAGGGGTGACGGGGACCGGCGAACAGGGTGGCGGCCGGCCCGCTTTCCAGGATGCGGCCCGAATGCATGACGCTGACACGGTCGCACAGTTTGGCCACCACGCCCAGATCGTGGGTGACGAACAGGATGCCGGTGCCGCTGGTCACCTGCAGGTCCCGGATCAGGCGCAGGATCTGGCGCTGCACGGTGACGTCCAGCGCGGTGGTCGGTTCGTCGGCCACGATCAGCCGGGGCCGGCAGGCGAAGGCGATGGCGATCAGCACCCGCTGGCGCATGCCCCCCGACAGTTCGTGCGGGAAGAACCGCAGCAACCGTTCCGGGTCGCGCAAATGGACCTGGTCCAGCAGTTCCAGCGCGCGACGGCGCGCCGCCCGCCGGTCGAGGTCCAGATGCAGGCGCAGCACGTCGGTGATCTGCCCCTCGATCCGCCGCGCCGGGTTGAGCGCGGTCATCGGGTCCTGGGGGATCAGGGCCAGGGACCGGCCCAGCAGGCGGCGCCGCCGGCGATCCGGCAGGCCGATCAGGTCCTGGCCGTCGAAGCGGATGCGACCGGCGGTGACGCGGGCCGAGGCCGGCAGCAGCCCCAGCACGGCCCGCCCCACCATGGATTTGCCGGCACCGGATTCGCCGACCAGCCCATGCACCTCCCCGGCCGCGACTTCCAGCCCGACGCCGCGCAGGATCGGCACCCGTACCCGGCCGGCCCCGATCGCCACATGCAGATCCTCGATGATCAGGGCGCCGGTCATCGCCGCAGCACCGGGTCCAGGGCGGCGCGCAACCCGTCGCCCAGCAGGTTGAACCCCAGCACCACGATCACCAGGCACCCCATGGGCAGGGCCATGGCCCACCACGCCTGATAGACATACGAACGCCCTTCCTGGATCAGCCCGCCCCAGGTGGCGGCATCCGAGGCGACGCTGAGACCGACGAAGCTGAGGATCGCCTCGACGATGACGGCGATGCCCATCTCCAGGGTGAACAGCACCAGGACGGTCGGCGCGACGTTCGGCAGGATCTCGCCCAGCAGGATGGCGCGCCGGCCAAGCCCGACGGTAACCGCCGAGGCCACGTAGTCGCGTTCCTTCTGGGCCATCACTTCGGCCCGCACGACGCGGCAGAACCGTGTCCAATCGACGATGACGATGGCGATGATGACGGCGTGCAGCCCGGCGCCGATCACCGCCACCAGCACGATCGACAGCAGGACCGGCGGGAAGGCCATCCAGACATCGACCAGCCGCGAGACGACGGTGTCCACCCAGCCGCCGAGATAGCCGGCGGCCAGGCCCAGAACGGTGCCGACCAGCGCGGCGAGGCCGGCGGCCACCACGGCGACGATCAGGGCCACCCGGGCCCCGTAGATCAGCCGGGACAAGAGATCGCGCCCCAGACTGTCGGTGCCCAGCGGAAAGGCGGGGTCTCCCCCCGGCATCCAGGCCGGTGGCAGCAGCGACGCCAGAAGGTCCTGGGCCAGGGGGTCGTGCGGGGCGATCAGAGGGGCGCCCAGCGCCGCGACGATCAGGGCCAGCAGCACGGCGCCGCCGAACCACACCCTGCCCTGCCGACCGGCGGCGACCAGGCCGGTGCGGTGGCTGTCCATGGATGCCTCAGCCATGCCGCAGGCGCGGGTCGAGCAGCGCGTAGGTCATGTCGACGGCCAGATTGATCAGGATGAACAGCACGGCGAAGGTCAGGATCAGCCCCTGAATCAGCGGCAGGTCGCGGTCGATCACCGCGCCGATGGCCATGTTGCCGATTCCCGGGTACGAAAAGATGCGCTCCACCAGCACCGTGCCGCCGAGAAGAAAAGTGACCTGCACGCCTGTCAGGGTGACGGTCGGGATCAGCGCGTTGCGCAGCGCCTCGAACACCACGATGCGGGCCCGGCCAAAGCCCTTGACGCGGGCCAGCTGCACATAGTCCTGGGCCATGGCCTCGGCCAGCGCCGATTTGAGCACCCTGGCCACCACCGCGGCCAGCGGCAGGGCGAGCGCGGTGGCCGGCAGGATCAAGTGAGTGACAAGCTGCCAGGCGACGCCCCACCGCCCCCGCGCCAGGCTTTCCAGCAGGTAGAACTGGGTTGCGAACTCCACCCCCAGACGCGGATCGATCCGGCCGGAGATGGGCAGGACGGGCCACAGGACCCCCAACCCCAGGATAAAGATCAGCCCCCACAGAAAGTCGGGGATGGCCAGGGTCAACCCGGTCAGCCCGTCGATCGTCCATTCCGGCCAGCGGCCGCGCCAGTATGTCCCGACCACGGCCGAGCCCACCCCCAGCGCGACGGCGATCAGAAAGGCGGCGCCGGCCAGTTCCAGCGTTGCCGGCAGGCGGCCCAGCACCAGCTGCCCGACATCCTGGCGCAGGCTGATCGAGGTGCCGAAATCGCCCCGCAGCACGCCGCCCGCCCAGATCAGGAATTGTTCTCCAAGCGGCCGGTCGAGACCGTACAGCCCGCGCAGCACCGCCACGTCCTCGGCGCTGGCGCCGGGCGGCGTCATCATGGCGATGGGATCGCCGGGCACCACGCGCAGCAGCACGAAGGCGACCACGGCCACGCCGACCAATGTCGGCACGGCCAGGGCCAGACGCCTAACCAGGAAGCCCAGCGTCATGCCGGTATCATGCCGGCGTCAGGCCGGCGCGTGCGCGGTCACGCCCGCGGCGTCATGAGCTGTGGCAGCAGGAAGTTGGCCACGTGCGGCGTCACGGCGATGTCGTCCCGGTGCACGATGGGCTGAACATACTGCAGCAGCGGGATGACATAGCCTTCCTCGGCGATGGCGCGGTCGACGGCGCGGTATCCGGCGATCCGCTTTTCCTCGTCCGGCTCGCCCCACAACGGGCCGATCATGGCATCCAGGTCGTCGGTATCCCATACCGAGTGGGGCGACGGTCCGAACATGGCAAAGCCGGTGGAGGTCGACGGATCGCCGATGGAGTTGCCCCAGTTGTAGAACGCGGCGGGCGCCAGTTCGTCGCGGGCGCGAAGCTCAAAATGCTTGGCGATCTCGTAGATCTCGACCTCCGCCTCGATGCCGACCTGCCGCCACATGCCGACGATGGCCTGGATCATCTCGAAATCCTTGGGCTTGAAGCCGCGCGTCGTCTGGATGGTGAAGCGCACCGGATTGTCCGGCGAGAAGCCCGATTCCGCCAGCAGCGAGCGGGCCAGATCGGGATCGTGGGCGACGGTGATCGACGGGTCGAAGGCGGCATATTCGGGCGCCTGCAGGGTGTGGATGGGCACGCCGTAGCCGCGCAGCAACCTGTCGACGATGGCCTGCTTGTCGATGGCGTGATGGGCGGCCAGACGCACATTGCGGTCGGTCATGGGGCCGATATCGTTGAGGAAGATCATGGCGATATCGGACACCGGCGCCGCCGTGCCGGCCAATCCCGGTTTTTCCCTCAGCCGGTCGAATTCCTCATAGGGGATTTCCAGGGTCACGTCGGACGCCCCGCTCTCCAGCTCGGCGACCCGGCTGGTCGGGTCGGTGACGAACTTGAAGACGACGGTATCGAACGCCGGGCGGCCGCCCCAATAGTCGGGGAAGGCGCGCAGCCGCAGGAAGGCATTGCGCTCGAACGCCTCGACCCTGTAGGGGCCGGACCCGACGGGATTGGCCTCGAAGCCTTCCGCGCCGACCGATTCGTAGTAGGCCTTGGGCAGGACATAACCGGTCAGGAAGCCCATCCATTTGAACAGGGTCGGCTCGAACTCCAACACGTCGGCGGTGATGGTGTTGCCGTCGATGCGATAGTTGCCCACCTTGCTCCACACGAACTGGATGGGGTTGCCGGTTTCGGGATTGCCGGCCCGCTCCAGCGACCAGACCACATCTTCCGCCGTCACCGGGCTGCCGTCGTGCCACAGGGCGCCGTCGCGCACGGTCATGGAGATACCGGTCCGATCCTCGGTCCATCCCCAGTCGGTCAACAGGCCGGGCCTGAAGCTCAAGTCCGGGTTCTGGTCGATATAGGGGTCGAACACCGCCCGGTAGATCGACTGGATGGTCGGGTTGACCGCCGACAGGCCGACGGTCGGGTCCCAGGACGGCAGGTTGACGTTGTAGGCGATGGTCAGCGTGTCGGCCGGCTGGGCACGGCTGCGGGCCGGCCGCAGCAAACCGGCGGCGGGAAGCGCGGCGGCCGCGGCACCGTAACCGACCAGACGGCGGCGGGTGAGTGAGATCATGATAGACGCATCCCTGTTCGGTTCGGGCGTCTTCGCCCTTATTGATCCTTACTGATGAGGTCCTGTGTCGCCCCTCCCGCCCCTATTCGGCGGCGCGGGGCGCGCTTTCCGCCCAGCGGCGCATCAGCGTGTTGGAGGGCAGCGCCTCGTCGATCAGCTTGCGCGCCGTTTCGATGCCGGCGACCGGGTAGAGCTTGGGATCGAGCAGGCCGATCTGGACCAGCACCGATGCCTGATCCCAATAGATATGCTCGTTATACAGCTTGTCGCCGCGGAACCGGACGACGGCCAGCAGCGGGACCTCGACGGTTTTTCCGGTCGGCGCCACGCCGGGCAGCATCCAGTCGATCTCGATGTCGTGGGTGAAGCAGAACAGCATCTCGTCCACCAGCCGGTCGACGCCGATGGTGCGGGAGATGGGGATCAGCCGCGTGTCGGCCGGCGTCTTGGGAATGAAGTGGTTCTGATAGAACCGGTGCAGGTCGCGGTAGCCGACACCGCCGGTCATGGTCGGGATGTGGTTGACGTAGGGTTCCGCCACCATCGTCGCCATGGTCGCGTCGACATCGCGGGTGGCGAATTCGTATTCGCAATGCTTGTCCCACAGGGCCGACAGATCGTAGTGCGGGCCCATGACGCCGCGGAACAGAGCCAGCGACCGGGAATGGGCCATCAGCGACGCCGGCTTGTCGTAGCTGGGGCGTTGCGGCGCGTTGAAGGCATGATCGACGCCGGGATAGACATAGAAGGCGACATCGGGACGGCCGGCGAAGGCGGCGCGGATCCGCTCGATCGTCTCGGGCGGCGAGAACTTGTCTTTCTCGGCGAAGTGGAACGCCAGCGGGCAAGAGATCGCCGATGCCTCGTCCAGCGCCGCCTCGATGCCGACCCCGTAATAGCTGACGGCGCAGTCGACGCCAGACCGCGCGGCGGCGAGATAGGCGAGCTTGCCGCCCAGGCAGAACCCGAGCGCACCGACCTTGCCCACGCACTCCGGCCGCTGCCGCAAGGCCTTGACCGTCGCGGTGATGTCGTCGACCGCGCGGTCGATATCCAGCTTTTGGTAAAGGTCCATGGCGCGGCCCCGGTCGGCGTCGCCGTAGCCGAGTTCCACTCCCGGCTCCAGCCGCCAGAACAGGTCCGGCGCGATGACGGTGTAGCCTTCCTCGGCATAAAGATCGGCGACGTCGCGGATGTGCGCGTTGACCCCGAAAATCTCCTGGATCAGAACGATACCGGGGCCGTCGCCCTTGGCCGGCACCGCGAGATAGGCCCGAAACTTCCCGCCGTCCGATGCGGATACGGTGATGTAATCGCCAGCCATCGGCCCAAGCCTCCCTTCCTGTTCTTCCGGCTCAGCACGCCGGCGCCGAAAGATATCTTAGACTTAAAGTATTTTACGGACGCGGTCGGAGACGTGTCAACGGCGCCGCCGATCGTTTGCCATGGCTGTCGATCTCACGAGACCGTCAGGAAGCGGTTGACCCCGTCGGGTTCCAGATTGTCGGGGTGAGGCCGCAGCGACTCCAATGCCGGTGTGATCGAAGGCCGGAACAACGACACGTGGGACCGGGACACATCCTTCGGGATATTTCGCCGGCTGTTCAGAGTCATGCCGGCATGGTACCATTTCAGACGACGGGAAGCAGGTGGCCGGCACGGGCCGGTCCAGCGGTATTCTTCGTCATTCGCGGCTTCCCGTCCGAAGGGAGGAAGTCCGATGGCAACCTGGAATCCTGATCCTACATTCTACCCCTCGCCGCGCATGGCCATGAAGGCGCCCGAGGAGAAGTTGGCCTATGTCGCGATGTTCGACCCGGACCGTCGTCAACCCGACGCCATCGCCGTGGTCGATGTCGATCCCGGTTCGTCGCGCTGCGCGCAGATCGTCGGCCGGGTTCCGATGCCCAATATCGGGGACGAGTTGCACCATTTCGGCTGGAACGCGTGCAGTTCGTGCCTGTGTCCCAACGCCCCGCACCCGCACATGGAGCGCCGGTACCTGGTGGTCCCCGGTCTGCGCTCGTCGCGGCTTCACATCCTCGACACCAAGCCCGACCCGACCAACCCCAAGATCGTCAAGATCATTGAGCCGGAAGAGATCGCTGAAAAGACCGGATATTCCCGCCTGCACACGATCCATTGCGGGCCGGAGGGCATCTATATCAACGCCCTGGGCAACGCGGAGGGCAAGGCGCCCGGCGGCATCTTCCTGATGGATGCCGAGACCTTCGAGGTTCGCGGACAGTGGGAGATGGAACGCGGGCCGCAGCAGCTCGCCTACGATTTCTGGTGGCACCTCGGCCACGACACCATGGTCACCAGCGAGTGGGGCACGCCCGACACTTTCGAAAACGGTCTGGTCCCCGAAATCCTGCTGGGCAGCCGCTACGGCCGCCGGCTGCATTTCTGGGACCTGCACAAACGCCGGCATCTGCAAGAGATCGACCTGGGCGAGGACCAGCAGCTTGTCTTCGAATTGCGGCCGGCGCACGACCCGACCAAGGCCTATGGTTTTGTCGGCGTGGTGATCAGCCTGAAGGATCTATCCTCGTCGATCTGGACCTGGTACCGGGACGGCGACGCTTGGGCGGCTCGCAAAGTGATCGAAATTCCAGCCGAGCCGGCCGACCCCGACCTGCTGCCGCCGGTGCTCAAGGATTTCAAGGCCGTCCCGCCCCTGGTCACCGACATCGATCTGTCGATGGACGACCGGTTCCTCTATGTCTCATGCTGGGGAACCGGCGACATGCACCAGTACGACGTGTCCGATCCGTTTGCGCCGCGGCTGACCGGCAAGGTCCGGATCGGCGGCATCGTCTCGCGCGCCACCCATCCGGGAGCCGGCAACGGCAGCCTCAACGGCGGCCCGCAGATGGTCGAAATCAGCCGCGACGGCAGGCGGATCTATTTCACCAACTCGCTCTACGGGGCCATCGATCCACAATTCTATCCCGACGGCATCGACGGCTGGATGGTCAAGCTCGACGCCGGACCCGAAGGCGGCATCGAGTTCGACCCCGACTTCTTCGTCGAGTGGCCGAAGGGACACCGGCCCCATCAGGTGCGTCTGGAGGGCGGCGACTGCTCGTCGGATTCGTACTGCTACCCCTGAGCCTGGAGGCGACGGGGCGGCGGGCGGCCCGTAGCGACCGGTCGGCGTGACCGGGCTGTGGGGCTGGCTGACATTGGCCGGGCTGGGCGCGTTTCACGGGCTCAACCCGGCCATGGGCTGGCTGTTCGCCGTGGCCCTGGGGCAGCATCGGAAAAGCCGCCGGATCGTGCTGGTGTCGCTGGTGCCGATCGCGGTGGGGCACGCGGCGGCGATCCTGGCGGCGGTCGCCGCCGTCCTGGCGCTCGGGACCGTGGTCGACGGGCGATCCGTCCGGCTTGCCGCCGGCACGGCGTTGCTGGCGTGGGCGGCCTATCATACGCTCTATGGCCACCGGCATCGGGTCCGGGTGGGCATGAGGACGGGCATGGCCGGGCTTGCCATGTGGTCGTTCCTGATGGCGACGGCTCACGGCGCCGGGCTTATGCTGATGCCGGTCCTGATCCCGCTGCAGGAGGTTCACGGCGGCGCCCACGCCGGCCACGCGATGGCCGCCGATGGCTCCCTGTGGATCGCCCTCGCCGGCGTCGGCGTTCATACGATGGCGCTGCTGGTTGTCACCGGCGTGATCGCCCTTATGGTCTATGAATGGCTGGGCCTTGGCGTGCTCAGGCGCGGCTGGATCAATTTCGACCGGCTTTGGACGGCCATGCTGGTTGCCGCCGGCCTCCTATTGTTGATGACCGGCGCGTTCTAGTGCCGGTGACCTGGCGCCTGCCATGTTTCGCCCAGCTTCTCAACGGAGACCGACCATGCCCCCCGACCGCAATCGCCGCATCGTCCTTGCCGCCCGGCCCGTGGGCGCGCCCACACCGTCCGACTTCCGCCTCGAGGAGGGGCCGGTGCCGGAGCCGGCGGAGGGACAGGTCCTGTTGCGGGTGCGTTACCTGTCGCTCGATCCTTACATGCGCGGCCGGATGAGCGCCGCCAAATCCTACGCCAAGCCGGTCGAGATCGGGGACACGATGGAGGGCGGCACGGTGGCCGAAATCGTCGCCTCGCGCGCCCCCGACCTCGCGGTCGGCGACATCGTGCTGTCGGGATGCGGCTGGCAGGACTACGCCGTCGCCGAGCCGGCCGGCCTGCGTCGGCTGGATCCGGACGTGGCGCCCGTGTCCACCGCCCTGGGCGTGCTCGGCATGCCGGGGCTGACCGCCTATACCGGCCTATCGATCATCGGCCAGCCGAAGAAGGGAGAAACCGTGGTCGTCGCCGCGGCCAGCGGCCCGGTGGGGTCGGCGGTGGGGCAGATCGCCCGCCTCCGCGGGGCGCGGGCGGTCGGCATCGCCGGCGGGCCGGACAAGTGCCGGGCCCTGACGGAGGAGTTCGGGTTCGACTCCGCCATCGACCACCGCGCCGACGATTTCGCCGGCCGGCTGGCCAAGGCCTGTCCCGCGGGCATCGACGTCTATTTCGAGAATGTCGGCGGCACGGTGTTCCAGGCGGTGCTGCCGCTGCTCAACGATTTCGCCCGGGTGCCGGTGTGCGGCCTGATCGCCCACTACAACGATACCGAGGCGCCGCCAGGCCCCGACCGGCTGCCGGGCCTGATGCGCGCCGTGCTGACCAAAAGGCTGACCGTGCGCGGGTTCATCGTGTTCGACTTCGCCGACCGGACACCGGAGTTTCTCCGCGACATGGCCGGCTGGATCAAGGACGGCAAGGTCAAGTACAAGGAGGACATCGTGGACGGGCTGGAAAAGGCGCCCGAAGCCTTTATCGGCCTGCTCACGGGCCGAAACTTCGGCAAGCTGCTGGTCCGGGTCGGTGACTGAGTACTGGGCGGGGGGAAACGAGGCGTGACATCGTTGGACGGAACGAACGGCACCCCAAAGACCCGGAACGCCGTGACCTATATCCAACTTGCCCTGGGCATGGCGGTCTTCGGATCGGCCACACCTGTCTCCAAGATCGTGACCGGAGCCATGCCGGTGTTCGTGGGGTCGGCCTTCAGGGCGACGCTGGGAGCCTTGGTGCTGCTGCCGTTCGTGCTGCGTCACCGGAGTCAGGTGCGTCGCATGGGCCGTCGCGACTGGATTCTGACAGGCTTGATCGCACTGTTCGGCATGTTCGGGTTCTCCGCCCTCATGCTCTACGGCATGCGCATGGTCAGCGGCGTGACCGGCGCCGTGGTCATGAGCACGGCACCCGCCGTCACCGCCACCGCGTCGATGCTGTTCCTGAAGGACAGTCCGACCTGGCGAAAGGTCACCGCCATCGCCCTGGCGGTGACCGGCGTCCTGGTTCTTCAGCTCGGCGGCGACACCGACCGATCGGCCGGAGGCGAGCAAGGCACGGGCATGCGCTGGGCGGGCGCGGGGCTGGTGTTTGGCGCCGTGTGTTGCGAGTCGGCATACACGCTGCTTGGCAAGGCGGTATCGAAGACCGTTGACCCGCTTCTGGTCGCTTTCCTCGGCGCTGTGCTTTCGATTCCTCTATTCGTGCCGTTTGCGATATGGCAGTGGTCATCGGTCGATTGGGCCGAGATCGATGGGCGGGCGTGGACCGCCCTGGCTTGGTACGGCGCGGGCACCCTGGCGCTGGGGTCGTGGCTCTGGTACTCGGGCGTCGCCAAGGCGGACGGATCGGTCGCCGCCGGCTTTATGGGGGTGATGCCGGCTTCGGCCCTGATCCTGTCCTATATTCTGCTCGGCGAAGCCTTCGCTTGGAGCCACCTTTTGGGCTTTGGCATCGTCTTCGTCGGCGTGCTCCTGATCTCCTGGGAGCATGCGCGGATGACCGGCGACGGGTGACGCCGGTCCGCCGTACGGCCCGCGTCGTCCCGTCTTGCGCCCGTCGCGTTTCTGCGACAGGGTTCGATCTTGAATAATACGCCGCCCAAAGGGCGACGACGCTCAACGCGAACAGGGAGCAAGACAATGAAAACACAGATCCTTGCCCACCGGCTGCTGACCGGGGTCGCGGCCGCCGGCCTGCTGGCCGTGGCTCCCTCCGTCTCCGCCCAGGAGGTGAAGATCGGCGCCCTGTTCGGGGTCACCGGCCCGATCGCCAACTTCATCCCGCCCATAATCGACGCCGCCCAGCTTGCCGTCGACGACGTCAACGCCGGCGGCGGCATTCTTGACGGCCGGGAGCTTCGCCTGGTGGTCGGCGACACCCAGGGCGTGGCCCAGGGCGCGGTCGATGCCGCAACCAAGCTGGTCCAGGTCGACGGGGTGGCGGTGCTGGTCGGCGCCCTGACCAGCGGTGCCGCCATCGCCGCGGCCAACAGCGTGGCCATCCCCGGCGGCGTGCCGCAGATTTCGCCGACCGCGACATCGCCCGAGATGACGACGCTGCAGGACAACGACTTTGTCTTCCGGGTGGTGCCCGGCGACGACTATCAGGGGCTGGTTCTGGCCCGGCTGGTGCGCCAGCAGGGGCTGGACCGCGTGGCGCTGACCTTCGTCAACAACGATTACGGCGTCGGCATCGCGGACTCCTTCCGGACCGCCTTTACCGCCGACGGCGGCACTATCACCGCCGATCAGGTGCACGAGCCCAACAAGAGTTCCTACCGGTCCGAGCTGGCGACCCTGGCGTCGGGCGATCCCCAGGCGCTGGTGCTGATCGCCTACGCCGCCGACAGCGGCATCACCATCATCCGCCAGTCCCTGGAGAACGGCTTTTTCGAACAGTTCGTCGGCACCGACGGGCTGCGCGACAATCTGCTGATCGAGGAGATCGGCGAGGACAATCTGGGCGACATCTTCTTCACCTCGCCGTCGGCGCCGCCGGACACGACGGCCGGCGCCAAGTTCGAGGAGATCTATTCAGCCGCTTACGGGTCGACCGCCGACAAGTTCTTCATCGCCCAGACCTATGACGCCACCTTCCTGGCCGCCCTGGCCGTCGAGGCCGCCGGATCGACCGACGGCGCGGCGGTGCGCGACGCCCTGCGCCGCGTTGCCCAGCCGCCGGGCGAACCGATCGAGCCGGGCGAATGGGCCAAGGCCAAGGAGCTTCTGGCCGCCGGTCAGGACATCGACTACAACGGCGCCTCCGGCCCGGCCGATTTCGACGAGAACGGCGACGTGCCCGGCGTCATCGGCCATTTCGTGATCGAGGACGGCAGCTACGTCGAGCTGGGCCTGGTCGAGTAGAGACGGGGGAGCTAGCGGCGAGGTCTCGCATAGGCTCCGGGTCGGGCCCGGAGCTCGCGGCTGCTTTCTTTGGGGTTCTCCAATGCGAAGACCCAGACGACGAGTCCCGCACACGATGCGGGACCTGTACGGACGGCGCCATTGGCTTTTTTTTGGGGTGGCGCCGTCGCTCGCAGGCCCCGGCTCGGCGGCCGGGCTCGCGGGTCCTTTCGTTGGAATTCTCCAATAGGAGATTCCCGACGACGATCCCCGAACGTGATCCCGGGTCGATGCGTGCCGGTGACGGCGGCCCTCCATGAGCGCCGCGGCGCCGTCGCCTCATTTATCGGGCGGCGCGTCGGCCGGCGTGGGCGGGCGTTCGGGCAGCAGGCCGTGGGCGAAACGCTGAAGCACGATCTGCAGCAGCAGGCCGATCAGAAAGACGCGGACATAGGCGGCCCGCGTGATCCATTCCGGCGGCAGGCGGCCGGTCACGAGTTCCGTCGCCGACCATAGGGTCCAGATCAGAAGCGCGCCCAGGATGGCGCCTCGGTTGTTGCCGCTGCCGCCGATGATCAGCATGACCCAGACCAGAAAGGTGGTCATCAGGGGCTCGGTCGCGTCGGGTCCGATGAACTTGAAGGAATGGGCGGTCAGCGCCCCGCCCAGCCCCATGGCCATGCAGCCCAGGACAAAGGCCTGCAGGCGCAGACCGACCACATCCTTGCCGGCGGCCTGGGCGGCCTCGTCGTTTTCGCGCACCGCCCGCATGACCCGCCCCCAGGGCGAATGGACGCCCCGCTCCAGCGCCGCGTAGAGCACCAGCACCAGGACCGCCACCACGGCCAGGAACGCCAGTTGCGCATAAGGCTGGGGCCACGTCTCGAAAGGCCGGGGAATGCCGGACACGCCGCGGCTGCCGTTGGTCAGCCAGCCTTCGTTCTTGAGGATCAGCCGCAGGATCTCGGCGATGCCGATGGTGGCGATGGCCAGATAGTCGCTGCGCAGCCGCAGGCAGATGCGCCCGACCGCGTAGCCCATCGCGCCGGCCAGGATCATCGCGCCGACCAGCCCGACGGGCACCGGCAGGCCGAACCCGCCGAGATGGACGGGGCTGGCCGGCGTGGTCAGGATCGCCGAGGTGTAGGCGCCGATGGCGAAGAACCCGGCGATGCCGGCATTGAACAGACCGGTGAACCCCCACTGGACATTCAGACCCAGCGCCATCACCGCATAGATGCCGCCCATGGTCAGCAGGGCCACGGCATACATCATCAGGCCGTACAGGGTGACATCCATCAGAAGACCCTCCCCCGGAACAGACCGGACGGGCGCCAGATCAGCATCGCGACCATCAGGGCGAACGCCACCGCCGTCTTGTAGCCCGGCGACAACAGCGGCGCGTCGCCAATCCAGGGATAGGCCGAAAGCTCCTCGGCCAGGCCGATCACCAGGCCGCCGGCGATGGCGCCGTAGGGCCGCCCGATGCCCCCCAGGATGGCGGCGGCGAAGATCGGCAGCAGCGCGTTCCAGCCCATGTTGGGGTTGAGCTGGGTGTCCATGCCCAGGAACACGCCGGCCGCCCCGGCCAGGCCGGCGCCGATGATCCAGGTCCACATCACGATGCGCTCGGTGTCGATGCCGCTGACCCGCGCCAGATCGGCATCGTCGCTCATCGCGCGCATCGCCTTGCCGGTCCGGGTGCGGGTGAGGAAGGCGTGCAAGGCTATGACCAGCAATACCGCGCCGCCGACGATGTAGAAGTGCCGCTCGGCGATGCGCAGCGTGTCGAAGAACAGGATGGGGCGTTGGATTCCCTGCACATAGGAGGTGATCTCTACACCCCAGATGAGCTGGACGGCGGAGCGGACCATGAGCATGACACCGAACGACGCGATGACGACGATGATCGACGGGCCGGCGCGGAACGGCCGGTAGAACAGCCGGTCCACCCCGATCGCCGCGGCGGCGGTGCCGACCATCGCCAACGGCAGCGCCAGCATGGCCGGCAGGCCCAGCCAGACGACCCCGCTGAGCGCCAGATAGGCGCCGAGGGTCATGAGGTCGCCATGGGCGAAATGGGCAAAGCGCAGGATGCCGAAAAGTATCGACACGCCGACCGCCCCCAGCGCGTAGATGCTGCCAAGCACAATACCCGGAATGAGATAGAAGTTTATGAATTCCAGCATGATGTGCGCTACCCCTCACCCGCCAAGGAAGGATTGCGCGACCTCGCGGTCGGCCAGCAAGGCGGCTCCGGTATCGGTAAACCGGTTGCGGCCGGTGGCTAGGACATAGCCGGTATCGGCGATGGACAGGGCCTGGCGCGCGTTCTGTTCAACCATCAGCACGCCGACGCCGGTTTCGTTGACCGCCCGCACCCGTTCGAAGATCTCGCCCATGACGCGCGGCGACAGGCCGGCCGTCGGCTCGTCGAGCATCAGCAACCGAGGTTCGGCCATCAGGGCACGGCCGATGGCCACCATCTGGCGCTGGCCGCCGGACAGCTCGCCGGCCGCCTGGCGGCGTTTGTCCCTCAGCGGCGGAAACAGGCCATAGACCCGATCCAGCGCCGCCGCCAGCGGTCCCCGCTTCAGATAGGCGCCCATCTCCAGATTCTCGGCCACTGTGAGGTTGGGGAAGACGTTGCGCTCCTGCGGCACATAGGCCATGCCGCGTTGGACCAGCCGATCGGGCTTGTGGTTGGTGATGTCCGCGCCGTCCAGCAGGACGCGGCCCGACCGCACCGTCACCAGCCCGAACAGCGCCTTCAACGCGGTGGACTTGCCCGCCCCGTTGGGGCCTACCACGACGGCGATATGGCCGGCCGCGACCGACAGCGACACGCCATTGAGGATGTCGGTGCCGCCATAGCCGCCGACCAGATCCTCCGCCGTGAGCAAGGTCATGACGCCCCCAATCCGGTCGGCGCCTCGGCCGCGGGGTCAGCCGGAACACCGCCGCCCAGATAGGCTTCGATGACGGTATCGTTGCGGCGGATCTCGTCCATCGTGCCCTGGGTCAGCACCGTCCCCTCGGCCATGACAATGACCGGGTCGCACAGCCGGGCGATCAGGTCCATGTCATGCTCGATGACGCAGAAGGTGTAGCCCAATTCCCGGTTCAGCCGCTCGATATCGCCGGCCAGCTCGGACAGCAGCGTGCGGTTGACGCCGGCCCCCAGCTCGTCCAGCAGCACGGCCTTGGCCGGGGTCATCATGGTGCGGCCCAGTTCCAGCAATTTTTTCTGGCCGCCCGACAGATTGCCGGCGCGTTCGAACTTGAGCGGCGTCAGGCGCAGGAAGTCCAGCACCTCGTCGGCCTGCCTTCGCACCGCCGCCTCCTCCCGCCGTACCCGCGACCAGTTCAGCCAGGCGTTGGTCAGACGTTCCCCCGACTGGCCGGCGGGCACGACCATCAGGTTTTCCAGCACCGTCATCTGCGAGAATTCATGGGCGATCTGGAAGGTCCGCACCAGCCCCAGCGCGAACAGCACGTGCGGCGGCTTGCCGGTGATCTCCGCGCCGTCCAGGAAGATACCGCCGCTGTCCGGCTTCAGAAAGCCGGCGACGATGTTGAAGAGGGTCGATTTGCCGGCGCCGTTGGGGCCGATCAGCCCGGTGATCGACCCGCGCGCCACTTCGATGGAACAGTCGTTGACCGCCCGGATGCCGCCGAACGATTTGATCACGTTGCGGACGGAGATCATGGACCCGGTCGCCGCGTCGCTCATGGGTGACGCAAGCCCGCCTCGACCATCAGCGGCAACACACGGTCGATGAAGAACGGCAGTTCGTCCTTGAAGTTGACGAAGGACACGGTGGTGCCGGCAAAACCGATATCGCGCATCCGCACCATTTCCGCGACGATCTCGTCGGGGGTTCCGACCAAGGGATAGGTGCCCACGCCGCCGGCGAACCGCTTGCGGTAGGCATCGAACACATGGGGATCGTGGGATTCGGCGAATTCTTTTTTCAACGCCATGTGGGTATCCACGGCGCCGTCGTCGGCCATGTCCACGGCATAGCGGTGATAATGCGCCTCGGCCTCGTCCCGCGTTTGCCGACACACGACATGGGTGGTGGTGAACACCCCCAGATCCCGCCCCACGGCGGCGCCGCGCTGGCGGATGTCGGCGATGTGCCGGGCGCCGCTTTCGATTTCGGCGAAGGTGGTGAACAGAAAATCGCTGGTCCTGGCGGCGAAATCCCGTCCCGGGGGCGAAAAGGCGGCGGACATGACCACCGGACGCGGCCGTTGCACCGGACCCGGCGCCCCGACCACGCCCTTGAGGTCGAAGAACCGGCCCTTGAAGTCGAACGGCGGGCCGCCGGCCATCACACCGTCGAGGACCTCAAACCATTCCAGGCCCTGGGCATAGCGGTCGTCGGCCTGGCCGACCCCGAACATCTCGAATTCGGGCTGGTTCCAGCCGCAGACGATGTTGAGCCCAGCGCGGCCACGGCTGACATGATCGATGGTGGTCAGTGCCTTGGCCGCGAAGACGGGATGGACCAGCGGCGCGTGGACGGTGGAAAAAATGGCGATTCTTTCGGTCAGGGCGGCGAGGGCGGCGCCGTGGGTGAGCGTCTCGAACGACCGGCCGCGGGCATCGGTTTCGCCGCCGAACCCCTTCCAGCGGGCGATGGGCAGGATGAATTCGATCCCCGCCCGATCCGCCATTTGGGCCACCGCGACGATGTCGTCCCACTCGGCCCGCCACCGCTCCGGCACGCGTGTCAGCGCGATGCCGCCGTCGGCGTTGACCGAGAACAGGCCCAGCTTGAACGGGTTCGGCCCCCACATCGGGTTGGGCGCGGCCGCGCTCATCGCCGCACCCTAACCCTGCGGGACGGCGGCGGCGAGCTGCCGTTCCAGCCCCTTGGGATCGGACGCAAGACCGGCCGCCATGCCCGCCGCCATTTCGCCGGGATAGACCTCCTCGGCCCCGGTCAGCAGCCCGTGGACCAGGGCCTGGGCCACCTCGGTTGGTTGGATCTTGGGCACGTCCACGCCCCTGGTCATGTCGGTGTCAACGGCGCCCGGCAGCACCGCCATGACCCGCGTCCCCTGTCCGGCCAGTTCGGCGCGCACCGCCTGGGTCATGGAAAACTCCGCCGCCTTGGAGGCGCACAGCGACCCCATGATCGGCAAATTGCATCGGGCCAGGATCGACAGCATGTTGACGATGGTGCCGCCGCCATTGGCCTTGAGCACCGGCGCGAAGGCGCGGCACATGGCCAGCGTCCCCAGATAGTTGGTTTCCATCTCCGCCCTGGCGTTGGCCATGTCGGGAACGCCCATCAGGGGCGTGTTGAAGTTGATCCCGGCATTGTTGACCAGAAGGGTGACGTCGGCGCAGCGCTTGGCCGCCGCCGCGACCTGATCCGGTTCGGTCACGTCCAGCACGATCGGTTTCAGCCGGTCGGGCGCCTCGGCGATCAGCGCCGCGTTGGCGCCTTCGGCCCGCACGCCGCAATAGATCTTGGCCGTCCCCGCGCGCAGCAGGGCGCGCACGGTTTCCGGCCCGATGCCGCGGCTGGTGCCGGTGACCAGGGCGACCGCGCCGTCCAGCGTCGTCGGCCGCTGGGCGAACCCGGCGATCTGGGTCTTGGCGGCGCCGTGCACCATGTCGATATCGACGCCCAGCACCACCCATTGAAAGCCCTGGCGGCGCCGGTCGTGGGCAAAGGTGGCGTGCGGCGTGAACAGGCCGCAGGGCGTGCCGGCCTTGCGGCACGCCGCCTGCACCGCCAGCACCGCGTCCTCGTGCGCCGGTCCGAAGTCCGGAAAGGTGCCCAGCGACATGGCCAGGTCGCCGGTACCGACAAAGACCAGGTCGACCCCCGGCACCGCGGCGATGGCGGCGGCGTTTTCCACCCCGCGTTTTGTTTCGATCATGACCGCCACAAGGATGGCGTCGTTGGCCTCGCGCCCGTAGCTCTTGAAATCCATCACCGGCCTGACGCCGCCGGCCGACCGGTGCCCGGCCGGCGGATAGCGCGATGCCGAGACGGCGGCGGCGGCCTGTTCGGCCGTTTCGACCAGGGGCACGATGATCGCCAGGGCGCCGGCGTCCAGGGCGGTGCCGATGGCGGTCGGGCTGTTGTCCGCCACCCGTGCGACCGGCACGGCGCGGTGCCGCACCAGGCCGATGGCGCTTTCCAGCGCGGTGCGGTCCCACAGCCCGTGCTGCAGGTCGAACACGACGGCGTCGGGGCCGCCGTCCGCCGCCAGCTCGGCCACCGCGGGGGAGCCCAACGCCAGCCACAGGCAGCCCACCGTGCCGCCGTCCTTGAGTGTGTCGCGCAACGGGTTGTGAAGGCTCATCGGCGCGTTCTCCCTGTTGTCCGCCGGCGAGGGCCGATCCCGCCCGCGATTTATTGTCTCGACGCCCTCGACGCCCCCGCAGATTAAAGCGTCAGGCCGCCATCGGCGATATGAATGCCGCCGGTGGTGTAGGCCGACTCGTCGGAAGCGAGATAAAGGGCCAGGGCCGCGATCTCCTCCGCCGTTCCCAGGCGACCCATGGGCTGGCGGGCGATAAAGGCGGCGCGCGCCTTTTCGGCGTCGCCGCGGGCGGCTATCCGCTCGTCCAGCGACGGCGTCGCCACGGTGCCGGGGCAGATGGCGTTGCAGCGGATGCCGCGGGCCACGAAATCCATCGCCACCGCCTTGGTCAGGCCGATCACCGCCGCCTTGCTGGCGCCGTAGGCGAAGCGGTCGGGCACGCCCTTCACGCTGGACGCCACCGAGGCCATGTTGACGATGGTGCCGCCGCCGGCCTCCAGCATCGCCGGTAGAAAGGCGCGGATGGTCCGGTACATGGCCTTGACGTTGAGGTCGAAGGAGAAGTCCCAGTCCTTTTCCTCGCAGTCCAGGATGGTGCCGTGATGGACCGTGCCGGCGCAGTTGAACAGGATGTCGACGGCACCCAGGCGCTTTGCCAATGCCCCGACCGCCGCCCCGTCCGTGACGTTCAGGACCTCGGTGTCGATGCCCGGCGCCGTCGCCTTCAGATCGGCCAGCGCCTTTTCATTGATGTCCGTGGCCAGCACCCTGGCCCCTTCGCCGGCGAAGGCCAGCGCGCTGGCCCGCCCGATCCCCTGCCCCGCCGCCGTGATCACCGCCGATTTTCCCGCCAGCCTGCCGCCCATGCCCTTGCCGTCGCCTCCCCTGCTGCTTGTTTTGAACCGGCCGCGCCGCGACGCCGCCGCCCCCTGACCATTCCTTGTCCATGGTAGGGTTATAAGGGCGGCGCCACGGGCGCAAGGCGCATGAATGGTTGGCAGCGTGTCGAAGGTTGCAAAGCTGATGGCGTGAAGGCCGCAGCGTTCGAACGGTGGTTTTTTCGCCCCATGCCCTCTACTAAAGACTCCCGATCATGGGGAGAGAAGTGATGGCGTCCGAATCCCGACCCGACCGCCTGGCCGTGCTGATCGACGCGGACAACGCCTCGCCGCGCATCGCCGACGGGCTGTTCGAGGAGATCGCCAAGATCGGCGAGGCCAGCGTCCGCCGCATCTACGGGGATTTCACGGGCGCGCGCCTGAAATCGTGGGTCGACATCCTGGCCAGGCACGCGATCAACCCGCATCAGAGTTCCTCGTACACGACGGGAAAAAACTCCTCCGACATTGCCCTGGTCATCGATGCGATGGATCTTCTGCACAGCGACCGGTTCAGCGGTTTCTGCCTTGTCTCCTCCGACAGCGACTTTACGCGCCTCGCCTCGCGCATTCGCGAGCAGGGATTGGACGTGTTCGGGTTCGGCGAGCAAAAGACGCCGGAGAGTTTCCGCCAGGCCTGCCGCCGCTTCATCTATACCGAAAACCTGCTGCCGGAGGCTCCCGCCCCGGATCGCGATCCGGTTCCCGAGGCGCGGTCGTTGCGACCGCCCAGCGCTGCGGTCCCGCTCCTGCGCAAGGCCATCGCCCAGATGGATGACAATGACGGCTGGGTCGGACTGAGCGGTGTTGGCCAACGGGTCGCCAACCTGGCGCCGGACTTCGACCCGCGCACGTATGGGCGGGCAAAGCTGGTGGACCTTGTCACCGATACCGGCGCCTTCGAGGTCGAACGGCCCGAAACCGGCGGCGTGCGCATACGGCTGAAGCCGGCGCGAAGGCGCAAGGCGGCAAAAAAATAGCTCCATGCCAACGGAACGGTCGGAAACCGTCACGGGCGCCGGCAGTCAGCGAACCGGCAAAGACATCGGCCACGGACTGGACAAGCCGGGGGTGCCGCCCCACTCTCCCTGTCATCGACGAAACACCGGAAGGACCGATCCCATGGACGGCAGTGACATTATTTTTCTGGGTCTCGACCTGGTGCAGGTCGTCAGCGTGGTCGCGGCGCCGGCGCTGTTCGTGCTGGCCGTGGCCCTTGGCGTGACGGCGCGCCAGCGATGAGACGGCATGCCGAACGCCCGGCCCATCGCGCCGCCCTGGTGACCGGGGCGACCAGCGGGATCGGCGCCGCCTTTGCCCGCACCTTGCCCGACAGCACGGATCTGCTGCTCACCGGCCGCGACCGCGCGGCGCTGACCGAGGCGGCCGAGGCCCTGGCCCGCCCCGAACGCACGGTGACGACGCTGGCCGCCGACCTGACGCGGGAGGCCGACCGCAAGCGTCTGGTCGCGGCGGCGGAAAAACTGTCCATCGACCTTCTGGTCAACAATGCCGGTACCGGCCATCTGGGGGCGGTGCTGGACCAGCCGGCCGAGGCCGAGCAGGCGGTTATCGCGCTCAACGTCGTGGCCATGGCCGGGCTGACCCGGGCGCTGCTGCCCGGCATGATCGCGCGGGCCCAGGCCTCCGGGGCAAGGGCCGGCGTGATCATCGTGTCGTCGTCCACGGCCCTGTCGCCGCTGCCCTACATGACCACCTATGCGGCCAGCAAGGTGTTCGCCCAATATTACGCCGAGGGGCTGGCCGAGGAGCTGCGGCGGGAACCGATCGATGTGCTGGCCCTGCTGCCCGGCCCCACCAAGACCGCCTTTGGCGCGCGCGCCGGGTATTCCGGGCGAACCGTGCCCGGCGCGCTGGAGCCCGAGCAAGTGGCCACCCAGGCGCTGGCCGCGCTGGGACGGCGGACGGTGCTGATCACCGGGCGGGCCAGCCGCGCCGCGCTGGAGCCGGTGCTGCGGCCGCGGCGCGCCCTGGCCGTGGGTCTGGGGTGCCTGATGCGCGGGATCGACCGCCGCTATGGCGGTCACGCAACCGAACCCGGCAATTAGACCTAGACGCCGCCGGCAGGGCTCGACCGTCCGCTAGGAACGTCGGCCCGCCGGAAAACCGGTCCTGGTCCGTTTTCTTTTTTCGATCGCCATAACGGTCTAAGAGATCGTTGTGGCGATCGAAAAAAGGACCAACCATGATCTACGACCACCGCACCTATATCTGCCGCCCCGGCACCATCAAGAAACATCTGGCGCTCTACGCCGAGCATGGCTGGGCCGCGCAGACGCGGCATTTGGGCATGCCGGTCTTGTACGGCGCGGTCGAAACGGGCGACGTGAATTCCTACATCCATGTCTGGGCCTACGAGGACGCCGCGGACCGCGCCGCCAAGCGCCAGGCGATGACCGCCGACCCGGACTGGCAGGCCTATCTCGCGAAAAGCGCCGAGGCCGGATATCTGGTGAGCCAGGTCAATCAGATCCTGACCCCCGCCGCGTTTTTCGATCCCCCGCAACGGTAGACCCATGCGGGGGCCATCGGCCCTAACGGGCCGCCTGCCGGCTGCGCCAATGGCTTGGACGCTCGGCGCGGCCGGCCCACACGCCGGCCCTGCGGCTATGGGCCACCGCCTCATGCTGGTTGTACCGGTTGGACAGGCTGCGATGGCTGAACGCCCAGCCGCGCATCACCATGGCCCCACCCAGATCGGCCGACCCGACCCGGCATAGCCCGCTGTTCTGGTTGTCGGACAGTTCGTGATAGATGACGCAATCGACCTCGGCGCCGTCGATCAACCGATCCAGCATGGCCCGCGCCGCCTCGGCGCAATCGTAGGACTGGTCGCGCCGGGACCGGCAGGTCTGGCCACGGTCGGGCGCGTCGATGCCATAGAGACGGACCAGCGTTCCGTTAACCGACAGAAGGTCGCCTTCGACGGCCTGGGCCGGCCCCGAAAGAGGCATGAACGGGTCCTTGGTGACCTGGGCCGCCGCCGGGACGCCGGCGAGAATGGCCCCCACCAGACCGGAGACAAGGGTTCGGCGCATGGCGTGATCATCATGATCGATGGGATCGAGGCATCAGGGTAAAAGGCCGGTTCTTGCTTTCGGGTTAACGGTCGGCAAACGCTCTCACGGCGCTGGTCGCCCTTGCGGCGATGAAGCGTCTTGACCGGGGGGCGATCCGGCCGGCACTCTTAACCCTGATATCCAACCACCCGACGCCCCCTTCGACCTTCGCCTCTCCCGTGATCCCGAAACGCGCTGGGTTCCCTCGCCAAGGCCGGGACACGGCAGCATGAACGGCACGGACGACCGACAACAACCGATCCTACGGAGACCGAGACCATGGCCAAATTCGGCATCGGACAGCCCATGCAGCGCAGCGAGGATCCGCGCCTGTTGAAAGGCAACGGCCGTTACACCGACGATGTCAGCCTGCCGGGGCAGGCACAGGGATACTTCCTGCGATCGCCCATGGCCCATGCCGCTATCCTGTCCATCGACCTGGAGGCCGCGCGCGCGGCCCCGGGCGTCGTCGGCATCGTCACCGGCGACGATCTGACCGCCGACGGCATCGGCACCCTGCCCTGCAAGTTCGCGCCGAAGAACCGCGACGGCTCGCCCATGCCGCGCCCGCCGCGCCCGGCCCTGGCCGTCGGCCGGGTGCGCCATGTCGGCGAGCCGGTGGCCCTGATCGTGGCCGAGACCCTGGACCAGGCCAAGGACGCCGCCGAACTGATCGAGGTCGACTACGACGCCCTGCCGGCGATCACCGATCTGGCCGGATCGGTCAAGGACGGCGCGCCGCAGATATGGGACGAGGCGCCCGGCAACCTGGTGTTCGATTGGGAAATCGGCGACAAGGCCAGGACCGAGGACGCCTTTTCCAAGGCCGCTCACCGGGTGACGCTGGACCTGGTCAACAATCGCGTCGTCGCCAACTCCATGGAGGCGCGCGCCTGTCTGGCCGGCTATGACGGCGACAGCGGCCGGTTCACCTTCTACGTGTCCAGCCAGGGCGTGCACGGCATCAAGGACATGCTGGCCGACGAGATTTTCAACCTGCCGGCCGACCGGTTCCACGTGCTGACAACCGATGTCGGCGGCGGTTTCGGCATGAAGATCTTCATGTACCCCGAATATGTCGCCACCCTCTATGCGGCGCGCAAGCTGGGCCGTCCGGTCAAGTGGATCTCCGACCGGTCGGAGGCGTTCCTGAGCGACGATCACGGCCGCGATCATCTGAGCCATGTCGAGCTGGCGCTGGACGCCGACGGGCGCTTTCTGGGCATGCGGGTCGAGACCCTGGCCAATCTGGGCGCCTACCTGTCGCAGTTCTCGACCTTTATCCCGACCATGGCCGGCAGCCAGATGCTCACCGGGCTGTACACCCTGCCGGCGGTCTATCTGACGGTGCGCGGCGCCTTTACCAACACCCAGCCGGTCGATGCCTATCGCGGGGCGGGCCGGCCGGAGGCCGCGTTCCTGGTCGAACGGACGGTCGATCTGGCGGCCCGCGAGCTGGGCCTCACCCCGGCCGAAATCCGCCGCCGCAACTTCGTGCCGCCGGAAGCCATGCCCTACGACACCGCCCTGGGTCTGACCTACGACAGCGGCGAGTTCCAGGCCAATATGGAGCGGGCCCTCGAAAAAGCCGACTGGGACGGGTTCGAGGCGCGGCGGCAAAGCGCCCGCAAGCAGGGCAAGCTGCGCGGGATGGGGCTGGCCACCTATATCGAGGCCTGCGCCGGCGGGTCCCCGGAAAACGCCCAGGTCACCATCGACCGGGCGGCCAAGGCGACCATCCTGATCGGCACCCAGACCAACGGCCAAGGCCACGAAACCGCCTACAAGCAGGTGCTGGCCGAATATCTGGGCATACCGCCGGAGGACATCACCGTGGTCCAGGGCGACAGCGACGTCGTCGCCACGGGCGGGGGCACCGGCGGATCACGGTCGGTCCCGGTCGGCGGCGCGGCCATCGCCGGCGCCGCGGGCAAGATCCTGGAGAAGGCCAAGCAGCGGGCGGCCGACATGCTGGAGGCGGCCAGCGCCGACATCGCGGTGGAGGACGGCCGTTTCACCATCGTCGGCACCGACCGGTCGATCACCTTCGCCGACATCGCCCGCGACAGCGCGGAGGAAACGGCGTTCGCCGAGGGCGGGGATTTCGATCCACCCGCGTCGACCTTTCCCAATGGCGCCCATATCTGCGAACTGGAGGTCGACCCCGACACGGGCGGCATCGAGATCCTGAAATACACCGTGGTCGACGATTTCGGCAAGGTGCTCAACCCGCAGATGATTGCCGGCCAGGTCCATGGCGGCATCGCCCAGGGTATCGGCCAGGCGCTGCACGAGCACGCGGTGTTCGATCCGGAGACGGGACAGCTTCTGTCCGGATCGTTCATGGATTACGCCATGCCGCGGGCCGACAATCTGCCCTTCGTCGATCTGGAACTGCGCGAGGTGCTGTGCAAAACCAACCTGCTGGGCATGAAGGGCGCGGGCGAGGCCGGGGCCATCGGGGCGCCGCCGGCGGTCATAAATGCGGTCATCGACGCGCTGAAGGAGTACGACGTTCGCCACATCGACATGCCGGCGACGCCGTTACGGGTGTGGCAGACGATCCAGGACAGCGCGGTCCCGAAAGCGGCCGAATAGCGCGCAGCGTGAGCGTCGCGACGGCGGAGGTCACCCGCCTGCTCGACAGGGTCAACCGGCTGTGCCGGCAGGCCGGAGCGGCCATTCTGGCCTATCACAAGGCGGGGCCGTCCAAGGCGGAAACCAAGGCCGACGGCAGCCCCGTCACCGACGCCGACGCCGACGCCGAACGCATCCTGCTGGCCGGGCTCAAGGATCTGACGCCCGACATTCCGGTGGTGGCGGAGGAGCAGGCGTCCGCCGGCTTTGTGCCGGAGGTGGCGCAGGGCCGTTTCTGGCTGGTCGACCCCTTGGACGGCACCCGCGAATTCGTCAACGGCAGCGGTGAGTTCACGGTCAACGTCGCCCTGATCGAGGGGACCGAGCCTGTCCTGGGCGCGGTCCATGCCCCGGCCCTGGGGCTGGCCTATTACGGCAGCCGTCCGGGCGGCGCCTTTGCCGTCTCGCAAGACGGCGCGGCGCGGCGCATCAGTGCCCGCCGCCCGCCGCCCGAGGGGCTGACCGTGGTCGCCAGCCGCAACCACGGAGATCCCGCGGCCCTCGAGTCATTCTTGGAAGGCCGGCCGGTGGCCGCGGAACGGCATATCGGCAGTTCGCTCAAGCTGTGCCTGGTGGCCGCCGGCGAGGCGGACCTGTATCCGCGGTTCGGCCGGACCATGGAATGGGACATCGCCGCCGGCCATGCCGTCCTGGCCGCCGCCGGCGGTGCCGTCGAAACGCTGGACGGGGCGCCGCTGGGCTATCGCAAGGCGGGTTTCGAAAATCCCGCCTTTGTCGCCTATGGCCGGCGCTGACCGGTTTCGCAAGCTACGCCTTAGGCGGGTTGCCGCGTGCTATCGCCGCAGCGTCGTCGGCGCGCCTTTGTCGCGCCGCATACGGCCCCATAGTGTGCCCATCCATTCGCATCACCTGAGAAGGATCGGGTCCGTGCACCACCGCCATCTGATCGCCGCGGCCGTCGCCGCGCTGACCGCCGTTGTCGCCCTGACCGCGCCCGCCCACGACTATCGGGCGGGCGATATCCGGATCGACCATCCATGGAGCCGGGCCACCGCGCCCACTGCCCAGACCGGCGCCGGTTTTCTGGTAATGGCCAACGAGGGCCAGGAAGACGATCGGTTGCTGTCGGCCACCGCCGACGTGGCCGAAAAAGTGGAGCTCCACCGGACCGAGGCCGTCGACGGGGTCATGCGCATGCGTCCCCAGACCGACGGTATCCCCGTGCCCGCCGGCGAGAGCGTGACCCTGGAGCCGGGCGGCTTCCACATCATGCTGATCGGTTTGAAGGAACCGCTGGTCGAGGGCAGCAGCGTGCCGATCACCCTGACCTTCGAGAGGGCCGGCGAGGTCGCGGTCGACCTGACCGTCGAATCGATCGGAGCCCGCAGCGCCGGTACAGACGGCGGCGCGTCGCATCACTAATCGACGCCCATGTATTTTGTGAGAATTAGGCGCCAAGCCGTTTCAATCGCGAAAGAATTTCCTTCGAAAGCGCCTTGATCTCGGCGGCGGCGCGGCTGGACGGTTCGGACTCGGTCACGCCCCGCCCATCCATCAGCGCGGCGGCGAAGGCGACCCGGTTGCCGATGCCGGCCCGGGCCACATCGGCGCCCAGATCCCCCAACTTGGGGGTCAGGATTTCGGCCAGACGGGCGCGCGAGGGGACCCGGTTGAGCACGATCAGGGCCGCCGTGCCCTCCGCCTTGGCGATGTCCAGGGTGGGCCGCGTGGCCCACAGATCCATGGGGCTGGGCTGGGCCGGGATCAGCACCAGCCGGGCGGCGCGCACGGCGATTCGCGCCTCCGTCTCGGCATGGGGCGGGCTGTCCAGGATGACCACGTCGTGCCGCTGGGCCAGCCGTTCCACCTCGTTGGCCGTGCGCCAGCCGGTGACGCGGCTGTGGCCGATGGGCCGAAGGTCCGGAAAGGCCGCCCGCACCTCCTGCCATTGGCTGAGGCTGCCCTGGGGATCGATGTCCATGGTGGCGACCGACCGTCCGGCATGGGCCAAGGCAACCGCCAGATGCGCGACCAGAGTGGTCTTGCCCGCCCCGCCCTTCTGCTGAGCCACGGTGATGACGGTCCCCGCCATGGTCGCGTTCCCCTTCTTCGACCCCAGACAGGATCATAGTGCGGTGCGTCAGCCCGGCGACGCAAGCGTTACCGGGTATTCGCGAGCAGACGGTCGAGGCTCGGCGGGATATCGGCCGGTGCCGCGCACGGCGGCACCGCGGCATGGGCCGAAAGCTCCGCCGCGTCGCCATAGCCATAGGCCACCATCACGCACCGTATACCCGCCTGAGCCGCGCCGATGGCGTCGTGCTTGCGGTCGCCGACCATCACGGTCGAGGCGGGCGTCAGGGCGCGCCGGTCCAAGACATAGCGGAGGAGATCGCCCTTGGTGCCGCGCGTTCCGTCCAGCTCCGCCCCGTGCACGCCGTCGAACCAGCGGTCGAGACCAAAATGGGTGAGAATCCGCGCGGCGAACGGCCACGGCTTCGACGTCGCCAGATAGATGCGGTGCCCCGCCCCCGCCACCGTGTCCAGCATCTCCGGCACGCCGTCATAGACCCGGTTTTCATAGAGCCCGGTGTCGGCGAACCGCTCCCGGTAGAACGCCACGGCCCGATCCGCCTCCGCCCCGTCGCCCAGCAGGCCGGCAAAACTGTCGCGCAGGGGCGGCCCGATCCAGGAATCCAGGCTTGCCGCCGGCGGCGCCGGCCGGCCCAGCCGCTCGAACGCATGGAGGATACAACCGACGATGCCCTGGCGCGGGTCGGTCAGCGTGCCGTCGAGGTCGAACAGGATGGCGGTCCGGGGCATGAATATGGAGTGCGGCCGCGGAGGACCGGTGTCAAGGGCATGCGGACCACAGGCGTGATCGGAACGCAGACTGGGACAACCATGTTCTCGGGATGCGCCATGGAACAATTCCCATCCATCGTCGGTCGGATGGTCATGATAGAAATCTAAAGCCGATGACCTGGAAGATCGAAAGCGTTTCGACCGGCCGCCAGATGATCTGCCGCCATGTCTTGGCGGGTCTGCCCGAATGGTTCGGTATCCCCGAGGCGGTGGAGGCCTACGCCTCCGCCGCCGACGGTCTGCCGATGCTGGTCTGTCGCACCGCCGACGGGTCGGCCATCGGCTTCGCGTCGATGAGGCACCATACGCCGTTCGCGACCGAGATCGGCGTGATGGGCGTCGAACGCACCTGGCACCGGCGCGGGGTCGGCCGGGCGCTGGTCGAGGCGGCGGCTCAGCGCGCCGAACGGGAGGGCACGCTGTTCCTGACGGCCAAGACAGTTGGCCCGTCGAACCCCGATCCGTCCTATGCCGCCACCAGACGGTTCTACGAGGCGCTCGGGTTTCTGCCGATCGAGGAATTCACGACCGTCTGGGACGGCAATCCATGCCTGCTCATGCTCCGGCCCTTGGCCTACAAATCGTCGTCACAGCCTTGAAAGGTGACAGCACCATTCTGATTGTTTCGAGAGTCGAATCCCACTATCGCGCTGCTGACAATATGCTGTCAGCAGCGCCCGGCTAGGATCTGAAAACCTTTGTAACAAACCGTCTGTTCGGAGACTGACCATGCCACGCATCGCCATCGTCTTGACGGAAGGATACGCCGACTGGGAATGCGCCTTCCTCAACGGCGTCGGGCGCGGTTTCTACGGCCTGGATACGGTCAACGCGATGCCGGGCGGCCGCACCGTGACGTCGCAAGGGGGGCTACGGACCGTGGCGACGGCGCGGCTGGAGGATGTGGGACCGGACCGGTACGACGGCCTGGTGATTTGCGGTGGGACAATTTGGGAAACGGAGCAGGCGCCCGACGCCGGACGGATCGCGGCCGCCTTTGTCCGGGCCGGGAAACCGGTGGGCGGGATCTGCGGCGGTACGCTGGCGCTGGCCCGGGCCGGCCTTTTGGATGACCGCGCCCATACCAGCAACGGTCTCGATTTTCTGTCCACCAATGTCCCGGATTATCGCGGGGCGAAGGGATATGTGGATACGGTGGGGGCAGTATCGGACCGCAACGTCATAACCGCGCCCGGCACCGCGCCGGTTCATTTCACCGGCGAGATCTTTCGAGCCGCCGGCTTGGACGACGGTGCGGTTGCCGGTTTCCTGGGCATGCTGGCGGCCGAGCACCGCGAGACGCGGGACCCCATGCCAGCCGCCCGCGCCGGATGATGTCCCGGCACCGTCAGCCCCGCGTCGAATGGTCGTCAGATCAGGCGTCGACCATCGGCAAAGACCTGACGCCAAACCAGAATGCGAACGGACCGCCGCAAGCCCGTAGACCAGAAGGGATCTTTCCGCACCAGGGAGTCCACGTCCTCCGGATCGTCCGCCGCCACCAGCCACAACCCGCCTTCGGCCTGCCCCGCCGATGACAGCAGGGGCCCGGCGGCCCTGATCGCGGCGGCGTTGCGGTCGAGGAAGGCCAGATGGGCTGGCATGTGCCGCCGTCGCACCTCCGCGCCAAGATCGGGGTCGTCGTCAAAAAGCACGGCGTAGAGCATCGTCATCTTCCCTGTTCTAAAGTCCCGTCACAGGCGATCATCGATCTGCAAGAATGCCGATGAAAGGCGAACGATTGCATCTGGAGATGCGAAATTGCAGTCGATGAACTGGAATGATCTTCGCTATGTCCTGGCGATTGGCCGCCACCAGCGGCTTGCCGGCGCCGCCAGGGTTCTGGGGGTCGACGATACGACCGTCTCGCGGCGTCTTGGCGCCATCCAGATCGCGATGGGGCAGCGCCTCTATCAACGGCTGGCGGACGGAAGGCTGGAACTGACGGAGGCCGGGCGGGCGGCGGCCGCGATTGCCGAACGCATGGAAGCGGACATCGATAGGCTCGACCGGGGTCACGCCGATGGGCACACCGTATCGGGCGTCGTCCGGCTGACATCCGTTCCCGTTATCATCAACCGCGTTCTGGCGCCCGCTGTCGGCGGTCTGCTCGACCGGTATGCGGACTTGCGCGTCGAGATGATCTCCGACGGGCGCGACCTCAGCCTTGCGCGGCGTGAAACGGACATGGCCCTCCGGCTGGCGCGGCCGAAGGTCGGGGGAATGGGCGTAAAGGCGTGGCGGGTCGGGCGGCTGCGCTTTGCACCCTACGCCGCAGCAACCCACCCGGAACGGGACGCGTCATCGCTGCCATGGATCACCTACGACGAGAGCATGGCGCACCTTCCCCAGGCCCTCTGGATGCAAACGGCCATCAAGCGGAAAGCCGGCATCGCCGCGGCGCTCAAGATCACCGATGTCGAGGCCGCGTGGGAGGCCGTCGCTTCGGGCTATGGACGGTCCATGCTCCCGTGCCTGATCGCCGGTGGCGATGCCCGCCTGAGAGAACTGCCTTCCGCCAAAGGCGCCGCCGATCCGGTTCGTGAGATCTGGCTTCTGGTGCATGCCGAACTTATCGCGTTGCCACGCATACGGGCGGTTGCGAAATGGATCGAGACGTTGATGCCCAGTGGCCCCGATGACGGCGCCTCGCGCGAAGACCAGGCGATAGCGACGGCGATCACCCCATCGTGAGGCCCGGTACCGCCTGTTTCCTTGCGGTATCTTCGGGATTGGCACAGCATCCGGCGTAGGTCGCGGCGCGACGTATTGTCACATGGCAACCGCCGACGCTATCGTCGCGCCGCCCGAGGGCGAGGCCAGGGAGAAAAACCATGGGAGAGTTGACGACTGGGGTGAGCTGGTTGGCCGTCATTATCGGGGCTATCGCGTCGTTTGTGCTGGGCTGGCTGTGGTATTCGCCAAAACTGTTCGGGCCGAAATGGGCCGAAGGGGTGGGCGTGGAGATGGGAACGGCGGCCACCATGCCGGTGGCGGCCATGATCACCCAGGCCGTGGGCCTGCTTCTGATGAGTTGGTTCGTGGGCGTGACGGCGGCTTCGAACGCGCTGCTCTCCGTCATCCTGGGGACCGTGGCCTTTACGGTTCTGGCCTATTCCGCCGGTCTGTTCACGAAGAAATCGGCCTACGCGCGGAACGTCGATGCCGGCTATTGGATCGCCTGTCTGGCGGTCATGATCGTCTGCCAGGGGATCTTCCGGAACCCCTAGGACCGGTCGGACAGCCCGCCGGGCGCCGCGACCCTTGGACGGACCTCCGCTCCCGCGCTAGAACTCGGCCGCCATGTCCGCCCCCGCCCCCCTTATCGTCGCCGACGGACCGGCCGGGATCGCCCGCGCCGCCGAGGCGCTGCGCGAAGGGCGGCTGGTCGCCTTTCCGACCGAGACCGTCTACGGCCTGGGCGCCGACGCCACCGACGACCGGGCCGTGGCCGCGCTGTTCGAAGCCAAGGGACGGCCCCGGTTCAACCCGCTGATCGTCCATGTGGCCGACGCGGCCGAGGCCGAGACGCTGGTCCGGTTCGACGACCGGGCCCACCTGCTGGCCGAAACCCTGTGGCCGGGGCCATTGACCCTGGTCCTGCCCCGGCTGCCGGCCTGTCCCGTGGGCCTGTTGGCCAGCGCCGGGCTGGACAGTCTGGCGGTCCGGGTGCCGGCCCATCCGACGGCGCGGCGACTGCTGGCCGAAACCGGCGGTCCCGTCGCCGCCCCCAGCGCCAACCGGTCGGGCGCCGTCAGCCCGACCACGCCGCAACACGTGGCCGAGAGCCTGGGCGGACGGGTGGCCATGATCCTGGCCGGCGGCCGGTGCGCGGTGGGGCTGGAATCGACGGTGCTGGACCTGACGGGCAAGGATCCGGTGCTGCTGCGGCCGGGCGCGGTGACCCGCGAAACCCTGGAGGGCCTGATCGGCCCGATCCGCCGGCCCGACGCGGACGATCCGGCGGCGCCGAAATCGCCCGGCCGACTGGCCAGCCATTACGCGCCCACGGCCCCGGTGCGGCTGGACGCTCAACGCGCCGAGCCGGGCGAGGCGTTTCTGGCCTTCGGGCCGACCTTGGGGCGCGGCGATGGGCTCAATCTCAGCCCGACCGGCGACCTGGCGGAAGCCGCATCCAACCTGTTCGCGATGCTGCGGTCGCTGGATCGTCCCGGGGTGGCCGCCATCGCCGTCGCCCCGATCCCCGACACCGGCCTGGGCGAAGCCATCAACGACCGGCTGCGCCGCGCCGCCGCGCCGCGCATTCCTGTTGTCGAGGAGAATGGCTTCAGCGGTGAGCATTGATTTCGTTGACATGGCGCTGCCGAGCAACGCGCCGCAGGCCGTTGCAAGACGCAGGATCGAACATTGAGAGGCGTCGATAGTCGCTGATCCGGCTGGCTGGAACGCGGACGGAACCGACCTGTGTTTTACCAAGCATCCGAACCGGCAGCCCGACCGATCAACGCTCCGACATTGGCCGCTTGATACAGCGGTCGCGGTGGGCGGGTTGCCGTGTTGATCCTGCGCTTGAGCCAATGCTGCGCGTGCAACCGGTTCAGCGATTGCGAAAGAGCTCGATCGGTGATCGACGCCAACTCGTTTTTGATATCCTTGAAATACCGAGGCTCGCGGCTCACGACCAAGACAGGGATGGTCCAGGCGCGCCGAAGCAAAGCGCGTCCGGATGGCTGGGGAACCGCCCTTTCGATCTTGTCCGCGATTGCCGCGGCCTCCACCCCCATCGGTGTCAGCCGGTATTCGGGCCTGAGCGGATGACCGTGACCGGGATTTCTTTCCAGTAGCCCCAGATCGACAAGATGGCCCAAGCTCTGAGCGAGTGCCGTCCGCCCGGCCCCCGATGCCGAAAGCAGCGAAGCCTGTCGGCCTGGCGTGCCGCCATGCATCAGCGCCAGGATGTTCAGCGACCAGGCACGTGATGTTATCTTGACAAGCAAATTGATGTCCATAAAGTATAGTATATATATTTTTTGATTAAAGGAAAGTGCCATGGCAATCGTGACGTTGGACACCACCATTACCATCGCCATGTCCGTGCGGGACCGTCATGCCAGCGCTCAATGGTATGGAGAAATGCTCGGGTTCGAACTCCTCCATCATATCGATGACGCAGGCTGGAGCGAACTCCGGACAATGACCAACGGCGTGACCTTGGGATTGGGTGAGCAGGCCGAACCCGCCCCGGGAAACACGGTCCCCGTGTTTGGAGTTTCAGACATCACCACTGCACGGCAAGGTCTGGAAAAGGCCGGCGTTAAATTCGACGGAGAAACCCTGGTGGTCGAAGGCATGGTCAGCACGGCAACGTTTTACGACCCCGACGGGAACGCGCTGATGCTGGCTCAGGATCTGACGGGAGAAGGGTGATCAAACTCTCGGTCACAGACGACCGGACCCATCGAACGAAAATGACGGTTCCCCCTGTCGTGGACGACAATCCGCGCTAAGGTGGGACCATGGCAGAGCTTGCGCAGACCTCCGACAGAAACGACACCCTCGACCGGCTGAAGGACATCGTCGGCCCCAAGGGCTGGACCGATGATCCGGACGCGGTCGCGCCCCATGTCTCGGAATGGCGCGGGATCCTGCGCGGGGCCACGCCCCTGGTGTTGCGTCCGGCCTCCACCGACGAGGTGTCGGGGGTGGTCGCCCTGTGTCACGCGGCCGGTATCGGCATCGTTCCCCAGGGCGGCAATACCGGCCTGGTGGCCGGCGCCCTGCCGGCCGAGCACGGTCGCGACGTGGTGTTGTCGCTGCAGCGGATGAACCGCATCCGGGCGCTGGATCCCGTCGCCTACACCATGGTGGCCGAGGCCGGGGTGGTGTTGCAGGCGGCCCAGCAGGCGGCGGCCGATGCCGACCGGCTGTTCCCTTTGAGCCTTGGGGCCGAGGGCACCTGCCAGATCGGCGGCGTGTTGTCGACCAACGCCGGCGGCACCGGGGTCCTGCGCTATGGCAATGCCCGCGACCTGGTGCTGGGGCTGGAGGCGGTGCTGCCCGACGGACGGGTGTGGCAAGGCCTGCGCACCCTGCGCAAGGACAATACGGGCTACGACCTCAAGCACCTGTTCATCGGCGCGGAAGGTACGCTGGGCATCGTAACGGCGGCCGCGCTCAAGCTGTTCCCGCGGCCGCGCCAGACCGCCACCGCCCTGGCCGCCGTTGCCGACCCGGACGCGGCCATCGCCCTTCTGGCCCAGGCCAGGGGCGGCAGCGGCGACGCGCTGACCGCCTTTGAGCTGATGCCACGGGCGGGGCTCGACTTGGCCTTGCGGCATGTCGCCGACACCGTCGACCCCCTGGCCGAAGCGCATCCCTGGTACGTGCTGATGGAGATGACATCGACGGCCGCGGGCGACACGCTGGGCGCGGTGATGGAAGCGGTCCTGGCCGACGCCTTCGAGGCGGGGCTGGTGCGCGACGCCACCATCGCCGCCAGCGAGACCCAAGGGGCGCGGCTCTGGCGGCTGCGCGAGGCGATGGTCGAGGGGATCCGTTTGGAAGGCGTCACCCTGCGCCACGACGTCGCCGTTCCCGTGGTTCGGGTGCCGGAGCTGATCGCCCAAGGAATGGCGGCGGTTTCGGCCGCCCTGCCCGGTGTCCGGCCGGTCCCGTTCGGCCACGCCGGCGACGGCAACATCCATTTCAACTTCAACGGCCCCCCCGGCATGGATCCGGCCGCCGTCCTGGCCCGCGTCGACGACGTGGCGCACATCCTCTACGACATCGTCGCCAGCCTGGGCGGATCGTTCAGCGCAGAGCACGGCATCGGCCGGGTCAAGCGGGGCGACCTGACGGCGCGCAAGACGGCGGTGGAGCTGGACCTGATGCGCACCGTCAAGCACGCCCTGGACCCCGCCGGCATCATGAACCCCGGCAAGGTGCTTTAGCCGACCCTGCTGGGTCGGGCTTCCGAGACCTCCCAGCGGCCCACCTCGCCGGCCGCGCCATCTAGGGCGTCGTGGGTCAGCGCCATCATCTGAAGCCGGTCGGGCTGTTCGTCGGGCATGAAGATGCCGGCGGGCGCGGCCGGCTGAAACCCGAACCGCCGATAGTAGGCGGCGTCGCCAACCAGCAGGACCAGCCGGTGGCCGGCGCGGACCGCCCGGTCGATCGTCTCGAAGATGAGCGCGCCGCCGACCCCGGTGCCGCGCCGGTCGGGGGCCACGGCGATCGGTCCCAGCAGCAGCGCCGGCAGACGCGCCGGGCCGACCGTCACCGGCCAATAGCGGATGGCCCCGACGATGCGGTCCCCGTCGCGGGCCACGAGGCGCAGCGAGTCCACCGGCGCCACGCCCTCGCGGTAGCGGTACGAGGTCTTGCGCCGGCGGTCCGACCCGAACGCCAGGTCGAGAAGGTCTTCGATGATGGGGCCGTCTTCGGGCCGTTCCGCGGTGAGGTCGAACATGGAGCCTCCGGTTCCGGGCAGGGCAAGGGACAATCGGCTGCCGCGGCGCGCCGGTGGCCTTTATCCTCTCGCGGATGTCGGAGCCTGCATATCGGACCTGGAATTGGCCGCGACAGCGGAACGTGAAGCCGGGATCGGGTCAGGCAAGGGCGCCGCGCCGTTCTGGACGCGCATATCGTCGTCGCGACAGGACCTGACCGTGAACCATTCCGGCTCTCCTTGATGTGCCGTTCCCTCTATCACATCGTGGGGGCTTGTCAACAATCGCCCGGTCTGCATCTTTGATGGTTTGGACCTACCGCCGCCGCTGATCCAGGACCGATGTCATGACCGCCTATACCGCGCCCGTCGACGATATGCGGTTCGTGCTGCGCCATGTGGTCGGTCTCGACCGGTTGACCGCTCTGCCCGGCTACGGCGAGGCGACGGCGGATCTGGTCGACGCCGTGCTGGACGAGGCGGCGCGGCTGGCGGCTGATGTCTTCGCCCCCCTCAACACCGTCGGCGACCGGCAGCCGCCGCGGCTGGAGAACGGCGTGGTGCGGATGCCGCCCGGCTTTCGCGAGGCCTACGACCAATACCGGGCCGGCGGCTGGAACGCCCTGCCGTTCGATCCCGACTATGGCGGCCAGGGCCTGCCCTGGACGATCGCCCTGGCGGTGCAGGAGATGTGGCAGTCGGCCAACCTGGCCTTCAGCCTGTGCCCGCTGCTCAACCAGGGCGCGGTCGAGCTGCTTCAGGCCCACGGCACCGACGACCAGAAGCGGACCTTTCTGCCCAAGCTGATCGCCGGCGACTGGACCGGCACGATGAACCTGACCGAACCCCAGGCCGGGTCGGATCTGGGCGCCATCCGCACCCGCGCCGTGCCCGACGGCAACGGTAGCGGCGACTACCGCATCATCGGGCAGAAGATCTACATCACCTTCGGGGAGCACGATCTGGCCGAGAACATCGTCCATATGGTGCTGGCCCGCCTGCCCGACGCCCCCGCCGGGGTCAAGGGCATCAGCCTGTTTCTGGTCCCCAAATACACGGTCGACGCCGACGGCGCGCCGGGCGGCCTCAACGATCTGCGCTGCGTGTCGCTGGAGCACAAGCTGGGCATCCACGCCAGCCCGACCTGCGTCATGGCCTATGGCGACAATGGCGGGGCGGTGGGGCATCTGATCGGTGAGCCCCATCGCGGCATCGAATACATGTTCACGATGATGAACAACGCCCGCCTGAGCGTTGGCCTGCAGGGGGTCGCCATCGCCGAACGGGCCTACCAGCAGGCCGACGCCTATGCCCGCGCCCGCGTCCAGGGGCGCGACGTGGCCGGTACGGCCGACGGTCCGGTGGCCATTGTTCAACACCCCGACGTGCGGCGGATGCTGCTGGCCATGCGGGCCCGCACGGAAGCGGCCCGGGCCTTGACCTACGCGGCGGCGGCGGCGCTGGATGTGGCCAAGCGCCATCCCGACCGGGAGACCAAGGCCGCCGCCCAGCGCCGGATCGACCTTCTGACACCGGTGGTCAAGGGCTGGTGCACGGATCTGGGCTGCGACGTGGCGTCGATCGGCATCCAGGTCCATGGCGGCATGGGCTATGTCGAGGAGACAGGAGCCGCCCAGCATCTGCGCGACGCCCGCATCGCCCCGATCTATGAGGGCACGAACGGTATCCAGGCCGCCGATCTGGTGTTCCGCAAGGTGCGGCGCGACGGCGGCACGGCGATGGCCGAACTTTTGAACGAGGTGCGTGAGGCGGCAAACACCCTGGAGCGGGCGGGCGACGACGACATGACGGTGATCCGCACCCACCTCACGGCCACGATCGAGGCGGTGGAAAGCGCCACCGCCTGGCTGCTGAAAGCCGAACCGGCCGATGCCGCGGCGGCGGCCACACCCTATCTGGAAATGGTCGGTCTGGCGGCCGGCGGCCACCAGATGGCCCTGTCGGTCCTGGCGGTCCTGGAGAGCGGGTCGACCGACGATCCGGCCTTCCGGGACGCCAAACGGGGCACCGCCCGCTTTTTCGCCGTGCACTGCCTGGCCCGCGCGCCGGGCCTGTTGCCGGCGATTACCGACGGGCTGGGGTCCGTCCGGGCGCCGGTCGAGGCAGGCGCCTGACCGGTTCTCGCCGACATTAACGGTTTTCCAAGGAAATCGTCAGGTTCCCCCGCCAACTCCCTTGAACGGCCTCGGGGACTGGCCTATATGCGGAGCAGCACTCTCCCCTAGAGAGTGCTAATTATTGAGAATTCAACGAATTCAACAGGTTAACGAGGAGAGACACCATGCACTTTCGGCCGTTGCATGATCGCGTTGTGATCCGCCGGATCGAGAGCGATGCCAAGACATCCGGTGGCATCATCATCCCCGACACCGCCAAGGAGAAGCCCCAGGAGGGCGAGGTTGTGGCCGTGGGTCCCGGCGCGCGCGACGACAAGGGCGCCCTGGTGCCGCTCGACATCAAGGCCGGCGACCGCATCCTGTTCGGCAAATGGTCGGGCACCGAGGTCAAGATCGACGGTGAAGAGCTGTTGATCATGAAGGAGTCGGACATTCTGGGCGTTCTGGAGAAGAACGCGGCCTCCAAGGCCGCCTGACCCATCCGGACGCACCCAATTGACCTCTTAGACTTATACTTGAAGGAATCGAGAGAATGCCTGCAAAGGACGTAAGATTTGGTGTGGACGCGCGGACGCGGATGCTGCGCGGCGTGGACATCCTGGCGGATGCGGTGAAGGTGACTTTGGGTCCCAAGGGCCGCAACGTGGTGCTGGACAAGAGCTTTGGCGCGCCCCGCATCTCCAAGGACGGCGTGACCGTCGCCAAGGAAATCGAACTGTCGGACAAGTTCGAGAACATGGGCGCCCAGATGGTGCGCGAGGTGGCCTCGAAGACCAACGACCTGGCCGGCGACGGCACGACCACGGCGACCGTGCTGGCCGCGTCGATCGTGCGCGAAGGCATCAAGGCGGTGGCCGCGGGCCTGAACCCGATGGACCTGAAGCGCGGCATCGACCAGGCGGTGGAAGCCGTCGTGGCCGATCTGCAGAAGCGGTCTAAGAAGGTGTCGTCGAACGCCGAAATCTCGCAGGTCGGAACCATCTCGGCCAACGGCGAGGAAGAGATCGGCCACATGATCGCCGAGGCGATGGAGCGTGTGGGCAACGAGGGCGTGATCACGGTGGAGGAGGCCAAGAGCCTGGCCACCGAGCTTGAAGTCGTCGAAGGCATGCAGTTCGACCGCGGGTATCTGAGCCCGTACTTCGTGACCAACACGGAGAAGATGCTGGCCGAACTGGAGAACCCCTACATCCTGCTGCACGAGAAGAAGCTGTCGAACCTGCAGGCGATGCTGCCGGTGCTCGAGGCTGTCGTTCAGTCGTCGCGGCCGCTGCTGATCGTGGCCGAAGACGTCGAGGGCGAGGCCCTGGCGACCCTTGTGGTCAACAAGCTGCGCGGCGGCCTGAAGGTCGCGGCGGTCAAGGCGCCGGGCTTTGGCGATCGTCGCAAGGCGATGCTGGAGGACATGGCGGTTCTGACCGGCGGTCAGGTCATTTCCGAGGATTTGGGCATCAAGCTGGAGAACGTGACCCTGGATATGCTGGGCACCGCCAAGCGGGTCCAGATCACCAAGGAAGACACCACGGTGATCGACGGCGCCGGCGAGAAGTCCGAGATCGAGGGCCGTTGCAACCAGATCCGGGCCCAGGCCGAGGAGACCACGTCGGACTATGATCGTGAGAAGCTGCAGGAGCGTCTGGCCAAGCTGGCCGGTGGCGTGGCGGTGATCCGGGTCGGCGGCGCGACCGAGGTCGAGGTCAAGGAGCGCAAGGATCGCGTCGACGATGCCATGCACGCCACGCGCGCGGCGGTCGAGGAAGGCGTTGTCGCCGGTGGCGGCGTGGCCCTGCTCTATGCCACGCGGGTCCTTGCCGAGTTGAAGCCCGCCAACGACGACCAGCGGGTCGGCATCGAGATCGTGCGGAAGGCGCTGCAGGCGCCGGCCCGTCAGATCGCGGTCAATGCCGGCACCGACGGTTCGATCGTGGTCGGCAAGCTGCTGGACCAGAAGGACACCGACTACGGCTTCAACGCCCAGAGCGGCGAGTACGGCAACCTGGTCAAGGCCGGCGTGATCGACCCGACCAAGGTCGTGCGCACCGCCCTGCAGGACGCGGCCTCCATCGCCGGCCTGCTGGTCACGACCGAGGCCATGGTCGCCGACCGGCCGGAGAAGAAGAGCGACATGCCTGCCCCCGACATGGGCGGCATGGGTGGTATGGGCGGCATGGGCGGCATGGACTTCTAAGCACCCGTCCCGATCGTCGAAAGACGAAGGGCCGCGCGGGCAACCGCGCGGCCCTTTTTCTTGGCGCGCGCTACGGCCGGTCCGCGGCCCGGCGCGACGGCGACGCGCTGTCCCAACGGGCGGCGGCCGCGTCCATCTCGCCCCGGATCCAGGCGATGAAGGCGCGGGTCTTGGGCTCCGGGCGGCGATGCGGCGCGGTCACCAGCCAGTACCCGAGTTCCGGCACCGCCACGTCGGGGAACGGCGCGACCAGACAACCATCGGCCAGCGCGTCGGTGGCCAGCGTCTGCCAACCGAGCATGATACCCTGCCCGGCCACCGCCGCATCGAGGCAGAGTGATGCGTCCGAATAAGATGGTCCCTCGCACAGCACGTCCTCCGACAGGCCGTGCACCCCGAGCCAGGTGGCCCACCGGACCATGGAGCCCTGCTCGCGGATCACCGGCACGCGGCCGAGATCGGCGGGGGTCTTGAGCCGTTTGGCAAGCTCCGGGCTGCAGACCGGGAATATTCTCTGCTCGATCAGGAGCTCGGCCTTGACGCCGGGCCACTTTCCATCGCCGACCCGCACCGCCACATCGACATCGGACAGGGCCAAGTCGACCAGCGCTATCGCGGCATCGATGCGGATCCGGAGATCGGGGTGGGCCCGGTTGAACCGGCTGAGCCGCGGCACCAGCCATTTGGCCGCGAACACCGGGGCGACCGATACCGTCAGGATGTTGGCGGCGCGGGTTTCGCTGACCGACACCGCCCGCGACAGTTCGCGAAAGCCGGCGGTCAGACCGTCGAGCAGCGCGGCGCCGAACGCTGTCGGCTCAAGCCCCTTTGGTGTCCGGTCGAAGATGACCCGGCCAAGGGTACGCTCGGTCTTGAGGATCTGCTGGCTGACCGCCCCGGGCGACACGCCGATCTCTTCCGCCGCGCGGGCCAGGCTGCCCAGACGCCCCGCCGCTTCGACGGCGCGCAACCCGTTGAGATGGACCCGGCGCAGGTTTTGCATATAGGTTTTCTATACCATACCCCTTGCAATCTCCATCCCTTCCAAGCCGCGATCGGCCCATACTTTGTGCTTGGAACACGGGCTTAAGGAGGAGAGCCGATGAAAATTGGATGGTTGTCGGCCCTGTTTCCACGTCCCATGGGCGCCTCGCGCGGCTGCGAGGATGCCCTGCGCTGGCGACGGGATCCCTTGTCTCACCCGGCCCTGCGGACCATGACGCAGGAGCAGTTGGCAGACCTGCAGTTCAATCCCTGGGCGTTGGAACGTGAGTGAACCGAAGCGCGCCTGACGCGCGACGGGATCAGGACCAGGTCCGGACCGGCCCCGTGTCGACATGGATAAAGCCGGACCGGCCGTAATACCCGACCCCGCCCGCCTTCAGGTCGCGCGCCAGATCGCGCAGTCCGCGCAGCTTGTAACCGGGCAGGCGGATATCCGCGGCCTGTGCCTTGACGTGATAGCTGTTCCGCGCGACGCCCCGATGGGTGCGGGCCAGGGCGGCGTTGGTTGCCGCCGACCGGTACCCGCACACGACATGCAAGGGTTCGCCCGTGCCCGTTGCGGTCTGAAGGGCATGCAGGACATCGATGAGACCGGGATCGATGGGCGCCACGTCGCCGCTGCGCCGGTCGCGCATGAGGCTGTTGATCCGCGCCAGCGCGTCGGGGTCGTACCACCCGTCGGCCCAATAGTCGATGGTCACCCGTTCCTCGCTGTGGCTGGCGAGCAGATCGATGGAGCGGACGGAGCCGCTGCTGGCGAGAAGTCTGGAAGGGAATGTGGCGGAAGTCGCGAGCGCCGTTGCACCGAAAGCTAGAAACTGCCGCCGTCCTATCACGCTTCCTGTCCTCTAATTGCGGTTGCCCGAATAGAATCGCGTCCCGGGCGCCCAGGAAGGGGCCAGGTCGATTGGTTAACGTGGGGCTCTGTATGGCAAGAGGAGGGCGGCTCTGGCAACCGGAAATGCCATGTCAATGAAACAAATCACAAAGCGGCCTTAATTTGACATGACGGAGGCGCTTTCCGATCCGCCGGCGGCTGTCACACGCCGGAATCGCCTCGCACAGACGCTATGATCGTGGCGATACAGGGAAACGCCGCGCTGGGACTCAGTTGGCCAGGGCGACCTGACGGGCCGGCAAGGAACGGTCGCGCAGCGCGTCGGCCACTCGCTCGTCGATGCCGTACATGTCCCCGCGATACTGAACCCGACCGTCCCGGTCCAGCCAGACGGTGACATAGGCGAGGTGCACCGGCACGCGATCAGGCAGCACCACCCGCGTGGTCTTCAACCCTTCCAGCACCGTTTGGCGGCGCGTGGCCGTCCATTCCGCAGCCCCTTCCAGCAGATGGTCGGCCAACCAGATGGGGTCCTCGACCCGGACGCAGCCGGAGCTGTAGGCCCGATGCGTGCGGGCGAACAGATTGCGGTTCGGCGTGTCGTGAAGGTAGATGCTGAAATTGTTCGCCATCATGAATTTGACCTTGCCCAGGGAGTTGTCCGGGCCGGGATCCTGGCGCACCCTGAAATAGCGGATGCCGGATCCGACTTCCGACCAGTTGAGCATGGCCGCCGGGATCGGCGCCGCATCGTTGTGCCACCCCGAATACAGCACCATGTTCTGGGTCTCGAGATAGGTCGGATCCTCGATCAGCTTGGGCAGAATGTCCTTGATGGCGATGCTGATGGGAATGGTCCAGGTCGGGTTGAACTCCAGCCAGCTCAACTCGCTGCTGAACAACGGCGTCTGCCGGTCGCGCCGGCCGACGACCACCGCCATGTCCCGCACCGTCTGCCCATTTTCGACAACCTCCATGCGATAATCGGGCAGATTGACCAGGATATGCCGCTGGCCCAGATCGTGGGGCATCCAGCGCCAGCGCTCCAACGTCGCCAGGATCTGATCGATGCGACGTTCGACCGGCATGTTGAGCGCGCTCAAGGTACGCGGTCCGACGATGCCGTCGACGGTCAGTCCATGACGGGCCTGAAACCGCTCCACCGCGGCGGCCAGCGCCGGATCGTAGATCAGGCTGTCGTCGGTGGCGTCGCCGCCGAATTCGCCGGTCGCGGCGAGACGCGCGCGGAGCGACGGAACCATCGCCCCTTCCTCGCCCGGCTCGATGGTTTCCCCCGCCGGTACCGATGGCCAGCCGCCGGCCGCGGCCACGGCGCGCTGCCCCTGAAGGACACGGCGCAACGCCAAATAGGCATCGTGGCGGGGCGCCAGCGCGCTCATAAAGGCGCCGACATCGCCGGACACCGAGGCCGCGACCGTCAGGGCCGCCACGTCCGGACGCCGGTCCTCATAATCGAAGGTCGGATCGATTTCCCTTGGGTCGAGACGGCCGGAGCGGAGATCGGCGGCCAGACGCATCAGACCGTCGCTCAACGCCAGTTCCAGATCGACCAGCGATTCAACCGTGCGATCCGCCGAGCGCGTGACCAGATCGTCCAGGATGGGGGCGTGGTAATCGGCCGGGTTCAGCCCGTCCAGCATCGCCGCATGGATGGCCTTGCGAGCGTCCGTGGCCCGGGGCAGCGGCCCATCCTCGACGATCCACAGGGGGGAATTCAGCCGAACGCGGTAAAGATCACGCAAGGCGATGCGGCTCAACTCGACACCGTCGACCACAATCGGCCCCTCGGCGTCCAGCCGTTCCGCGATCATCCGGTTGACCGGCGCCTGGCCCAGCCCTTCATCAGGCAGCGCATGGGCCCCCGATCCGGCCCCGACCACGATCGCTACCGTCAAGAATAGGCGTCGAAGCGCCATATCGTCCCATCCCCCACTTTTAACGCGCCCAAAAGACTGAACGCCCGATACGCCGGAACGGTTCCCGGCATGGTTACCCGGTCTTAGCATATAGATGGGATTTGTCCGCAATTTTTATGATCGAATTATGGCGATAACTTTCACAGTTCAGTGATGGAGTCTTTCGAAAACCAAAGTATCGTTAACCTTGTGCCTTAACACGCCGGTAATGGGTCCACCCGTAGCATCGGCAACTGGTCTGAATAAAGCCGAATATTTCAGTCACGCGCCTGCTTTCTGTGGCGGGCCTGGCGGATGGGCACCCCGATGACACCTGACGAATTGTCCAAGGTGGTCCAAAGCCACCGCCGCTGGCTCGATCGCCTGAACGGCGGGGTTCGGGCCAACCTGTCGCTCAAGAACCTGGAGCGGTTCGACCTTGGCGGGGTGGATCTGCGCGGGGCCAAGCTGGCCGGGGCCAAGCTCAGCGGCACCTCGCTGGCCGGCGCCAATCTCAAGGGAGCCGATCTGTTTGCGGCCGACCTCACCGACTGCGTGCTCGACCGCGCCGATCTCAGCGATACCGACATGCGTGGCGCCCGGCTGCGCGGCGCGTCGTTCAACGACGCCAATCTGCGCCGGGTCGACATGCGCGACGGCACGCTGTTGGCGGGCACGCGCAGCGGCGTGATAAACGTCCATCAGATCGAGAGCCGCCGGATCGAGATCCGGCGGGCGATCATGGCCCATGCCAACATGACCGGCGGCCGTCTGGCCCAGTCCGTCATCTCCCAGACCGATCTGACCAGCGCCATCCTGCGCCATGCCGATCTGCGCGAGGCCGACCTGACCGACAGCATCCTGCAGAACGCCGATCTGACGGACGCCGACCTCAGCCAGGCCAACCTGACATCGACGCGCCTGAACGGGGCCATTCTCAACCGGGCCAAGGTGCGGGGCTGCCTGTTCCGCAATGCCGATATGGTCGGGGTGGTGCTGGGCGACTGCGACCTGTCGGGCGCCGACGTGGAAGGCGCGCAGTTCGCCAGCCAGACGGACACCCTGGGCATCGAGCTGCATCGCGTCATTTTCGAGCATGAGCGCTGGATCGAAACCGGCGGCAAGCGCGGGGCGCGGGCCATCCTGGAGGGCGCGGATCTGCGCCGCGCCAACCTTCGCGGCGTCAACCTGTCCGGGGCGGCCCTGCGCGGCGCCCGCCTGGACCGGGCGGTCATGACATCGGCGGTGCTGGTGATGGCCGATCTGTCGGGCGCCTGCCTGGATGGCGCCAACCTTCTGGAGACCAACCTGGCCGGCTCCGATATCAGCCACGCGTCAATGATCGGCGTGGTCATGACCCGGGCCAAGGCGGGTCCCGTGCCGATGCGCGACGGCGACGGCAAGGCCACCGGCCGCCACCGGCCGACGATCTTTACCGGGTCGGACATGAGGCGGGCCCATCTGTCGAACTGCGTGCTGCGCGACGCCCGTATGACCAAGACCAACCTGGAGATGGCGGACCTGGACGGCGCCGACCTGACGGGGGCCGTGCTGACCGGCGCCAATCTGGGCGGCACCGGGCTCGAGACCCTCAAAAGCGCTTAGAGCCCTAGCCGTCGGACAGGCGCCGCGCCAGATCGCTCCCCAGCCGGTCGATCTCCGCCGCGACGCTGTCGATGGCGGACGCCATGTGCAGGCAGGCATGGGTCACCCCCGGCCACAGCCGGTACTCATGCTCGACGCCGGCCCGCACCAGGCGCGCGACCAGCGCTTCGGTATCGTCAAGCAACGGATCCAGCGCCGCCGCGGTCACCAGCAGAGGCGGCAGCCCCGTCAAATCGGCATAGAGCGGTGCGATCAACGGGTTGCGGTGGTCGTCGGTGTCGCCCGTGTAGTGGTCCCAGAACCATCGCATGGCGGCGGCCGACAGGATGTACCGGCCATCCCCGTAGGCACGATGAGACGGCGTCTCCAGATCGGCCGAATAGGCGCCATAGACCAGAGCCGCCGCCCGGGGCAGCGGTAGGCCGCGATCGCGCAGGGCCAGGCAGGCGGCCAGCGCCAGATTGGCGCCGGCGGAATCGCCGGCCACGGCCAGGCGGCCGGGGTCGATCCCCCAATCCGCGCCGTGATCGCCAAGCCAGGTCAGCGCCGCCACGCAATCCTCCAGGGGCACGGGAAACCTATGCTCCGGCGCCAGGCGGTAATCCACGCTGGCCACGCGGAAGCCGCCCGCGGCCGCCAGCCGGCGACAAATGCTGTCATGGGTGTCGAGGTCGCAGATCACCCAGCCGCCGCCATGGATATAAATCACGCAGGGCGCCGGGGCCCCTGCCCCCGGATCATACAGCCGAACCGGGATCGGGCCGTGAGGACCGGGCAGCTCGGCGTCGCGCACCGACGCCATCGCCGGCTCACCATCGTTCCATATCCGCGAGTTTTCACGCGTTTGGGCGCGCGCCGCCTCGGGCGACAGCAATTCGATCGGCGTCTGGCCTTCGGTCCGCAGCGCCAACTGATCCAGCACGGCGGCCATTTGGGGGTCGATCGTGTCGCTCACGGGTTCTCCCTCTCCATATCTCGGGATTTCGTAGGGTTCCGGCGGGTTCCGGGCGCTCGGCAACGCAGGGCTGGAGACCGGCCGAACCCTAGCGGGTCCCGCCCTCCCCGGCCACGAATCTTAAGAGACAATTTCTGGGGATGGTTAAGAGAAATTTAAGCAGTCGAGCGCTCTCATAGGGATGGGGCCGGGACCAGATTTTCGACAGCCGGCCTTCCTTCACGGCCCATTGAATGGGCGGCATAAGCCTTGCCGGGAGGATCATCGAGGGTCGAGGGCCGATGGGCGGCTTTTCGGGCTTATTGGCGATGGGTGGTGCACGGTGGCAATACGGTCTTGGCTGCGCATAACCGCGATGGTCGGTCTGGCAACGGCACTTGGCGCGTGCGTGCTTCAACCGGTGGCCGAAGACGATCCAACCAAGGGTTCCCTGGCCCTCCTCTCTCCCATCGGCGTGCCGCCCGAACCACCTCGCAAACCTGCGGTCCCGGCGCGGCGGGTAGCGCCGGCACCGCCGGCCGAAGCCCCGGCGCCGATCGATCTGGATCGTGTGGTCGGCTACAGCGAATTGGAAGTGCGCGAACTGCTGGGCGAACCGGCCTGGATCGAGGAGGTGCCGCCGGCCCTGTCCTGGCAGTACAGCGCGAATGATTGCGTCCTGAAGGTGTTTTTCTTCATGGAGATGGCCACAAGGGACTTCCGGGTCCTCTCCTATGATTTGAGCAGTACGGAAGATGGCGTCGATGTCGATGAACGCTGCCTCTCTGAGTTACTCGTCGAAACCGACGAACGGCGGAGCTGACGCCGAAGGGGTCATCCGGGTCGCCGTCGTCGATGACGACGAATTGTTCCGGGAGGCCTTGGGGCTCAATCTGACGGACGAAGGCTACGACGTCGTATCGTTCGCCAAGGGCGGCGAGGCGCTCGATTATTTCAAGTCGGGCGGCGCCGCCGATATCGTGCTGCTCGACTGGCGGATGCCCGAGCTGGATGGCATCGAGGTCCTGCGCCGGATGCGCACCGCCGGGCTGGACTTGCCTGTCATTTTTCTGACCGTTCTCAGCGACGAAATCTATGAAGAGGCGGCCTTGGCCGGCGGCGCCGTCGACTTTGTCGAAAAATCCCGCAGCCTGCCGATCCTGCTGCGCCGGCTGAAGCTGAGCGTCGGCGGCAGGAAGGGCGCCGAACCGACCGAGACGGCCGACCATATCCGCCGTCAGGGGCCGCTGCTGCTCGATATGGACGCCAGCAAGGCGACGTGGCGGAGCCGGCCGGTCGATCTGACGCTGACCGAGTTTCGCATCGTCACCCTTATGGCCGGTCGTGCCGGCGACAACCTGACCTATCGCGAAATCTACGATTTGGTGCGCGGCGAGGGGTTCGTCGCTGGGTACGGCACCGTGGGCTACCGGTCCAATGTGCGGGCCTTCATCAAGCGTATCCGGCAAAAGTTCCGCAGCGTCGATCCGGACTTCGAGCAGATCGAGAACTATCCCGGCCTGGGGTACCGCTGGAGCACAGATCATGCATGATCGACGGCGCCCGTCGGGCGCCACCATCGTCAACTGGCTGTTCCGCTCGCTGGCCGTCCGGCTTCTGATCCTGGTGGCGGTGTTTTTGACCGTGCCCGTTCTGATCTACCAGCAATTCCAGGCGGCGGACCGGGAAAAGCAGGCGCTGCTGATGCAGAACGCCCGCCAGCAGGGGCAACTCATCGCCGAAAACCTCCGCCCGCTGCTGGAAAAGGCCGGAACGTCAATCCCCCCCGACCTGACCACCGCCCTGGCCCGCCAGGTGTCCCGCGAGACGCGGGCCAAGGTCCTGCTGCGGCCGAACGGCGGCGCCAACATCAACGGCTTCTATTATGTCGCGGCCACGCCGGTGGTGCCCCGCGCGTTCCTGGAACGCGAACGCGAGAGGCTGATGGCCCAGGGCATCCTGGGTCGGGTTGCCCAGACCTGCAGCGGCAACGTGCCGCTGTCGCTGCGCGTGCCGACCCAAGGCGGCGGCCAGGAGGTGCTGACATCCATCACCTCCATCAACACCGAGCAGGGGTGCTGGGCGGTGGTGACGTCCCATGTGTCGGAGGCCTATCTCGGGTCCTCCATTGGCCAACCCTATTGGAAGACCGCCGAAGTGCGCGGCGCGGCCCTGGTCTATCTGGGCATGGCCGCCCTGGTCATGGCCATCGTCCTGGGCATCTGGCGCAACCTGCGGCGCTTCGGCCGGCTGGCCCAGACCATCGATTTCCGCAATTCCGACTCCGCGTCGTTCGCCGAACAGAACTCGGTGCCCGAACTGCACAGCGTGGCCGTGGATTTCGACCGGCTGGTGACCACCTTGCGCAACTCGGCCGAAACCATCCGCCGCGCCGCCGAGGACAATGCCCACGCCTTCAAGACCCCGATCGGAGTCATCCGCCAGTCGGTGGAGCCCCTGAAGCGCATCGTCAACGACGACCCGCGCGGCGCGCGGGCCATCGACATCATCGACCAGTCGCTGTCGAAGCTCGACGACCTGGTCTCGCTGGCCCAGCACATGGACACGACGACCGCCGACCTGACCGAGCCGCCGCCCGGAACCACCGATCTCGGCGCTCTTCTGGAACGGATCCTGGGCGGGTATGCGCCGATCTATGCCGAACGGGGCCTGCACTTCCGCGTCCATCATGATCGCCAGGTCAAGGTCAACGCCAACGAGGATCTGCTGGAGACGGTGGTGGAGAACCTGATCGACAACGCCGTCAGCTTCTCGCCCCCCGGCAGCGAGATCGAGATCGGCGCCCGCCGCACCGGCAAGATGGCGGAACTGACGGTCATCGACCAGGGGCCGGGGGTCAAGCCGGAAGACCTCAGCCGGATCTTCGAGCGCTACTATTCCGACCGGCCCAAGAACGGCGAGGTCAACGGGGCCGACGGATCCGGCCCGCATTTCGGCATCGGCCTGTGGATCGCCCGCCAGAACGTCGAGGCGGTGGGCGGCAAGATCGAGGCCAGCAACCGCGCCAAGGGCGGCCTGTGCATGCGGGTCAGCGTGCCCCTGGCGGGGTGAGACACCCCTAAACGATCTGCTCGACCCGGCTCTTCTCAAACAGCGGATAGCTGGCCAGAAAATCCCCGATCCGTGCGTGCATGGTCGCAAAGGAAGCGCCGTACATGTAGATCGCTGTTTCGGTCGGCCCATGCCACTGGCTCAACACGCATCTGTCGGCCCCCATCAGACGGTAGAACTCCTCCATGATAAAGGCGGGGCTGGTGGACTGATAGACTTCAGGCAGCAGGTCGGTGCCGTTCAGAAAGACGGCCAAGCCTTCGAAATGGCCGAGCGGACGCTCCTCGCCCGACCCCTCCAGGGTGAGATGGGATCCTTTCGGCGCTCCCAACCTCTCCAAAGCTCCCGTGACCATATGAAGGACGCGTTCTGAGGCGTCGGCCAAACGCACCTCCACGTCGCATGACACGATCGCACGGCTGTCGGGGTTGAGCGCCGTGCCGCCACCGGTCACCTCGCCCAACTTCTTGTCCTTCAGCCAAAGATCGAGTGGATCCTCGAAAAAAGTGCCTCGATCGAGGGGCTGCAGCCTGGCGTTAAGATGGATGATGATCAGCCGACCCGGCTGACCGCGAAAAGACTTCCTGCTGAACAGGCGCCTAAACATGAATTCTCCCGCACCTTCGGAAGTCATAGCGGAGCCGCAAGGCGCTGCCTCGGGCCCAGTACCAAGTCACACCGATCATGCCATCTTGTCCGCGGCGGCGCGGGCCGCGGCCAGGCGCTGGACGTGGTGCTTGTTCAGGTCTCGGGCGTACCGGTTCCACCGCCGCATGATCCGGTCGATCTCCGTCTGCAGGGCCGCCGCCGTGGCACGGTCCCCCGTGGCCAGGGTCCATAGGGCATACTCGACATGCGCCTCGAAACTGCGGAACCGGTTCACCGCGGCCTCGTATTCGGATCGGGCCTCAACGTGGCGTCCGGTTTCGGCCAGGGCCCGGGCAATCAGGAGCTGGACCTGTTCGGCCCTGAAATTCGGGTCGTCGGCGCGGATATCCTCAAGATGCACGATGGCCCGTGCCTGACGGCCGCTTTCGACAAAGGCGCGAGCGGCGTGAAACCGGATCTCGGGATCGGCGGCGAACGGTCCGTTCAGGCAAGCCTCGTAGTGGGTGGCCGCCGCGTCCGCCGCGCCGGTCTCCAGCAATGCCGAGGCAAGCCGCATCCGGTTCTGGGCCGTGGGAGTATCGTCGAATGCCGCCTGCGCCTCGCGCAGTTCCCGGGTCGGATCGAGCGACTTGGCGGCGGCGGCGATGGCCTTTCGGGCCTCGTGTTCGAGCCGGGAATCCGGCAAATAGACGATCAGGAAGTAGACGGCGCTGCCCAGAAGCGGGAACGAGAACAGAACAAACAGCCAATACATGGGCTGGTTCGTCCGCACGACGTGGACGCCGAAAAAGATCGCGGCCAGGATGTGTAAACCGACACCGAGAAACGGCATGCCCCCTCCCCCGAACTATCGGTCATTCCAGAGGCGCCGGAGCCTCCATCAATGACCAGAACGGTTTGCATATCATGTCCGCAAATCCTCTTCGATTTGTAAATAAACAATCCCAGATCACTGAATGAATTGAGAAAGAACGGCATACAATCGGCTCTATCGAGGGTGTGCGGGGCGATCGGCCCGATACCCCGGCAGGTCCCAGGGCTCGACGCCGCCGGTCTTGCCCGCAGCATTGGGACAGGGCCGATCTTTATCTTTTTGTTCAGATCAGAGTCATCGGCTGGCCGGTCAGCGCCGGCGGCGATCCCGTTCCCGGTTGGCCCGCTTCAGCGCCGCCGTCAAAACGTCGCGCTTACCGCTCGTGCCGCTGTCGTCGGACGCGGGGCGCGCGCCGGACGGCGCTGCCTTTCCGCGCAGTTCCCGCCTTTGGCGCTGGGCAATATCACGCGCCCGGCGCCGTCGATCCCGCAACCGGTCGATAACCGACGCCAGAGCGTCGTCTGGAAGATCCTTGATCCCGGGATGGCGGGTTTGACCGACAAGGTCGCGTTCATCGTCCGACAACAGGCGCTGTTCTTCCCGCCGACTGCGTGACATGGGTTCTTCCCCCGGTCCGAATTCTCAAAAGACAACATCGAAACGAACCGCGGGAAAAGCGGTTCCAAGAACCCGGCTTCCAATCGCCGAGACGCAGAACTCGGCCCTCCACCAGCCAAATAAAAATCCGGTTTTCCTGGCCACCATACCATTTTCTGGCAGTCTAGCCGCTACAAATATTCATTCATCATGATCTTTATTTCGACTTTCGAGAGATATACATATGATCCTTCATGTAAAATATGGAATTTTAAAATATGTATCGTAACGATGACCTTCAGAAATTCATATATCGTTAACCAAGTTTATGTCACAGCTTTAACACAACACGGAACAACCCGCTCAATTTATGATCTGCACTGTAATCGCGGATACGCCTCAGGGCGACGAAGATGGAGCGGGACATGAATGCAGCGGGCATCCCTGATACCAAGACAGCTTTGGGTCGGTCGGGATTCCTCGCTCCCACCGCTCTTGCCGCGATCCACGAGACCGAAATCGATCATTCCCTGCGCCTGCTGGGCAGCGCCAACCTCAGCCTCTCGGCCTTTCGGCTAACCTTGTGGGGTCTGGACAACGCGACCGCCTCCGCCCTCATGCGCGATGCATTCGACCGTCAGGGCTTCATACACCCGCTGGGGAACGCCACCTACGTGCTTCTGATGGTCCGCTTCGACGACGATCAGGTTCTGACCCGCCAGGTCCTGCAGCGGCTGCGCCGTATCCTCGACGATAGCGCGGTGGACCGCAGGATTAGCATCGAAGTGTCGAGCCTGCACTACGAAGCCTCGGCGATCTCCGACATCGGCGACCTGATGGCGGAGCTGTGCACCCAGGATTGCCTGGTTCTCGACCGCGCGGCCTGACTGAAAACGAGACTGCGGCGCGGGCGCCCAACGCCTCGCGTCGCCCCTTCGGTTGTCAATCTTCAGCATTCGTTGCGCGCGGCAGGCTTGATGCTGGCCGAAAAAAAGCGCTGTCGGTCGCACAAGGGCAACTCTTCGGCAGACAGTTTCGATCAATAGCGATTAAAATGCGCGGCGCCGTGGGGTCACCGTTAGCGGCAGGCGTGACGGTGACCCTGCCATGGGCTCCGTCTTATCGGACGTTTTCCCCTGTGGGTGATTTGACCGGCCGCGCCTGCCATCGCATTGAAAGACACCCGTATCGTGACCGATTGGCATCCCCGACGACCCGATGACGAGCCGCCGTCCTGGACCGAGCCGGAGTCCCCGCCTCAGCCAAAACCGAGGCGCATGGGCGCCGACCCGCGAGAGGGATCGGGCCCCGCCTCAATCGGGGAGGACATGGCCAATGAAGAGCTGCTGGAGGTCCTGGAACGTTATTGGGCCCTGCGCAACGGCAAGCCGACCGCCCCCGCCGCGTCGACGGCGCCGGCGGACCCGCCGGAACCCGCACCCGACCCCACCGATCCCGACGCCGACTGGCCGGCGCCGTCCGAACCTTTGAAGCGCAGCGCCCACCGGCCGTCGTTTACCCGTCCGACCGAACCGGCCGGGCGGACCAGGACCCCCGATCCCAACCGTGAGCGGACCCGCGAACGGCTGTTGACCCTTTTGGGCGACATGCGGCGGATCGACGAACGCGAGATCGCGCAGTTCCGGGAGGAGTTTCGGGAATTCGGGGCCGGGGTCGCCGGCGCCATCGAAACGCTAAAGCGCGACCTCAAGACGTCCCGCGAGGCGCTGGATCAGCGGATCGACCAGTTGGACCGCCGCCTGGAGGAAGAAAAGATCGAGCGGCGGGCGGCCATGCGCGCGCCCGCGCCAGCCCCCACGGCGGCCCCCACCACCGGTCTGCCGAACCTGTCCCTGGGCGAAGCCGTCAACCAGATGACCAGCCGGTTCCTGGTGATCCTGGCCAGCACGGCGATCATCCTGCTGCTGGGCTTCGCGGCCATCATCCTGGCGGTTCGCGAGACCGAACGCACCGGTCTTCCGCCGGCCAGCACCAGCCTGACGGTGCCGCCGACCAGCCTCAGCCTCCAGCTTCCGACGGCACCGACGGAAGCCGCGCCGGCCGCCCCGACGGTATCCTCCACCGTGCCCGCACCCGCCGTTGCGGGACCCGACGCGGCAGCCCCTGCCCAGCCGACGCCTGCTCCGCCGGAGACAGCGACCACGGCCGAACCGCCGACACCCGTCGCTCCACCGGCGGCGACAACCGATAGCTCGACAACCGGAACCGCGCCGCTTCCCACAACGGCGGCCCCCGCTGCCTTGGATCCGCAGACCGCGCCGTCGCCGTCCGAGCGGTCCGGGCCGTCCGATGCAGCGCCCGCAGCCCCGCTCGAAACGACACTCGCCCCTTCATCGACCGAGGAGCCCGCCGCCGCGCCACCGCCGGCCCCCGCGGAGGGTGCGCCAGTGCTTGAGGTTGCGCCCCCTGCCTCGCCGGCCGAGACCACGCCGACCGCCCCAGACCAGCCCGGCACGACCCGGGATGGCGTCGATACCAATGCGTCACCGCCGGCCTTGGCGGAGCCCGAGCAACCGGTCGAGATCGCGCCACCGGTGGTCCCCGAAACCATCACCCCACCCCAAAACGATGCCGGCAGCGACACGCAATCGTTCCTGCCGCCGCGGGACCTCGATGGCAATACCGGCGCAGATCCCGGGCCAGTGCGGGTGGTCGACGCGCCAGCCTTGCCCACCGAGGCCGACGCGGCATTGACGGGGCGCTTTGTTCGGCCGATCACCCCGCCGGCCGGTGGCGCGCCGGCGGCTGCCGATATCGCCAACCGGATGGGACTGCCGCCGGGCCCTGCGACCGTGGCCGACACGGCGGTGGCAGAGCGTCCCGTTCGACCGATCACTCCGCCCGCCGGTGGCGCGCCGGTGGCTGCCGATAGCGCCAACCGGATGGGACTGCCGCCGGGCCCTGCGACCGTGGCCGACACAACGGTGGCGGAGCGGCCCGTTCGGCCGATCACCCCGCCCGCCGGTGGCGCGCCGGCGGCTGCCGATATCGCCAACCGGATGGGACTGCCGCCGGGCCCTGCGACCGTGGCCGACACGGCGGTGGCAGAGCGTCCCGTTCGACCGATCACTCCGCCCGCCGGTGGCGCGCCGATGGCCGTCGATATCGCCAACCGGATGGGACTGCCGCCGGGCCCTGCGGCCGTGGCCGACACAACGGTGGCAGAGCCTCCCGTTCGGCCGATCACCCCGCCGGCCGGCGGCGCGCCGGCGGCTGTCGATATCGCCAATCGGATGGGGCTGCCCCGTGCCCCCGTTGTCTCACAGCCTCCCGCCGCTACGCCCAGGCCGATCGTTCCTCCGACCGGGGGCCCGCCCATGGTCGCCGGCCTCGACAGTCGGCTCGGTCTGCCGGAAACAGCGCCAGCCGCACCGACGCGACAAGGCCCGGACGAAGCAGTCCGCCCGTCGGCCGGCGACGTGGCCAGCGCGGGCGGCGATCCGTCGGAGCCGACGCGGACCGAACCAACCGGCATCACCGGTACGGACCCGACACGCGCGACACGGCGACGCGAAAGCCAGGCCGTTCTCACCCAACGGACCCAGCAAATCCAAAGCCTGTTGCGGGATCTGGGATATCATCGCGGTGTTGCCACGGGGAAGATGGACAACGACACCCGGGCCGCCATTCGCCAATATCAGTTCGATCATGGCCTGACCATCGACGGCCGGCCAAGCGCCGCCCTGCTGGTCAGCGTTCGGGCGGCGGCCACGACCGAGGACGGTGCCGCGATACGTCGCCGCCTGGCCGACCGGGTCGAATGGACCCGTCGTGAATTGGCCGCGCAGGGTCTGTATGACGGCCCGATCCATGATGGGATCGACGCCGGGTTGGTGGAGGCCATCGCCGCTTACCAGGCCTCCGTCGAGGAGAAAGCGCTGTCCGGATTGATCGGCCGTGGCCTGATGAACAGTCTCCTGGTGTCCGGGATCCAGCGGGCGCTGATCGATCACGGATACTACGACGGCGGGATAACCGGGTTGGCCGACGAGGCGACTGCCCGGGCGATCCGGTCATACGAGGACGATCTGGGGACGCTGAGAACCGGGCGGGTTTCAGTCGGTCTGCTAGATCGGTTGCGCAACACGCCGATCACGATCCGGGGCAACGGCGCGGAGAACGCCCAACGCCCCTGACGGCGCCGCCGGTCCGGGACGTTACGGCAGCGGTTGGCGATCCAGGGACTGGTCGATCCGGGCCAAAAGGATTTCGCCCAGAACATCGGCGGCCTGGGCGCGGCTGCGACCGTCGAGCGGGGCTTCGGCCACTCCGCGCCAATACAGCGCGCCGCTGCGATCGTAGAGGGTCAGTGTCAGTGTCTGGCGGCCGGTACCGGCCGGTCCGATGTCAGCCGCGCCAAGCGGAACCTGAACCTGAGCGGTGATGTTGGAGTCGCCATCGCTGCCGCCGCCGCCGGACAGGGACAGGGTCTGGTTCCCGTCGTTTCCACCATCGAGCTGGGTGGTGGAAAATCGAAGCAGAAAGGGTCCTTCGTCGCCGACCGCGTACCCCAGCCCGGCGAGATGGCTGGCCAGCGCCTCGCCAAGTGACAGGCTGAGCTCGCTGTCCTGTTCGGCGATCAGCACGATGGTCTCCCCCGGCGGCACCGGGCGGGCGGACGCGGTCTCCATCCATGCCTGCGGGATATCCTGGGCCATCGCGGCCGGAATGAAATGCGGCGCCATTACCGCCAAAACCAAGGTCATCCAGGAATTTCGTAAGGAAATGAATGTCATGCTCGAACGCTACCATCTTCGTCGCGACCAGGACTACCGAAGGTGCATGACCGGGCCGAAACATGCTACAGTTAACGTTGTAGGAAGCTTCAGATATTAGGAGGGTCGGCGAATGATCAGACGTTTCGCCCTCGCCCTGGTTCTTCTTGCGGCGCTCGGCTCGTTAGCCTTTGTGGCCTGGCCACCCGGGTCCAACTTCTTGATCGGAGAATGGCGGCTGACCGAGGAAACGGCGTCCGAAAAAACGGCCAGGGAATGGCTGGGCTACCGCTATCTGCGCTTCACGGACAAGGAAATGCACACCGATGTGCAGGCCATGGCCGTCCAGGATTATCATATCATGGACAGCATGGCCAAAGTCCGGACCCCGCTGGGGGAGACCTATGTCTATGAGCGCATTGCCGACGATCTGATCTGCCTGCTGCCGGTGGAATTGGAGGTCGACACACAAGAGGACGCGGCAGCCATAACCCAGGTATTCGACCGTATCTGCTATCGCAAGGTCTAGCCGTCCAGTTCAACGGCGGGCGACCCGGCATTTTCGTCCAGGGGGTCGCCGCCGATCTGTGTCGTTGTATCGAAGGGGCAGCGGAACAGGGAGGCGCGGACGCCCGGGCGTTCCTGCAACTGGTCGAATGCGCGCAGCGCGCCGGCATGCAGCGGAACGGCGAATCTGCCGGGTACAAGGTCCGGTTCGCCGGCCAGGGGTGCTGCGGTCACGCCACCGAGAAGGGCTAGGGTCTGATCGCGGGCCAGCGCCTCGGCAACGGCGAAAACCAGATCCTCGTCGGCGGCGACCGAGGTCATCCAGACCGACCCGACCGCCAAGCTGGCGACCGACGCGGTGCCTTCTGCCGCCGTGAGGACGGTCGGACGGACGGAGGGCATGCGGGCGGCGACGCGGGTCAAGGCATCGGCTTCGAGCCCCAGCCAGCGAAGACCGGGCGGTGCCGCCGGGCCGCTTCCGGGACCGCTGGACCAGCGCTCCACGCCGAAGACCGCGTCCAATTGCCCGTCGCGCACCAGACGGTAGGGATCGTCCGCCGGATCGATTTCGGCGACAACGGAATCGATGCCATGGGCATCCAGCACATGATCGACCAGGTGCCTGTTCGGCGTGCCCGGGGCCCCGGCATAGACGCGCCGCCCGTCCAGATCCGCCACGCTGCGGGCGCCATCCCCGTCGCGGACGAGCACGGTGAGACGTTCGGGATAGACGCAGGCGATGGCGCGCAAACGGGCCAGCGATCCGTCGAGGATGGCGGCCCCGTTGCGCAGCGATTCCATCACCGACGCCGCCCGCGCGACACCGGTGTCGAGCCGGCCGCGCGCCACCGCGCCGATGGTCTCCGCGGCGCCGCCCGTCGACTGGGTGATCACCACCAGCCCGTCGACGCCGCAGCCCCCGCCCCGATCGCAGGACCGGTCCCCCACCGGATTGCTGACGGCGATGGACAGGTCGGTCGCCAAGCCGAAGTTGCCGCTGTCCGAAGGATCGGTCCCGATAACCAGATAGCGTTCGAAATCGTCGCTGCCCGGCTGGGCATCGGCCGACGCGGCAACCCCAGGCAGCGCCAGAAGAAGAAGCACGAACAGACGCGTCGCCTGGTGTCCCATGGACATCATGGGGATCCTGCCAAGCTGCACCGAGGATGATCCATGGAGACGGTTTCAGGGTCCGAGCGGTCCGAGGCAGGCCGTCGGACGCGTATTGAAAAATCCTTTTTAAGCCTACCCTATATATATTAAGCAACTGATAGCGAAAGACCGGTCGGCCGCCCTAGCGGCTATTTTTTTTGCGTGTGGTTGGGGGCGTGTCCGTGGCCGCCTGGAGCAGGGCCAGAACCGCCCTTTCCTCAGGATCCAGACCGTCGGTCCCTGCCCGCGGCTTTTCGGCACCCGCGAAAAAGCCGGCCAGCCAGCCTGCCCGATAGCTTTCGAACACCTGCGGATGGACATAGCTCTTTCGGCAGATGGCCGGAGTATTGCCCAGACGCTCGGCGGCCCGGCGGATGGCTTCGGCGATGACCGCCTGCCCGGCCCGGTCGCTCTCCGGCGGCGCCTCGTCCCGCAGACAGCAGGCCGCTTCCACCGTCCCCGCCCAGGTTCGGAAATCCTTGGCCGTGAAGTCGGAGCCGGATGCGTTCCTGACATAGTCGTTCACATCCGCCGACCCGATGGTGCAGCGGAAGCCGTCTTCGTCGACATATTGGAACAGCTCCTGCCCGGGGAGATCCTGGCACAAGCCGACCAGGCGCGCCAATCGCCGGTCGCGCAGCTGGACCGTATGCTGCTTGCCGCTCTTACCCTTGAATTCGAACCGGACGGCGGATCCGTCGATCTCGACATGTCTCTTGCGCATGGTGGTCAGACCGAACGTTCGGTTGGTCCGCGCATATTCGCTGTTGCCGACGCGGATCAGACTTTCCTCCAGCAGGGCCACGATCAGCGCCAGAACCTTTTCCCGCGGCAGACCGCGACGGCCAAGATCGCTGTCCACCCGGGCCCGGATCTGGGGCAACGCCATCGCGAAATCGGCCAGCCGGTAGTACTTGCTTTCATCCCGCACCTCGTGCCAGCGGGCGTGATAGCGATATTGTTTGCGGTCACGCTGATCCCGCCCCGTGGCCTGGATGTGGCCGTTCGCCGTCGGGCAAATCCACACCTGGGACCAGGCGGGCGGAATGGCCAGGCCACGGATACGGCTTAAAACGGTCTTGTCGCGGATCGGCCGGTTGTCGAGATCACGGTAGGAATAGCCGGTCCCCGAACGCCGTCTGGTGAAACCGGGCCGGTCATCGGTGACATAGCGCAGACCGGCGTCCCGCGCCGACGCCGCCATGTCTTTCGGTTCCGCGGCCGCCACGGCCTCCCCGATCGCCGCCGAAACCCGGCTTCCGTTTCCTTTCCGTCGCGAGACCGCCATCAGGTCGACCTTTTTCGAGTTGTGCCGAAGCAGGGGTGGCGAGGCGATGCCACCGGAATGACCAGCGGACGCCTCCCGAAGCGGTCCCGGCTCGCGGGACGCAGCCGCGCCTCAGGAACCGACCGTCAGAGAAGGACCCCATCAATCCTTTAAGGGGTCGTGACCCCAATTCATGAGCGAATATCGCCAATTGGTTTCGCTGATATCACCGGACGGGCGCTGCTTGAGATGGCGAGCCACGTAACCGGCGACCTTACGCATATGCGCGTAATCGGCTTCGCTGTGGTCCGCCTTACGTTGCCGCTTCAATGCGACGATGCGGCGACCGGACCGATGACCGGTCGACTCGCCGCCATCATCCTTTTGTCCGACGGCCCGGCTCTCGTCGGTGTTCAACCACTCTTCAAGCTCGGCGGGGGCCATGTTCACCGCCTTCCGAAAAGCCTCCAGAGCCTCTTGCCGTTCATTCTCGGTCACGGTTGTCCTCCCTTGTCCATGGTGCCAGATAGAATGGGCCGGCACCCGTAAAGTTCCAGACCCGAGCGACCAACGGGAACCCGGTCCGGCGACCGGCGTTCTCGAACCAGTCCCCCATCCGACAGGCGCCAGCATGCTCGATTCCATTCAATGGTTCGCGACCCTCACCGGCATCACGGGGGCAGTCATGGTGTCGGCCAATCTGGGGCGCCGCCCGACCGGCTTTGGCTTTGTTGTTTTTACCGGATCGTCGGTGGCGTGGATCATAGCGGGGCTGATGGATAGCGAAAACAGCCTGGTTGTCCAGAATGGGGTGCTGACCGCGGTCAATTTGTTTGGCATCTATCGGTGGCTGATCCTCAAAAAGCCGAGTTAGCGGCGTGGCGGCGTCGGGGGCCGCCGGGAACCCGGTCCACTCACGGCCGTTCCTGATCTGCAAATGGCTTTCTCGAACCCAAGGTACCCGATCGTGTCTCCGTCAACCGATAGCTGGAAATGGTTCGCGCGCGCGGGTTACGCCGCCCGCGGCGTCATCTACCTGATTGTCGGAGGATTGGCGTTCTTGTCGGCGATCGGTTCCGGCGGCAGCACGACCGACACCAAGGGCGCCATCGGCAAGCTTCTGGAACAGCCGTTCGGCGTGGTGCTGCTGCTGATCCTGACGGTTGGGCTTCTCGGCTATTCGGGTTGGCGCGCCACCCAGGCGATCATGGATGTCGACGACCATGGACGAGGCGCAAAAGGCATTGCGGTACGCGGCGGCCTGGCGGTCAGCGCGGTTACCCATATCGGCCTGGCGATTTATGCCGGCAGCCTGGCGCTGGGGATCGGGTCCGGCGGATCGTCCGGTGGGACCGAAAGCCGAACCGGCGCGCTTATGCAGCAGCCGTTCGGGCAAATCCTTGTCGGCTTGGTCGGTCTTGCCATCGTCGGCGCCGGAATCGCCCATTTGATCAAGGCCGGCAAGGCAGGTTTCAAGAAGTACCTCGAGGCCCGTCCGGACCAGATGCGATGGATTTCGCCGATCAGCCGCTTTGGCCTGGCCGCGCGGGGGGTCGTCTTCGGGCTTATCGGCGGTTTCGTATTGGTTGCCGCATGGCAGGCCGATCCGTCGGAGGCCAAGGGCCTGTCCGGCGCCCTGGACACGCTGATGCGCCAAAGCTACGGTCCTATCCTGATGGGGATCGTCGCCGCCGGCTTGGTGGCATTTGGCACCTATTCGCTGATCGAGGCACGGTTCCGGCGCATTCCCGAACCGGACTGACGCGGATCATATTTGGGCGGAACCGCATCGTGGTTCCGCTCTATGTCGAACAGGTAGAGCAGGGTCATCGCGTCGATGACCTGCCTCCGGCGATGCCGTCAAACGCGATCGATCGAGCTGTCCTTTTGAAGGTGATCGCGCAGCAACGACGCGTTGCGGCGGTTCGCTTTCCAGGCCAGGTCGAACAGATCGCCGATCACCGGAATGGCGCCCACCGTCAGGTCGACGGCCACATTGCCCAGCATCCGCGCCAGCAGACGCCGGGGTGCGCCGGCACGATGCGCCTCCTTGAGGAGCCAGAGCGATACGCAGGCGGTCGCCGCGTCGCCAACGCCGGGCACCAAGCCGATGATCGAATCCAGGCCGACCCGGATACGCGTCCCCGGGACCCTGAACAATCCATCCATGACCCGCGCCAACTGGTCGACCCGCCGCAAGGCATCGGCGTGACGGTGCGTTGCGGGGGTCGTGCCGGCCGTCACCTGGACCATAGCCAACCTACTTCTTGGCGATGATCCAGATCGCGTGGATCACGCCCGGGAGCCAACCCAGAAGAGTCAAGAGGATGTTCAACCAGAAGTGAAGTCCGAAGCCGACCTGCAGGAAGACACCCAGGGGCGGCAAAATGATGGCGAAGATAATTCTGATAATATCCATGACTTGTCGGTCCAATCAGGCGAGGCCAAGGAAGGACAGGATCACCAGAATGACGACGATCACGCCGATGATGTAAAAGATGTTGTACATGTTCATCAGATCCCTTTTGCGATGCGCTCCACCTAGATAACGTCACGACCTGCCCGGTGGTTCCCCCGACGCCGCTGACGACGATGGAAGCGTGTCGGCGACGAAGGCTCCGCGTTCGCCCATGGGTCTTGGCGCTCCGACGGTCGAATCCCGAGCGGTCTGGTGTTCCAATGCCGCATTGAGCTCACCGCCCAGAAGGATGGTGTAGGCGGTCACGTAGAACCACATCAGCAGCACGACGACAGCGCCGATCGAGCCGTAGGTTTCGTTGTAGCTGCCAAAGGACTCGACGTAGAATGAGAGCAGCCCCGAGGCGACGATCCACAGAACGGTCGCCGCGACGGCGCCCACGGAAAGCCAGCGCCATTTGGCAGGGCGTCGGCTTGGGCCATAGCGATAGATCACGCCGAGCCCGATGATCACGCCAACCGCCAACAGCGGCCACCGCAACAGCGACAGTAGATCCTCCGCCTGGCCGCCCAAACGGACCAGGGCGAATACGCCCGGCAAGGCCACCAGCAGAAACAGGGTCGCCGTGACCCCAAAAACCGCGCCCGCCGTGAGGCCGACGGCCACCGCGTTGACTTTGATCAAGCCTCGATCCTCACGCTCACCGTAGATGATATTGAGCGCGCCCATCAGCGACTTTACGCCCTTGGTCGCGCTCCAAACGGTAATCGCCAGCCCCAGGATCAGCCCGAGCCCCAACTCTCCCGGCGGTTTGGCTGTGAGTTCGCGCATCTGCCCGTCAAGGATTTCGTAGGCTTCGCTCGGCAATACCCCACGCACCAGACCAAGCTGATCGCGGACATCGACGGGATCGGCGATCAGGCCGTAGATGGCGACCATGGCTGACAGGGCCGGGAAGATCGCCAGCAGGGCATAGAAGGCGCAGCCCGCCGACAGCACGGAGATATTGTGATCGCCCATGGCCGCCTTGACCCTCAGGACGATTTCCCACCATCCGCGCGGGGGCACGGAAACGGGGCCGCTGGCGTGGCGGCCCCGTCGACGGTCGACCTTTGACAGGCCGACCGTGTTATCGTGGGTCTCAGACGTTTTAGGACGCCCGCGACGACCGCGCATCGGGTTTGCCCTTATCGGCCTGACGCTTGGCCTCGTCCTCGGCTGCCTTGGCCGTCTTTTCCGCGACCGTTTTCAGCTTGCCGCCGACATCGCGGCCCGCCTGTTTGGCGTCGTCTCGGGTCAGGCCCTGGGCCGCAGCCTCGGACCGCGCGGTTTCGGATGCTTTTTCGCCGATGGCCACGGCCCGATCGGCAAGATCGCTGGCCGCGGTTCCCGCTTGGTCGCGAACACGGTCCCGGTAAGGCCCGATCATCTCGTCCTCGCGGCGCGTCGCCGGGATGGCCATCGCCAGTCCGGCACCCACCACGGCGGCAAGAGCACCGAAGATCAGGGGTTGACGATCATAGTATTCGGAGGCCTGCGACCCCGCCTCCCGGGCCCTGTAGCGCGCCTCCGCGGTGCCGCGCCGGACACCGTCGCGAGCCTGATAATAGGCCTGCGATGCCCGATCGCGGGCGTGGGCCGCGTGTTCCCGTCCAGCCTGGGCCATGGCTCCGGCGCGTTCCCCGACCGCGGCTGCACCGCCGCGCACCCGCTCGGCCGCACCGGCGGCCGCGGTCCTGGAGCGATCGGCCGCGGCAGACGCGGCACCGGTCACCCTGTCAGACGCCGAAGACGCGGCGTCGCCAACCCGCTCGCCCATCAGCTTGGCACGGTCCCGGATACCAGGACTGTCATCGTCCGAGGCCCCGTAAGCGGTGGAGCCGCCATAAGCGGTTCCAGCCGTGCCCGCCGTCTCCCCCACCGCCTCGCTGTAACCGTAGGAGTCATCGCCGAACCGATCGGCGCGGTTGCTCCAACGGGCGAATTCGCTGTCCCGACGGTACGCGCGATAGGCGTAGTCATCGTCCCGCCTCGACGATCCGGAGATCATCAGCCAGGCGGCACCAAGGCCCAGCAGCGCCACCGGCATGGGGTTGTCGCGCACCGCGCGACCGAGATTGCGTCCAAATTCGCCGGGACCGTCCTGGAAGTAATTCAGCGCCTCGTCCATCAATTGACCCGGAGAAAGCTTATCCTGGATCTGACTAATCGTGGAATCCATGTGAGCACGCGTCCGGTCGATGTCGCGCTCGATTTCCTCGGGAGTACGATCGGTGTCGCTCATTTTACTTGCTCCTTGACGAATTGTCCGTCGCGCCGAATGCTGTCCATGGTCCGCCTGGGGGCCAGGTTCGACGCCTTGAGGTCGGTCTGACCCTTCTTGACCAAGAGAAAGCCGACGATCGCGACAATGCCGCCGACGATGATGGCGGCCACCCAAAGGGGCATGTGCTGCGCCAGGCCGTAAACCACCGCGTCGAGCAGGATGATCAGGGCGGCAAAGCCGACCAGAAACCCGGCCACCAGCGACACCAGGGCCACACCGACCTGATTGACCTTTTCGCCCATCTCGGCCTTGGCCAGGTCGACCTCGTTCCGAATGAGTGAAGAGGTGTCGCGGCTGAGATCGCCGAGAAGCTGGCCGATGGATTTATCGGAACCGGTCATAGCCATCAAAGTGATCCTCCGGTTTTGGGGGCAGGGTCGGAAGACGGCTTGGATGCGCCCGTCGACGGCCGCGTGATACCGCCGGAGACCGATGCGCCAGTGCCGCCGGTTCCCGTGCCGGTGGCCGGCGTGGCCGCCGGTGTCGCGGGCTGACGGTCGGCCGGCGATGCCGGTCGGTCCGAGGAACTCGCGCCCATGCTGGCCGACCCGGTTTGGCCGTAGTCGGCGCGGCCGTAATCCGCGGGCCCATAATCGTAGGCGTCATAACTCTCCTGGCGGCGACGATCGGAAGACGCCTTCATGAACCGCCCGGCCGCGAAACCGATCGCGGCGGCACCGGCCAGGAAAAGCGCCGGCTGCCGGCGGGCAAAGCCTTCGACGTCTTGCAAAATCTCAGCGACGTCGCGGTTGCGCACCGTGTTCGAAAAATCGTCGAGTTGATCGGCCGCGCTGGACACATAGCCTGCCAGCCACCGCTCCTCGTTCTCGAGCTTGTCGGCCGAGGCGCGCAAAGACGACGCCAGGGTCCCAATCCGCTCGCCAGCTTCGTTCTTCTTCTCGTCGGCGTAGCCTTCGGCTTGCTGCTTTGCCTTGTTGCCCAACCGGGCGGCTTCCTGCTTGGCGCGCTCGGTCGCCTCCTGGGCCGCGTTCTTGATGTCCTTTCCGACCTCGCGGGCGTCAGCCCCAGCTTTCTTCGCCACGCCGGACGGGGAGTCCTGGCCGGTTCCGGCGGTTCCACTCATACTTCTATCGACCATGCTGCGATCCCTTTCGCCTTGCTGCCGGTTACAGTCCAAGCCGCCGAAAACGGCAAGGTTGCCTTTACGCTTGCAGACCCATCGCTTGCTGCGATACGCGAATGCCTAGGCCGTTAGAACGCCGCCCGGCCGCAATGGTTCCCGATACCCCGGACGCGTCACCACCTCAGAAGAGAGATATCGATCATGACCACGGCACCGGTCCTGGAGGGCCAGACAGCCATCGTCACCGGCGGCAGCTCGGGGATCGGCGCCGGCATAGCGCGGGCCCTGGCCGAGGCCGGAGCGGCGGTGACCGTCAACTATCGATCCGGCAAGGATGCCGCCGACCGGATCGTCGACGAGATCGCGGCCGCCGGCGGCACGGCGATCGCGGTCGAGGCGAACGTCACCAAGGAAACCGACGTCGAGACCTTGTTCGACAAGACGTTAACCACATTCGGCGCGGTCGACATCCTGGTGGCGAATTCCGGGATCCAAAAGGACGCACCGGTCGAAACCATGTCGTTGGACGCCTGGAACGCCGTGATGGATGTCAATCTGACGGGTCAGTTCCTGTGCTGCCGACGGGCTGTGGTGGAATTCCGGCGCCGTGGCATCGTGCCCGAACGGTCCCGCGCGGCCGGTAAGATCATCTGCATGAGCTCGGTCCACGAGGTCATTCCCTGGGCCGGGCGCACCAACTACGCCGCGTCGAAGGGCGGCGTCATGCTGCTGATGAAAAGCCTGGCGCAGGAGGTGGCGCACGACCGCATCCGCGTCAACAGCATCGCCCCCGGCGCCATCCGCACACCGATCAATCAGGACGCCTGGGACGACGACACCGCGCTCGATCAGCTTCTGACGCTGATCCCCTACGGCCGGATCGGCGAGCCGGAGGACATCGCCAACGCGGCCGTCTGGCTGGCCAGCGACCTATCCGATTACGTTACCGGCACCACGCTGTTCGTCGATGGCGGCATGACGCTGTACCCCGGATTCCGCGACAACGGCTAATGGCGACTAGAGCGCGATCGTCATTGGTGGAAGCGGATCCGCTTCCACCAAAGACTTGAATCGCTCTCTAACTCTATGAATAGAGTAGGATTCACGCCTTGGGCGGGATCG
>JBQLZQ010000089.1:0-117566 GCA_052168355.1 Inquilinaceae bacterium
CCGCGTTCTCCCTTCGCCGCCTGGGTGTCGCCTTCAGCCGCGCATTTCTGTCTCTGATGACACCGGTGATCATCGTCGGCGGCATTCTGTTCGGTCTGTTCACGCCGACGGAGGCGGCGATCGCCGCGGTCGTGTACGCGTTGTTTCTTGGCGTGGTGGTGTACCGTACGCTTAATCTGCGTCGGTTGATCAGGGTTTCCCTCGACACCGTCGAGACGACGGCGATTATCATGTTCATCGTCGCCTCCGCCTCGATTTTCGCGTGGATCCTGACCAGCAACCGGGTGACGGAGCATTTCGCCAGCGGCCTGCTTCAGCTCACCGACAACAAGGTACTGATCCTGCTGATCATTCTTGCCATTCTGCTGATTGTCGGCTGTTTCATGGAAACCATCGCCGCGATTACCATTCTGGTCCCGGTGCTGCTTCCGGTGGTCACCAGCCTGGGCGTGGATCCGGTACATTTCGGGGTCATCATGGTGCTGACCCTGATGATCGGGCTGCTGACGCCGCCCGTGGGCATGGTATTGTACGTTCTGTCACGGGTGTCGCATACGCCGTTCGAGCGGTGTGTGGCCGCAACCATGCCATTTCTCATACCATTGGTGATCGTGCTATTATTGATTACTTTTTTCCCCAGCCTGTCCATGTGGTTGCCGACCCTCATCTACCGGTGATCGGCCAGCCCGGACAAAAGGATCGCGATCCATGTCCCAGATTGAAGCGCCTCTCCAAAACCCGCAGCAGATCAAGGCGATCACCGTCCGTCTGCACGCGCAGGACAACGTCGTGGTCGCGCGCCTGGCTTTGCTTCCCGAAACCGGAATCCCCGGCGAGGGGGTGGTCTGCCGGGTTCAGATCCCGGCCGGGCACAAGGTGGCCACGGCCGCCATCCCGCAGGGACAGCCGGTTCGCAAGTACAACCAGATCATCGGCTTTGCCACCACCGATATCGCGCCCGGCGACCACGTCCATACCCACAATGTCGAAATGCGGGACTTTGAGCGCGACTACGCCATCGGCAGCGATGCGCGCCCCACCGACATGGTGCCGGAGGCCGAACGGGCGACCTTCGAGGGCTTTGTCCGCGCCAACGGCACGGTGGGCACCCGCAATTACGTCGGCATCCTGACCAGCGTCAACTGTTCGGCCACGGTCGCGCGGTACATCGCCGAAACGGTCAACCGCGAGACCGAGGGCCAGTTCGCCAATGTCGACGGCGCGGTCGCCCTGGTCCACAGCACCGGCTGCGGCATGGCCGACAGCGGCGAGGGCTATGGCAACCTGCAGCGCACCCTGTGGGGCATGGCCCGGCACCCGAACTTCGCCGGCATCCTGATGGTCGGGCTGGGGTGCGAGGTCAATCAGATCGATTTTCTGCTGGAGGCCTATGGCATCGAACGCGGCCCGCTGTTCCGGACCATGACCATCCAGGACACCGGCGGCACCCGCAAAACGGTGGCGCGCGGCGCGGCGATGGTGCGGGAGATGATGGCCGAAGCCGACCGCGCCAGTCGCCAGACCGTGCCGGCCAGCCATCTGACCGTGGCCCTGCAATGCGGCGGATCCGACGCCTATTCCGGCATTACGGCCAACCCGTCCCTGGGCGCGGCGGCCGATCTTCTGGTCCGCCATGGCGGTACCGGCATTCTCAGCGAGACGCCGGAGATTTATGGGGCCGAACATCTGTTGACCCGCCGCGCGGTCAGTCAGGCGGTCGGTGAAAAACTGATCGAGCGCATCCGCTGGTGGGAGGAGTACACGGCCCGTAACCACGGCGAGATGAACAACAACCCGTCGCCGGGCAATAAGGCCGGGGGTCTGACCACCATTCTCGAGAAGTCGCTGGGGGCGGCGGCCAAGGGCGGCACGACCAATCTGTGCGGCGTCTACAAATATGCCGAACCGGTGACGGCCAAGGGGTTCGTGTTCATGGATTCGCCTGGCTACGACCCGTGCTCGGTCACCGGGCAGGTGGCCAGTGGCGCCAACCTTGTGTGCTTCACCACCGGCCGCGGGTCCGTCTATGGCTGCAAGCCGGCGCCGTCGATCAAGCTGGCCACCAATTCCGCCATGTACGCGCGGATGGACGAGGATATGGACGTCAATTGCGGCGCCGTCCTGGACGAAGGCATCTCGATCCAGGACATGGGCGGCCGGATCTTCGATCTGATCCTCAAGACCGCCTCGGGACAGCCGACCAAGAGCGAGCGGCTGGGGTTCGGCGACGACGAATTCATTCCCTGGCAGATCGGCGCCGTGATGTGATCCCGGTTCAGCCGGTCCGGTCGTAAACCAGTACCGCGCCGGCCAGGTCCTCCAGCGCGGCGCCGACCGACTTGAACAGGGTAATCTCGTCGCGCCCGGTTCGGCCGGGGTGGGTGCCCCGCGTCAGATCGTAGAGGTCGGCGGCGATATCCGTCTCGGCGACGATGCCGGCGGCGATGGGTTGGACGATGTCACCGGCTTCCTTCAGCACGCCGTCCCGGGTGTCCGCGAACAGGGTCGACCGCGTCACCGCCGTGTCGTCCGCCTCCCGCATCGCCGGGGTGAACCCGCCGACAAGATCCAGATGGACGCCCGGCGACAGCCAGTCCCCGCGGATCAGCGGTGTGGTGCTCAATGTCGCGCAACTCACGATATCGGCCTGCGCCGTCGCCTGGGCGAGATCTTCGGTGGCCGCCGCCTCGAACCCCGCCGTCGCCAGGCTATCGGCCAGGGCCAGGGCCTTGGGTTGCGACCGGCCCCACACGGTGATGCGGCGGATTGGCCGGACGGCCGCGTGGGCGGCCGCCAGGTTCGGCGCCAGCCGTCCCGTGCCGACGATCAGAAGGTTCGCGGCATCGGGCCGGGCCAGGTACGAGGCGGCCAGGGCGGAAGCGGCGGCGGTGCGTCGCGACGTCAGCTCGCCGCCGTCGATCAGGGCCAGGATCTCGCCCGTTTTCGCGCTGCACAGAAGATAGCCGGCCGAAACCGCCGGCAGGCCCCGCGCGGCGTTGCCAGGAAACACCGTGGCCAGCTTGACCCCCAGATAGCCGCCGGATGTCCAGGCCGGCATCAACAGCAGCGTGGCGTCCGGTTCGTCCGGCACCGTCATGGTGTGATGATGGCGCACGGGCATCGTGCAGCCATCTGCGAACATGGTCTTCAGGGCCTCGATCAGCGGAGGCCATGTCAACGCCGCGCGCACGCCGCTCTCGTCGATCACCCGCATCACTCTGTTCCTTCATCGTGTCGCGCTGATACGGTACTACGCCCCCTAACAGCCGGATGATACCGATGATCGACGTTGCCGCCCGCGCCCTTCACGCCGACGCGCTGGTCTGGGATGCCCATGCGTGCCTGCCGCTGGTGCCGGGGATCGATGTCGGTGCCTTGGCCCGGCACAGGGCAGCCGGCGTGGACTTCGTCTCCATCAATGTCGGCATGGACATGAACCCGCTGCCCGACATCATCCGTTTTATCGCCTGGGCGCGCGCTTGGCTGGCCGCCCACCCGGACGACTACGTCCTGGCCGGCACCGTGGCCGCCGTGCGCCAGGCCAAGGCCCAAGGCAAGCTGGCCGTGGCCTTCGATTTGGAAGGTTCCCTCATGCTCGGCGGGTCGGAGGAGATGGTGTTTCTGTTCCGCGATCTTGGCGTCCGCCAGATCCATCTGGCCTACAACCGCAACAACGACGTCGGCGGCGGCTGTCACGACGACGACATCGCGCTGACCCCGCTCGGCCATCGCGTCGTCGCCGCCATCAACCGGGCCGGGCTGCTGATGGATTGTTCCCACACCGGTCATCGCACCAGTCTGGACGTCATGGCGATATCGTCAAAGCCGGTGGTGTTCAGCCACGCCAACCCGCGCGCCGTCGCCGACCACGGCCGGAACATCACCGACGACCAAATCGATGCCTGCACGGCGACGGGCGGCGTTATCGGTGTCACAGGCGTGGGAATGTTTCTCCCCGATCCGCAGGCCCGCACGCCGGCGATCCTGGGGGCGATCGACTATCTGGTCCAGCGGGTCGGGCCGCGCCATGTCGGCCTGGGTCAGGACTATTGGTACGATCTGGGGGTCGACGAAGATCCGCCCGGACTGGACCGGGCCTATTGGTGGCCGCCGCGCGCCGGCTACCGCCAGGTGGGGGCGGGCAAGATCACCATAGCGGCGCCCGAGCAGTTTCCCGAGATCACCGAGGGGCTCCTGGACCGTGGCTACGCCGAAGCCGATATCCGGGCCATCCTGGGCGAAAACTTCGCCCGTGTCGCGGCGGAGACGTGGGGCGGATAGTGGTGCGGCGCAATCCTTGACCCACACTACGGCAAATCAGGTAGGCTCCGCCGGTCTGTTCGTAACACCCGTTCCGGTCTTTCCCTTTGATCACCGATCCCTGGTTCTACGCCGTGGCCGTGCCGGCGGTGCTGATCGCCGGCATCTCCAAAGGCGGTTTTGGCGGCGGCATCGCGGTGATGGCGGTGCCGCTGATGTCCTTGAGCATCTCTCCGCCCCAGGCCGCCGCAATTCTGCTGCCGCTTTTGTGCCTGATGGATCTTTTTGGCATCCACGCCTATCGCCGCCGATGGGACGCCCCCAATCTGCGTATCCTGGTTCCCGCGGCCCTGGTTGGCATCGCCATTGGCGCGGCGACGTTCCGCTACCTGGAGCCGGGACCGATCCGCCTCTTGATCGGCACCATCGCCATCGGGTTCGCCTTGTTCTACTGGCTGCGACCGATACTGGCCGGGTCCAAGCTGCCGGCCCCGCGCGGCCCCAGCAAGGCGCGCGGCGGGTTCTGGGGCGCCCTGGCCGGGTTTACCAGCTTCGTCGCCCATGCCGGCGGGCCGCCCCTCTCGGTCTACCTTCTGCCCCAGCGGCTCGACAAATCGGCCTTTGTCGGGACCACAGTGGTGTTCTTTCTGGTGGTCAACTACGTCAAGCTGGTGCCCTACGCGTGGCTTGGCCAGTTTACCGGCGCCAATCTGATGACGGCCCTGGTGTTGGCGCCGCTGGTGCCGATCGGGATGGGATTGGGTTTCATCCTGCATCGGGTGGTGCCCGAGAGGCTGTTTTACGAAGTCTGCTATGTGTTCGTATTCCTGACGGGGACAAAGCTGATCTATGACGGGTTTGCGCCGGTGATCTGAACTCCCAAAGGCGCGGCTACAGGATGTTTCCCTCGAACGGGTGACGGCCCTGCCGGTCTTCGATCTCGATGACCCATAGATCCGGATCGCGGGCGACGGCGCGGGCGATGTAGTCGTCGGCGTCCGCCTCGGGCACCAGCCCGCCGTTGAGCCCCGGCATCCAGGCCGGCCTGCCGTCGGGATCCCGGCTTTGGGTCAGCACCCGGCATCCATGCTCAAGCTGGTTGAGTTTCAGGAGCACCAGCCCGCCCCACCGGTCGCCCTTGCGCGCCACGGTGGCGGGGATGCCGTCGGCGATGCAGCGGCGCAGATGGGCCGTGACCCACAGCTCGGTCGGCAGGCGGTCCTCCATCATGACCGGGCCTCGACCGGATCGCGCCGCCGCATCAAAAACCAGCACGCGGTCGCCACGGCGCAATATCCGATGGCAACCAGGGCGATGGATTCCATGGTCACGCCGCGATCGATCAACCCGCCCATCAGCGGCGGCGACAGGGCGCTGGCCACCACCATCAGCGATGTGGTCAGGGCCCGGACGGCGCCCAGATGCACGGTGCCGTAAGTCTCCGCCCACAAAGCCGTCTGGACGATGACACCCGCGCCCATGCCAAAGCCGGCGCTGATCATGTAGACCATGGCCGCCGCCGGCGCCGACGAAACCGCAAGGACCAGCAGCGCGATCGACAGCGGCGCCAGATAGGCCGGCAGCAATCGCTGCGCGCCGATCCGGTCGACCAGCGGCCCCGTTGCCAGGGCGCCGACGACACTGGCCGCCGCGTAGGCGACAAAACAGGTGGCGATCCAGCTCAGCGTCCAGCCCTTGGCCGCGGCAAGATGGGCCTGATGGAAAAAGAATCCCGTAACCAGGAAGGGCGGCGCCATGACCACGGCCAGGATGGCGTAAAAGCGTGGATCCGCCACCACTTGCCGGCGCGACCAGGATCGGGTCGTCTGCCGGGCGGCGTCGACCGGACCGATCGGCCTGACGTTGGCCGGCTCCGGTGAGGACCTCTCCAGGCGTTCGGCATCGCCGCGCAGGAGCAGCAGGATGCAGGGGATGAGGACCGCGGCGGCCAGGATCGACGCGGCGACCCAGCTGGCCCGCCACCCGATGGCGGCGATGGAGGCGACGGCCAGGGCCGGGAACACAGCCTCCCCCAGCGGCAGGCCCAGCACGGCAATCCCAATCGCCCGGCCGCGCTCGGCCGCGAAGCGCCGGGCCATGGTGGTCATGGCTGTGTGAGTCAGCAGCCCCTGGCCGGTCAGGCGCAAGGCGAACAGGGCGACCAGCAGGACGGCCGGGCCGGGAGCCGCCGCCATGATCAGGCAGGCAACGGCGATACCGCCGGCGGACAGGCCGGCGTAAAGCCGCAGATCGGTTCGGTCGATCCGCCCACCCAGCCAGATCAGCGTCAGGGCCGAGCCCAAGGTGGCGACGGCGTAAAGCGTGCCCAAGCCACCGTGGCTGAGGCCGAACGCGCCCCGCAGCTCGGCGCCGAACAGGGCGATGAAAAAGGTCTGCCCAAAGCTTGAGAAAGCGGTCAGCAGGACGCCGAAGCCCAGCAGCCGCCAGTTATGAAGGACAAAGCGCAGATAACCCACCGACCGGCCTCAATCGCGGATGGACGGGCCGCAAGGCGACAGGGCCGCGGGCACCGCCGGGCCGCTCAGGCGCGTTCGCGAGTCGCGGTGAAGCGGATCGCGGGCCAGTTTTGAAGAGTGTAGTTGAGCTCCCACCCGTTGCGGGCCATGAACACGGGCGCGCCGTCACGGTCCTCCGCCAGGTTGCCCTGGTTGGCGGCGATGAACCGCTTGATCTCCGCCAGGTCATCGGCCTCGATCCAGCGCGCCGTTTCGAAGGGCGCGGCCTCGAAATCCATCTTGATGTTGTATTCGGCGGCGATGCGGGTGGACAGCACGTCGAGCTGCAGCGGCCCGACCACCCCGACGATCCACGACGCGCCGATCACCGGGCGGAACACCTGGGTCACGCCTTCCTCGGCCAGATCCTCCAGAGCCCGCTGCAGATGCTTGGCCCGCATCGGGTCGTCCAGCCGCACCCGGCGCAGGATTTCCGGCGCGAAGTTCGGAATGCCGCTGAACCGCAAGGACTCGCCCTCGGTCAGCGTGTCGCCCACCCGCAGCGCGCCATGATTGGGCACGCCGATGATGTCGCCCGGCCATGCTTCCTCCACCAGTTCCCGGTCCTGGGCGAAAAAAAAGATGGGATTGTAGATGGCCATGGTCTTGCCGCTGGCGGTCGGACGCAGCTTCATGCCGCGCTGGAACCGGCCGGAACACAGCCTCAGGAACGCCACCCGGTCGCGATGGTTTTTGTCCATGTTGGCCTGGACCTTGAAAACAAAACCGGTGACCTTGTCCTCGCCGGGGTCGACCAGGCGCGACGTCGTCGGCTGCGGCCGTGGCGGCGGGGCGAAGGCACCGATTCCGTCGAGCAGTTCCCGCACCCCGAAATTGCGTAGCGCGCTGCCGAAATAAACCGGTGTCAGATGGCCTTCGCGATAGGCCCCCAGATCGAAGAGGGGACAGGCGGCGCGCGCCAGGCCGACTTCCTCGCGCAGCGCGGCGGCGGCCTCGTCTCCCAGCAGCCCCTCCAGCCTGGGATCGTCGGGGCCGGTGCAGGTCAGGGTCTTGCCACCGGCGGCGTCGCGGAATGGCAGAAACCGGTCGCCCACCAGGTCGTAGCAGCCTTGAAACCGGTTGCCCATACCCACCGGCCAGGTCACCGGGGCGGTGTCCAGGGCCAGGGTTTCGGCGATCTCGTCGAGCAGTTCGAACGGGTCGCGCGCTTCCCGGTCCATCTTGTTGATGAAGGTGATGATCGGCACGTCGCGCAGCCGGCATACCTCGAACAGCTTGCGCGTCTGGGCCTCGATCCCCTTGGCGGCATCGATGACCATGATCGCCGAATCCACCGCTGTCAGGGTGCGATAGGTATCCTCGCTGAAATCCTCGTGGCCCGGGGTGTCGAGCAGGTTGAAGGTGATCCCGGCGTCGACGAAGGTCATGACCGAGGTGGTGACGGAAATACCGCGCTGCTGTTCGATCTTCATCCAGTCCGACCGGGCGCGCCGCCGTTCGCCCCGCGCCTTGACCGCGCCGGCCAGATGGATGGCGCCGCCGAACAGCAGCAGGTTTTCGGTCAGCGTGGTCTTGCCGGCGTCGGGATGTGAGATGATGGCGAACGTCCGCCGCCGCGCCGCGGCTTCGGCGGCATTGGTCGGCCGGTCGGCATCGGTCCCGGCCTGGGGCGCCGGGGTGGCGGTGGTGTCGAGGCTCAAGGGTCAGGTCGCTCCGTTTTCATGCGCGCCTATAGCGAGCGCACGCACCGTCAAACTGGCAATGCCGGAGCCCAAGCGCAAGGGAAGCGATGGGCGACGGCCCGGCTACATGGTGTCTGTCATGTTTCTGACGGTCTCCACGAAGCTCTGAATCTGGCGCGGCGGCCGGTCGCCGATCGTGGCAACGGCCATGCCGATGGCCCGGGGAAGCTCCGGCAAGGGTCGGAAGACCAGATCGGGCATGGCGATCAGTCGAACCCATTCGGGCACCACCGCTACCCCCATGCCCGCCGAGCAAAGCGTCGCCATGCTCAGCGTGTCGTCCGTCTCGGCGACGATGCGCGGCCGATACCCGAACTCACGGCAGGCGCGGAAGGCAAGCGACTGATAGCTAGCGCCGACGATGCTGGCATAGGCCAGGAACGGCTCGTCGGCCAAGTCCGCAAGTCCCAAACCAGGCTTGTCCGCCAGGGGGTGTCCACGGCGCATGATCAGCCCGAAACCCTCGGTCGAGATATGCTGAACATGCAGCGGGCCCGGACTGAGCGGAGGCCGAATGAATCCCACCTGAAGTTCGCCGGCCACCAGTTTCTCGATCTGGCGTCCCGTGGTCATCATCGAGACGCTGAGGCGCACCTTTGGGAAGCGCCCGTGATAGCGGCGGATGGCCCGGGGCAGGAGTTGCCGGATGGCGGGATAGACGGCGCCGATCGCCAGGTCGCCGGAAAATGTTGCGGCTTCCTCTCGCGTCGCGTCGACGGCGTCGGTGACGCTGTCCAGCGCGGCGCGCGCCTTTTCCAGAAAGACCTCGCCGGCGCGGGTAAGGCGAACGCTGCGGGTGGTGCGGTCCAGCAATCGGACGCCCATCCGCTCCTCAAGCTGCCGGATCTGCTGGCTCAACGGCGGTTGCGCGATCCCCAGGCGTTCGGCGGCGCGGCCGAAATGGAGTTCCTCGGCCACCAGTACGAAATAGCGCAGATGGCGAAGTTCGAGGGATGCGCTCATATTCTCATGTTATCATTAGTATTTATAAAATATCAATCAATAATGGATTGATATTGGACAATCGCATCGCTTCGGGCTCTCATGACGGTCTTCGGGGTACGGGGACGGCTCTTGTGACATCAGTCCTCGGGAGGAGACCTGGTTGACGAACGGGGATGAGGCGGAAAAAAGAAATCGGCGGCCGGTCGATCTGGCCCTGCCGCTGCGTCTGATCGTCGGGATCGCCTTTCTTACGGTCGTTCTGCTGACACTGGCGCAGATTTTTTTCCGTTTTGTGCTCGACAGGCCGCTGATCTGGAGCGAGGAGCTTTCGCGGCTTCTCGTGGTGTGGATTACCTTTATCGGCGCAGTCGTTGTCTGCTGGGACGCACGCCATCTGAATGTCGACGTGGTCCTGACGGCGCTGCCCGCCCACATCCGAAAGGCCATCCGCTGGGTCAACGCGGTGCTTGCGATCGGGTTCTGCGCCATCCTGGTTTCACCGACGCTGCGGCTGGTGAAGATCGAGAATTTCGCCGAACTCGGCGCGCTTGAACTGCCCTCCGGGATCGTTCGTTTGCCGGTTGCCGTCGGCGCGATCCTGATGATCGTCGCGATCGCGCTTCGCCTGCTCTATCGACGGCCGCGGTTGGCGGTGGACGATCCGCATCTCGTGGAAAAGGACGCGATGTGAGACCGGTGGCCGTGTCGCGTCGGCGTGCCCGGCAGCCATGCTGACCTTCGGCATTCTGGCCCTTCTGATCGTGCTTCTATGCGCGGGGATGCCCCTGTTCTTCGCCATGGGCATCTCCTCGGCCGTCTATTTTTATGCCGCCGGCATCGATCTGGCGCTGCTGGCCCAGCGCATGACGGCGGCGGTGGACAGCTTTCTCATCCTGGCCATCCCCTTTTTCTACCTGGCCGGCGAGCTGATGAACGCCTGCCGCCTGACCGACCGGATCGTGGCCATGTCGAAAGCGTTCGTCGGCCACATCCATGGCGGTCTAGCCCAGGTCAACATCCTCGCCAGCATGCTGTTTTCCGGCATGTCGGGGTCGGCCACCGCCGACACCACGGCCCTGGGATCGGTGCTGATCCCGGCCATGAAAAAGGAGGGCTATCCGGCCCCCTTCAGCGCCGCGGTGACGGTGGCGTCGGCGATGGTCGGGCCGATCATCCCGCCCAGCGTGGCGCTGGTCATCTATGGGGCCTTGGCCAACGTGTCGATCGGGCGGCTTCTGTTGGCCGGCGTTGTTCCCGGACTGGTGATCATCGCCACCCAGATGGTGTTCACCTATTTCGTGGCGCGGGCCAGGAGGTTCCCGCGCTATCCGCGCGCCGATCTTCGTACGGTGACGACGGCGACGCGGCAGGGTGCCGCCGCCCTTCTGTTTCCGGTGATCATCGTCGGCGGGATCATCAGCGGCATTTTCACACCGACCGAGGCGGCGGCGGTGGCCGTATTGTATGGCTTCCTGCTCAGCAAGTTCGTGTTTCGCAACGTGACCTGGCGTCAGCTCTGGGACGTGGTGCAGACCGTGAGCTGGGGATCGGTGCGGATTCTGGTGATCATTGCGGTGGCGTCGGCCTTCAGCTGGATCATGGTGCGCGAACAGGTGCCCCAAGCGATCGCCGTCGGGCTGTCGACGATCTCGGAAAACGGCCTTGTGGTGCTGTTCATCATTCTCGTCATGCTGCTTCTGGTCGGTCTTTTCATGGTCGCATCTTCGGCCGAGATCGTGCTGACGCCGATCCTGGTGCCGGTCGTCGTCCAGTTCGGCGTGGACCCGGTGCATTTCGGCGTTCTGATGGTCTTTACGCTGATCATCGGCGGCGGCACACCGCCGGTGGGGGTTCTGCTGTTCATCGCCCAGGACATCGCCGGCATCTCCTTCGGCAAGATGGTGCGGGCCATGATCCCTTTTTACATCCCGCTGTTCGCCGCGGTGGTGATCCTGGCCCTGTTCCCGCAGCTGACCCTGTTCCTGCCCAATCTCGTTTTCAACTGACCGCAGAGGTCCGATGCCCTCGTCGCAGCCCTCGGAGACGCGCAAGCACCGGCTTTCGGACATGAGCTTTCTGGAGTTCCGTGCCCGCATGGCCGAGGATCCGGTCATCGTTCTGCCCCTCGGTTCCCAGGAGGAGCAGGGCCCGGCCTGTCCGATGGGCGACTACATGCTGACCGAGGTCATCGCCGACCGGGCGGCCGAGGCGGCCGGCGCCGTGGTCGCGCCGATCCTCCCCTTCGGCTATGCCGATTACTTTCGCCCCGTCGCGGGCGGGATCGCGCTGCGTCCCGAGACGTTCCGCATGGTGCTCGAGGACATGGTCGTGAACTTCCTCGACCACGGTCTGAACAGGATTTTGATCGTCAACGGGCACAGCGGCAACGCCGGACTGATCGACCAGACCCTGCGCGCGATCAAACGCGATCGCGGGGTTCTGGTGCCAGCCATCCATCTGTGGCGCAGTATCCCGCCCAAGATTTGGGCCGACATCCATGGCGACGATGCGGCCCGCGCGAAGGGCCATGGCGCCGACCCCCTGACGTCGGTCTACCGGCATCTGTTCCCGGACCTGATGCGCCCCGATCTGGCCGAGGCCCCCGGGGAGAAGGGGGCGATGCTGGGGCTGCCGACCACGGGGTTGGGGGCCGTATCCTTCCAGGGCGTCGATGTCGCCCTGGCCGTCGACGTGACCGATCGTTGCGGCAACGGCATTACCGATGGCGATCCGGCCCTGGCCTCGGCCGACAAGGGCGAGCGGATCGTCGATCACCTCGTCGCCTGGTGCGCCGCGTTCATCCGGCATCTCCAAGGCGCCGAAACCAGAGTGAAGACCGCGAAAAACAAAGGAGATCAGATATGACTCGTACAGGGAAAATGCTCGGCTTGGCCGTCGCCGGGGGCCTGCTGTTGGGTCCTCTCGCCGCGGCGGCGGAGGAAATCCGCTTCGGTCTGTGGGCGACCCAGGGCGAGGCGCAATATGAGGGCGCGCTGGAGTTCAAGCGTGTTGTCGAGGCCGGCTCCGATCATACGGTCACGATCTATCCGGGCAACCAGCTTGGCACCCCCCGTGAGATGATCGCCCAGCTTGCGCTTGGCACCACCCAGGTCATGGCCAGCGGCGATCCCGGCATCAAGGAGATCGAATACCTCGCCCTGCCTTACCTCATGAAGGATATGGCCAACTACAAGGCGGTGATCGAAAGCGACATCGGCGCCAAGTGGAACGACAAGCTGATCAACGAGCGGCAGATCCGGCTGCTCGGGTTCATGCCCCGCAATCCGCGCCAGATCAGCGCCAATGTCGTGATCGATTCGATGGCCGATCTGAAGGGGCTCAAGCTGCGGGCGCCGGAACGGGACTACTATGTCGAATCTCTCGCCGCCCTGGGCGCCAATCCCACGCCGATGGCCTTCAAGGAGGTCTACACGGCCCTTCAGACCGGCGTCGTGGACGGCCAGGAGAACCCGATCGAAACCATCTACGCCCAGAAATTCTATGAGGTTCAGGCCGGCGTGGCGATGGTCGACTATATCGTCAAACCGGCCTACGTCATGATCAGCGAAGCCTTCTGGAGCACGCTGAGCGAGGACGAAAGGTTACTTATGGTGGAGGCCAACGCCGCCTCCACGGCCAAGATCGAGGAGCTTTTGCCCCAGCAGCAGGAGGGGTATATCGCTGAAATGGAAGCGGCCGGCGTGACCGTGACCTATCCCGACAGGGCCGAGTTCATCGCCGCCACGCAGCCCGTCCGCGACAAGCTGGGCACCGAAGTCTGGGGCGAAGCGGACTATGCGACGATCACCCAAATGGGCCAGCAGGACTTCTGATCCGATCGATCCAACCGGCGGCGGGCGCTCAGGGGCGTCCGCCGCTTTCACGTCGATCCTCCGCAAACCTCCGACAGGTTTCTCCGACCGCCATGACCTCCGCAGTCCCCGATCTCCGCGCCGATATCGACACGCTCGTGAAGGGGATCGAAGACGATCTCGTGCGCGTGCGTCGACATCTGCACGCCCATCCCGAACTCGGTTTCCAGGAGCACGAGACGGCGTCGCTCGTGGCCGGATGGCTTTCGGAACGCGGCATTGAGCGGCGCACGGCGATCGGCAAGACCGGCGTGGTGGGCCTGATCAACCCCGGCGGGTCGGGCCCGACCATCGGCATTCGCGCCGATATGGACGCTCTGCCGATCACCGAGCAGACCGGCCTGGACTACGCGTCGATCCATCCCGGCGTGATGCATGCCTGCGGCCACGACGCCCACACCACCATCGGGCTGGGTGTTGCCGATGTCCTGCAACGGTGCGCCCGGGGGTCCGACGGGCGATTTCTTCTGGTGTTCCAGCCGGCCGAAGAAGGGCTTGGCGGGGCGCGGGCCATGCTCGACGATGGATTGTTCGACTGGGTGCGGCCCGACCGGATGCTGGGCTTCCACAATTGGCCGCCCTTGCCGGCCGGGCAGGTGGGTTGGCACCCCACGGTGGCGTTCTCCTCGTCCGATTTGTTCGATGTCGAGATCGAAGGCGTATCGGGTCATGGCGCGCACCCGCATCTGGCCGTCGATCCGATCGTCGCCGCCGCGGCCTTCATTACCCAGATCCAGACCATCGTCAGCCGCGAGATCGCGCCGATCGAACCCGTCGTCCTCACCGTCGGCCAGATTCAAGGCGGCACCGCACGCAACCAGATTCCAGACAGGGTCGTGCTCAAAGGGTCGTATCGCACCCAGTCCGAGAGCGGGCGCCAGGCCGTGGGCGATGCGTTGCGGCGTGTGGCCGAAGGCGTCGGCATGGCTCAGCGGGCCCGCTGTACGGTCACGTTCCACCGTGGCGTGCCGCCGGTCGTGAACGATGGGCAGACACTGCACACCGTTCTGGGCACGGTGCGCGGCGCCGTTGGCGAAGACAATGTGATCGAGATACCGCAAGGGTCGATGGGCAGCGAGGATTTCGCCGAGTTCGCGACCCGCGTTCCCAGCGCGCATCTGCGTATCGGCTCCGGGCTCCCCGGCTACGACACCATGCTGCACCGGAGCAATTTTACTATCGATGAACGGGCGCTGTCGGTGGGCGTGCGGGTGCTGGCGCTATGCGCCCTCGATCTGGCCAAGTCGATTGACGGTACGATAGAGGCCGGCTGATTGCTGCCAGGGGCCGTGGCTGGTCTCTTACTCGTCGACGTCCGCCGCGACCTGCATGCGCACGATGCGGTCGGGGTTGGATGGCGGTTCGCCCTTGGCCAGGGCGTCGACATGCTCCATGCCCTCCGTGACCTCGCCCCAGACGGTGTATTGACCGTTGAGATGGGGCACCGGCTCGAAGGCGATGAAGAACTGGCTGTCGCCGCTGTTGGGGTCCTGGGTCCGGGCCATGCCGATGGTGCCCCGCTCGAACGGCGTGTCGGTGAACTCGGCCGGAAGATTCTGGCCCGATCCGCCGCGCCCGGTGCCGGTCGGGTCGCCGGTCTGGGCCATGAAGCCGTCGATCACGCGGTGGAAGACGATGCCGTCGTAAAATCCTTCCCGCGTCAGCTCCTTGATCCGGTCGACGTGGCGCGGGGCGAGATCAGGGCGAAGCGCGATCACCACCCGTCCGTCCTCCAGATCCATGAACAGGGTGTTCTCGTCGTCCTGGGCGGCGGCCGGAGCCACGGCCAAGGTCAGGGCCAGCGCGAGGCCGGCGAACACGGTCATCAGACGGGTCATGATACTGTCCTTGATCTCTGACATCAGTCGGCGGCGTCGGCGGCAACCGAAAGCCGAACGATGTGGTCCGGTTCGGCCGGCGGTTCGCCAAGGGCGATGGCGTCGACATGTTCCATCCCGTCGCTCACCCGACCCCAAACCGTATATTGCCGATCCAGGAACCGGGCCGGCGCGAAGCAGATAAAGAACTGGCTGTCGGCGCTGTTGGGGTCCTGCGTTCGGGCCATGCCGACGGCCCCGCGCTCGAATGGCTCGTCGGAAAACTCCGCCTCGATCTTCCGTCCCGACCCGCCGGTGCCCGTGCCGGTGGGATCGCCGGTCTGGGCCATAAAGCCCTCGATGACCCGGTGAAACACGATGCCGTCGTAAAACCCCTCCCGCGCCAGTTCCTTGATCCGCTGCACATGTTTGGGCGCGCGGTCGGGCAGAAGGTCGATAACCACCCGTCCCTGTTCGAGATCCAGGTGAAGCTGGTTTTCGCTGTCGGCCATGGCGGAACGGTCCTTGGAACGGTTGGCATGCGGGGTTGGGACGGGATGGCCGCACAGAACCACAGGATGCCCGCCCCGTCCAGACCGCATGGTCAAAACCCACGGTTAAAACGCGGGGGCGGACCGCATACTTTTGCGGCATGACCTGCTAAGCTTGTCATATGAGTGTCTTGTCCGATATCGAGGGCGACCCCGCGCCGGCGTCCGGGCGGCGCGGCCGCCTGTCCAATCTGGTCAGCGCCAGCCTGCTGGACCGCATGCGCGCGGGCACGCTGAAGCCTGGCGACGTTCTACCGGCCGAAGCCGACCTGTCGCGGGAATTCGGGGTCAGCCGGCCGGTGGTGCGGGAGGCGCTGGGCCAACTGGCCGGGTTGGACGTGGTTCAGATCCGGCATGGTAAGCAGGCCACGGTCAAGACGCTGTCCGCCGAACCGTTGGAAACCTTCTTCCGTCTGGCCCTGACGCCGGGCACCGCCGGCCTGCCCGACGCCATCGCCGTACGCCGCGGTCTGGAGGTGGAGATCGCGGCCCTGGCCGCCTCACACGCGACCGGACCGCAGCTTGCCGCCCTGGCCGCCACCGTGGCCGAAATGGAAGCCCAGATCCGCACGGTCGACCCTTGGGTCGAGGCCGATCTCCGCTTTCACCGTACCCTGGTCGCCGCATCGGGCAATCGGCTCATGGCCCTGATGGTCGAGGCCCTGGGATCGACGATCCGCGAAAGCATGCGGCTGCTCAAGGTGCGCCGCGACCTGCAGACCGTGCGCCGGTCGCTGGTCCATCATCAAAAGGTGCTGGCCGCGTTGAAGCGCCGCGATCCCATTGCCGCCCGAACCGCGATGGCCGGCCATTTCGACGAGGTCGATCGCATGGTCGCCGAGTTGCTGGCCGAAGAGGAGGGCGCGGGCGGCTCAGACCACACCGGCGCGTAGGCCGGCGATCAGCAGATGGATTACCGCCCGGGACTCGGCTTCAACGCGGTCCCCCGGGACGGTCTGAACGAAATGGGGATGGTGGAAGCGGATAGTTGCGTGGAGCACCGCCCAGGCCGCCGCGTCCGGATCCGCCACCTGAAACATGCCCTGGGCGACACCGTCGGTGACGATCCGGACAAGCTGGCGATGCATCGTTGCGACGTGGCCGTCGACCACGACCCTTGCGTCCTGGGCAATGGCGTCGTAGGTCGCGAACAGTTCCGGGTCGTTGGCGATTTTCCGGCGCTTTGCCGCGACCAATGTCCGCAGCCAGGTTTCCAGCCGGGTATCGGCCGGCCCCTCTTGATCGGCGATGGCCTCCAGCGGGTCCGATATGGTCTTCAGCCAGCGTTCGGCCACCGCGTCCCGCAGCGCCGCCTTGCTGGCGACATGACGGTAGACGTTGGCGTGGCTCATGCCCAATGCCCGCGCGACATCGACAACGGTCATCTTGGCGGGCCCGTGGCGACGCAACAGGTCTTCCGCCGCGTCGAGGATCTGCTCATGGGTGATCGGGGTCTTGGCCATCCCCTCCTTATCGGGCCGGCGACCGCTCGCTGTCCAGCAGCGCCATCTGCGGCGTCGGGTAGCGGTCGCCGGCGACGGCGGCGGGCGGGACCGCCGCCTCGATCGCCGCCAAGTCGCGTTCGCCGAGCCGCAGATCCACGGCACCAAGGGCTTCGGCCAGCCGATCCCGCCGGCGGGCGCCGATCAGCGGGATGACATCGTCGCCGCGATGCAGGGCCCAGGCGATGGCCAGTTGGGCCGGCGTGGCGCCGCGCTCCACGGCCAGCGCCCGCAGGGCCCCGACCAAAGCCAGGTTCTTCTGGAGGTTCTGACCGATGAAGCGTGGCGAATGGGCGCGGAAATCGCCGGCATCCGTCGGTCCGGCGGCGGGTGTCCGGCCGCTCAGCAGGCCCCGCGACAGAACCCCGTAGGCCGTGACGCCGATGCCCAGCGAGCGCACCGTGGGCAGGATCTCCGCCTCGATGCCACGGGTCATCAGCGAATACTCGATCTGCAGCGCGGCGATGGGATGGACCGCGTGGGCCCGGCGAATGGTTTGCGCGCCGGCTTCGGAAAGACCGATATGACGGACATGCCCGGCGGCGACCATGTCGGCGATCGCGCCCACCGTGTCCTCGATCGGAACGGCGGGATCGACCCGGGCCGGCTGGTAGAGATCGATGTAATCGACACCCAGCCGGCGCAGGGAATAGGCAAGGGACGCCTTGACTGCGGCGGGCCGGCCGTCGAAACCGAGAAAGGCGCCGGATGGGTCCCGCTGGGCGCCGAATTTGACGGCGATGAAAAGCCGGTCGCGGCGGCCGCGCACGGCCTCGCTCAGCAGCATCTCATTGTGCCCCATGCCGTAGAAGTCGCCGGTATCCAGAAGGGTAACGCCGGCCTCGATGGCGGCATCGAGAGTGGCAAGGCTTTCGGCCCGGTCGGCCGGACCGTAGAAGTCCGACATGCCCATGCAGCCGAGGCCCAGAGCCGAAACCGCCGGACCATTCCTTCCAAGCGTGCGCGTGTGCATTTCCAATTCCCCATCCTGAATGATGAATGACAAAATACATATTATGTTATTTGTCATTCTTGCAAGATGCGACGTGCAGGAAACTGGCGGCCGTCGAACCTGGTCATCTTGCCGGTGTATCGGACAGCCTCTAGACTGGCCGCATATCATGACTTTCGATCTCTATCTCGCTTACCTGGCCACGGTGGGGGTGTTCTTTGCGACACCTCCAGGCCCCAGCCAGATCCTGATCATCTCCAACAGTCTGCGCCACGGGCTGCGGTCCAGCCTGGCGACGGTGGCCGGCGACCTCAGCGCCAACGCCTGCCAGATGACGGCGGCGGCGTTTGGGTTGGCCGCCGTGATCGCGACCTCCGCACACGCCCTGACGATCGTCAAATGGGCCGGTGTTGCGTATCTGGTGTGGGTCGGCATCCGCACGTTTCGCGCCACGCCGCGTGGTTTCGACGGATCCGGCGGGCCGCAAACATCGCCCGGGCGGCTGTTTCGGCAGGGGTTCGTGACCTCCGCCTCGAATCCGAAGGCGGTCTTCTTTTTCGCCGCCCTGTTTCCGCAGTTTATCGACCCGGCAATTCCGATCTGGCCACAACTCCTGGTTCTGGGTGTCACCTATCTGGCGGTCGATGGCGTTCTGCTGGTGGTCTGGGGTGGGGCGGCGGACCGTTTGCTGGCCGGTCTGCGGCGGCGCGGGCGGCTGCTCAACCGGCTGTCGGGCAGTCTGATGATCGGCGCCGCGGCGCTTTTGGCGTTCAGGGACACGACCGTGGTGCGACCGCGCTAAGCGGTGGCCATAACCATAAAGGAGGAAACCGATGACCAAGGCTTACTGGATTGTCCGCGTATCGGTGAAGAACCCGGAGCGGTATCCGGATTATCTGGCGGCCGCCAAGCCCGCGTTCGAGAAGTTCGGCGCGCGCTTTATCGTCCGTGGCGGTCGCTATGAGGCCATGGAGGGGACCGCGCGCGAGCGCAACGTGGTGGTTGAGTTCAAGGACTACGACACGGCCGTCGCCTGTTACCGCAGTCCGGAATACGAGGCGGCGAAGGCCATCCGCCAGGCTAATGCGGACGCTGAACTCGTCATCGTCGAAGGAGCCGCCTGACCGGCGATCTCAGCCGCCGACCATCAGCCGGACCACCTCGTCGCCGTTGGTATCGGCGGCGCGCCGTTCGCCGGCCTTCACGCCCCGGCGCAGCACCAGGATGCGATCGCTGACGGCGAAGATGTCGCCCAGATTGTGGGAGATGAAGATAACGCCGACATTGCGCGACTTCAGCCCCTGGATCAGCGCCATGACCTTGCGCTGTTCGGGCACGCCCAGGGCCGCCGTCGGCTCGTCCATGATCAGCACCTCGGCCTTCCAATAGATCGCCCGGCCGATGGCCACCGCCTGTCGCTGACCGCCCGACAGCGCGCGCACCGGTACGTCCAGCCGGTCGATGTCGATGTCCAGCGTCTCGATGGCCTTTTGCGCGGCCCGCCGCATGAACGGCCGGTTTATGCGGGGAAAAACGCCCAGCACGCGCTGCACGGGCTCCCGCCCCAGAAAGACGTTGGCGCCGACATCCAGATTGTCGGCCAGCGCCAGATCCTGGTAGATGGTCTCGATGCCCAGATCGCGGGCCTGGCGGGGGTTGTCGAAGCTGACCCGCCGCCCCTGATACAGGATCTCGCCGGCATCCGGCCGGTGGACACCCGACAGGGTCTTGATCAGGGTCGACTTGCCGGCCCCGTTGTCGCCGGCCAGGGCCAGGACCTCGCCCCGGCGCAGGTCGAACGAAACGTCCTCCAGCGCGTGGACGCCGCCGAACCGTTTACTCAGACCCCGGACCGAGAGCACCACATCGCTGTCCGCCCCGTTCGGATTGCCGGTCCGGTCGGTGCCGGCCGCGCTTGCCATCTCAACCATCGTCCCGCGTCTCCCCGCCCAGCCGGCGTTGGCTCTGGTCGACCAGCACCGAGATGATGATCACCACCCCGACGGCCACGAACTGCCAGAACGGTTCGACATTCATGAATACCAGGCCGAACTGGATGACGGCGATGATCAGGGCGCCGATGACGGTGCCGACGATGGTGCCCGAGCCGCCGAACAGGCTGGCCCCGCCGATGACGACGGCGGCGATGGAATCGAGCAGCAGGGGCTCCCCCGCCTGGGCGGCGCCGGCCGAAAAACGAGCCGTATAGAGGATACCCGACGCGCCGGCCGACAACGCGGCCAGAATATAGAGCGTCAGTGTGTGGCGGCGAACATTGATGCCGGCGCGGATGGCGGCCTGCCGGTTGCCGCCCACGGCATAGGTGTACTGGCCGAACCGGGTCTGGGACAGCAGCAGGTGGAACGCGACGACGATCGCGATGGTGATCAGGATCGGGATCGGCACGCCAAACGCCTTGCCGTTGCCCAGCGCCGCCAGAAACTCGTTGCGGGCCGGCACCGTGGTGCCGTCGGCCAGCAGGAAGCCGACTCCCCGCGCCACCCCGTACATGCCTAGCGTGCCGATGAAGGGCGGCACGCCCAGGCGCGAAATCAGCATGCCGTTGATCCACCCGGGTACGGCCACGGCCGCAAGCGCCACCAGGATGCCCAGCGCCAGCGTCATCGCCGGCCCCATGTGCGGTCCGGCGACCTGCACGACCGTGGCCATGACCACGGCGGCCAGCCCCATGGTGAACCCGACCGACAGATCGATCCCGCCGGAAATGATGACCAGGGTCTGGCCAAGGCCCAGCAGCAGGGGTGCCACGGCGGCCATGGCGATGGCGCGCACGTTGAACGGGTTGAGCAGGAACGAGGAGTCATAGACGACGCGGGCCCACACCTCGAAGGCGATGATCAGGACGGCCAGGAAGATCCAGGCCCGCGCGGCGGCGGCCCAGGTCAGCCACAGGATCGGCCGCGATCCTGGCTGCACGACAGTCTGCGTCACCCAATTCCCCCATCTATGTCGGTGGCGGCCATGCCGGTCCCGCCGTCGCGGCGGGACCGGGTTCGGGTCGATCGGTCAGTCCGAATAGATGTACTTGACGGTCTCCGGGTCATCGACATTTTCGGCGTCGATCACCGTGAAACCCGTGCCGATGGAGATCGGCACCGGCATGCCGGTCAGATAGGCATAGGCCGACATGACACCGTAGTAGCCGATGCCCGCCGGGTGCTGGGCGATGGCGATGTCGATGGTGCCGCCCTTGATGTCGTCGACGATGGATTGCGGCGCGTCGAAGGCGACAACCCTGATTTCGCCGGCCTTGCCCGCCTGCTGCACGCCGTTGGACGCACCGGCGGCGGAAAACAGGTTGGCGCCGAAGACGCCGGCCAGGTCCGGGTTACGGGCCAGCACCGACTGGAGCTGAGAGGCCGCCTTGTTGGCGTCGTTCTCGTTGAACTGGGTCTCCAGCACCTCGATGTCCGCATAGTTCTCCATCTCCAGCTTGAAGCCTTCCTCCCGCTGGTCGGTGGTGGAGATGCCGGGATTGACGTTGGACACATAGACCTTGCCGGACCCGCCGATGGCTTCGGCCAGGGCGCGGGCGGCGATCCGTCCGCCCAGGACATTGTCGGACGCGATATAGGTGACGGGGAAGTCGCCGTCGCCGCTGCCGTCCTGGTATTGGCCGTCGTCGATGAAGGTGTCCACCGTCAGAACCGGGATGCCGGCGTTGAAGGCCTGACGCAGGGGTTCGATGAGCTGCACCTTGTCGGTGGGGGCGATCAGGATGGCGTCGGGCTGGCGGGCGACGACCGCCTCGAGCACCGGCACCTGGGTGACCGGGTTGAAGTCGGGCGCGCCCTGGAACACCAGTTCGACACCCAATGCGTCCGCCGCCGCCTGGGCGCCCTTGCGCATGGTGATGTAGAAGGCGTCGGTGGTCAGCCCGGGCACCAGGGCGATGGTGAAGTCGTTATCCTGGGCGTGGGCCGCGGGCGCGGTCGCGGCGGCCAGGGCCAGGCCGGCCAAGGCGGTCTTGATGATATTGCGCATCGTGCTTCCTCCGAAAGTTTATTGGTTGGCGAAACTTTGTTCCGCATTTGGATGGCCTGACACCGGGCGGCGTCAAGCCTGACGGGCGGCCTCCGTGCCTTGATTGGCTCGAACGGCCGGGCTGCGGGCCGGCTGATCTGTGATCGGTCTCCTTTCCTGTTGGTTGGTGTCAAGCTGATGAATGGCGTGATTGAGGGGCCGCAGCGCGGCAAAGCCGTGCCGGTACAGCCTCTCGAACAGGGTGTCGTAATGGTCGGACCAGGCGCGATCGGGATCGACCGTGCGGGTCCGTTGAACCAGGGTCTCGCGGGCCGCCGCCAGCGACTCGAAGGTGCCGGCGGCAATACCGCCAAGAAGGGCCGCTCCCAGCGCCGTGGTCTCCGGCTCGTCGACGACGATGATCGGCCGGCCGTAGGCGCTGGCCTTGATGCGCAGCAGCAGCGCGTTCTTGGTGTTGCCGCCGATGGCCCGGATGTCCTGCGGCGGGCCTAGACCCGGCAGGGCGGCCATGGCCCCGACCACCTGTCTCGCCTCCAGCGCCAGCCCTTCGAGAACGGCTCGGAACAGATCGCCGCGCCCGGTACTGCCGGTCAGCCCGACCAGGGCACCACGCGCCTGGACGTCGGGGTGCGGCGGGGCGCTTTGGGCCAGATGGGGCATGAACAGCGCGCCGTTGGCGCCCGGCGGCGCGGCTGCCGCTTCGGCGATCAGGGTGTCGTAATCGGACCCGCCAGCAAGGACGCCGCGAAACCATTCGACGGCGCCGCCGGAACTGTAGATGCCACCGCCCAGATAGGCATAGGCGCCGTCGACCTGAATGGCGCCTTGCGGAAATCCCTGTTGCAGGACGGCGGGCGCCAGCAGCGGCCGCTTGAGCGTCAGAAACAGCGCCTCGGCGGTTCCCATGGAATCCAGCAAGGTCCCCGGCAGATGGGTGCCGGCGGCCAGCCCGCCGCACAAATGATCATGGCCGCCCACGCCGACCACCGTGCCCGGGGGCAAGCCGGTCTTGGCCGCCACGTCCGGGCGCAGGGCCGCCAGGGCCGTACCGCTCGGCCGCAACGGCGGAAACAGATCCGGCGATATGTCGACTTCTCCCAGAAGCGTGTCCGCCCAGCAGCGGTCGTGCAGATCGAAGGCCAGGGTTCGCGAGGCCAGGCTGAAATCGGTGGCCATCTCGCCACACAGGCGGAAGGCGATCCAATCGGCCATGCCCAGCACCCGCACGGTCCGCAACCACGCGTCGGGCGTCTGGCGCTTCAGCCACAGCATCTTGCACAGGCTGTAGATCGGGTTGATCGGCAGGCCGGTGATCTGGAACAGCCGCTCCCGTCCGATGCGGTGTTCCAGCCAATCCGCGTCCCCCTCGGTGCGCGGGTCGAACCAGGCGATGGCGTTGTGGGTGGCCCGGCCCTGCGCATCGACCGGAACGAAGGATTCGCCGATGCTGGCAACGGCCAGCCCGGCAACCGGCGCGCCGGGCGGCAGAGCCGCCACCAGCCGGCGCAACACATCCGAAGCGGCCTGCCAGAGCGCGTCGGGCTGATATTCGACCCATCCGTGCGCCGGCTGCACGGCCGGGGTGGGCTGCGCCGCCGTCGCGACGGCACGCCCGAGAGTGTCAAAGGCCAGCGCGCGGACGCTGTTCGTCCCCAGATCGATCCCGATCAGAAAAGGCGGGGTGAACGGCGCCGCCTGGGTCACCGCGCCTGTCCGCCCCGCTGCAGCGCCTCGGCGACATCGGCGCCGTCATGGATGATCGCCTTGAGCGCCCGTACGATTCCCGCCGGATCGGCGTTCTGCCAGATGTTGCGGCCGAACACGACGCCCTTGCCGCCGGCCCGGATGCTGCCGTGAACGACTTTCAGGGCCTCTTCGACCGTGTCCATGCGCACGCCGCCGGCGATCATCACCGGGGCCGGACATCCGCCCGTCACCTTGGCGAAGCTTTTCGGATCGCCGGTGTAGTAGGTCTTGACGATATCGGCGCCCAACTCAAAGGCGATGCGCGAGGCCGAGGCCATGGCATCGGCGTCCTTGGGATCGGGGATCCGGTCGGCGGGGCAGGGCAGAGCCTCGACCATCACCGGCAGACCATCGGACGCGCAATCGCCGACGACCCGGGCCGTGATCTCGTAGGTCTTCATCTCGACCGTACCGCCCATGAAACCCATGACCGCCACGCCGTCGACACCCAGACGGCGGGCGTCCTCGACCGTGTGCAGCATCGACCACTCGGTATATTCCAGCCAATCTTCGCGAAACACCGACGGCCCGCCATCGAGCCGCAGGAAGGTCGGGATGCGGCCGATCAGCCTGTCGCGATAGTGCTTGATGACGCCGTAGGAGGTCATGATGCCGTCGGCGCCGGCGTCGATCATCCGATCCAGCACCGCGCCAGGATCCTCAAGTCCGTCGACCACGCCCAGGGTTCGCGCGTGATCCATGGCGACGATCAGAGCCTTGTCGCCAAGCTTCATTCTGGACATGGAGGTTCCTTTGCATGTTGGACGAGGATGACGTGTCGGATAGTGCGAAACATTGGAGGGTCGTGGCAAGAGGAATTATAAGATATCTGACAAGCTGGGTTTGAAGCACACCCATGCCCGCCGGCCAATCAGATCTCGGGGGCGGTGAGGAGGGGATGCAATGAAGCCAACAGTTCGCGGCCGTCATCCGCATAGGGAACGGGCGTGCCCGACCCCCAAACCGGTCCCGGCCAGGCGGCGTCGGCCGTCCGCCTGGCGACCACATGGACATGCAGTTGCCGTACGATATTGCCGAGCGCGCCGACATTGATCTTGTCCGGCCGTACCGCCGCCGCCAGGGCGCGCGAGGCGCGCGCCGTTTCGGTGCCCAGAAGGGCCAGATCGGCGGGGGCGAGGTCGTGGATCTCGGCAAGGCCGGGCCGCTTTGGCACCAGGATCAGCCAGGCGAACCGCCGGTCGTTCATCAGCCGGACGGTGTTGAGCGGCCAGTCCGCCGCTTCCACCGTGTCGGCCGCGATCCGCGGGTCCAGATGAAATGTCGAGGCACTGCCCCCAGTCATGCCGCCCGGCTGTCGAGGCCGGCGATCCAGGTCTCGACGACCTCGATCCGGTCGTTCAGCAGCACCAGATCGGCCCGGTAGCCGGGGGCGATGGCGCCAAGCTCCCCCTCCAGCCCCAGGAAGGCGGCCGGATAAGCGGACGCCATGCGCAGCGCCTCTTCCAGCGGCAGACCGACCAGACCGACCGTGTTGCGCACCGCCGTAGCCATGTCCAGGGCCGATCCGGCCAGGGTCCCGTCGGCGGTGGCGCAGCGGCCGTCGATGACGGAGATGGTTTCGCCGTTGATGACAAAGGACGGATCCCGCGCGCCGACCGGCGGCATGGCGTCGGTGACCAGCATCATCCGGCCGCGCTTCTTGGCGGCGATGGCCACGCGCAGGGACGCGGGGTGGACATGGTGCCCGTCGACGATCAGCCCGCACCAGCTTCTCTCGTCGTCCAGGGCCGCGCCGACCACGCCCGGTTCCCGGCTGGTCAGCGGCGACATGGCATTGAACAGGTGGGTAAAACCGGTGACGCCTGCGTCCAGGGCGGCGCGGATTTCGTCGTAGGTGCCGGCCGTGTGGCCGGCGCAAACGAGCACCCCGTTCGACACCAGCCGGGCGATCATGCCCGGCGGTGCCTTTTCCGGCGCCAGGGTGACCAGCGTCCGCCCGACCCCGAGACTGCACAGCAGGTCGATATCGGCCGGACCGGCGGGGACGATCAGATCGGCGCGGTGCACGCCCTTGCGCGCGACGTTGAGGAACGGTCCTTCCAGATGGATCCCCAGAACCCCCGGCACCGCTTCCGTCAGGGCCCGGCGCATCGCGTCGATGGCGGCGCGGCGGACCGGTTCGGTGTCGGTGATCAGCGTCGGCAGCAGGCCGGTGGTGCCAAACCGCCGGTGGGCCTTTGCGATGGTGCGGATGGTGTCGACGGTCGGCGTATCGTTGAACAGCACCCCGCCGCCGCCATTGACCTGCACGTCGATAAAGCCGGGGGCCAGCAGTCCACCGCCCAGCTCGCTCCGCGCGCAGTCCCCTGGCACGGCATCGGCGGCGACCAGATCGACGATCCGGCCGTCGGCGATCAGCGCTGCCTGTCCGTCCAGCACGGTCTTGCCGGTGAAGATACGACCGCCGGTCAGGGCCAGCATCAGGACTGCTCCTCCGCCGTGCGCCGCGCCATCAGCACCGCGCCGTCCAGGGCGTCGCCCATCGGCGCGCTCAGCCGGCCGCGCAAACGCTCCGGCAGCCACGGCGTCATCGCCTCGGCCAGACCGCCCATCAGGCACAGCCGCTCGGCCCCGGTGGCCAGCAGGGTGTCAAGCATGGACGCCAGATCGCCGGCCGCCTCACGCATCAGGGCAACGGCTTTCGGATCCTCCGCCGCCGCTGCGTCCACCACGATCGGGGCCAGGGCGGCATAGTCGCGGGTCCTGGCTTCCTCCAGCCAGGCCACGATCCGCTCCGGATCGTCATCGAACCGGGCCAGGGCCGCGGCGCTGAGCGGACCCTTCGGTTCGACCCCGTCGTAAGCGAGGAGGGTGTGGCGAAGCAACTCCAGCCCCAGGGCTGCGCCGCTGCCCTGGTCGGATATGGGAAACCCCCAGCCGCCGACCCGGGTTTCCCGCCCGCCGACCAGGGCGCAACCGCACGATCCGGTGCCGACGATCATGATGGCGCCGTCGCCGCCGCCATGGGCGCCCAGACACGCGGTGTAGGCATCAGTGGCCAGGGTCATGGTGGCGAACGGATGGCGCCAGGCCAGCACCGCTTCGCGCTCGCGCTTCTGGCCGGTGCCGGCCAGCCCCAGACCGGCATGCAGCCGGCTCAAGGTGTCGCGCTCAAGGCCGGCCTCCAACAAGGCCCCACCGATCGCCTCGAGAACCGAGCGCTGGGCGCGCTCCAGGCCAAACCGCGGATTGGCCGGACCGGCCTTGCCCTCACCCAGACTGTACCCCGACACGGAGACAATGCGGGCCCGGCATCCGGTGGCGCCGCCGTCCACACCCAGGAACATCGGCGCGGTCACGGCAGGGGGCCGTACAACAGGTGAGGGGCGGCGCGGTCGGCAAACCGGGTGCGGTCGGCCGCCCAGATCTCGCGCAGCGCCGCCGGCGGCGTCCCCGGCGTGGCGCACCAGTCGCGCAGCGCCGGTCCGCCGGCCAGCGCGTTCAGGAACGGCAGGGTCGCGAAGCTTGGGGGGCCATGATCGCGCATAAAGGCCAGAATCTCCAGACCGACATCCACCGCGCGATAGGCGGCTTGGTCGGTGATGTGCACCTCGACACCGCGACACACCTGCCCGGCATGCTTCGACGTCGCGGGGATGAACGTGGCCGGCCGCGGCCGAAAGCCCGGCAGGCCGGTATCGACCAGCGCCTTGGCCAGCGCCGTTCCGTTGATATCCGGCGCGCCGACCAGCGTAAAGGGCCGTGTGGTGCCGCGCCCCTCGCTCAGCGTCGTGCCTTCGATCAGCACGGTGCCGGCATAGGCCAGGGCCGCGTCCGCCGTCGGCAGGTTGGGCGATGGCGCGATCCAAGAACCGTTGGCCGCCGAAACGTCGGGGCGACCCCGATCCCGCCGCCAGCCGCCGCACGGCGCCACAACCGGTGGAGGCAGGTCATGTTCCGCCGCGAACAGTCGGGCGATCTCGCCCAGGGTCAGCCCGTGGCGGAGCGGCACGTCGAAGGGGGCGACGAAGTTCTCGGCTCCCGCCGCCACGCCACCGCCTTCGCTCCGCCCGCCCAGCGGGTTGGGCCGGTCCAGTACGGTCACCGGCACGCCGGTCCGGCACAGCTCCAGCAGTGTGGCCAGATAGGTGAAGGCCCGGACGCCGACGTCCTGCAGGTCGAAGACCACGGCGTCGAGCCCCTCCAGATGGGCGGGTTCCGGCCGGCGCCGGGGACCGTAGAGCGCGGTGACCGGCAGGCCGCTGTCCGGATCGATGGCATCGTCCACCGGCCCGGCCGCCGGCACCGCGCCCGCCAGCCCGTGTTCGGGCGCGAACAGCCGGTCGACCCGAACCCCCGGCAGGGCGCGCAGGCGGACCAGGGTGGGCGTGAACCCGCTGTCGACGCTAGTGTGGTTCATGACCAGCCCCAGCCGCTTGCCGGCCAGCAGACCGGCATGGGCGTCCAGCCGGTCGACCGCCGGTCCGGTCACGCCGTCCCGTTTCCGGCCCAGCTTCCGCACACTATGTTGCTCACCGCGCGGCGCAGGTCCTGGATGCGGGTGTCACGGTGGCGGGTCGGATGAACCCGGTTGGTCAGCAGGGTCCAGGCGACGCCACGATCGAAATCCAGCCACAGGCCGGTGCCGGTGAACCCCAGATGGCCGATGGTGGCGGCCGAACACAGATTGCCGCCGGTCCAAAGCGGGTAGGGCCGTTCCCACCCCAGGGCCCGTGTCGGTGTCTGGGCCCGGCGCATCTCGGCCAGGGCCGCCGGCCCCAGGATCTGGCCGGTCATCAGCGACTGGGCGAAATCCAGCACCCCGTCGATGGTGCCGAACAGGCCGGCGTGCCCGGCCGCGCCGCCCAGCGCGAAGGCGTTTTCGTCGTGCACCTCGCCGCGGACCAGACGGTCGCGCCACCCGCATTGTTCGGTCGCCGCCGTCGCCGAAGGATCGGGGGCGAAGGACAGGCCCGCCGCCAGTGCCGTGTCGGCCAGCGGCCGGTCGCGCAACCTTTCGATCACCAGCCCCAGCAGGATGAAGTTGACGTCGGAATAGGACGGTTCCCCGATCGGCCAGTCATGGGCCAGGACCAGACGCTTGAGATGGTCGGCGCCCTCGCCCCAGCGATGGATCGGCACCACCGGAACCAGCCCGGTCTGGTGGGACAACAGCGCGCGCAGGGTGAACCGGCGGACCGGCGCGTCGGGATCCGTCGCCGCCAGGTCCGGCAGGTGGCGGCTGACCGGATCGTCCAGGTCGGCCAGCCCGTCCTCGACCAGCCGCAGGATCTCGATGGTGGTGACCATCACTTTTGTCAGACTGGCCAGATCGAACCAGGTTGTCCGCTCCAGCTCTTCGGGCGGGTCCAGCACCGCCCGCCCGGCCCACAGCTCGGCCCGGTCGCCGTCGGGCGTGGTCAGGCCCAGGGCGGCGCCGGGGATGCGGCCCTGTTCGATGGCCCGCTCCACGGGCGCGAAGGCGCGGGTGGCGATGGGGGCCAGACGGCCGAACGGGGCCACCGGTCAGTCTCCCTCGGCGGCGGCCGGCCGGCGCGCGTCGGCCAGCCGGGCCAGCACCGCGCGCTTCCTGTCGTCGTCGAAATAGGGCCAGCCGGCGATCTCCGCCCCGGTCCGGCCGCAGCCCTCGCAGGTGCGCGTGGCGGGGTCGATCCGGCAGACCTGGACGCAGGGCGACGGAACGGGGGCGGGCGGAACGGTCATGGCGAGTCAGTCTTTCATCACGGCGGCCGCACTCTCGCCGCGCCGGAAGCGGTTGGCAAGCGGGTTTGGGCGATGTGTTATCGCCCTATGCCACCGCTTTGGCCGCCTGCCTTCGGTGCGACAGGTGGCGGGCCAGGGCGCCGTAGCGCGGCGCGAACAGCATGGCGGCGGTCTGGAGCAGGCCGGCGACCACGGCGACCATGCCGGCGGCGGTCAGGGAGTGTTCGGCACCCAGCCACAGGGGGCCGAAGGCGGCCAAGACATAGCCGCCGACGCCGCTTACGGCGGCCACGATCAGGCTGAGCCCGAGCTGGCGCGACAGCCGGTCGGTCAGCATCCTTGCGGTCGCCGCCGGGCAGATGAACATGGCGATGACCAGGATCGATCCCACCGCCTCGAACGCGGCCACGGCGGCCACGGCGACCAGGCCGATCAGCCCGGCGTTGATGATCCGCGCCGACAGCCCCAGGCTGGTGGCCAGGGCCGGATCAAAGGTTGCGATCTTGAGCTCCTTGTAGAACAGGGCAACCGCGCCGCTGGTCACCGCCGCCACCGCGCCCAGGGTGACGAGCTGGCGCGGCGCGGCGGCCCAGATCTCGGCGCGCAGGAAATCGGTCCAGGTCTCGGGCCCCAGCCACAGGGTCGCCTCCAGCGCGCCGTAGAGGGCGTGATGGGCGTCGAGATGGACGCGCCGGCCGACCCATTGTTCCAGCATCACCACGCCGGCGGCGAAGGCGACGGTGAAGACCACGCCCATGGCCGCCCCCGGCTCCAGCCGGCCGAGGCGCCGGATCAGTTCGATCAGGGCAACGGAAACCAGTGCGGCGCCGAGCGCCCCGGCCATCATCGGCAGGGCGGCGACCGACCCGGCGATGATAAAGCCGATGACGATCCCCGGCAGCACGACGTGGGAGATGGCGTCGCCGATCAGCGCCTGGCGCCGCAGCACCAGAAAGTTGCCCAGCAGGCCGCAGGTCATGGCCGCCAGCGTGGCCACCAGCATCGCCGGCAGGTCGATCTGGAGGAAATCGGACAGGGTCAGGATCACGCCGTTCCTCCCGCCGGGTTGCCGCCGATCATGGCGTCGTTGGCCGCCGCCACGCGGAGCCTGAGCTCGGCCACCAGATCTGGGGCCAGGACCTCGACCGCCGGCCGCGCCGCCCAGTCCGGCCGGGCCAGGGCGTCCTGGGGGAAATCCTGGAGGTAGCGGTCCCACAGTTCCTGGTCGCGAACGGTCGCCTCGGCCCGGGCGCGGCCGGCGGTGGTCGATGTACCGTCGGCCCGCAACGCCCCGTCCAGCCGCAGGATCCAGCGCGCCAGGCCACCGTTTACCGGGCGGCCGGCGGCCAGGGCCAGCAGGCCGCCGCGGCGGGCCAACGCGGCGCGAAAGGCGAGATGGCGGACGGAGGCGGCCACGATACCCCGCCTTGGGGCGAACAGCAGGCTGAGCGCGAACAGGGCGCCGGCCGCCAGCACGATGATGCCGCCGGCCGGCAGATCGGGCAGCAGGGCCGAGGCCGTGGTGCCCAGATAGGCGCTCAACCCCCCGAAGAACGCGGCGATCGCCGTCATCCGGCCCAGCCGCTCGGTCCAGAAGCGGGCGGCCACGGGCGGCACGATCAGCAGCGCGATGATCAGGATGATGCCGACCGTCTTCAGCCCGATGCACACCACGCCCAGCAGCAGCGCCATCAGGGCCAGGTCCAGCGCCCGGGTCGGCCAGCCCTGGCTGGCGGCATAGTCGGGGTCGAAGCAGAGGACCGCCAGTTCCTTGAACAGGGCGAGACAGACCAGGATAACCGCCGCCGCGCCGATGGCGATCAGCCAGGCCTCGTCGCGGTTGAGCGCCGCCGTCTGGCCCAACAGAAAGCTGCCCAGCCCGGCCCGGCTGCCGCCCGGCAGGGTCTGGATGTAGGACAGCAGCACCATGCCGGCGCCGAAGAAAACGCTGAGCACGGTGCCGATGGCCGTGTCCTCGGGCAACCGCGTATGGTCGCGGATCCACTGCACGCACAGCACCGCCAAGGCCCCGGTGGCGGCCGCCCCGGTCAGCAGCACCGGCAGCGACTTGCCCTGGCCGCCGAGCGCCGTGGCCGTCAGGAACGCCACCGCCACGCCGGGCAGGGTGCCGTGGCTGATGGCGTCGCTGACAAGGGCGCGCCGGCGCAGCAGCGCGAACACGCCCACGACGCCCGCGGCGATGCCCAGCAACACGGTGCCGGCCAGCACCATGGCGGTGTTGTAGCCGGCCCGGAAAGTCAGGATGGCGAGCGCCTGGTCGAGCATCTTTCTTGTTTTTCGGTTTTTCTTTTTTGTTGGGCGGATCGGTCAGGCGGACCGGGCGGCGGTCAGTTCCGATGGCGCCAGCCGTCCGCCATAGGCGGCCTGAAGGTTTTCGGCCGTGAACACCTCCGCCATCGGGCCGGCGGCGATGCGGCGGACGTTGAGGATCAGGGCGTACTGGAAATACTCGGTCGCCGTCTGAAGATCGTGATGGACCGAGATCACGGTCCGGCCGCGCCCCTGCAAGGCGTGCATGGTGTCGACGATGGCCCGCTCCGTCGCCGCGTCGACCCCCGCGAACGGTTCGTCCATGAAATAGAGCTTGGCGTCCTGGGCCAGGGCGCGGGCCAGGAACACGCGCTGTTGCTGGCCGCCGGACAGCTGCCCGATCTGGCGGTCGGCGAAGTCCGCCATGCCGACCCGGTCCAGATGCTCCAGGGCGGTGTCGCGGTGGCGCCGCCGCACCGGCCGGCACCAGCCGATGCGGCCGTAGAGCCCCATGGCCACCACATCCAGGGCCGAGGCCGGGAAATCCCAATCGACGGAACTGCGCTGCGGCACGTACCCGATCAGCCGCCGCTGACGGGCCACCGGCAGGCCGAACACCGACACGTCGCCGGCCAGGCGCGGCACCAGCCCCAGCACCGACTTGATAAAGGTCGTCTTGCCCGAGCCGTTGGGGCCGATGATCGCCACCAACCCGGCCTCCGGTGCCGTGAAATCTACGTTCCACAGCACCGGTTTCTGGTGATAGGCGACGGTCAGGCCGCTGACCGCAAGCGGGCTGGACCCGGATGGGTCGGCGGACGGGGGCGGAAGGTCGACCGGGTGCAGTTCGGGGGACATGGGGGCGGTCCGCCTTTTCCTATCGGGTCAGCAGGGCCAGCCGGCCGTGCATGCCGCCGGTCGGCGCCGTGCCGCCCAACGCTTCGGCGATGACCGTGACGTTGTGGTCGATCATGCCGATATAGGTGCCTTCATAGGTGCCGTCCTCGCCCATGGCGTCGGAATACAGCGAACCGCCGATGCGCACCGTATGGCCGCGCGCCGCCGCGCCGTCGATGAGCGCGCGCACATTGCGGTCGGAGACCGATGTTTCGACGAACACGGCGCCGATGCCGCGCGCCACCAGCGTGTCGACGATGGCCTCGATGCGCTGCAGTCCCGCCTCGCTGTCGGTGCTGATGCCCTGGATGCCCATCACCTCAAAGCCGTAGGCGGCGCCGAAATAATTGAAGGCGTCGTGGGCGGTGACCAGGATCCGGGCGTCTTCGGGCACGCTGCCCAGAACGGCGCGGGCGTAGCTGTCGAGATCGGCCAGCGCCTGCCGGTAGGCGGCGGCGTTGGCGGCATAGGCCTCGGCCGCGCCGGGGTCGAGGGCCGTCAGCGCGTCCGCCACCTTGTCGGTGGCGGCCATCCACACCGTCACATCCATCCATACATGGGGATCGAACTGGCCGGTGAAGCCGTCCAGGGACTGTCCGCTGAGCAGCCGGTCGTCGTCCAGCGCGCCGGCCACGGCCAGCACCGGCTTGTCCGCGCCCATCCGCTCCAGCGCGTCGACCATCTGCGCCTCGAGATGCAGGCCGTTATAGAAAATGGCGTCGGCCGCGGTCAGCCGCGCCATGTCGGACCGCGTCGGGCGGTACAGGTGGGGATCGACGCCGGGACCCATCAGGCCTTCCACCGTCGCCCGGTCGCCGGCCACGTTGCGCACGATGTCGCCGACCTGGGCGGTGGTGGTGACCACCCGCCACGGCTCCGCCGCCGTTCCGGGTCGCGCCGCCAGGGTCAGCGCCGTCACGGTCGCCAGCATCGCCAGCGCCATGACCATGAGCCGCCGCCGCGACGGACCGGGACGACGGACGATTGAACAGCTATTCATATGCAGACATGCCAAGTTTTATTTCTACCTATTTGAGATCATGTAAGTAACGAGCCTCTGTACTTAGATTTAACTTTCTCAACGCGAATTGCAAGGGGCGTCTGATGTCTCGTTCAGACCACTGGCGCCGGCCGCGGCCGCTCCTATCTATGGAATGACGGTTGAACGGCGAAGGATTGGCGGCTGTGTCCTCGGGTGGATCCTCCATCGATGCGGCGACGGATGCGGCAAGCGCGTCGGATCCCGCGCCGGGCACGGCGCTGGCGGTGATCGACGACGGGCTGGCGCGGCGCATCGTCGACGACGCCATCGACTGTTACATCGCCGAGCGGCGGCGGCGGATCCCGGCATTCGTCGACCGCAATTTTTCCTTCGCCCAGTCCGTGCGCCTGCACCGCAAGGCGGCGGGGCTGGACATGATCCGCGCGCCGGCCAACCTGGCCCTGGCGGTGCCTCATCTGTTGCTGCGCGCGGCGGCGTCGGGCGGCCGGCGGGTGGGCGCGCAGGGATTTTCCAACTGGCTCGACCGGCGGCGGGTGTTCTTTACCTCGGCGGTCGGGCGGGAGTTGGAATGGCGGCTGTTCAGCGAGTTTCTGGAAATGCCCTACGCCCAGGACGACCGCCGGTTCGACCGCGACGCCCTGTCCGAGGCGGTGTTTTCCGATCCGCGCATCGACGATGCGGTGCGCCAGACCCTGGCGGCCATCGGCCGGCACGCCGACGACCCGCGGTTCCAGGACTGGCTGACCAATGCCATGACCGCCTATGCCGGCAGCCGGGTCGCCGCCTCCGACATCGCCAACGCGCTGATGGCGGCCAGCGTCGGCGCCCTGGCGTTCAAACAGCTTACCCCCGGCATGGTGTCGCTGGGGCCGGCCATCGCCCATGCCGTCGCCCAGCACATGGCCATCGCCAGCTTTCCGCTCGGCGCCGGGATCGGCAGCCTGTGGTTCGGCGCCCTGCCGGCCGGGGTCTCGGCGGCGCTGGTGTTTTCCGTGACCGGCGGGCTGATGGCGGTGGCCGCGGTGCTTACGGCCTTTTCCGGCATCGTCACAGACCCTATGCAGCGCCGCCTCGGCCTGCACCAGCGCCGCCTGTCCCGCCTGGTCGACAGCCTGGAGGCGGAGCTGAAGGGGCGCGGCGATAGCCGATTTGTCGTGCGCGACCACTATGTGGCGCGCGTGCTCGACCTGCTGGACGTGCTCAAGGCCGCCTACGCCGTCGCGCGCTGAAGCGTTCCCTCCACTCCTTTTCGCGTCGGAATGTGACCGCCGTCATTTCCGCCCCGCAGAGGAAAGAACGGCTATCCGCTGATTTTATTGGCGATTCGCGCGCGAATCAGTTCACTATCCGAATAACGGGAAATAAAACTGATATGATAGCGAACTTAGGGAGCCGAGATGCCAAGGAGCGTACAGCCTAGCCGTAAGGGTTATCGCGTTCAGGTCGATGGGTTTGTTGCAATCTCATTGATTTCTATAGGACTGTTAGTCTGGTCGTCCGTGGAGGCGGCGGAATTTGAGGTCGGCGAGGTCTCGGGAAGTTTCGATACCACGGTGACGGCCGGTCTCAGCTTCCGTGTCGCGGACCGCGACCCGAGATTGATCGGCATCGCCAACGGCGGAACCCGCCGATCCGTCAACGGCGACAATGGCAATCTGAACTACGACCGGGGACCGACATCGGCGGTCGGCCGCGTCACCCATGAACTGGCGGTCGACTACCAGAACTACGGCGCCTTCGTTCGCGCCACCTATTTCTACGACATCGAGAACAAGCTGGACGACCGGGAGCGGACGCCGCTGTCCAGCGACGCCGAGCGGCAGGTGGGCGCGGACTTCGACCTGCTCGACGCCTATGTCTTCGGCGACTTCGATGTCGCCGACCGTCCCCTGGACGTTCGGTTCGGCAATCAGGTGCTGAGCTGGGGCGAAAGCACGTTCATTCCGAACGGCATCAACACCATCAACCCGGTCGATGTCGGCGCCCTGCGGCTGCCGGGGTCGGAAGTGCGCGACGCGCTGCAGCCGGTGCCGATGATCTCGGCCTCCGCCGCCCTGACCGACAATCTGAGCGTCGAGGGCTTTTACCAGTTCCTGTGGCGGGAGACGGAGGTCGACGCCCCCGGGACCTATTTTTCAACCAACGATTTCGTGGGCGACGGCGGCGACGAACTGTTTCTTGGCTTTGGCGCCGCGCGGGACACCGCGCCCTTCGTCCCCGGGACCCGGGTGCGCCGGTCCGAAACGCGCGACGCTGGCGACCTGGGGGATTTCGGGCTCGCCCTCCGCTACTTCGCGCCAGAGCTCAACGATACGGAGTTCGGGCTGTACTACATCAACTACAACAGCCGCCTGCCGCTGATCAGCGCGCGGACCGGCAGCGCGGCGTCCCTGGCCGGCGGCCTGCCCGGCTATGTCAACAGCGCCAGCTATTTCATCGAGTATCCGGAAAACATCAATCTGTTCGGCGCCAGCTTCAACACCCAGCTGCCGACCGGAACGTCGCTTCAGGGAGAATATTCGTTCCGCAAGGACCAGCCCTTTCAGGTCGACGATGTCGAACTGCTGTTCGCCGCCCTGAGCCCGGTCAACGCCGCGCTGGGCATCAACCAGCTTGGTCCGCAAAGTTTCTCGTCGGAGATCAGCGGATTTCGCGAACTCGACATGTCCCAAGCCCAGGTGACGGCGATTCATTCGTTCGGGCCGTCCTTTGGCGCCGACCAGCTTGTCGTGATCGGCGAAGTGGGCGCGACCTATGTTCACGGGATGCCGTCGAAGAGCGAGCTTCGCTTCGACGGGCCGGGAACGGACACCAGCGGCAACCCGGCCTTCACGGCCGGCGGCGCCCAGCCGGTGACGACCACGGACGGTTTCGCCGATCCCTTCTCCTGGGGGTACCGCCTGGTCGGGCGGCTGACCTACAACAACGCCATCGGGGCCGTGAACCTGTCGCCGCTGGTCGCCTTCCAACATGACGTGAACGGCACGACGCCGCTGCCCATCGGCAACTTCGTGGAGGACCGCAAGGCGGTGACGATCGGCGTGGAGGCGACCTATCTCAACTCCTGGTCGGCCAATCTCCAATACACGAACTTTTTCGGCGCCGGGGGCAACAACCTCATCAACGACCGGGATTTTGTCGCCGTCAGCGTCAAATACTCGTTCTAAGAACCCATATGAATCGGGTTCTCAGACGGCATCTGACGCGACGGCCGGACCGAATGCCCGCCAGGCCCCGAACAAGGAAGCGACCCATGATCCTGCGCAAAGCCGCTTTGGCCGCCGCCGTGCTGGCCGCGGCGCTGCCCGCCACCGCCCACTCCCAGACCACGCTGACCGAAGCCGATCTGGGCGGCGCCCTCACCCCGTTCGGCGCCATCCGCGCCGGCAACGCCGATGGCACCATCCCCGAATGGACCGGCGGCATCACCAGCCCGCCGCCCGGCTATTCGAAGGGCGATCACCATCCCGATCCGTTCGCCGACGATGCGGTGACAATGACCATATCCGCCGCCAATGTCGCCGACCATGCCGCCCGGCTGTCGCCGGGGCAGCAGGCCCTGCTCCAGCGCTATCCCGGCTTTGTCATGAATGTCTATCCGACGCGGCGCAGCGCCTCGGCACCTCAACGCGTCTACGATGCCGCCATCGCCAATGCCCGCAACGCCAGCCTGACGGCGGACGGCAACGGTGTCACGGGGGCCCGCGTGGGCGTGCCGTTTCCGGTCCCCGAAAACGGTCTCGAAGCGATCTGGAACCATGTGCTGCGCTGGCGTGGCATAGCGCTGAAGCGCGAGGTCGGACAGGCCAACCCGACGGCCGGCGGCGATTACACCATGGTCAAGTTCGAGGACGACGTCCTCAATCGCTACGGGCAGGAGGATTTTGGCGAGGACGAGAACATCGTGCTCTATTTCCTGCAGCGGGTGGTCGCTCCGGCCAGGCTGGCGGGGGAGATCCTGCTGATCCACGAGACGATCAATCAGATCGCCGAACAGCGCAGCGCCTGGACCTATAACCCGGGCCAGCGCCGTGTTCGCCGCGCGCCCAACGTCGCCTACGACAATCCGGGCACCGCCGCCGATGGGTTGCGCACATCCGACAACCTGGACATGTTCAACGGCGCCCCCGATCGCTACGACTGGACCTTGGTCGGCCGACAGGAGATGTATGTCCCCTATAACGCGTACCGCCTGCACAGCGACGCGCTGGACTATGACGACATCATCCAGGCGGGCCATCTGAACCCGGATCATCTGCGTTACGAACTGCACCGCGTCTGGGTGGTCGAGGCCAACCTCAAGCCCGGAACCAGTCACGTTTACGCGCGGCGGACATTCTATCTGGACGAGGACAGCTGGCAGATCCTGGTGGTGGATCACTACGATACGCGCGGCCAGATCTGGCGGGTCGGCGAAAGCCACGGAATCAACTATTATGAAGTGCCGACGTTCTGGTCGACCCTGGATGTCATCTATGACCTCCAGTCGGGACGCTACACGGCTGTCGGGTTCGACAATCAGGAAGCGATGTACGATTTCGACGTCGAGTTGAGGCCTTCCGACTTCACCCCCGACGCGCTCCGGCGTGCCGGCCGGCGCTAGTCGGCGGTGCGTTTCGGGCCCGGGATTGCCGTCGGTCTGATCGCGGCGGGTCTGGCCGCCGATGCGGTTGGCCAGACCACGGACCCTCTTTCGGCGGTGCCGGCGCCGCTGGCGGCGCGCTCCCTGCTTCTCGACGGCGCGCGGGCAGGCGACCGCCTGGTCGCGGTGGGGGAGCGCGGCCACATCCTGCTGTCCGACGACAACGGCGCCACGTGGCGTCAGGCCGAGGTGCCGACCCGGGCCACCCTGACGGCGGTTGCCTTCGCGACCCCAGAGCAAGGGTGGGCGGTAGGGCACGATGCGGTGATCCTGGAGAGCGTCGACGCCGGCGACACCTGGTCGATCCGTTTTATGGACGTCGATCTGGAGGTGCCGCTGCTCGACATCGCCTTCGCCGATCGGGAAACCGGTTTCGCCACCGGCGCCTATGGGTTGTACATGGAAACGATCGATGGGGGGCGAAGCTGGCGGCGGCGGCCGGTCGACGCCGAGGAGTTTCATCTCAATGCCATCGCGCTGCCGCCGGACGGGGCGGACGCGGCCGTGATGGCGGGGGAGTTCGGCGGTCTTTATCGGCGCGGGCCCGCCGAAACGGACTGGAAACCGGTTGTCGGCCCCTACGATGGGTCCCTGTTCGGCGCACTTGCCCTTGGCGACGATGTGTTTCTCGCGTTCGGTCTGCAAGGCCATGTGCTGCGCAGCATCGATGGCGGGCTGACCTGGACCGACGTTCCTACCGGGACCAATGCCGGACTGATGGGCGGGTCCGTGCTGGACGACGGCGGGGTCGTGCTGGTCGGCCTGCTTGGCACGGTCCTGCTCAGCGACGATAGCGGGCAAAGCTTCCGAAGCGTGCGCCAGCCGGATCGGGCCGGGCTTGCCGCCGTGATCGAGACGGCCGACGGTGCCCTGATCCTGCTGGGCGAGAACGGAGCCAGCCGGACCGATCGCGAGGCGATCGAGCGCGCGGCGAGCGCCGCCATGGCCGGCGACGGATAGCGACGCCCGTGTATCCTCGGTTCGTCGACCCATGATTACCTGGCCATGATCGCCTGGATCGAAGCCCGCGTATTTGCACACCGGCGTGTGGTCCTGGCCGTCTTTGCGCTGGCGACGCTGGTCATGGCGTTCGGCGCCGCCCAGCTCCGCGTCGACGCCGGGTTCGAAAAGAACCTGCCCGCCGATCATCCCTACATGGAGACGTTCCGCGAGTATCAGTCCCAGTTCGGCGGCGCCAACCGCATCCTGGTCGCGGTGCGGGCGCGTGACGGCGACATGTTCACACCCGCGTTCTTCGACACGCTGAAGGCGGTGACCGACGAGGTCTTCTTCATTCCTGGCGTCGACCGGGCCCGTGTCACATCTCTCTTCACGCCCAACGTCCGGTTCATCGAGATCGTCGAAGACGGGTTCGCCGGCGGCAACGTCATTCCCGCGGATTTCGAGCCGACGCCCGAGCGGCTGGAGGAGGTGCGCGAGAACATTCTGAAGTCCGGCCAGATCGGCCGCCTGGTGGCCGAGGATTTCAGCGCCGCCATCGTCAGCGCCCAATTGCTGGAGCGCGACCCGGCGACGGGGGAGCGGCTCGACTACATCGACGTGGCCCGGCAACTGGAAAGCGAGATCCGCGATCGGTTCACCGATGACGCGATCGACATCCATATCATCGGCTTTGCAAAGGTGATCGGCGACGTCGCCGAAGGGGCGGCAGGGGTGATGCTGTTCTTCGCGGTCGCCGTCGCGGTGACGGCGGTGCTGGTCTATTTCTACTGCCGATCCCTGCGGCTGACGCTGATGCCCCTGATCTGTTCCCTGACCGCCGTGGTCTGGCAGCTTGGCCTGCTGACGTTTCTCGGCTTCGGCATCGATCCGCTGTCCATCCTGGTACCGTTTCTGGTGTTCGCCATCGGCGTGTCTCACGGCGTCCAGATGATCAATGCCGTCGGGGCCGCGATGTTCGACGGGATGGACGCCTCAAGCGCCGCACGGGCCAGTTTCCGGCGCCTGTTCGTGCCGGGAGCCGTGGCGCTCATCAGCGATACGATCGGCTTTCTCACCATCCTTTTTATCGACATCCCGATCATCCAGGAGCTGGCGATCACCGCCAGCCTGGGCGTGGCGGTCATTATCCTGACCAACCTGTTCCTGCTGCCGGTGTTGTTGAGTTATGTGCGCCTGGGCGATCGGTACAGGCGTCAGATCAGGGCGGGCGCGGCGCGCAAGGATGCTCTTTGGGGGGCCCTGGCGGGGTTTGCCCGGCCGCGCCTGGCGGTACCGACGGTGGCGGTCGCGGCATTGCTGCTGGGGTGGGGACTGTGGCAGGGCCAGCGCCTGGCCATCGGCGATACCGAGACGGGGGTGCCCGAACTTTGGCCCGACAGCCGCTACAACCAAGACGCCGCCATGATCCAGGACCGCTTCGCCATTGGAGTCGACGTGATCCAGGTCATTGTCGAAGGCCCGGCCGACGGGTGCATCGACCATGGCGTTGTGAGCGCCATCGATCGGTTCGACTGGCATATGCGCAATTTGCCGGGCGTTCAGTCGACCCTGTCGCTGCCGACGGTCATGAAAACCGTCAACGCCGGGTGGAACGAGGGCAGCTTGCGATGGCGGGTGCTGTCCCGGGATTCTTATGTTTTGGTTCGTGCGGTGACACCGGTGGACACGGCAACGGGGCTGCTCAACGCCGATTGCTCGGTGATGCCGGTGCTGGTCTTCACCGACGACCATCGCGCCGAAACCATCGATCGTATCGTCGCGGAAGTGAAGCGCTATGCCGCCGAAAATCCGTCGGAGGGCGTTCGGTTCCGACTGGCCACAGGCAATGTCGGCGTCATGGCCGCGACCAACGAGGCGGTAAGGGCAGCACAGATCCCGATGCTGGCCGGCGTCTACGCGGCCGTCATTGTGCTGTGTCTGGTAACCTTCCGGTCCTGGCGGGCGACCCTGTGCACCGTGGTGCCCCTGGCCCTGGTGTCGGTCCTCTGCTACGCGCTGATGGCCGTGGTCGGGATCGGTCTCAAGGTGTCGACCCTGCCGGTCGCGGCGTTGGGGGTTGGCATCGGTGTCGATTATGGGATCTATATCTTCAGCCGGTTGAAGCTGTATCTCGACGAAGGCATGGCCCTGCGCGACGCCTATTTCCAGACGTTGCGCGAAACCGGCAGCGCGGTCGTGTTTACGGGACTGACGCTGGGCATCGGGGTCAGTACCTGGATGCTGTCGGCGCTCAAGTTCCAGGCCGATATGGGTCTGCTGCTGACCTTCATGTTTCTGGTGAATATGCTGGGCGCGGTCCTGCTGCTGCCGGCCCTGGCCGCGCTTCTGGAGGGTGTTCGGCCATGGCGACGGCGCCCCGGGCCGGAGGTGACGCGGTGACCGATGGTCCCTATTTCGGTGTGCTGTCCGTCGCTGTTCTTGTCGCCTTGGTCATGGCGCTGCGCTGGGTGGCGTGGCGGTCTTTCGATCTGACACGACGGGTGTGGCGCCAATCACCCGACAGGCTGCGTCGCTGGGGCGTTCAAGACCGGGCGGCGGCATTGGGACGCCCGCTGGCCCGACGCTATCCCCGCATCTCCGAATGGGTCGCCGGCCGGTTTGACGCGACCCGCTTCACGGGCCTGCCCCTGACCCTGATGGTCGCGGCGGCGCTCTATATGGCGGTGCTGTTCGGCGGACTGGTCGAAGACGTTCTTGAGGCCGAGGAGATCGAACGGATGGATCGGGCCATCGTCGCCGCCTTCGACCCGTGGCGCGGCCCGGTCGGTATCGAGTTCCTGTCGTGGATCACCAATCTTGGCGACAGCGCGAGTCTGGTCGGCGTGCTGGTTGTCGCTACCGGCTTTCTCTGGGCGTCCCGGCGCACTCTCTACATCCTGCCACAGTGGCTGGCATTCGCCGGTTCGTGGATCGTAACCTGGAGCGGCAAATTCATCCTGGCGCGCCCGCGGCCGGAATTCCTGACCGGCGTGATGGAGAGTTCTCCCGCCTTCCCCAGCGGCCATGCGACCTCGTCCCTGGCGGTGTACGGCTTTGTCGCCTATGCCATCGCCCGCGATCTTCCCTCGGACCGCGCCCGTTTCGAAGTCGTCTACTGGGCGTGCGTGTTGATTCTGACCATCGGCGTCAGCCGCGTCTACCTGTCTGTCCATTTCGCAAGCGATGTCGCCGCCGGGTTTCTTGTCGGCGGTTTCTGGCTGTTGACCGCGATCTGCGCGGCGGAATGGCGGCGGAGCGTTCTGGCGACGCCGCCCTCAAACAACGGATAGCGAGGGTCGGGCGCTTTCAGCCGGGCCAGTTTTGCGCTGTCAGCCACCCCGTGATGGCGGCCAGCGCGAACCCGATGACGATCAGAGCGCCGTCCTTGGCGGTCAGTCCCAGGCCCAGCATCGCAATGGCCAGACCGGGCACCGCCACCCCAAACGGCACCAGCGCCAACGGGTACATGGTGGCCGCCAGGGCAATGCAGATGACCGCCACGCCCTGCACGAACGGCGGTTCGGACAGCCATTCCAGACGAGGCGACATCAATCGGTCGATCCAGGATACGGTCCGCCTGCTTTTCTCAACGGCGGAGACCAGTTTCCGGCGGGGAAAGCTGATTTGGAGCAGCCTTTGCGGCATCCAGGGTCGTCGGACGCCGACCAGTATCTGGATGGCGATCAGGAGAATGAGGGTGCCGATGACGATCGACATGCCCGGTATTGCCCCTGTCGGTGCCACGGCGATCAGCGCCGGCACCAGCAACAATGGACCAAACGCGCGGCCGGCGAACACATCCAAGACCTCGCCAAGGCTGGCCTCGTGGCCATCGGTCTCCTTGACAACTCTGTCCAGGACGCCGCTCAGATTGAGCGGCCGGTCGCCTTGTTCAGCCGCTTTAGCGTCCATTGCATCCGCCCCTTTCCATACGTATTCGCTGTGGACGACAACGCCCAGGAGGTTGCGGCGTTCCCCGAAAGCTTAGAACGAAGAAGCCGCGCGGATGCGGATCGTACCCGTGAGAATGGCGTCCGGCTCCAGGACATGGGGCCCCGTCTCATCGGCCTGCAGATTGACCGCGTTGTTGGCGTGGCTGACGGGCTCCAGGCAGAAGAAATCCCGTCCTTCGGGAACAAAGACCACCAGATGACCGAACAGGGGATCGGCCTCGATCGTGATCTCCAGACCCGCGCTTGGCATGGCGATAACGGCGGCGCCATTCCAACCGGCAAAGCAGTTGTCCCAGACTTGATCTCCCACCGACCAGGCCGAGCCGGCCCGCATCGTCTCCGGCGCCGCGACCTGGTCCACGGGCAGGTTGGTGGCGTCGCCACGCCAGAACCGGTCGACGGCGGTCCGCACTGTCGTGCCCGCCGGCCGTGGAAAATAGGGATGCAGCCCCAACCCGGCCGGCATCGGGCTGTCGCTGCGATTCTCGAGAGAGAGGGTCACCGTCAGCCCATTCCCGTCCAACCCATAGGTCTGGCGCGCGCCATAGGCCCAGGGCCATGCGTCCGGTTCGTGGTCGAAGGCTACGACGGCTTTGGCCCGGTCGGCGCGTTCGACGCGCCACGGCGCCTTCCAGCCGTGGCCGTGGATGGCGTGGGGCACGCCCAGCCTGTCCGGCGGCAGCACGACGTCCCGGCCGTCGAAGCGGAACCGACCGTGGGCAATACGGTTGGAGAACGGGACCAACGGGAAGCAGCCGCCCTTTGGCGCGCCGTCGGGTCCCGTCGCCGCCGGCGCGAAGATCGGTGTGGCGGGTTGTCCCGTTTCCTGGCGCTCGAACCGCTGCACGCGACACCCCGCATCGGGGTCCAGATCGAGCCGAAAGGGCGGGTGTTCCAGGACAAGGATGGCCATGGCGTCTGCGCTTCCCCCGCTTATGAGGAGGCGGTTGCCGTCCCCTGTCCAAATCCCATAGCTTACCCGCCAACCCCCCGGCAAGGGACCGGCCCCGCGAAGACGGCCGGCAGGACCGCGGGATGACGGGGAAAGGACGGCGCGCCCATGTTTATCGGTCTGGATCTCGGTACATCGGCGGTCAAGGCGGTGCTGGTCGACGACGATCAGAACGTGGTCGATCAGGCCAGCGCCCCGCTGACCGTATCGCGCCCGCACCCGCTGTGGTCGGAACAGGATCCCGACCATTGGTGGACGGCGACCGACGCCGCCATGGCCGAAATCCGATCGCGACAGTCGCGGGCCTTGAGCGCCGTTCGGGGCATCGGCCTGTCGGGACAGATGCACGGGGCCACCCTGCTGGACGGGCAGGATCGGGTGCTGCGTCCGGCCATTCTGTGGAACGACGGCCGCAGCGGCGCCGAATGCGCCGAGCTGGAGCGGCGGGAGCCGCGATCGCGCCGGATCACCGGCAACCTGGCCATGCCCGGCTTTACGGCACCGAAGCTGCTGTGGGTCGCGGCGCATGAGCCCGACGTCTTCAGGCGGACCGCCCGGGTGTTGCTGCCCAAGGACTATGTCCGTCTGCGCATGACGGGAGCCTACGCCTCCGACATGTCGGACAGTGCCGGCACCCTTTGGCTTGACGTGGCGGAACGGCGCTGGTCGGCGGAGATGGTCGAAGCGACGGGACTGACCCTGGGCGCCATGCCGGAACTGTTCGAGGGATCGGAGCCGACCGGAACGCTGCTGCCCGTCGTCGCGGACCGCTGGGGCGTGCCCCACGACGCCGTGGTGGCCGGCGGCGGTGGCGACAACGCGGCCGGCGCCGTTGGCGTGGGCGTTATTGCGCCGGGCGCGGCGTTCCTCTCCCTTGGAACATCGGGCGTGCTGTTCGCCGCCAACGACGGGTACGCGCCGAACTTCGAGCAGGCGGTCCACACCTTTTGCCACTGCCTGCCCCGGACCTGGCATCAGATGTCGGTTATCCTCAGCGCCGCGTCGAGCCTGTCCTGGCTGGTTCAGGCCACCGGGGCGGCGGACGAGGCGACGCTGCTGGCCGAAGCGGAGGCCGCCGCCGATCGCGATCCGGGCCGCCTTTTGTTCCTGCCCTATCTGTCGGGCGAACGCACCCCTCACAACGACCCCAACGCCATGGGGGTCTTTTTCGGCCTTGGCCACGGCACCGACCGGGCCGATCTGACCCGCGCCGTTCTGGAAGGCGTGGCCTTCGCCTTCGCCGACGGGCTTGCCGCCCTGACCGCGGCCGGCACCAGGATCGACGTTCTCTCGGTCATCGGCGGCGGCGCGCGCTCGTCCTTTTGGGGCCGGATCCTGGCCGCCGCGCTCGATCGCACCCTGACCTATCATTCGGGCGGCGAAATCGGCCCCGCCTTCGGTGCGGCCCGTCTGGCGCGGCTGGCGGCGATCGGGGAGGACCCGGCCGCCATCTGCCTGCCGCCGCCGGTGGCCGGCACCGCGGTTCCCGACCCCGCCCTAAGGGACGGCCTGGCCCGGCGTTGGCGGGCCTACCGCGCCCTTTATCAGACCCTTAAGCCCGTCTTTACAGAGGACTCAGCACAGCCATGACAGCTCCCTATTTCGCCAGCGTCGACAAGATCCCGTTCAAGGGCCCGGACAGCACCGACCCGCTGGCGTTTCGTTTCTACGAGCCGGACCGCATGGTCATGGGCAAGCGGATGGAAGACCAGTTGCGGGTCGCCGTCTGCTATTGGCACAGCTTCTGCTGGCCGGGCGCCGACATGTTCGGCGGCGGCACCTTTGCCCGACCGTGGCAAGCGGCCGACGATTTGGATCATGCGGAGGCCAAGCTGGCCGTGGCGTTCGAGTTCTTCGAAAAACTGGGTCAGCCGTTCTTCTGTTTTCACGATGTCGACGTGGCGCCGGAAGGACGCGGGCTGGCCGACTTCAACCGCAACCTCGACCACATCGCCGGGCTGATGGAAGGATATATGGAGCGGACCGGGGTGCGCCTGCTGTGGGGGACGGCCAACCTGTTTTCCCACCCGCGCTACATGGCGGGGGCGGCGACCAATCCGGATCCCGAGGTGTTCGCCTACGCCGCCGGCCAGGTGCGCCACATTCTGGAAACGACCCACCGGCTGGGCGGCGCCAACTATGTTTTGTGGGGCGGTCGCGAAGGCTATGAAACCCTTCTCAACACCGACATGAAGCGGGAGGCCGATCAGCTTGGCCGGTTCCTGACCATGGTCGTCGAGCACAAGCACCAAATCGGGTTCGACGGCACCATCCTGATCGAACCGAAGCCGTGCGAACCGACCAAGCACCAGTACGACTACGACAGCGCCACGGTCCACGCCTTTCTTCAGGCCCACGGGCTAGAAAAGGAGGTCAAGCTCAACATCGAGGTCAACCACGCCACCCTGGCCGGCCACACCTACGAGCACGAGATCTGCTACGCCATCGCCAACGACCTGTTCGGCAGTTTCGACATCAATCGGGGGGATCCGCAGAACGGCTGGGATACAGACCAGTTTCCCAACGATCCGAAAGAAGCGGCGCTGGCGCTCTATCACGTTCTCCGCGCCGGTGGTTTTACCACCGGCGGGTTCAACTTCGACGCCAAGGTCCGGCGCCAGTCGATCGACCCGGACGATCTGTTCCACGCCCATATCGGGGGCATGGACACCCTGGCCCGCGGCTTGCTGGCGGCCGAGCGCATGATCGCCGACGGCGCGCTGGCCGGTTTCGTCGACCAGCGCTACGCCGGATGGACCAAGGGGCTGGGCGCCGATATCCTGGCCGGCAAGCTGGGCCTGGGTGCCTTGGCCGACCACGCGCTGTCCCGCGATCTTGACCCGCAACCCCGGTCCGGGCGGCAGGAAATGCTGGAAAACCTGGTCAACCGCTACGTCTGATCGGTGGTGGAGGGAGGGCCGCAAGTTTGGCTTGTGGCCCGTCGGGCGTCATCCTATCGTGACGGCCATTGTCCCGATTCAATTTTTCCAATCATGGAGTGAGACGCTCGACGCGACGAAAACGGGAATGAACGAAACCATGAGAATCCGGCACAAAGCCGGCCGCTAGGTCAGAGACGGGGCTTCGAGAAACAGGGACGGGCAGGGGCGGCCGAAGTATCGGCGACCTTGCCCCATATCGGAACACTCCTATGGAATACTTCCTCCAGCAGTTGATCAACGGGCTGACCCTCGGCGCGGTCTATGGGCTGATCGCCATCGGCTACACCATGGTCTACGGCATCATCGGCATGATCAATTTCGCTCATGGCGACATCTTCATGATCGGCGCCTTTATCTCGCTGATGGCGTTTCTGGTGCTGGGGCTGGTCGGGATCACCTGGGTTCCGCTGGCGATCATCATCGTGCTGATCGTGGCCATGCTGCTGACCAGCGTCTATGGCTGGACGGTGGAGCGGCTGGCCTACCGACCGTTGCGCGGGTCGTTCCGGCTGGCGCCGCTCATCTCGGCGCTGGGCATGTCGATCTTCCTGCAGAACTACGTGCAGATCCTGCAGGGCGCGCGGGTCAAGCCGTTGCCGCCGGTGGTCCAGGGCGGTTTCGACCTGACGACTGGCGCCGACGACGGGTTCGCCGTGACTCTCAGCTACATGCAGATCCTGATCGTGGTGCTGACGCTGGTTCTCATGGCGGGGTTCACCTACCTGATCACGCGCACGTCCCTGGGCCGCCAGCAGCGGGCCTGCGAACAGGACAAGACGATGGCCGCGCTGATCGGCGTCGATGTGGACCGGACCATCTCCATCACCTTCGTGCTGGGCGCCGCCCTGGCCGCCGTCGCCGGGCTGATCTTCACCATGCAGTACGGCGTGGTCCATTTCTACATCGGGTTCCTGGCCGGGATTAAGGCGTTTACCGCCGCCGTTCTGGGCGGTATCGGGTCCCTGCCGGGCGCCATGCTGGGCGGTCTTCTGATCGGACTGATCGAGGCGTTCTGGTCGGGGTATTTCACGGTGGAGTACAAGGACGTGGCGGCCTTCGGCATCCTGGTCATGGTCTTGATCTTTAGACCCAGCGGTCTGTTGGGCCGACCCGAGATCGAAAAGGTCTGAACCACGTGTCCACAGCCATGCAATCGTCGTCCGCCGCCGGTCGATCCATCGACTGGCCGGCCATCCTCAAGGAAAGCGCGCTGGCCGCCCTGATCGCGCTGCTTCTGACCATCGCCATGGTCGGGCTGCGCACGGTGCCGGGGCCGGGCGGGCAGCTTGCCGTCGAAACGCGGTTCGCCGACGTGGCCCTGGCCGTGCTTCTGGTCTTTGTCGGCCGGATCGGGCTGGCCCTGACGCGCGAGGGCATGCCTTTGCCCGTCTTGATCGCGGGCGCGGCGGTGGCCGTGGTTGGCCTGTTTCTTCCGGTTGGCGGTGACGTCTTTAAGGTCATTATCGTCTCCGGCGGCGCCATCCTGGCGCTGCGCGCCGCCTGGACGCTGTGGCGCGGGCGGGGCCTGATCGCCGATCGGGAACTGCGCGAACGGTCGATGGACCGGATGGCGGCGCGCATCCAACGGGTCACGTTCTATGTCGGCCCGGTCGCCATCCTGCTGGCCATCGCCCTGCCCTTTATGCCCTTCGCCAACCGCTACGTGGTCGACATCTCCACATTGGTGCTGACCTACATCATGCTGGGCTGGGGGCTGAACATCATCGTCGGTCTGGCTGGCCTGCTTGACCTCGGCTATGTCGCCTTCTACGCCGTGGGGGCCTATTCCTATGCCCTGCTGGCGACCTATTTCGACTGGAGCTTCTGGGTCTGCCTGCCCTTAGCCGGTGTGTTCGCGGCGGCCGCCGGTCTGATCCTGGGCTTTCCTGTCTTGCGTCTGCGCGGCGACTATTTCGCCATCGTCACGCTGGGATTCGGCGAAATCATCCGGGTTATACTACTGAATTGGTACAGCTTCACCGGCGGACCGGACGGCATTTCCGGCATCCCGCGCCCGTCCTTTTTCGGCATTGCCGAGTTCACCCGGCGGCCGGACGAGGGGCAGACCGCTTTCCACGAGCTGTTCGGCATCGATTTCGACAACATGCACCGGGTGATTTTCCTCTACTATCTGATCCTGGCCCTGGCCCTGATCGTCAACGCCTTCTCCCTGCGCATCCGCAAGCTGCCGATCGGGCGGTCCTGGGAGGCCCTGCGCGAGGACGATATCGCCTGTCAGTCCCTGGGCATCAACCGCCGCAATATCAAGCTGGCCGCCTTTACCATCAGTGCCATGTTCGGCGGGTTCGCCGGTTCGTTCTTCGCCACCCGCCAGGGCTTCATCAGTCCGGAAAGCTTCACCTTTATCGAATCGGCCATCATCCTGGCCATCGTCGTGCTGGGCGGCATGGGCAGCCAGGCCGGCGTCGTGCTGGCGGCGATCCTGGTGATTGGCCTGCCCGAGGTGTTCCGCGAGATCGAGCAATACCGCATGCTGGCGTTCGGCGGGGCGATGGTGCTGATCATGGTCTGGCGGCCGCGCGGCCTTTTGGCCCACCGAGATCCCACCATCTTTCTTCATGGCCGCAAACAGGCCCTGGCGGCCCGGTCCGAGGCACAGGAGGCGTCGGCCACATGACGCCATCGGCCGAGCCGTTGCTGCGGGTGGAGCGGCTGACCATGCGGTTTGGCGGTCTTGTCGCCATCGACGCCGTGTCGTTCGATGCCATTCCAGGTGCCATCACCGCCATCATCGGACCGAACGGGGCGGGCAAGACGACGGTCTTCAATTGCCTGACCGGCTTCTACAAGCCGACCGAGGGTCGGCTGTCGCTGCGCCGCGACGGCACCGAATACCTGCTGGAGCGGATGGAGGGGCACCATATCGCCCAGCGCGCGGGGGTCGCCCGCACCTTCCAGAACATCCGTCTGTTTCAGGCCATGAGCGTGCTGGAGAACCTTCTCGTGGCCCAGCACAACCGGCTGATGCGCGCGTCGGGGTTCAGCGTGCTGGGGCTGGTCGGCGCGCCATCCTTCCGCAAGGCGGAGGCCGAGGCCGTGGATCTGGCCCGGTACTGGCTGGACAAGGTGGACCTCACGGACCACGCCGACATCGATGCCGGCAATCTGCCTTACGGTGACCAGCGCCGGCTGGAAATCGCGCGGGCCATGTGCACGCGGCCCACGATGCTGTGCCTGGACGAGCCGGCGGCCGGTCTCAACCCCCGCGAGACCGCCAAACTGAACGAGCTGATTCTGTCGATCCGCGACGAACACGGCACCGCCGTCCTGCTCATCGAGCACGACATGAGCGTGGTCATGCGGATCTCCGATCATGTCGTTGTCCTGGACTACGGCAAGAAGATCGCCGACGGCGCGCCGGAGCAGGTGCGCAGCGACCCGGCGGTGATCCGCGCCTATCTGGGCGAGGAGGAAGACGAGGAACTGCCGCCTGAGGTCGTCGCCGACCTCGCGCCGGACGGGGGGCGGGCCTGATGCTGTCTGTTCAGGGCGTACGGACCTTTTACGGGTCCATCGAGGCGCTGCGCGGCGTCGATCTGGAGGTCAACGAGGGCGAGATCGTGACCTTGATCGGGGCCAACGGCGCCGGAAAATCGACCCTGCTGATGACCATCTGCGCCAACCCCCAGGCACGACACGGCGCCGTGCGGTTCGAGGGCGAAGAAATCACCCGCACGCCAACCTACCGCATCATCCGCAAGGGTATCGCCCATTCGCCGGAGGGGCGACGCATCTTTGCCCGGATGTCGGTCATGGAAAACCTGCAAATGGGCGGGCTGACGTCCGACCCCACCCATTTCCAGTCGGATCTGGACCGTGTTCTGGCCTTGTTCCCGCGCCTGGCGGAACGGCGGCATCAGCGCGGGGGCACGCTGTCGGGCGGCGAACAGCAGATGCTGGCCATTGGCCGGGCGCTGATGAGCCGGCCGCGCCTGCTGCTGCTCGACGAACCGTCGCTGGGCCTGGCGCCTCTGATCGTCAAACAGATCTTCGAGGTCATCCGGGAGATCAACGAGAGTCAGAGGGTCACGGTCTTTCTGGTCGAACAGAATGCCTATCATGCCTTGAAGCTGGCTCATCGCGGGTACGTCATGGTCAACGGCGTCGTCACCATGGCCGGAACGGGCGCGGAGTTGCTGGCCAATCCAGAGGTTCGGACCGCCTATCTCGAAGGCGGTCATTGATCGTGCCGGTGGGGTTGTAAGGGAGATCGAAATGGAAAGCCTGCTCGGCACGTCTGTCCCCGTCTTTATTGGCGTGACCGTGGTTCTGATGGGTTTTGCCGCCTTCATGACCGGCCAGGCCATGGCCAATGGCTGGCAGCCCATGTGGAAATGCATTCCCTATGCTTTGTTGCTGACCTGCGGAGACCGGTTTCTGGTATTCGCGCTGTTTGGCGGCGAACTGCTTTCGGTCACCGGGTATGTCATCGACTTCATCGTGCTGGCCGCCATCAGCCTGGCCGCTTATCGGGCAACCCTGGCGCGCAAGATGGCATCCCAGTACCCGTGGCTGTATCAGCGCCAGGGGCTGTTCGGCTGGACCAAAAAGGCTTCTGGTTAGGGAATGTGACAAACGGTTTCAATGGTTTGGGGAAAGGGAGAATTTGCGGTTTTCCGTAGCCGTGCTAGTCTATACCCAAGCTTGGAAGGGTTTGGCCGCTTGCCCATGAACGGCGGCTCACGATCGTTCCGGCACATCGCCGCCAACTTGGTTTCCTCCCCATGGCGATCAATGGCGGGTGGTGGACGCTAAGCGATGTATCATGAAACGCTCATGCAGCAGGGAGCTCACTTCACATGAAAACACTGACCTTTACCATGGCCGTTTCGGCCGCCGCGCTGATGATGGCCACGGCCGCTCAGGCGGAAATCGTGATCGCAACAGCCGGCCCGATGACCGGCCAATACGCCTCCTTCGGCGCCCAGATGAAGGCCGGCGCCGAAGCCGCCGTCGCGGATATCAACGAGGCCGGCGGCGTATTGGGCGAGGAATTGGTCCTCAGGATCGGCGACGATGCCTGCGATCCGCGGCAGGCCGTGTCCGTCGCCAACCAGATGGTCAATGAAGGCGTCGTCTTCATGGCCGGCCATTTCTGTTCGGGTTCCTCGATCCCGGCCAGCCAGGTCTATACCGAAGAGGGCATTCTCCAGATCTCGCCGGCATCGACCAACCCGGCCCTGACTGACGAGGGCGGCGACAACGTGTTCCGCGTCTGTGGCCGTGATGACCAGCAGGGTCAGATCGCCGCTGAGTATTTGGCCGCCACCTATGGCGATAGGCGGATAGCGATCGTTCACGACAAGACCGCCTACGGGAAGGGTTTGGCCGACGCCACTCAGGCGGCGCTCAACGAGGCCGGCGTGACCGAGGCGCTGTACGAGGCCTATACAGCCGGTGAGAGCGACTATTCCGCCTTGGTATCCAAGCTGAAGCAGGAGAACATCGACGTCCTATATGTCGGCGGGTACCACACCGAGGCTGGCCTGATGGCCCGCCAAATGCGCGAGCAGGGCATGGACACTCAACTGATCTCCGGCGATGCGCTGGTCACGGACGAGTTCTGGGCGATCACCGGTGACGCCGGCGATGGCACGCTGATGACCTTCGGTCCCGACCCACGGAAGTTCGAGCAGGCGGCCGAGGTGGTTGAGGCGTTCCGGGCCGAAGGGACGGAGCCCGAAGGATACACCCTTTACACCTACGCCGCCGTCCAGGTCTTCGCTCAAGCGGCTGAAGCCGCCGGATCGACCGACCTCGACGCTGTCATCGAAACGTTGCATAGCACCACATTCGATACCGTGCTGGGTGAAATCTCCTTCGACGAGAAGGGCGATGTCATGCAGCCGGCCTATGTCTGGTACCAGTGGAGCAACGGCACCTATGCCGAGGTCGAAGGCTGACCTCGGCCCTTGTGATCGGGAGCGTTCGAGAGAAGAGCGCTCTCACCCAAGCGATCCCAATACCCCCCGCTTTTTGCGGGGGGTTCTTTTTTGGATCGCCCACCGACCCTCCGGGCCGACGGCATTTGACCATGTTACGCCTTCCGTCTCCGATAGGACTTGGCAGGCCGATCCATTCTTTGATATGGCGGGGCCGTCCCATGCCGACGGGTGTAAGTGTGGCGATGGTTATGGATCTTAAAGGCTTGCGCCCTAGTATTGCCCAATAGTCGTGGGACCTCTCGGGCGAGCCGGGGTTGGCTTCTTCGGCAACACCTTTTCGAAGGTTCGCGTTTTTTTTCAGATCCGCAATTGCGAAGCCGTTTGAGGACCGATCATGGACCCTCGTTTTCACCCATCCGAACTCGACTCCCGGGGCCTCGACAAGGAGGCTCTCAAGACCGCTTTCCTAGAGTGGCTGGTCTACTCGGTCGGCAAGGACGCCACCCATGCCACGCCCCACGACTGGTTTCGCGCCGTCGCCCTGGCGGTCCGATCCTGCGTGGTCGACCAATGGATGAACACGACCAGATCCAGCTACGAATCCGGCCAGAAGCGGGTCTATTACCTGTCCCTGGAATTCCTGATCGGCCGGCTGCTTGTCAGTTCCATGAGCAATCTGGGCATCGTGGAGAGCTGCCGGGAAGCGCTGATGGATCTGGGCGTCGATGCCGACGAGATCCTGCGGTCGGAGCCGGACCAGGCGCTGGGCAATGGCGGTCTCGGCCGGCTCGCGGCCTGTTTCCTGGACAGCATGGCCACCCTGGGCATCGCCGGCTACGGCTACGGCATCCGCTACGAGTACGGCATGTTCAAGCAGCGGTTCGAACGCGGCTGGCAGATCGAGGAGCCGGAGGACTGGCTGCAGTCCGGCAATCCGTGGGAATTCGAACGGCCCGAGGCGTCCTATCCGATCGACTTCCACGGACGGGTCGAGGCCGTGCGCGGCGCCGACGGGACTCGCCATTTCAAGTGGATCGACACCCACCGGGTCATCGCCACCGCCTATGACGTGCCGGTGGTCGGTTGGGGCGGACGGACCATCAATACCCTGCGGCTGTGGTCGGCCAAACCGACCAACCGGTTCAAGCTGGAGGAATTCAACCGGGGCGACTATCTGGGCGCCGTCGAACAGAAGGTGATGTCGGAAAACCTGTCGCGAGTGCTGTATCCCAACGACGCCACCGCCGCCGGTCAGGAACTGCGCTTCTGCCAGGAGTATTTTTTCACGTCGTCGTCGTTGCAGGACATTCTGCGCCGGCACAAGGCGACTTATGGCACGCTGGAAAATCTGGCCCGCCACGCCGCCATACAGCTCAACGACACCCATCCGGCCCTGGCCGTGCCGGAGTTGATGCGCCTGCTGATCGATGGCGAGGGCATGCGGTGGGACGATGCCTGGGCGGTTACCCAGGGAACCATTTCATACACCAACCACACCCTGCTGCCCGAGGCGCTGGAGACATGGCCGATCCATATGGTCGAACGGATCCTGCCACGGCATATGCAGATCATTTATGAACTCAACGCCCGCTTTCTGGAAAGTGTCCGGTCGCGGGGGCCGATCGACAACGCATCCCTGTCCCGGCTGTCGCTGATCGAGGAAAACGGTGATCGGCGCGTCCGCATGGGCAACCTCGCCTTTCTGGGCAGCCACAAGGTCAACGGTGTCTCGGCCCTGCACACCGACCTCATGAAGGAAACCGTGTTCGCCGACCTGGCTGCCCAGTTCCCCGGCCGCATCGTCAACAAGACCAACGGCATCACGCCCCGGCGCTGGCTGCTGCAATGCAACGCGCCCCTGGCGGGCCTGATCCAGGAGACCATTGGCGATGGCTGGATCGCCGATCTGGAGCGTCTTTCGGCGTTGAAGCCTCATGCCGAGGAGGCCGGTTTCCGGGCCGCCTTCGATCGCGCCAAGCGAATCAACAAGGCAAACCTGGTTGCGTTCGTGCAGGAACGGATGGACATCGCGCTCGATCCGGACGCCATCTTCGATGTCCAGATCAAGCGCATCCATGAATACAAGCGTCAGCTTTTGAACCTGCTGCACACGGTGGCGCTGTACAACGCCATGCGCGACCGGCCGACGGGAAACTGGGCGCCACGGGTCAAGATTTTCGCCGGCAAGGCGGCGCCGTCCTACACCATGGCCAAGCTGATCATCAAGCTGGGCAACGATATCGCCCGGGTCGTCAATCAGGATCCCGCCGTGCGGGATCTTCTGAAAATCGTGTTCCTGCCCAACTACAATGTCAGCCTGGCGGAGAGGATCATTCCCGCCACGGACCTGTCCGAACAGATTTCGACCGCCGGCAAGGAGGCTTCGGGCACCGGCAACATGAAGTTCGCGCTCAACGGCGCCCTGACCATCGGCACCTTGGACGGCGCCAATGTCGAGATCCGAGATCGCGTGGGACCCGAAAACATCTTCATCTTCGGGCTGACCGCGCCGGAGGTTGTCGAAGTGCGTGCCGGCGGGTTCGACCCGCGCGCCGTGGTCGAGGCCGACCCGCGGCTCAAGCGTGCGCTGGACATGATCGCAAACGGTGTGTTCTCCCCCGGCGATCCCGACCGGTTCCGGCCGCTGGTCGATAGCCTGTTGGGTGGCGACCCCTATCTGGTCACGGCCGATTTCGCGGCCTACTGCACGGCCCAGAACCAGACCGATACCGTCTTTGCGGATCGCGACCAATGGCTGCGCAAGGCGGTGCTCAACACCGCGGGCGTCGGCTGGTTTTCCTCCGATCGCACGGTTCGGGAATATGCCGAGGAAATCTGGAATGCGATGCCGCCGATCGCGCGGGCGGCGGAATAGGGCGGGGCCGGATCGCCCGGTGACCCACGCGCGGCAGCGCCGCTATTCGCCGCTGCTGCTCATGCCCAGGGTCACCGCGTAGGCCGCGGCGGCGGCTCCGGTGACGACCACCGCCGGCAACTCCCGAGTGTCCACGTTCAGGAACGGCCGCATTTCCTGATAGTCGCCACGGGCGGCATAGAGCGAATCGTAGAAATCGGTCAGCGCCCGGGCGTAGGCAATCTCCGCCGGGTTTGCGGCCGGGGTCCGTTCCTGTGCCGCGACATAGCGTTTGAGCGCCAGATTGACATCCCGCTGCACGAACAACGCATCGGACGGGTAGAGGTTCAGCCGGTCGATCATGAACCGGGCCGCCGCTTCCTCCGCGCCATCGCCCCGGCGGCCGGCCATCGTCGCCAGCCCTTCCCAGGCCGCGCGGTTGTCCGGCCAGGCCAGACCCGCCTGGCGATAGAGCGCCAGCGCCTCCGCCTCGCGCCCGGCGGCTGCGGCGGTTGCCGCCCGCGCCGTCAGCGTTTCGGACTCGCCGCGGTCGAACCTCTCGACCGACACCGTGATGGGTTCCGCCACGCCTTCGGACATCTGGGTCGGCGAAGACTCGGGTTGTCCGGCGCAGGCCGCCGCCAGGGGCAGCAGGGCAATCAGGATGCTTCGAATATGAGCGGGACGCACGGCGGCCTCCGCGACTGTTTTGGGCGGACCGGCCCCACTATGGCGGTGCAACCCCGGTGAAGGCAACGGGCGATGTGCCGGCAATCGACTTATACGTGTCTTGGCAAAATTTTTACACTTTTACTCGATAGATAGCGAACCGATCGACGGTCTCCGATCAGCGTGATTGGATCTGTGAAAGGATGCAGTGATGGACCAGAGCCTTACAGCCGATCGACAGCCGGTCATGGCAAACGAAACGGACTCGGGACGCTATGCCGGCTTCGGGCGCCGGTTTGTCGCTCTCGTCATCGATCAGTTCATAACATCGATCTTTACGATCATTTTTACCATACCATATATTGTGGCTCTTAATCAGAATGGAAGTGAATCCACAACGAATATTTTATATTCATTGCTCATTACCATTGCTTATATGATTTATTACATTGTTCCGATGTCGAGTCGATGGCAGGCGACCATCGGAAAGAGAATCATGGGAATATACGTCATCAGGACGAGTGGGAAGAGGATCGGGCCGGCCTTCGCCCTGGGCCGTTTGCTTTCCTATGCGATTTCGACTTTGCCCCTCTACATCGGCTTCCTCATGCCCCTGTGGATGAAGGAAAAGCAGGCCCTGCACGACCTGGTCTGCGGCACCCGCGTGGTGCGGGAACGCTTCTAAGGCGTGCTTTTACCCCGGTCGTCGCTTGGCTCCGGCGGGGTCAGGCCGCAGCCGCGCAAGGTCAGGGCGACGACATGATCCGTGGCGGCCGCGAAGTCCCGGTCCGAGAGGGTATCTCGCCCCAGAACGGCCCGGACCTGGACGTCGAAATCGGCGTAGGTCTGGGTCATCGCCCACAGGCTGAAAAACAGATGGACCGGGTCGACAGGGGCCATCTTGCCGGCGGCGATCCAGGCTTCCACCACCGCCGCCTTGTCGGCCACCATTCGGCGCAGCTTGGTCGAGAGATAGCCCTCGATCTGTTGGGCGCCATGCATCACTTCGTTGGCGAACACCTTTGAGGCCAGCGGCCGGACCCGCGACCAATACATCTTGTCCCGAATATAGGCGGCCAACGCGTCGGCCGGCTCGCGCTCCGGCACGATATGGTCGAAGGCCTCGATCCACATGTCGAGGTTGGTCGCCAGCAGCGCCCGGTAGAGGGTCTCCTTGGTGCCGAAATAATAGTGCAGATTGGCCTTGGGCAGACCGGCCCGCTGGGCGATGGCCTGCATGGTGGCGCCGGTAAACCCGGCCTCCGCGAACACCGCCTCGGCGGCCTCAAGGATCAGCGCCTCGTTGCGCTGGCGTGTCCGGCCTCCATTGGCCGGGCGTGTGTCGTCAAGCAGCCCGTCGGCCATCGCCCGGTTCTCTCCTTTCCCTCTTTGGCGCGGCTTCTTTCCGGCCTCCCGCACATTTTTTTTGACCAAACGGTCAACTTTTGACTAGCCTTGCACATCGGAACGATCGCGACCGGGCCCGATTCTCAATAGGCTTATAATAACGCGATTTACCGATCAGGGCACGACGCAGGGGAGACTGACAGCGGATGACACAAGGGCCGGATATCGGACATGCCCGGTTGGATGGGGAACGGCTGGCTGAAAATTTCGGCGACGCCCATCCGCCGCTCGACCCGCGCCAGGCCGTCATCGAGTCCAATCGCTGCTATTTCTGCTACGACGCGCCGTGTATCGAGGCCTGCCCGACCGGCATCGACATCCCCGCCTTCATCAAATCCATCGCCACCGGTAATGTGAAGGGCGCGGCCACCACCATCCTAGACAGCAACATCATGGGCGGCATGTGCGCCCGGGTGTGTCCGGTGGAGGAGTTGTGCGAGGAAGCCTGCGTCCGCAACACGGCGGAAGAAAAGCCGGTGCGGATCGGCGCGCTGCAACGCTATGCCACCGATCATCTCTACGCCCACGATATTCAGCCCTATACCCGTGCCCCGGCCAGCGGCCGGCGGATCGCGGTGGTCGGCGCCGGTCCGGCGGGGATGGCGTGCGCCCACAGGTTGGCGCTGCTGGGGCACGATGCGGTGGTGTACGAGGCGCGAGAAAAGGGCGGCGGGCTGAACGAATACGGCATCGCCGCCTACAAGGTGCCCGATGAGTTTGCTCAACGGGAACTGGACTTCATCCTGTCGCTGGGCGGGATCGAGTTGCGCCTGGGGCAGGCCCTGGGCCGGGACATGGCCCTGGCCGACCTTCGCCGTGACTTCGATGCCGTGTTCCTGGGGCTTGGGCACACGGCGGTGCGCTCCCTGGGGCTGGAGGGCGAGGATATGGCCGGCGTGGTCAATGCCGTCGATTACATTGCCGCGCTGCGCCAGGCTCCCGACCTTGCCGGCCTGCCGGTCGGCCGGCGCGTGGTGGTCATCGGCGGCGGCAACACCGCCATCGACATCGCCACCCAGGTGAAGCGATTGGGCGCGGAGGACGTAACCCTGGTCTATCGGCGTGGCCAGGCGCACATGTCGGCGACGTGGAAGGAACAGGACTGGGCGCAGACCAACGGCGTCAAGATCAAATACTATGCCCAGCCGCGGCGCCTTATCGGGTGGCCGGCCAATGGCGCCCAGCACGTCAAGGAAATCGAGTTCGAATACACACGGCTCGACGAGCAGGGGCGGCTGATCGGCACCGGCGACCTGTTCACGCTGATGGCCGATCAGGTGTTCAAGGCGGTGGGGCAGTATTTTGTTCCGGCCGCCCAGGCCGACGGGTCGGTCGAGGCACTGGATCTCGATGGCGACAGGATCGCGGTCAACGAAGATCGCCAGACCTCCCTGCCGGACGTGTTCGCCGGCGGTGACTGCGTCAAGGGCGCCGATCTGACGGTCAGTGCGGTGCAGGACGGCAAGGTCGCGGCCCACGCCATCGATCGTTTGCTGCGGACAGGCTCTTAGCCGATCCCGGCCCCCGCGAAAGGAGAACCGGACCATGGCGGACATTCGTAACGACTTCCTGGGCATCCGATCGCCCAATCCGTTTTGGCTGGCCTCGGCCCCGCCGACCGACAAGCAGTACAATGTCGAGCGCGCGTTCCGCGCCGGTTGGGGGGGCGTGGTCTGGAAAACGCTGGGCGAGGATCCGCCGGTGGTCAACGTGTCGTCGCGGTACGGCGCCATCGGCTACAACGGGGCGCGCGTTGCCGGGTTCAACAACATCGAACTGATCACGGACCGGCCGCTCGACGTCAATCTGCGGGAGATCAAGGCGGTCAAGCGGGCGTGGCCGGACCGGGCCATGATCGTATCCTTGATGGTGCCGTGCGAGGAGGAGGCGTGGAAGGCCATCCTGGCACGGGTCGAGGATTGCGAGGCCGACGGCATCGAGCTCAACTTCGGCTGCCCGCACGGCATGTCGGAACGGGGCATGGGCTCGGCGGTGGGCCAGGTGCCCGAATATGTCGAGATGGTCACCCGCTGGTGCAAGCAGCACAGCCGGATGCCGGTGATCGTCAAACTCACTCCGAACATCACCGATATCCTGATGCCGGCCCGCGCGGCCCGCCGCGGCGGCGCCGACGCGGTGTCTCTGATCAACACCATCCAATCCATCGTCTCCATCGATCTGGATCAGATGGCGCCGACCCCGGTGGTCGACGGGCACGGTACCCACGGCGGCTATTGCGGTCCGGCGGTCAAGCCGATCGCGCTGCGCATGGTCGGCCAGATCGCCCGCGATCCGGAATGCCGGGGCATGGCCATCTCGGCCATCGGCGGCGTCTCGACCTGGCGCGACGCGGCCGAATACATGGCGTTGGGGGGCGGCAACGTACAGGTCTGTACCGCCGCCATGGCCCATGGCTTCAAGATCGTGGAAGACATGGCGTCGGGTCTTGCCAACTGGATGGATGAAAAAGGGTACGCCACGCTCGCCGATTTCCAGGGCCTGGCGGTGCCGAACTTCGTCGAATGGCAGGACTTGAACATGAACTTCAAGACCATCGCCCACATCGATCAGGATCTCTGCATCCAGTGCGGCAAATGCTATGTGGTGTGCGAGGATACGTCGCACCAGTCCATCGCGGCATTGCGCGACGAGGCGGGGCGGCGGCGGTACGAGATCATCGACGAGGAATGCGTGGGGTGCAATCTGTGCATGCATGTCTGTCCGGTCGACGATTGCATCACCATGAACCCTGTGGATACCGGCCTTCCCTATGTCACCTGGAAGCACGATCCGCGCAACCCGCGCCGGGAGGCGGCCGAGTAGACGGCCGATCGTTGCGTCGCGATTGAGCATCGGCCGGCGATCTGCACAAGATCGATGCAGTCGGCCTTGACCGGTTCGTCGTTGGCGTTCCAGGTGTTGTTTGGTAGGCGATGGTGGCATGGCCGTTGCTGAAACGACTAGAATACGAACCAGCCCAGCGGTATTGGCTCTGCCGAAGATGCGAGGCACGGAATGCAGAACCTGACAATCAATGCCCAGCGCCTGTGGGACACGCTGATGGAGACGGCGGAGATCGGTAAGACGCCGAAGGGCGGCATCCGCCGCTTGACGCTGACCGATCTTGATCGTCAGGTGCGTGACTGGTTCGTGACCAAGTGCAAGGAAGCCGGCTGCACGGTAAGCGTGGATGAGATGGGGAATATCTTCGCGCTGCGCCCCGGCAAGGACAACAGCCTGCCGCCGGTGGCCTGCGGATCCCATCTCGATACCCAGCCGACGGGCGGCAAGTATGACGGTGTCCTGGGTGTCCTGGCGGGGCTGGAGGTCGTGCGTACGCTCAACGACGCGGGGTACGAAACCAACGCCCCCATCCTGATCACCAACTGGACCAACGAGGAAGGGTCGCGTTTTGCGCCGGCCATGCTGGCTTCCGGCGTTTACGCGGGCGCCTTCGACAAGGCGTTCGCCGATGCCCTCACCGATGCCGACGGTGCATCCTTCGGCGAAGAGCTGGAGCGGATCGGCTATCGCGGCGATGCCAAGGTCGGCGCCCAGAAATTCGGCGCGTTCTTCGAGCTGCATATCGAGCAGGGCCCCATCCTGGAGGCCGAGGAAAAGACCATCGGCGTTGTCACCGACGCCCAGGGACAGCGCTGGTACGATGTCGCCGTCACCGGCCGCGAAAGCCACGCCGGAACCACGCCGATGACCTTGCGCCGCGACGCCCTGGTGGCCGCCTCGCATCTGGTGCTGGCGGTCAACCGGATCGCCCTGGAGCACGCGCCCAATGCCGTCGGCACGGTCGGTGTGCTCAACATCGATGCCCAGTCGCGTAATGTCATTCCCGGTCAAGTTGCCTTCACGGTCGATTTCCGTCATCCGGACGACGGGGTTCTGTCGGAGATGGACCGAAAGCTGCGCGACGCCAGCGCGAAACTGACGGCGGATGGCGTGATCGACATCGACATTCGCGATGTCTGGCATTTCCCGCCTGTGCAGTTCGATAAGGACTGCGTCGCCGCCGTGCGCAAGGCGACCGAGGACAATGGCTACAGCCATCGCGAGATGGTCAGCGGTGCCGGGCACGATGCGTGCTATGTCGCCCGTACCGCGCCGACCTCCATGATCTTCATCCCGTGCGAGAACGGTATCAGCCACAACGAGATCGAAAACGCGACCTTCGAGGATTGCGCCGCGGGGGCCAATGTCCTGTTGCACGCCATGTTGTCGAAAGCGAATGTCTGATTATGGGTAATTTATGGTGACATCGGCCCCGTCGTCGGCCCAGCCGGCCCCGCACCGTCCCGCGTCGGGCCGCGCCTCGGTGGTCGAATCGCGGGGGCTCGGTCTCGTCTTTCAGACCGGCGACGCCGCCGTCACGGCCCTGCAGGACATCGACCTCGATATCGGCCGGGGCGACTTCGTTTCCCTGATCGGGCCGTCGGGTTGCGGCAAAACCACGCTGCTGCGGGTCATCGCCGATCTGGAGCGGCCGACCGCCGGGACCCTTAGCGTCAACGGCGGTACCCCCGAACAGGCGCGGCTGGACCGGTCCTACGGCTATGTCTTTCAGGCGCCGGCGCTCTATCCCTGGCGCAATGTCCAGCGCAACGTCCAGTTGCCGCTCGAGATCATGGGCATGCCGCAGGCCGAACGGACGGAGCGGGCGCAATCGACTCTGGCCACGGTCGGGCTGGCCGGTTTCGAGCGCAAGTTTCCCTGGCAACTGTCGGGCGGGATGCAGCAGCGCGTCTCCATCGCCCGGGCGTTGAGCTTCGAGCCCGATCTCCTGCTGATGGACGAGCCGTTCGGAGCGCTCGACGAAATCACCCGCGACAATCTCAACGTCCATCTGCTCGATCTGTGGAACCGGACCGATATCACCGTCGTCTTCGTGACCCATTCCATTCCGGAAGCGGTGTTCCTGTCGTCGCGCATCGTGGTCATGACGCCGCGGCCGGGCCGGGTGCTGGAGGTCATCGACAGCGACCTGCCGCCGCAGCGCGATCTCGATATCCGCGAGACACCGGAGTTCCTGGACATCGCGCACAAGGTGCGGGTCGCCCTGCGCGCGGGACACTCCTATGAGTAGGGTGGACCAAAGCGCATGATCGCCACCACAGCCGCCGCGCTGCCGCCGTCGCCGCCCGGAGGGCGGGCGTGGCGCCGCGTTCGCGACGGTCGGACGCTACCAATCCTGACCGTGCTGGCCCTGCTGCTGGTCGTTTGGTATGCCGGAGCCGTATTGCTCAACCGCGATCGGGTTACCCAGGCCCTGGACCGGGCCGGCGAACCCTGGGGCGTGGCGGAGCTCGTCACCGGAACCTGGTCGCTGGATCGGCCGGTGCTGCCGACGCCCGATCAGGTGGCGGTGGAGCTGTGGGACAGCACCATCACACGGCCGGTGACCAGCAGGCGCAGTCTGATCTACCATGCCGCCGTCACCATGAGTTCGACTTTGCTGGGCTTTGCCCTGGGAAGCGGACTCGGCATCCTTCTGGCTGTCGGTATCGTGCACAACGGCACGCTGGACCGTTCGCTGATGCCGTGGATCATCGCCTCCCAGACCGTGCCGATCCTGGCCATCGCCCCCATGGTTGTGGTCGTGCTCGGCAATATCGGGCTGACCGGGCTGGTGCCCAAGGCCTTGATCTCGGCTTATCTCAGCTTCTTCCCAGTCACCATCGGCATGGTCAAGGGGCTGCGCGCGCCCGATCCCCTGCAACTGGATCTGATGCGCACCTACAGCGCCGGCGAAGGCCAGGTGTTCGCCAAGCTGCGCTGGCCGTCGGCCGTGCCGTTCCTGTTCCCTAGTCTCAAAGTGGCCATCGCCCTGGCGCTGGTCGGGGCCATTGTCGGCGAACTTCCCACGGGCGCGCAGGCGGGCATCGGCGCGCGGCTGCTGACGGGATCGTACTACGGTCAGACGACCGCCATCTGGGCAGCCCTGTTCATGGCGGCGTTTCTGGCCATGGCCGCCATCGCGGCGGTCACCCTGGCCGAACGGCTGGCCAGGGCCAGCCGGGGGAACCAGCCGTGACGCCCCGCCGGGCCGAGGCGATCGCCCTGATCGGCCTCGCCGTACTGCTGGTGGCGACCGCCCTGGCCGTGCCAGCCGGCATGGTCGGCGAGGACGAGGTTCGGGTGCTGGCCCTGGGCCGGGATTATGTGCTGCTGGCGCTGGGTCTTGCGGCCCTGGGGGCGAGCCTCCGGCCGGCGGCGGGCCGGCTTGGAGGCGGTATCCTGCTGGTCGCCGCCGGGGTCCTGTTCGGTCTGCTGCTGCTGCTGCGCATCGGCGAGGGGTTCGTGTTCGCCGGCGGACTGGCCGGCGGGCTGGTTTTCGTCCTGGCCGTGGCGGTGGTTCTGTGGCTGGCCCTGTCGCGCCTTGCCCATCTGTCCGGGCGGGGCGTCGATCTGGCCGTGCCAATTCTGTTCGGCGCGCTGCTGATCTATCTGTGGGAGGTGCTGGTCCGCGGGTTCGAGGTGCCGCCGATCCTGTTGCCGGCTCCCGGCGCCATTGCCGCCGCGATGGCCGAGCACCGGTTCGACCTGTGGACGGATTTCGTCCAGACTTTCCTCAAATCGGTCATTCCGGGATTCATCATCGGCAGCGGGGCCGGGTTCCTGACCGCCGTGGCCATCGACCGGTCGCCCTTTCTTCAGCGCGGGCTGTTGCCCCTGGGCAGCCTGATCAGCGCCATGCCCATCGTCGGCATCGCGCCGATCATGGTGATGTGGTTCGGTTTCGACTGGCAGTCCAAGGCGGCGGTGGTGGTGGTCATGACCTTCTTCCCGATGATGGTCAACACCCTGGCCGGGCTGCAATCGGCGGGCGTCATGGAACGGGATCTGATGCGGTCCTACGCGGCGGGCTATCGCCAGACGTTGCTCAAGCTGCGCCTGCCCGGGGCCATGCCCTTCGTTTTCAACGCGCTTAAACTCAACTCCACCCTGGCTCTGATCGGTGCCATCGTCGCCGAATTCTTCGGCACGCCGATCTATGGCATGGGATTCCGTATCGCCACGGAGATCGGCCGCTTCAACGTCGATCTGGTGTGGGCCACCATCGTCGTCGCCGCGGTTGCCGGATCGGCGAGCTATGGCGGGTTGGCGCTTCTGGAGCGTCGCACCACCTTCTGGCATCCATCCCACAGAAACAAACAACAGGTGAGGTCATCATGAAAAAGATCGGACTTTTGGCGGCGTCGGCCGTGGTCGCGTTGAGCGCGGCATCGGCGCAGGCGGCGGATGAATTCACGGTCCAGTTGAAATGGGTTCCGCAGGCCCAGTTCGCGGGCTATTTCGTGGCCCAGGACAAAGGGTTTTACGAGGAGTACGACCTCGACGTCACGATCAAGCCGGGCGGCCCGGATATCGCGCCGCCGCAGGTCATTGCCGCGGGCGGCGCCGACGTGATCGTCGACTGGATGCCGTCGGCGATGGCCGCGCGGGAATCCGGCGTGCCGCTGGTCAATGTCGCCCAGATCTTCGACCGTTCGGGCATGATGCTGACCTGCAAGAAATCGACCGGCATCACCGCGCCCACGGATTTCGAGGGCAAGACACTGGGCGTCTGGTTCGGCGGCAACGAATATCCCTTCCTGTCGTGGATGAGCCAGCTTGGCTTCAGCCATTCCGGCGCCGATCCCGACGTCACCGTGCTGCGTCAGTCGTTCAATGTCGATCCCCTGTTGCAGGACCAGGCCGCCTGCATCTCCACCATGATCTACAACGAGTACTGGCAGCTTATCGACGCCGGCCTGACCGAGGACGAGCTGATCACCTTCTTCTACGAAGACGAAGGCGTGGCGACGCTGGAGGACGGGCTCTATGCCCTTGAGGGCGACCTCCAGGATCCGGAATTCGTCGACAAGCTGTCCCGGTTCATCGCCGCCACCGTCAAGGGCTGGCAGTACGCCATCGACAATGTCGAGGAAGCGGCGGAAATCGTGGTCGACAACGATTCTTCCGGCGCGGCGACGGTCGAGGTGCAGACCCGCCAGATGGAGAACATCGCCACCTTGATCTCCGGCGAAACCAGGGGTCTCGGCTATCTGGACCCGGCCGCCTATGAGCGGACCATCGAGGTGCTGCTGAGCGGCGAGAGCGACCCCGTGATCAGCGAGGCGCCGGTCGGCGCCTGGAGCCACGAGGCCTGGGAAAAGGCTCAAGACCTGATGTAACCTAGTCCCGGCGGCGAGGCCCTGGATGACCGCCCCGGCGGATCCCCCAGGGTCTCGCCGGATGCCGCTTTTCGTGGTCGTGGGCGACGGGCCGCGTCGTTCCGGCCCAGGGGGTGCCGGTTATCGATGGGGGCGGCCCGCCCTCACGGGGTGACGAAGCTGCTCGGCTCGCGCTTGACGGCACGCGGTTTCAGGAAATCGTTGCGCTTGCGCACCGCGTCGAACACCACCGGGAAGGTGGGCCGGGGAATGTGGCGCCCGGCGCCCTTTTCGACGGAAAGCTGACCGTTTTCCCACACCACTTGGCCGTGATTGACGGTCACGGCGCAGGTGCCGGTCACCTCCATACCCTCGAACACGTTGAAATCGATGTTCTGGTGGTGGGTCTTGGCGCTGATCGTGCGGGTGCCCGCCGGATCCCAGACCACCAGCGACGCATCGGCGCCGACGCGCACCGCGCCGCGCCGGGGGTAGAGGTTGAAGATCTGGGCACAGTTGGTGGACGTCACGGCCACGAATTCCTGCGGCGTCAGCCGGCCCTTGGCCACGCCTTCTGACCACAGCACGGCCATGCGGTCCTCGATCCCGGCGGTGCCGTTGGGGATCTTGGTGAAATCGTCACGGCCGGCCGCCTTCTGATCGGCGCAGAAGCAGCAATGGTCGGTGGCCGTGGTCTGGGCGGTGCCGTTGACCAGCCCCGCCCACAGCGCGTCCTGGTGATGTTTGGGCCGGAACGGCGGGCTCATCACATGGCCGGCGGCCTGCAGCCAGTCCTTGTTGCGGTAGACGCTGTCGTCCACCACCAGATGCTGGGCCAGGACCTCGCCATAGACCCGCTGACCGGCGCTGCGGGCGCGGGCGATGGCGTCCAGCGCGTCCTTGCAGCTGACATGGACGATGTAGACCGGGGATCCGACCATGCCGGCGATGGAGATGGCGCGGTTGGCGGCCTCGCCCTCGACCTCCGCCGGGCGGGACAGGGGGTGACCCTCGGGGCCGGTGATGCCGGCCTCCAGCAGCGCCTTTTGCATCAGATAGACAACCTCGCCGTTTTCGGCGTGCACCGTGGGCACGGCGCCCAGTTCCAGACAGCGGCGGAACGAGTGCATCAGCACGTCGTCCTCCACCATGATGGCGTTCTTGTAGGCCATGAAATGCTTGAAGCTGTTGACCCCGTGATCGCGGGCCAGTTCGCCCATTTCCGCCTCCACCTGGTCCGACCACCATGTGACGGCGACATGGAAGCTGTAGTCGCCGCACGCCTTCTCGGCCTTGGCCTGCCAGTCGCGATAGGCCTCCAAAAGGCTTTGTTGCGGGGCGGGGATGACGAAGTCGATGATCAGCGTGTTGCCGCCAGCCATGCCGGCCGCCGTTCCGGTATAGAAATCCTCCGACGCGACCGTGCCCATGAAGGGCAGCTCCATATGGGTGTGCGGGTCGATGCCGCCGGGCATGACATAGGCGCCGCTGGCGTCCACCACCCGCGCGCCGGCGGGCGCGTCCAGATCGGGGCCCACGGCCTTGATGATCCCGTCGTCGCAATAGACATCGGCCCGAACCATCTGGTCGGCATTGACCACGGTACCGCCCTTGATCAGCGTGGACATCGGTAGACCTCCCTCCTAACATCGCGCGGTTTCGCCGGCCGGATCCCAAGGCGCGGCAAAACCTGACCATATGGTCAAAGCTACCCCGGCCGGACACCCGTCCGCAACGGCCGTAAGGTGCCGAACAACAGCTACCGGAACGCGGGGGGAGGGAGCAAACGTCCATGCAACCGGCGAACGCCACCTTGGCATCCATCGGCACGACGGTGTTCGAGGTCATGTCGCGCCTGGCCCAGGCCCATGACGCGGTCAATCTGGGCCAGGGGTTCCCCGATTCCGGCGGCCCACCGGATGTGCTGGCGGCGGCGGCGGACGCGATCCTGACGGGGTGGAACCAGTATCCGCCGATGTTGGGGCTGCCGGCGCTCCGCCAGGCGGTGGCGTCCCACGAGAAGCGGTTCTATGGGCTGGACGTCGACTGGCAGAGCGAGGTCATGGTCACGTCCGGCGCCACCGAGGCGCTCGCCGGCGCCCTTCTGGCGCTGATCGAGCCGGGGGACGAGGTGGTTCTGTTCCAGCCGCTCTACGATGCCTATCTGCCGTTGGTGCGCCGCGCCGGGGGGATTCCCCGTCTGGTCGATCTGCGGCCGCCGGACTGGCGTTTCGACCGGGCGGCGTTGGCCGCCGCCTTTTCGCCGCGGACAAAGGCGGTGCTGCTGAACAACCCGCTAAACCCGGCGGCCAAGGTGTTCGACGCGGACGAGTTGGCGTTGCTGGCCGAATTCGTCGACGGGGCCGATGCTTACGTCATCTGCGACGAGGTCTACGAGCACCTGACCTTCGACGGTCGCAGCCACGTGCCGATGATCGGTCTGCCCGGAATGCGCGATCGCTGTCTGAAGATCGGTTCCGCCGGCAAGACGTTCTCCCTGACCGGGTGGAAGGTCGGTTACGTGACGGCGGCACCGGACCTGCTGGCCATCGTTGCCAAGGCTCACCAGTTCCTGACCTTCACGACGCCACCCAACCTGCAGACGGCCGTGGCCATCGGTCTGGGCAAACCGGACGCCTATTTCCGGGGTCTGGCCAATGGCATGGAAGCCAAGCGCGACCGGCTGGCCACGGGTCTGACGGCGCTGGGGTTTGCCGTGCTGGAGTGCCAGGGGACCTATTTCCTCAATATCGATCTTGCCGCTTCGGGTCTGGGTGACGACGATGACCGCGTGTGCCGCCGCCTGACCCAGGACGCCGGGGTCGCCGCCATTCCCGTCAGCGCGTTCTACGCCGAAAGGGCGATAACCCGGGTCGCCCGTTTTTGCTTCGCCAAGCGGGATCCGGTACTCGACGAGGCCCTGAGCAGGCTCGGGCGATTTCGAAGCGGGGCGGACACCGTCAGATCGGCGATTTCGTAGCGGCGTCCGGCTTGGGCGGCGGTTGGGGCGATGGCAATTGTTTGGGCGGGTCCGGGGTTTTGCCGACGCGTTTGAGAATGACACGCCCCTTATCCACGAGCGCTCGACCGCCCGTCCTGGCGGCCAGCCCAAGGCGCTCCAGCCATGTCAGTTCGCGGTCATAGACCTGTCGCAATGCCTGCCGCATGCTGGAGATGCCGTCGCTGGCGATGGCGTCGAACCGCCGCGCCGTCAGCAACCACAGCGGGCTGATGAGCAGGCTCAGCGCGATGACGGAAATGGCCAGCCGATAGCCTTCCTGGTCGATGGCGCCGGCTGACACGCCGGCCGCCGCAAGGACAAACGAGAACTCGCCGAGTTGCCCCATGACGACGCCGGCCGGGAAGGCGTGCTCCCACCTGGCACCCAGCAGACGCAGAACGCCGACATTGATCACGGTCTTGATCACTATGGCGGCGGCCAGGAACCCTAGAACCGTGCCCAGATTGTCGGCCAGATAGCGCAGATCGATCAGCAATCCGATGGACAGAAAGAAAACGACCACAAGCACGCTTTGGATCGGGTGAGTGGCCCGCATCACGGCCTTGCGGTCGGTTGACGCGGAAATCACCAGACCGGCCAGAAAGGCGCCGTAGGCGGCCGACAGCCCGAACAGACCCGTCAGTGTGGCGGCCAGGAAGCAGAAAGCGATGGCCGCCAGGGGGATCAGATCGGTTTTTCCCTTCATCCAGCGATGGGTGGGCAGAACGATCTTGCTGCGGCGGCTGAGGTAGGAGATGAGGACGGTCAGAAGCCCGACCGCGACCACCATCTTCACCACGACGCCGAACCCGAGCGCCTCGGTTTCGCCCATGGCCCTGACCAGCACCAGCATGGGAACCACGGCCAAATCCTGGGCGATCAGCACGCCAACGGTAATGCGCCCGGTTTCCGTACGAAGCTCGCCGATGTCGTCGAGCATCTTGATCGCAACGGCGGTGCTGCTGAGCGCCACCAGGAACCCGAACAGCAAGGCCTGCTGGGGTGTCCAGTCAAGTAGCGCTGCAAAGCCGAAGGTGACGGCCAGTGCCAGGGCGATCTGCAGCAAGGCGCACGAAATCGCTATGCGCAGAACGGCGGTGAAGGCCCGCAGGCTCAACTCCATGCCGATCAGGAACAACAGCATGAGCACGCCCAACTCGGCCAGCAACGTGATGTCATCGGAGTTTTCGACCAGGCCAAGCCCGGTCGGCCCCAGCACCATGCCGGCCAGGATGTATCCGACGATGGCGGGCTGACGCAGGCGGGTGAGGACCAGTCCGCACAAGACCGCGGCCGTGGCGACAAGCGCGATGGCGGTCAGGTCGCTGATATGGCTATCCATGCGCCCAGTCTATTGAAAGGGGGAGGCAGGAAAAAGGCGGATGCCGAAAAATACGCTGAGCCGGCTACACCGTGGCATCTGCCGTTTTGCGTCGGCGGGCCATGATCAAGTGCGTCAGCCCGCCAATCCCATAGACACCGGCCACGGTAATCAGCAGACCCGAAAGGCCCACCAACCCCAAGATCCATAGCAATAAGGGCGTTCCCAGCAGGTTTCCCAGGTTGCCCATTTGGGCCATGGCCCCATTTGCCAGCGCCCGCTCCTCCTGACCGGCATTGAGTTGAGGCACCGCCGCAAAGCTTGCGCCCTGAATCAGCCCGAGGATCCCGAACAGGCCGATGCAAACGTAGGGAACCGCAAGGCCCAGGAAGAACAGGCCGATCGTTCCGATGGCGCAACCAAAACCCAGCACGATGACGGTAACGGCGGATAGTCTGGTGAGCAAGGCCGGCACCAGGATGAGCGAGACCGCGATACCGGAAAGCGGCATCAGACTCGCGACTGAAGCACGGTTCTCCGCGGGCAGTAGAGCAGGCAACGTGGCCAACAGGGATACGAATGTCAGCGTGTACAACAACCACCCCATGGCCGGCGCCGCTATGAACGGGGACCCGTAGGACCTGACATGCTGGCGCGCAATCAGCGCGAGGTTCCACGCAGTGTCGGCTTTCGGCATGGCGCCGCCGGAACCGGTCATGACGATCGCCAGCACCCCGGCCAAGCCCAATAGGAACACACCATGGAGATTGAAGAGACCGCTCAGCCCGTGTGAGGCGACGAAGGGCCCACCAAGCCAGGCCATCAGCGCGAAGGAGACGCCGAAAAACGTGCTCCAGAGCGTCATCGCCCAATTGCGGAGGCCGTCGGGGCTGATCTGGGCAATGAGCGTGGGTGCAGCGACCACGATGGCCAGGTGCGACACGCCCTCGAGCAGGCGTGTGGCCATCATCACGGGCAGTTCCGGCCGCGTGGCCTGCCAGAGAGAGATGGCAGCCCCGAGCAGGAGGGACAGGATCAGGACCCGGGCGCAGCCGAACCGGGCCACCAGCACGCCGGCCGTCATTCCAAGCACAGCCCCGATGGCGCTGATCAGGGTCAGCAGCCAACCGATTCCAGCGCCGGCAGCGGGGTATTGGGCGCTGACCAGATCGAAAGGCACAGCGAGCTTCGCGAACTGTGCCGCAGCACCGAGGCCCGCCACCCACAGCAGAAAGATAAGGCAGATACTGCGCGGCACCGACATCGATTAGCGATAGCCGCCCGTCGCATCGGTGGCGACGCATAAAAAATGCGGCCCGTCAGACCCCGCTCACCAACCTGGCCGGCGTGCCATCCGCCAGATAGAGCCGTTCCCACATGATGACACCAGCGCTGATCCTGATCATGTCGTGCACGGCTTCCGATGTACGGAAAGACCTGGGCGCCGGGGTATGCACGGACCACCAGTCGGAGTCGGCGAGATCCATCTCGGCCTGACGGATTTCAGCCGTTGCGAACGGCCAAAGCGCCACGCCCAGCAAGTCCCGCTGCGAGGCTTGCCAGTCTCGCGCCCGCGTCTGCGAATAGGCCAAACAAACATGGGTCGCATCGTCGATCAGATGGACGCAATCGCGCGAATTTTCGACCAGCCTGCGGAGCGCCGCATCGTTCGTCCGGTACCTGGACAGTGATTCAAAGGCCTTTTGCTGAAGCTCGGGATCCGGTGTATGTCGTGCGGCTTCCCATCGGGAAACCGTTGCCTGATCAACCCCCAGATCATGCGCGACCGCCAGTTGCTTCACACCCATGGCCCGCCGCAGCCGGCGCAAGCGCTTGCCGAACGACGGAAAGGGAAAACCGGCGACACCAGACATGAACGCAATTTAGCCCATCTGACGGCACGGCGTAAGCTGGCGGCGCGTCCCCTTGCGCGATGCGGTCCACCCGACGGGCTTTCTACCCGCTGATGGCCAGCATCGCCGCCGGATCGGCATGGGTCTGCAAGGCCCACAGCCGGGCATAAGTGCCGCGCCGGGCGATCAGGGCGCCGTGACTGCCGCTTTCCATCACCTTGCCCTGATCGAGCACGTAAATGTGATCGGCGCTGGTGACCGTCGACAACCGGTGGGCGATGACCAGGGTGGTGCGTCCCTTCATGAGCCGCTGCAGCGCCTCCTGCACCAGGCGTTCGGACTCGGTATCCAGCGCCGATGTCGCTTCGTCCAGCAGCAGGATGGGCGCGTTCTTCAGCATCGCTCTCGCGATCGACAGGCGCTGTCGCTGACCGCCGGACAGCTTGACCCCGTTTTCGCCGATCAGAGTGGCATACCCCCGGGGCAACCGTTCAATGAAGTCGTGGGCGGCGGCATTGCGGGCGGCTTCCTCGATGTCGCCGGGAGCGGCGTCCGGGCGGGAATAGGCGATGTTCGCCGCTACCGTATCGTCGAACAGCGTCACCTCCTGGCTGACCACGGCGATGTGGTCGCGAAGCGACCGCAGGGTGACGTCGCGCAGGTCCTGGCCGTCGATCAGAACGCTGCCGCCGGTGACGTCGTAGAAGCGCGGAATGAGATTGAGAACGGTCGATTTGCCGGCGCCCGACGGGCCGACAAGGGCCACAGTCCGGCCGGCCGGGGCTTCCAGGGTAATGCCGTGAAGGGCCGGCGTGTCGGCGCCGTAGGCGAAACGGACATCGCGCAGCTCGACCCGACCCTCGGTCAGGATCAAGGGTTTTGCAGTCGGCGCATCGACGATGCTGGGACGGCTGTCGAGCATGGCGAACACCCGATCGGCCGCGGCCAGACCCATCTGCAGATTGGCGTTCAGATTGGCCAGTTTTTTCAGCGGCTCATAGGCCAGAAGCAGGGCGGTGATGAACGCGAAGAAGGATCCCGGGGTGCGGCTGCCGCCGATGACCTGGCTGCCGCCATACAGGATGACGCCGACAATGGCCACACCGCCCAGAACCTCCATGATCGGGTGCGATGCGGCCTTGACCCGCGCCGCCTTCTGGGACAATCGCGCGATCTTGCCGATGATCTCTTTTGATCGGACGGTTTCCCTTGCTTCGGCGTTGTAGGCCTTGACGTGCCGGATGCCCTGAAAGACCTGGTTGAGCTGGGCATTGAGCTCGCCCACCTCGCTCTGGGTACGCCGGGTGATTTCACGGATGCGTCGACCCAGCCGGACGATCGGCACCAACGCGATGGGAAACACGACAATGGCGATCACCGACAGCTTAGCGTCGATCTGAACCATGACCACCGCCAGGGCGATGACGGTCAGGGCGTCCTTGCCGATTCCGGTGATGCCGCCGGACAGCGCGTTGTAGAGTTGCTGGACATCATAGGTGAACCGGGACACCAGCTTGCCCGACGCAACATCGTGGAAGGCCGCGACGTCGGCGTGCATCAGGCGGCCGAACATCTGGGCCTGCAGTTCCGCGATGATGCGCCGGCCCACGTCTGACATGAGGACCGCCTGACCATAGGTGCCCATGCCCTTGGCCAGGAAAACGGCCAGAACCGCCATGGATATGGGCACCAGCATGGTTGCGTCGCGGGCCGTGAAGACGTCGTTGATGATCGGTTCCATCAGCTTGGCCAGGGCCGCGGTGGCGCCCGCCGCCAGGGCCATGCACAGAATGGCGAGCACGATCCGGCCAAGGTGCGGTTTCATGTAGTCGGCGATCAGGCGTCGGACCAAAGGGTAGGACGCCGTTCGTCGCTGGTCGGACGACTCTTCAAGCAACTGTCAGGGTTCCCTATCTAATAAAACGGTTTTGTCGGGTCACGTCTTTAAAAGCGGCGCGAGGGCGATATTTGGTATTCTCTTAAAATGTCGAGCGCGTTCCTCTTTCGAAGGATCCGGAACGGATTGTAGCAGATTGACGAGAACCCTGTTGGAACAGGCCGCGTATTAACGGTTTGACGCTATACTCCGACAAACAGCGACTCGGAACGACTGTTTTGGGGATAACGGTTGAAGGGGGGTAACGACCGTAATGGAAGAGACAAAAACGACCGACGCCACCCGCTCGACGGCAATCGGCGGCGCCGATCCGCTGCCCTGGCCATGGGAGAAAAACTACGCCGAGGGCGTCGACTGGCGGGCGCCCATTCCGGCAAAGCCACTCTATGCCATCCTGGACGATGCCGTCGCCCAATTCTCCGACCGGCCGTGCGCCGATTTTCTCGGCAAGTCCTTTACCTACCGGGAAATCGGCGACTTGGTCAATCGCGCCGCCAAGGGGTTCCGGGCCATCGGCGTGGGGCCCGGCACCCATGTCGGCCTTTTCCTGCCCAATACGCCCTACTACATCGTCTGCTATTTCGCGGTGCTGAAATGTGGCGGCACGGTCGTCAACTTCAACCCCCTTTATGCCGAGAGGGAAATCGCGCACCAGATCGAGGATTCCGAAACCGAGATCATGATAACCCTGGACCTCGCCGTGCTGCACGGCAAGCTGGCCCGGATGTTGACCGATACGCGCCTCAACCGGCTGATAATGTGCCGCATGACCGGCATTCTGCCGCCGCTCAAATCGGTGCTGTACCGACTGTTCAAGAAAAAGGAGCAGGCGGATGTGCCGCAGGACGATCGGCATCTTTGGTTCGACGACCTGGTGGCCAATGACGGCCATTTCACGCCCGCCGCCGTCGATACCGATGCCGTGGCCGTGCTGCAGTATACCGGGGGCACCACGGGCGTGCCCAAGGGCGCCATGCTGACCCACGCCAACCTTTATGCCAACGCGATCCAGTCCCGCATGTGGTTCAAGGACGCGCGGCCGGGGCAGGAAGTGACCGTCGCGGTTCTGCCGTTCTTTCACGTCTTCGCGATGACGGTCGTGCTCAATCTCAGCCTGGTTCTGGGTGTGCGGATCATCCTCATGCCCCGGTTCGAGCTTGCCGCCCTGCTGAAACAGATCGCCAAGGACAAGCCCACCTTGTTCTCGGCGGTGCCGACCATCTACAACGCGCTTGCCAACCACCCCAGCCTGTCCAAATACGACATGACGTCGTTCCGCATGTGCATCTCCGGCGGCGCGCCGTTGCCCCTTGAGGTCAAGCAGAAGTTCGAGACCCTGACCGGCTGTACCCTGGTCGAAGGCTATGGCCTGTCGGAAAGCTCGCCCGTTCTGTCGGCCAACCCGCTGACCGGATTGAACAAGGCCGGATCGATCGGCATGCCGTTTCCCGGCACCGTCGTCCGCATCATGGATGTGGACGACCGTACGGCGGAGGTGCCGATGGGCGAACGGGGAGAGGTGTGCGCCAGCGGTCCCCAGGTTATGAAGGGCTATTGGAACAATGAGGAGGAAACCGCGCAGGCGATGATCGACGGCCTGCTGCACACCGGCGATGTCGGCTACATGGACGAGGACGGTTACATCTTCATCGTCGACAGGATCAAGGATGTCATCCTGTGCAGCGGCTACAACGTCTATCCGCGCAACGTGGAGGAGGCCATCTATCTCCACCCGGCGGTTGAGGAGTGCGTGGTCGCCGGACTTCCCGATTCCTACCGCGGCCAGACCGTCAAGGCCTATATCAAGGTGGTGGAGGGGCGGGAACTGACCGCCGACGATCTCAGGGCGTTTCTCAAGGACAAACTTTCCTCGATCGAAATCCCCAAACATATCGAGTTCCGGGACACCTTGCCCAAGACCATGATCGGCAAGCTTTCCCGTAAGGCCCTGTTGGAGGAGGAAGAGGCACGCAAGGGAGAGGCGGGGTCTTGACACTGGCCTCTGGCGAGCCCACTTTACGTTTACGTAAAGGTAACAACTTCGAGCCGAAGATCGGTCCATGGACACCACATTGTCCGAACGGGTGGGGACCTCCATCGAGCGTAACGCCGACGGTACGGCGCGCACCTATTCCATCGGCGAGTTGGCCGAGGAATTCGGCGTGACCACCCGCGCCGTCCGGTTTTATGAAGACGAAGGGCTGCTGGCTCCGTCCCGGACAGGCGCCACCCGCGTCTATTCCTACCGTGATCGCGCCCGGTTGATTCTGATCTGCCGCGGCAAGCGGCTGGGATTCTCCCTGGCCGAGATCCGGGAATTCCTTCACCTCTACGACGCCGGCAGCGGTCAGGTGGATCAGATGTCCTTTGCCCTGGTTCGGGCCCGCGCGCGGATCGCCGATCTGACCGCTCAGCGCCGCGACCTGGACCAGACCCTGAAGGATCTGGCCGACATCGTCGCCGGTATCGAGAACCATCTCAAACGGCAGGGGGCCGGGGCGGTTCCGCCGGACCGCCCAGCCGACGTCCCGAACTGAGGAGAGCCAGAGCCATGCAGAAATCCGTGGTCATCGCGGGGTTCGCCCGGTCCCCGTTTCATTTCGCCCACAAAGGTGCCCTGGCCAAGGTGCGGCCCGACGATCTGGCGGCCCAGACGGTGCGCGGCCTGATCGACCGGGTCGGGGTGCCGGAGGAGGATATCGAGGATCTGATCCTCGGATGCGCCTTTCCAGAAGGTGAACAGGGGTTCAACGTCGCTCGCCTGGTCGGCCTGTTGGCCGGCCTGCCACAGTCGGTGGCGGGCACCACGGTCAATCGCTTCTGCGGGTCGTCCATGCAGGCCATTCACATGGCGGCGGGCGCCATTCAGCTCGACGCGGGGGAGTTGTTTGTCTGCGCCGGCATCGAAAGCATGACCCGGGTGCCGATGACCGGTTTCAACCCGATGCCCAACCCGGCGTTGAACGAGGCCAATCCGGGCGCCTACATGTCGATGGGAGACACCGCGGAGAACCTGGCCCGCAAATATCAGTTCACGCGCGAGGCGCAGCAGGAGATGGCGGTGGAAAGCCATCGCAAGGCGGCCGCCGCTCAGGCTGCCGGTCGGTTCGACGACGAAATCGTGCCGATCAAGGTCAATGGATCCTTAATCGACCGCGACGGCACCATCCGCCCCGACACCAGCCAGGAAGCGCTGTCGGGGCTGAAACCGGCCTTTGATCCGGAAGGCACGGTAACGGCCGGCACGTCGTCGCCTCTGACCGATGGCGCGTCGGCGACCCTTGTGGCGACCGAGGAGTATGCCAAGGCGCACGGTCTGCCGATCCTGGCCCGCGTCAAGTCCGTTGCGGTGAACGGATGCGACCCGACGATCATGGGCATCGGCCCGGTCGGCGCCACGCGCAAGGCCCTGAAGCGCGCCGGGCTGGAGATCGGCAACATCGATGTCATCGAATCCAACGAGGCGTTTGCCGCCCAGGCCATGGCCGTGGCCCACGAACTAAACTTCGACATGTCCAAGGTCAATCTGGATGGCGGTGCCTTGGCCCTGGGCCACCCGCTGGGGGCGACCGGCGCGCGGATCACCGGCAAGGCCGCCAGCCTGCTCAAGCGCGAAGGCAAGGAATTTGCGCTTTCCACCCAATGCATCGGCGGCGGCCAGGGCATCGCCACCATTCTTCAAGCGGTTTAGAGCACGAAACAAAAAGGGGCACCGACATGGATATCCGCAAGGCCGTGGTCATCGGCGCCGGCGTCATGGGCAGCGGTATCGCGGCCCATTTGGCCAATGCCGGGGTGGAGGTCGCCCTGCTGGATATCGTTCCCGATGGCGCCGACAACCGGAGCGTTATCGCCGAAGGGGCGCTGGCGCGCATGGCCAAGGCCGATCCGGCGCCGTTCATGTCGAAACGCGCCGCCCGGCTGGTGACCCCCGGCAATATCGAGGATCATCTAGACCGCGTGTCGGACGCCGATTGGGTGATCGAGGCGGTGTTGGAGGATCTCGCCGTCAAGCGGGCCCTCTACGCCCGGCTGGAACCGTTGCTGAAGGACGGCGCGGCCGTATCGTCCAACACCTCGACCATTCCGCTCGATCATCTGGTGGACGGGCGCGGCGACGCCTTCAAGGGTGCTTTTCTGATCACCCATTTCTTCAACCCGCCCCGCTACATGCGGCTTCTGGAATTGGTGACGGGGCCTGCCACGCGGCCGGCCACGGTCGACACGGTGCGGCGCTTCGCCGATGTGCGCCTAGGCAAGGGCGTGGTGGAGTGCAATGACACGCCCGGCTTCATCGCCAACCGCATCGGCACCTTCTGGATCCAGGTCGCCATCAACGCGGCGTTCGACCAGGGGCTGACGGTGGAGGAGGCCGACGCCGTCCTGGGCCGGCCGATGGGCGTTCCCAAGACCGGCGTGTTCGCCCTGGTCGATCTGGTCGGCCTCGACCTCATGCCCCATATCGCCCGCAGCATGCTGGCCACGCTTCCGGAAGGCGACGCCTATCGGGCGCTCTACCGCGAGGAGCCGCTGATCACCAAGATGATCGCCGACGGCTATACCGGTCGCAAAGGCAAGGGCGGCTTCTATCGGCTCAACACCGAAGGCGGCCAGCGGGTCAAGGAATCCATCGATCTTGCCACTGGCACTTACCGCCCATCGTCCAAACCGCGCCTGGACGCGGTCGACCGCGCCAAGAACGGGGGGCTGCGCGCGCTTGTGGATCACGACGATCCGGCCGGGCGGTACGCCTGGACGGTGCTGTCGCGCACCCTGTCCTACGCCGCCGCCCTGGTGCCGGAGATCGCCGACAGCATTGATCACGTCGATCAAGCCATGCGCCTGGGCTACAACTGGAAATACGGTCCGTTCGAGCTGATCGACCAGCTTGGCGCCGGCTGGTTCGCCGACCGGCTGGCGGCCGAAGGTTTGCCGGTGCCCAAGTTGCTGGACAGCGCCCGGGACAGCGGCTTCTACCGGACCGAAGAAGGGCGGCTGCAGTATCTCGGCACCGATGGGGGTTTTGTCGATCTGGTTCGGCCCGAAGGTGTGCTGTTGCTGGCCGACATCAAGCGGGTGTCCAAGCCGCTGTTGAAAAACGGGTCGGCGTCGCTGTGGGATATCGGCGACGGCGTCACCTGTTTCGAGTTCACCTCCAAGATGAACACCCTCGACGCCGATACCATGGCGCTTCTGGCCAAGTCGCTGGCGCTGACCGGTGAGAAACACAAGGCCATGGTGGTGTACAACGAAGGCAGCCATTTTTCCGCCGGTGCAAATCTGGGACTGGCCATGTTCGCGGTCAACGTCGCCCTGTGGCCGCAGATCGAGCAGCTCGTCGAGGCGGGGCAGGCGACCTACAAGGCCATCAAGTACGCGCCGTTTCCGGTCGTGTCCGCGCCGTCGGGGATCGCCGTCGGCGGCGCTTGCGAAATCCTGCTGCACAGCGCCGCCGTCCAGGCCCATGCCGAAACTTATACCGGGCTGGTCGAGGTCGGTGTCGGGCTGGTGCCGGGATGGGGGGGCTGCAAGGAGATGCTGCTGCGGGCCATCGCCAATCCGCGCCGGCCGGGCGGCCCCATGCCGCCGGTCGTCAGCACGTTCGAGACCATCGGCACCGCCAAGGTCGCCCGCTCCGCCGTCGAGGCCCAGGAGATCGGCTATCTGCGTTCTGAGGATGGGGTCACCATGAACCGCGACCGGCTGTTGGCGGACGCCAAGACCCGGGCCCTGGACTTGGCACGGGACTACTCGCCTCCGAAGCCGCAGGAGGATATTCGCCTGCCCGGCCCGACGGCCAAGCTGGCGATGGACATGGCGGTGCAGGGGTTGGCCGGTGCCGGCAAGGCCACGCCCCATGACATCGTGGTCACCGGCGCCCTGGCGCGGGTGCTGTCCGGTGGCGATACCGATATCACGGCGCCCATGAACGAGGATGATATCCTGCGACTTGAGCGGGAGGTGTTCATGGATCTGATCCGCCAGCCGGGCTCCATCGCCCGCGTCGAACACATGCTCACCACCGGCAAGCCGCTGCGCAATTGAGCGCCCGGCCCCGAACCGCGAGGGAATGCTTCCCATGCCGACCTACAAGGCTCCGCTCGAAGACATGCGTTTTGTCCTGCACGATGTTCTCCAGGCCGATCAGCTCACCGGCTTGACTGGATATGAAGAGGCGACCGGCGACATGATCGACGCGGTTCTGGAAGAAGCCGCGCGCCTGACCGAGACCGAGATTGCGCCGCTCAACCAGTCCGGAGACGAGGAAGGTTGTACGTTTGAAAATGGCGTCGTTCGTACGCCCCGAGGCTTTAAAGAGGCGTACGACAAGTTTACCGGGGGCGGTTGGGCCGGGCTGGCCTGCGATCCGGCCTATGGCGGCCAAGGACTGCCAAAGCTGGTGAATCTGGTGTTGGAGGAGATGATGTGCTCCGCCAACCTGTCTTTCGGCACCTACCCTGGCCTGACGCACGGCGCGTACAATGCCATCGAGAAGTACGGTGCGGACGAGATTAAGCAGACGTACCTGCCGAAGATGACGGATGGAACCTGGTCCGGCACGATGTGCCTGACCGAGCCCCATTGCGGTACCGATTTGGGGTTGATCCGGACCAAGGCCGAACCGGACGATGGTGAAACCTATCGCCTGACCGGCACCAAGATCTTCATTTCGGCCGGCGAACACGATCTGACCGACAACATCATCCATCTGGTGCTGGCTCGCCTGCCCGACGCACCCGCCGGGGTGCGCGGGATCAGCCTGTTCCTGGTGCCGAAGTTCCTGCCCAAGCACGAAAACGGCGACGTGGTGGCGGGCATGCGCAACGGTATCGCCTGCGGGTCCATCGAGCACAAGATGGGCATCAAGGCCTCCTCCACCTGTGTCATGAACCTGGACGAGGCGACGGGCTGGCTGATCGGCGAGCCGCACAAGGGTATGCGCGCCATGTTCGTGATGATGAACGCCGCGCGTCTGGCCGTCGGTATCCAGGGGCTGGGGCTGGCCGAGGTCAGCTATCAGAACGCCCGCGACTACGCCAGGGAACGGCTGCAGGGGCGGGCGCTGGGCGGGGCCAAGTTTCCCGACAAACCGGCCGATCCCATCATCGTGCACCCGGACGTGCGCAAGAACCTGCTGACCATGAAGGCGTTCAACGAAGGGGCTCGGGCCCTGGCCTATTGGATCGGTCTCAGCCTGGATACTGCCGATCGGCACCCGGACCCGGCGACGCGACAGGAAGCCGACGATCTGGTGGCGCTGATGACGCCCATCATCAAGGCCTATTTCACCGACATGGGGTTCGAGGCGACAAACCTGGGCGTGCAGGTTCTGGGCGGCCACGGCTATATCCGGGAATGGGGCATGGAGCAGTTCGTGCGCGACGCCCGGATCGCCCAGATCTACGAAGGCGCCAACGGCATCCAGGCGCTCGACCTGGTGGGGCGCAAGCTGCCCCAGGACATGGGCCGGCTCCTGCGTCGCTTCTTCCATCCCGTCGATGCGTTCATCCGCGAGCATATGGACGATTCCGACCTGTCGGAATTCGTGCTGCCGCTCGCCAAATCGTTCGGCAAGCTGCAGCAGGCGACGGCTGTGATCGCCCAGAAGGGTCTGGCCGACCCGGAGGAGGCGGCTGCGGCCTCCAGCGACTATCTCCGGCTGTTCGGCCTGGTGGCCCTGGCCTTCATGTGGGTGCGAATGGTCAAGGCGGCGCGAGCGAAGGCCGAGACAGCCAATGGCGATGCCGGCTTCTACGACGCCAAGGTCAAGACCGCGCGGTTCTTCATGCAGCGGATGCTGCCGGCCAGCAACGGTCTGTTCATCGCCATCATGGCCGGCGCCCGGCCTCTCATGGAAATGGAGATGGAGGCGTTCTAGCCCGCCGGGTTCACCGGCCGGCGTACTGCGCCGCGCCGAACAGGTTCTCCCGGCTTTTCTGGTCCATGGGCCCCTCCCGGCGCCGGTCGGCCAGCACCTGAAGCCCGCGCTGCACCGCTGGGCGGGCGGCGATGATGTCGAACCACCGCTTGAAGTTGGGGTAGTCCTCGGCGGCGTGGCCTTGCCGCTCGATGCTGCGGGTCCAAGGGAAGGTTGCGATGTCGGCGATGGTATAAGTCTCGCCGGCCAGATATTCGCTTTCCCCCAGCCGCTTGTCGATGACCCTGTACAGGCGGCCAGCCTCTTTGGTGTAGCGGTCGATGGCGTAGGGAATCTTTTCCGGCGCGTAGGCGCGGAAATGATGAGCCTGCCCCAACATCGGCCCAACACCGCCCATCTGGAACATCAGCCATTGGATGGTGTCGTACTTTTCGGGATGGGTCTGGGGCCAAAACTTCCCGGTTTTCTCCGCGAGATACATCAGGATGGCGCCGCTTTCGAACAGGGAATAAGGCTTTCCGCCCGGCCCCTCCTGGTCGACGATCGCCGGCATCTTGTTGTTCGGGCTGATCCTCAGGAAGTCCGGTTTGAACTGGTCGCCAGCCCCGATGTCGATCGCGTGCACGGTATAGGGCAGCCCCACCTCCTCCAACAGGATGGAAACCTTGAAGCCGTTGGGCGTGGGCCATGTGTACAGGTCGATCATGGGGGCGAGCTCCAAAAGCCGGGGGCGGGAAAGGCGCGCGATAGTGCCACGCCTGGGCGCGGCTGCAAAGCCGGCGGCCTCACAAGGGGTCGACGGCCAGGGCGGTCGGCGCGACGATGACGGGACCGGCGGCTTGAACCGTAATGTTCCGAAGGTCGACGGTGCCGTCGCGGTCCGGGCCGAATCGGGTAGGGTCGAGGGCCAGGACCAGACGGGACGAGCCCCGCACCCCGGCGGTTCGGCGCACGGTCCGCACGACACCCACGGAGGTCCCATCCGGATCGGTCACGGTGCGTCCGATCAGATCGGAGGGGGAAACGTAGCCGCGGGCCGAGATGGGGTCGACCACGGATCGCGCCGGCCCGTCCGCCAGGCGCGGGTCCGCCGTCATGGGCGGAGAGGACCCGGTAAAACGGCCGATGGTCAGATCGGGGCGGTCGAACCGTGCGGTCGGCAGGGTGACCTCCATCCGCGGGCCACGACGTTCGCGATCCGCCTCCCGCTCTGGGGCGGACGCATAGGTGCGCGGCGTCGTGCGGGCCGGAGGAAACCGCCGCCAGGGCAGGGTGCCGTCCTGCCGGGTCAAGTCATCCAGGCGCGTCACCGCGCCGGGATAGGTGCGCAGGTCGCTGTTGCGGGTGCTTTGGCGCTGGGCGTCAGCAGGCGCAACCGTGACCACGACGAGAAGCGCGGCCGCAGCCCCCGCGCCCAGCATCCTTGCCGTTTTCCTGGGCCGTGTCGGGCGGTTGGTTCCGGGCGATACAGACATAAGACTACAATTGGGTGGGTGGACGTAACAATCCAGCCCGCATGTCCGCGGATCGCTACAGCGCCTTGTCGAGCTCGGCGTCCAGTTCCGGCAGCGCCTTGAACAGGTCGGCGACCAGGCCGTAGTCGGCGATCTGGAAGATCGGCGCCTCCTCGTCCTTGTTGATGGCGACGATGACCTTCGAATCCTTCATGCCGGCCAGATGCTGGATGGCGCCGGAGATGCCGACGGCGATGTAAAGCTCGGGCGCCACGATCTTGCCGGTCTGGCCGACCTGGTAATCGTTGGGCACGAAACCGGCATCGACGGCCGCGCGGCTGGCGCCGACGGCGGCTCCCAGCTTGCTGGCGATACCGTCCAGCAGCGCGAAGTTTTCGCCCGACTGCATGCCGCGTCCGCCTGACACGATGACCCTCGCGGAGGTCAGTTCTGGCCGTTCCGACTCGCTCAGCTCTTCCCCGACAAAGCGGGAAAGGCCGGCGTCGCTCCCACCCGTCACCGTCTCCACCGCGGCGCTGCCACCCTCGGAGGAGGCAGCGTCGAAGCCCGTCGCGCGCACCGTGATCACCTTGATCGGGTCGGCGGACTTGACCGTGGCGATGGCGTTGCCGGCATAGATCGGACGGATGAAAGTATCGGCGCTCTCGATGCCGGAGATGTCCGAGATCTGCTGCACGTCGAGCAAGGCCGCCACCCGGGGCATCAGGTTCTTGCCGAAGGTGGTGGCCGGCGCCAGGACGTGGCTGTAGCTGGGGGCCAATTCGACGACCAGGGAGGTCAGGTTTTCCGCCAGATGGTGTTGCAGGGCGGCGTCATCGGCGACCATCACCTTGGTCACGCCAGCGATTTTGGCGGCTTCCGCGCTCACCGCCGCGCAGCCCTGACCGGCCACCAGGACGTGCAGATCGTCCCCCAGCTTCGCTGCGGCGGCCACTGTGTTGAGGGTCGCCGGTTTGAGGGCGGCGTTGTCGTGTTCCGCGACGATCAGAATGGCCATCGGTTCAGTCCTCTTTTCCTCCCGTCGTCCCTACAGGACGCGAGCTTCGTTTTTCAGCTTGTCGACCAGTTCGGCCACGGACCCCACCTTGACACCGCCCTGCCGCTTGGCCGGTTCGGCCACCTTGATCGTGGTCAGGCGCGGCGCGGGGTCGACGCCCAGCTCCTCGGGCGTTTTCTGGTCGATGGGTTTTTTCTTGGCCTTCATGATGTTGGGCAGGGAGGCATAGCGCGGCTCGTTGAGCCGAAGGTCGGTGGTGACCACGGCCGGCAGCTTCAGCCACACGGTCTGCAGCCCGCCATCGATCTCCCGCGTCACGGCCACGCCGTTATCCTGCATCTCAACCTTCGAGGCGAAGGTGCCTTGAGGCCAGCCCAGAAGGGCTGCCAGCATCTGGCCGGTCTGGTTGGCGTCGTCGTCGATGGCCTGCTTGCCCAGAATGACCAGATCGGGCGATTCCGCCTCGACAACGGCCTTCAGCATCTTGGCCACGGCCAGAGGCTCCAGCATCGCGTCCGTCAGCACGTGAATGCCCCGGTCGGCGCCCATGGCCAGGGCCGTGCGGATGGTTTCCTGGCACTGGGCCACACCCAGGGAGATGGCCACCACCTCCTCCGCCTTGCCCGCTTCCTTCAGGCGGATCGCCTCCTCGACCGCGATCTCGTCGAACGGGTTCATGGACATCTTGACATTGGCCAGTTCCACGCCCGATCCGTCGGATTTGACCCGCACCTTGACGTTGTAGTCGACCACCCGCTTGACCGGGACCAGGATCTTCATCGCTGCGCTGTCCTCATGAGTCTTGATATTATTCCGGTACCACGGGGGCTGGCATGGCATCCAGGCAAGGCCGGACGATGATCGCGCAGTCGCGGTAGCGTTCGGCGCCGATACCCGACGTGGCGCGATAGCGCACCTCGCGGACAACATCATCGCGGATCAGGAACGTCGCCTCGCAATAGGTCGACCGGATCTCGCCGCCCAGCGGCACGCCGATTCCGACCCCCACGCCCGCGCCGCCCCCGCTGCCGAACACGCCGCTGACCCCGGCCCTGGTGTTGCTGCCGAACACGCCGTTGGCATCGCCGGTCAGCCGTTCGCTCTGATAGGTGAAATACTCACCGTCGGCATCCAGCCGGGTCCGGTGCGGTTCCCCGGCACAACTCAACAGAGTGGATTTCGGCAGGCCGACCAGGGCTGTCTGGGCCAATTCGGCCTGTTCGGCCGACCGGGTCGAACAGGCGGACAGCACGGCCAAAACGGGCGCCAGCACCACCAGGGCGCGAATGAAACCGATACGAGAGGGGAACATCCTCTTACTCCTAGGACGCCGACGGGCGACAGGCGAGTATTAGGCGGGAAACGCCGCTTTGAAAACCCTTCGCGGCGTGGCGGCGTTTCTCGGCCGGCGGCGCTTACGTCTCGGACAGATAACCCCTTATGGCTGTCGCCATGTCTTCCGGTGCGGTGCCGTGCCCGAAGACGGCAAGGTTCTTCCCATCCGGCCCCATCAGATAAAAGAACGACGAATGATCCATCAGATAGTCGGCGAAGTCCGGCGATTCGACCTTGCCGTAAAACACCTTGAATTCCTTGGCCGCCGCGGCGATCTGCTCCGGACTGCCGGTCAGGCCGACCAGACGCGGGTGAAACAGCGAAACGTAGCCGGCCATGGTCTCGGGCGTGTCGCGTTCCGGGTCGATGGTGATGAACAGCGGCTGGACCCGCTCGCCCGGCGCCCCCAAAAGATCGACGGCGCTGGCCAGGGAGGCCAGCTCGGTCGGGCACACGTCCGGGCAGTAGGTGAACCCGAAATAGATCAGCATCAACTGGCCACGGTAATCGGCGTCCGTCACCGGTCGGCCCTCATGGTCGATGAGGGAGAACGGTCCGCCGATCGGGGCGGCGGTCGCGACGGGCAGGGACGTGGCCCCGCCCCCCGCCGTGCGCGTTGACGCGATCCACGCCACGGCCGCGCCGCTCAGCAGGGCGACAACGAGGATGGCTAGGGCGATACGGACGATATGCGGGCGTGGCATGAGGCTGGACGCGATGTTGCGAAAGACCTAGGCCGTAATATAGTCCTTTTGGTGGTGTCGCGATAAGGGTACCAAGCGCCGCAGCGGGCCAACCGCACTACGCGTTCCGTTCTCACAAGGACCCCGGGGATACGATTAGATGGCTGAAAATGAGCCGCCGGTGCGTCCGCCGCCGTCGGCCGCCGAAGCCGGGACGGATGCCGAAAGTGGCACCGTCGGCGGGGATGACCGGGATCAGGCGCTGTTTGCGCTCGACGCCATGTTGGGCCGCGGTCTGATCGACCAGGCCACCTATGACCGCCGTCGGGCTGCGATCCTGGCAAACGACCCGGATCCGCCGCGGGACCCAAGCCGGTCCTGACACGGCGTCGCGAACGCACTCCAAAAAGGTTCGACTATGCAGCGGCGGGCGATCCGCTAAACTGCCGCGCCCTTCCGGCCATCACGGGAACCGTACGACGTGGATATCCAGCACCCCTACCTGATGTTTTTGGGCGACGCCCCGGACCAGCTTGCCGCCAAGGTCGCCAACGGCGTCGCCATCTGGCGGCCGGACTGGTGCCTGGGTCAGCTGCGGCTGGATGGCTGCGCTGCGGATCTCGGCCTGCCCGACATGACGCTGGAGGAAGCCGCCGAGGCCGGCGCCAGGACCCTGGTGATCGGCGTGGCCAATCGGGGCGGGCGCATCGCGCCGTCCTGGCAACGATCGATGCTGCGCGCGCTGGAGCTTGGCATGGACATCGCGTCGGGTCTGCACAACAAGGTCTCCGCCCTTCCGACAGTGGTCGAGGCGGCGCGGTCGCACGGTCGTCGGCTGTTTGACGTGCGGCACCCGACCCAGGATTTCGAGGTGGCCACCGGCCGCCGGCGCCCGGGCAAGCGTCTGTTGACCGTCGGCACCGACTGTTCTGTGGGCAAGATGTTCACGTCCCTGGCGCTGGAGAAGGAGATGAAGGCGCGCGGCATGAACGCCGATTTCCGCGCCACCGGGCAGACCGGCATCTTTATCGCGGGCAACGGCGTTTCGGTGGATGCCGTGGTCGCCGACTTCATTTCCGGCGCCACGGAATGGCTGACGCCGGCGAACGATCCCGACCATTGGGACATCGTGGAGGGCCAGGGATCGCTGTTCCACGCCTCGTTCGCAGGGGTATCGCTGGGTCTGCTGCACGGCGCCCAGCCCGACGCCATGGTTCTGTGTCATGAGCCCAACCGGGCCCATATGCGCGGGCTGCCTGGCCAGCCCCTGCCGGATATCGCCGACTGCATCGACCTCAACGAGCGCTGCGGCCGGCTGACCAACCCCGATGCGACGGTGATCGGCCTGGCCTGCAACACGGCCGCGCTGGACGCCGCCGCCGCCGAAAGGGTGCTGGCCGAATTGGCCGATCGCCACGGGATGCCGTGCGTCGACCCGATGCGCACGGGCGTTGCTGCCATCGTTGATCTGCTCTGACCGTGCCCCGCGCCATCGACATAAGGCGGGTTGCCTGGCCCATACGCGGCCGTTTCGCCATCGCCCGCGGCAGCCGCACCGAGACCCCGGCGCTGATCGTCGAGCTGACCCAGGACGGCGCCATCGGCCGGGGCGAATGCGTGCCTTATCCCCGCTATGGGGAAACGCTGGATGGGGTCGAGGCCCAGATCAGGGGGCTGGCCGACAGCGTGGCCGGCGGTCTGGACCGCGCGGCGCTGCAAAGGGCGCTGCCGGCGGGCGCGGCGCGCAACGCCATCGACTGCGCCCTGTGGGATCTGGAGGCCAAGCTGACGGGCCAGCCGGTCTGGCGCTTGGCCGGCCTCCGCGAACCGAGGCCGGTTGAGACCGCCTATACGCTGAGCCTCGACACCGACGAGAACATGGCCGCGGCCGCCGCCGACGGCGGCCGGCCGCTGCTCAAGCTCAAGCTGACCGGCGACGGCGATCTGGAGCGGGTCAGCGCGGTCCGCCACGCCGCGCCCGAAACCCGCCTGATCGTCGATGCCAATGAAGGTTGGACCCCGTCCCATCTCAAGGCGTTCGGCCCGGCCTTCGCCAAGCTGGGGGTGGAGATGATCGAGCAGCCGCTGCCGGCGGGCGAGGATGCGGTACTGGCCGACACCCGTTGCCCGGTCACCCTGTGCGCCGACGAAAGCTGCCACGACCGGGCCAGCCTCGATGTGCTGGAGGGGCGCTACGGCATGATCAATATCAAGCTCGACAAGGCCGGCGGCCTGACCGAGGCCCTGGCCCTGCGCGACGAGGCGCGGCGCCGCGGTTTTCGCATCATGGTCGGCTGCATGCTGTCCAGTTCCCTGGCCATGGCGCCGGCGGTCCTGGTGGCGCAAGGGGTGGACATCGTCGATCTCGACGGACCGCTGCTGCTGGCCCGGGACTGGGACCCGTCCCTGGTCTACAACGGGACCACGGTCCAGCCGCCGACGCCCGCCCTGTGGGGATGATTTTTCTGAGGCTGTAGCGACGGGTTTTGGTCCGGCCATCCGTTAAGGGGGGAGAGACGCCGCGACGGCGGTGTTGATACCCTTGCAAAGAGGATCCCACCATGACCCTGTTTCGTTCCCTTAATGTTCTGATCGCCGCCGCCCTGGCCGCTCCCTTGACCCTCGGCGCCTGGACCGCCATGGCCCAGGACCGCCCCGGGCCGGGTCCTGCCGGCGAGCCGCGCGAAAGCCGGATGCTGCGGATGCTGGATACCGACGACAGCGGCGGCATCACCATGGACGAGATCACGGCCGAACATGGCCGCCTCGTGGTCGCCTCGGATGTCGATGGCGACGGCGCTTTGTCGGTGGACGAATTCCGCCGTCGCGGCCATCTGTTCCAGTCGCTTGCCACCACCACCCTGTTCGATCTGATCGACGCCGACGGCGACGGCCTCTTGACGCCGGCCGAGTTGAACGCGCCGTCGGAGCGGTGGTTCGGGCGCTATGACGCCAACGGTGACGGTGTCATGGACGGGGACGAGCTGCCGCAGCGCGGCGATGGTCGCCGCGGCCGCCGCTGATCTCTTCCGGTGGCCGTTCCCGAACCTCGCCAAGCCGATGACGACGCGCTGATCGGGCGCGCCGTCATCGGCGACCGGGGGGCCTGGCGCGACCTGGTGAACCGCCATATCGACGGTATTCACCGCTATGCCTGGTACATGCTGGGCGATCGGATGGAGGCGGAGGACGTGGTTCAGGAAACGTTCCTGCGGCTCCACACCAAGCTGCCGGACTGGCGGTTCGGCGAGGCGCCCGTTGCCGCGTGGCTGCGTCGGGTGGCGGGCAATCTGTGCATCGACCGCCACCGGGCACGGCGGCCGGCAGGGCTCGACGACGTGCCGGATAACGCGACGGCCGGGCTGGACGAAGCGGCACGCAACAGGCATCTGGATCAGCATGACCATGTCCGCCGGGCCTTGGACACCCTGCCGCCCCGCCAGCGGGCCGCCATTATCCTGGTTCACTACCAGGGGCACAGCCATACCGAGGCGGCGACCATCCTCGACGTGACCGTCCACGCGGTCGAGTCCCTTCTGGGGCGGGCCCGGCGGCATTTGAGAGTCGCTCTCGCGCCGGACCTCGACGATCTTTTAGGAGGCCATTCATGACCGATCGACCGGATCCCCATACCGTCGCTGCCGGCGCCGCTCCCGTAGAGATCGCACTTTCGCCGGATCGGTTCCGAGCGCTGCTGGATGTCCATGGCGCAGCCCTGGACATCTGGCCGGAAGCCGAGCGTGCGGGTGCCGCGCGGCTGGTGGCGGCCTCGACCGAGGCGCGCCGGCTCCTGGAGGATGCAAAGCGTCTGGACCTTGCGCTCGACGGTTTGCAGCCGCCGCCGCCATCGGATCTGCTCCGGGCGCGTCTCGACCGGTTGCCCGAAGCTTCCGTGGGATCGCCGGGACAAAGGCACCCCGGCGCCCGCATCCTGGCGGCATCGGTGGCGGCGGCGGCGCTGGTGGGCATGGTTCTGGGCGGCGCCGGGATCTTGATCCTGCGACCGCCCGGCTCGAACGCCGGCGTGGCGGTCGTCGTATCCGACACCATCGATGGCACGGCGTTCGCCGACGCGGCGGATACGACCTTGGATCTGGCGGCCTCGGATCTGGCGACGCTATCCTTGGTCGGGTTCGATATGTTCACCGAAGACCCGGAAAACGACATTTTTTCGGCCGAAATTCTGGCCTATGACTTGGCGCTCGAATAATTGAGAAGCCATCGTCGACGTTTTCGGATTTCCTTCCGCCCGATGGCACCCCATCTCTAGACGTGGCTCGTGCCCGGAACTCAAGGAACGGATCGCGATGAACCGGACCGTAACAGCTAGAACGCCCGATGCCCCGGACGGCAGCTTCGAGGGTCTGCCCGTCACGCCCGTCTGGTCCTCCAACCCGGTGGTCGAATGGCTGATCCTGGAGGGGTGGCGAATCCAGGATATCTCGGAGCTGGTCCGGCAGGTCAGCGAGCGGCTGGTCGCCGCGGGCATCCCATTGTGGCGGCTGTTCTGCCTGGTGCCCACACTGCACCCGCGCTACGTGGGCAGCGGCTATCGCTGGACCCGTACGGAGCCGGAAATGTTTCGAGGATTCGGGGAACATGGCGTGCAGCAAACCCCGGCCTTCATGCGCAACCCGCTGCGTCTCGTCATTACCGACGGCTACGATGCGGTGCGTCGCCGTCTTGACGACAGCTATCAGGCGGGCGAGTTCCCGTTGCTCGACGAGTTGAAGGAGCAAGGCGCCACGGATTATGTCTGCCTGCCGGCCGAATTCACCAGCGGCCAGAGAACCGCCGTATCCTTTGCCTGTGACGATCCGGCTGGTTTCTCGACGTCCGATTTGCAGACATTCTCCGACCTCCTGCCGGTCCTGGCCCGGCTGATCGAGCGCGAGACCTTGCGCAGCACGGCTGTCAATCTGCTCGACACCTATGTCGGGCCGGATGCCGGGGCGCGTATCCTGGCGGGGCAGGTGACCCGTGGCATGTCGCAGACGGTCTATGCCGCCATCTGGTATTGCGATCTGCGCGACTTCACCGGCATGTCCGAACGACTGGAACCCGAGGCCCTGCTGTCGATGCTCAACGGCTATTTCGAGGCCATGTCGACGGCGATCGAGGCCCATGAGGGCCAGGTACTCAAATTCGTGGGCGACGGCCTGCTGGCGATCTTCCCCGTCGACAACCAGTGTTCGGCGGGGATCGCCTGTTCCCGCGCGCTGGACGCCGCCGCCGACGGGGTGGCGGCCATGGCCGCGCTCAACGAGATCCGGGCGACCGAAGGCGAGCCGCCGCTCGATTATGGCATCGCCCTGCATCTGGGCGAGGTCATGTACGGCAATATCGGCGGCACCAACCGGCTCGATTTCACCGTCATCGGCCGCGCGGTCAATGTCGCCAGCCGCATGGAGGATCTGTGCAAGCGGTTCGGCCGGCGTCCGCTGCTGTCGGGCGAGCTTGCCCGCCATTGCGGGCGGGATATGGAGCATCTGGGGCGTTTCGATCTGCGCGGCGTGGCGGAACCCCAGGATGTCTATGCCCTCGTGGAGAACGTCCCCAAGCGGTCGGACGGCGCAAAGGCCTGACGCGCCATCGCCCCAGGCTCTGCTATGGTCTTGCGGAACAGCAGAGTAAAGGGAGCAAGGCGATGGCACCGGCGTCGGCATCGTTACCGAACAAGGACACTTTGAAGCGCCGCATCGACCAGGCGATGGGTCGCGACCGGGCCGACCTGGTGATCAGGGACACGCGGTTCCTCAACGTCGTCACCGGCGAGGTCGCGTCCGGCGATATCGCGGTTTGCGGCGACCGGATCGTCGGTACCTATGAGAGCTATGAGGGTGTCGAGGAAATCGACGGACGCGATCTGATCGCGGTTCCCGGCTTTGTCGACACCCATGTCCATTGCGAGTCGACCCTTGTGACGCCGGCCGAGTTCGACCGATGCGTCCTGCCGCGCGGCACCACGACGGCGATCTGCGACCCGCACGAGATCAGCAATGTTCTGGGCGAGCAAGGTTTGCAATACTTCCTCGACAGCGCCGAGGCGACCGTGATGGATCTGAGGGTCCAACTGTCCTCCTGCGTTCCGTCAACGTCGTTGGAAACGGCGGGCGGGCGTCTTGGCGTCGAGGAACTGGCCCGCCACCGGGATCATCCCAAGGTGATCGGTCTGGCCGAATTCATGAATTTCCCCGGCCTGCTGCAAAAGGACGAGGAGGTCCTGGACAAGCTCGCGGCCTTCCAGGGAAGCCATATCGACGGGCATGCACCCCTGGTCCGGGGGCGGTCGCTCAATGCCTATCTCTCCTGCGGCATCCGCAACTGCCACGAAACGACCGACCGCGACGAGGCGATGGAAAAGCTGCGCAAGGGCATGCAGGTGCTGATCCGCGACGGCAGCGTCAGCAAGGACGTGCACCAGCTGGCATCCGTCGTATCGCCGGAAACCTCGTCGTTCCTGGGCTTTTGCACCGACGACCGCAATCCGCTCGATATCGCCGAGGAAGGCCATATCGACCATCTGATCCGCACCGCGATCCGCCTGGGCGCGCCGGTCCCCCATGTCTATCGGGCGGCCACCTGGTCGGCGGCCACTGGGTTCGGCCTGACCGATCGCGGCCTGATCGCGCCGGGCAAGCGCGCAGATATCGTACTGCTCGACGATCTGAAAACCTGCGCGGTCAACCGCGTCATCCAGGCCGGCCGGCCGGTGACGCCGGACCGATTCGATGGCCGGCGGGCCATAGCGCCGGTCGGACGTCGCTCGGTCCGGCTCGATCCGGTCACTCCGGCCGATTTCCAGGTGCCGGGCGCGGGTTCCGGCAGTCCTGTCATCGGCGTCATCCCCGGCAAGATCATCACCGAATGGCTGACCGCCGATCTGCCCTATCGCGACGGGCTGCGGCACCCTGACGTCGACCGCGATCTGCTCAAGATCTGCGTGCTCGCCCGGCACGGCGTCAACCGCAATATCGGCCGCGGTTTCGTTAAGGGCTTCGGGTTTCGGCACGGCGCCCTTGCCTCATCGGTCGGCCATGACAGCCACAATGTGTGTGTCGTGGGGGCGGACGACGGCGACATGGCGGTGGCGGTCAACCGGCTGATCGACCTGGAAGGCGGGTTCGTCGCCGTGCGCGACGGCGCGGTGGCGGGCGAAATCGCCCTGCCGCTGGCCGGGCTGATGAGCCTGGAGCCGTTCGAGGCGGTGGAGACGCGCCTCAAGGCGTTGCGCCGGGCGGTCCGCGACATGGGCTGCGCCCTGGACGAGCCGTTCCTGCAGCTCGCCTTCCTGCCGCTGCCGGTCATCCCGCACCTCAAGATCACCGATCTGGGGCTGGTCGATGTCGACCGGTTCGAACTGGTGGCGGCGTAAGCCGAATTGGCGGCCATCTCTGTGGGACCGGATTGCCTATCCCGTCCCCAGCCCGGCCACCGCGTCGATCAGCCGGTCGACCTCCGCCTCGCTGTTGTAATAGTGCGGCGAGGCGCGGACCAGGGGGCCAAGGTCGCGTCTGGCCATGTCGAACAGGGTCGAGGACGGGGTACTGGCCGAGACGTTGATGGACCTGGCAGCCAATGCCGCCTTGACCCGATCCGTGGGCAGGTCGTCGACCGTGAAGCTGACGATCCCCGCCTTGTCCCGCCCCTTGTCGTGAACCGTGACGCCGGGCAGGGCGGTGAGGCCCGCGCGCAGCCTTTGGGCCAGCATGTCCACCCGCGCCCGGATGGCGGGCAGGCCGAGATCCAGGGCGTAGTCCACCGCCACCCCCAGCCCGATCTTGCCGGCCACGTGGCCCTCCCAGGTCTCGAACCGGCGGGCGTCGGGTCGGATCTCGAACCGGTCCGGCGCCACCCAGTCGGCGCTGTGCAGGTCCAGAAAGGGCGGTTCCAGGCGCTCAAGCAAAGACCGGCGGACATAAAGAAAGCCGGTGCCGCGCGGTCCGCGCAGGAATTTGCGGCCGGTGGCGGTCAGCATGTCGCAGCCGATGGCCTCGACGTCCAGAACCATCTGCCCGGCCGACTGGCAGGCATCCAGCAAGTAGGGAACGCCGGCGGTGCGCGCGACCCGGCCGATCGCGGCCGCCGGGTTGATCAGGCCGCCGTTGGTCGGGACATGGGTCACGGCGATCAACCGCGTGCGGTCGTCGATCATCGCCTCAAGCGCCGCAACGTCCAGCACGCCGTCGCCGTCGTCCGGCACCGTCTCGATCACGGCGCCGGTGCGCCGGGCGATCTGCAACAGGGCGATCACATTGGAGGCGTATTCCGCCTCGGCCGTCAGGATCCGGTCGCCGGGCCGGAATGGAAGGGCGTAGAACGCCATGTCCCAGGCGCGGGTGGCATTCTCGACCAAGGCGATCTCGTCGGACGCGCAATTGAGCAGCCGGGCTATGGCGCAGTAAGTGGCCTCGGTTCTCTCCGACTCCCGTGCCGCCGCCTCGTAGCCGCCGATCTCGGCCTCCAGACGCAGATGGGCGATCACCGCGTCCGTGACCGGACGTGGCGGCAGGGCGGCGCCGGCGTTGTTGAAATGGGCAACATGGGCAACGCCCGGCGTGTCGGCGCGGACACGGTCCAAATCGATGGTGTCGCGGTCGGTCGGCATGGTGCTTGGTTCCGTCAACCGGGTTTGCCCAGAACGGCGACGCGTGTGGTTTCCTCCAGAACGAAACCATCGGGCCCCGGCCGGGCCGCGTCGTGAAACCGGCGTTCCAGGTCGGTCAAACCGTCGATGATGACTGCCCGCCGCGGATCGACATCGATCAGCGAGCGGCGGAACGCATCGAAACCGTCGTAGCGGGTCTGTGTGCGATAGCGTGTCTCGGCCAGCAATGTCAGGGGGCCGGCGGCGGCCCTGCCGATGGCCGCCTGCGCGGCGGCGCGGACCGACGTTTCGTCGTCGACCAGCGTCATCAACGCGCCGTGGGCACCGACGGCCACCGGTTCGGCGATATAGACGCGGCCGCCGGGGCGCAGTGCCCGCGCAGCGGCGATCAGGGCGTCGTCCTGACGGTCCACGGAGACATGATGCAGGCTGCGAAAAAAGATCGCCAGATCGGTCGCCGCGTCGTTGATCGGAAGGTCCTCGGCCGTGCCGAACAGATAGATTTCATCCCCCGCCGGATCGGCGGCCCAGGCGCGGGCGAGGGCGGCGTCGCTGCATTCCACTCCGACCATCCGGGCCCCGCGCAGGGTCAGCGCCCGCACCAGATCGCCGCTCCCGCAGCCGATATCGATCCCCTCCCGGCCGGCGACCGGGACCAGGGTTTCCAATACGTCCGTATGAGCGCGCAACGGCGGATCGGCGAACATGCCGTCTGGTATCAGAACCCGGGCCGACGATCCAGGCCGCGCGCTGCGACCGTCAGCGCACGACGATGCAGGTACAGGTCGCGTGCGAGGTTACCTTGAGCGAAACGCTGCCCAGCAACAAGCCGCGCAGCCGACCCAGGCCTCGGTTGCCCATGACGATGGTATCGATGTCATGATGTGCCGCGAAGTCCAGGATGCAGGCGGCGGGGTCGCCGAAGTCCGTGTGGCGGCTGACGGTCGCGACCCCGGCATCTTCGGCCCGGGCCACCGCGTTGGCCAGCAGACCTTCGCCGATCGCGCGATAGATGGCCGACGGCGTATCGGGGATGTGCTCCACCCGCGCATAGGCTTCCAGGGCCTCCGGCGGCCGTTCCTCCCGCCCGACATAGATGATGTAGAGCGACGCCTCCTTCCATTTGACCAGGTCGATCGCGTAATCGAGCGCCCTGAAGGCCTGATCCGATCCGTCTATGGCGGCCAAGATGCGTTGGGCCATGGCTCGGTTTTCCTTCCCTCTTGGAACCTCGTAAGCAAGATTCCGCAGGGAGCATGCTGGTCGATGACCCGCATGGTCGCATTGACCTCGGTCAAGTCCATGGGCCTATGTCCGAGATCGGCGTCCCCGACGCCGCGGCCGGCCGCCGCTCACCGGGACGCGGAAAGGGCGGCCCCCGGCCGTGCGGGATAGATGAACCCATAGGCGGGGTAGGTGGTGATGCCGTAGCTGTCGGATGGGTCGTACCAGAAATGGGTCTGGCTCCAGTCGTTTCCGGGCGACACGTCCTTGACCCGCATGCCGGCGTTGATGCGGCCACGGGTGGCGGCATCCCACCCCCAGTTGGCGTGATCCACGACGATTTCACGCGGGCCGAGGATTTGCCGAACGACAGCGACGTGGCCGTACCGCAGCTTGTCGGTCTGGCGCAGGACCAGAACGGCGCCGGGCGCCGGGCGGCTGCCGCGGTCGTAGCGGCCGGCCGCCGCCGACCACCAGGTCCATGCATCGCCACGGATGTCGAAACCCGAGACCTGCCGCACATAGGGAACGCACTGCCAGCCGGTTTCCGGCAGTGGCGGCGCGATCGCGGCAAATCGCGGTGGGGTGGGCGATTGAACCGGTTGCTGGGGTTGCGTGGCGCAACCGCTCAGCCCCAGCAGGATGACGGCGGCAAGAACCGTGGGCATCGACACCGAAAAGCGCCCGATCCGGCCGAAGCCAGGCATGGAGAGTCCGCCCAGAGTGCCGCTTGGCGCCTTGCCCGCTGGTGTCATCCTGCCTCGTCTGGCTATCGACATCGCTGCGACCCGCTTACCGAAGAACCGACTGTGCGCCACACCCTCATGCATGGCCGATTAACAAGTTCCTAACGCCGGTCCATGGGGCTATGGCAAGCGGTCGTCAGGGGCGTCGGTTCAATCGGCCATCGGCCGCTCCAGCACCGATTTCAGACCCAGAAAGGCGGGCGTGGGGTGGGTGACGACATAGGTTGGAATGTCTTGCAGATAGGTGCTGAGGCGTCCCTTGCCCTCGAACCGGGCCCGAAACTCCGACCGGTCGAACAGGGGACCCAGCTTCGGGACAATGCCTCCGGCGACATAGATGCCGCCGCGGGCGCCCAGGGTCAGGGCCAGGTTGCCGGCAATGGTGCCCAGCATCGCGCAGAACATGTCCACCGCCTCCACGCACAGCGGATCCAGATCGCCCAGCGCCGCCTCCGACACCTCGCGGGGTTCGCGCGCCCGCGCATCCTGCCCGTCCAGGGCCGCCAACGTCTCGTAAAGGTTGGACAGACCCATGCCCGACAGACACCGTTCGCCGGAAACATGGGTGAACCGCTGACGCAGGCGGTGCAGGACGGCTTCTTCCCGCTCGGTGACCGCCGCCATGGTGACGTGGCCGCCTTCGCCGGCCAGGGCCGTCCACCGGTCCCGCGATGGCACCAGCCCCGACACGCCAAGCCCGGTGCCGGGCCCCAGGACGCCGATCGGCTGATCGGGTTCGGCCTTTCCGGCGCCGATCTGACGGCGATCCGCATCGGTCAGGTGCGGGACGCTGAGCGCCACGGCCGTGAAATCGTTGACCACCTCCAACCGGTCCAGCCCCAGATGCTCGCGCAGTTCCGACACCGAGAACGCCCAGGCGTGGTTGGTCAGCCCGACCCGATCCTCGGTGACCGGACCGGCGATGGCGAACGCCGCCTTGGTCGGCGGACGGGGTGGCTTGACCTGCTCCAGATACGCGCCGGCGGCATCGCGCAGCGTGGGATAGTCCGCGCACCGCAGGATCAGCACATCGTGCACGCCGCCGCGGTCGGTCAAGGCGAAACGCGCATTGGTGGCGCCAAGATCGGCGACCAGCGAGGGGGGCGGGGGAGCGGGCAATGGAGGTACTGAGCCGGAGGGCTGCTAGGCCGAGGCGCGAAGCCGGTCGGCGTCGTGCGGTGCCGTCAACCGGTCGACGAAATGCTCGCGCCAATGGGTGATGTCGTTGGCTCGCAGCACGGCGATCAGGGTTTCGAACCGTTCCCGGCGTTCCTCCAGCGGCATGGACAGGCCGCGCTGGAGGTTCTCGCCAATGCCTTCGACGTCATAGGGGTTGACGATCAGGGCGGCATCCATCTCCGCCGCCGCGCCGGCGAAGCGCGACAGCACCAGAACGCCGGGGTCCTCGGGATCCTGAGCGGCGACGTATTCCTTGGCCACCAGGTTCATGCCGTCGCGCAGCGGCGTGACCAGGCCGATCCTGCTGCTGCGGTAGAACCCCAACAGGTTCCGCCGCGAAAAGCTTTTATTGAGGTAGCGGATGGGCACCCAGTCGAATTCGGCGAACATGCCGTTGATATGACCGGCCTGCTCCTCCAGCTCTCGCCGGATCTCGATGTATTCCTTGACCGCGCTGCGCGTGGGCGGGGCGATCTGCATCAGGGTGACGCGGCCCCGATTGGCGGGATAGTTCTCTAGCAAACAATGAAAGGCATGGAACCGCTGGGGCAACCCCTTGGAATAATCCAGCCGGTCGACGCCGATGATCAGGTCGCGGTCAATCAGGCTTTTACGGAGCCGCTGGGTCTGCCGCGCATTGGCGGCGATGGCGGCCTGACGCTCGATATCCGGCGTCTCGATGCTGATCGGGAACGCCTCCACCCGCAGCGTCCGCCCGAAGGCGCGGACAGTGGATCCGGCCAGGATTTCCGCCCCGGCCTCGTTGACCAGATAGGACAGGAAGGCGTCGCGGTCGGCCTCGGTCTGGAACCCGACCAGGTCGTAGGCGCACAGCGACCGCACCAGCGTCTCGTGATTGGGCAGCGCCAGCAGGATCTGCTCGACGGGAAACGGCGTATGCAGAAAAAAGCCGATCTTTTGCTTCGACCCGACATGGCGGAGCTGTTCGCCGACCGGGATCAGGTGATAGTCCTGAACCCAGACGATGTCGTCGGGCTTCAGCAGCGGCGCCAGTTTGGCCGCGAAAAGGGCATTCACCCGCAGATAGCCGGCAAAGGTGCGCCGACTGAATTCGGTCAGGTCCAACCGGTAGTGGAACAGCGGCCACAGGGTGGAGTTGGCGAAACCGTTGTAATACTCCTCGTAATCCCGGCGGCTGAGGTCGATGGTCGCATAGGTCAGCTTCCCCACGTCGAACAGTTTGGGCTGGTCGTCCGGTTTGGCCAGAACCTCGCCGCTCCAACCGAACCAGATGCCCCCACTCTTCTTCAGGGCGGCGAGCATGGCCACCGCCAGACCGCCTGACGCAGCCTTGCCTTCGTCGACCGGGGCAACCCGGTTGGAAACGACGACGAGACGGCTCAAAACGCATCCTCCCAAGTTTTGCTGAGACGCATGGCGGACGTGATCATCCCAACCATGGAGTAGGTCTGGGGAAAGTTGCCCCACAGTTCGCCCGTCTTCGGGTCCATGTCTTCCGACAGCAGCCCGACATGGTTGCGGTGGCTCAGCAAGGTTTCGAACAAGGCCCGCGCCTCCTCCCGCCGGCCGATGGCCGCCAGGGCATCGATATACCAGAAGGTGCAGATCGTGAATGCGGTCTGAGGCAGGCCGTGGTCGTCGGCGGCGTGATACCGAAACAGATGGTCCCCGCGGCGCAGGCTGCGTTCCACGGCCTCGACCGTACCGCGGAACCTAGGATCGTCAGCTTCCAGGAAACCGAGTTCATGCAACAATAGTAAGGCGGCGTCGATATCTTTACCACCGAAGCTTTCCACAAAACTGTTCTGATCTGGGTCGTATGCGCGCTTATTGATCTCGGCGCGCATGTCGTCGGCTTCCTTGCGCCACCGTTTGCCGTTGGCCCGCATTCCCAGCCGGCGGCCGATCTTGGCCAGCCGGTCGCACGCGGCCCAGCACATGACGGCGGAAAAGGTATGAACACGTTCGCGGGTCCGAAGTTCCCACAGGCCGGCATCGGGCGTGTCCCAGCGTTTGACCGCCTGTTCGCCCAAAAGCTCGAGCCGCTCGTAGAGTTGCCTGGTGCCCGTATGCTCCAGCCGCTTGTCGAAAAAGATCTGGGAGCTGGCCAGGATGACCGCCCCATAGCTGTCGTTCTGAACCTGCTTGTAGGCTTCGTTTCCGACCCGGACCGGACCCATGCCGCGATAGCCGGCCAAGGAGGGGCATGGGGTTTCGTCCAGGTTCTGGCCCAGGCTGATGCTGAACAGCGGCTGCAGGTAACCGTCCTCGGCGTTGGCCACCACGTTGGTGATATAGGTGAGATAATCCTCCATCGTCTTGGTCGTGCCCAGCCGGTTCAGGGCCTGGACCACGAAATAGGAATCCCGTAGCCAGCAGAACCGATAGTCCCAGTTCCGTTCGGTATCCGCCGCCTCGGGGATCGACGTGGTCATCGCCGCGATGATCGCCCCCGTTTCCTCGTAGCTGCACAGCTTCAGGGTGATGGCGGCCCGGATCACCGCGTCCTGCCATTCGTACGGGATGGCCAGATAGCGGCTATACTCGGACCAATAGGCGTTGGTTTGCTCCATGAAGGACCGAACGGTCTCGGCAAGCGGCGCGGTCAGGCTTTCGTCGGCGCCGAAGATCAGATGGATCGGCCGTTCCAAGATGAAGGCTGTTTCCTCCACCACGTAGGATATCGGCGCGTCGGTGGTCAGGCGCAGCGCTATTGCAGGTCCCACGAACCGCAAATGGTTGCTGCCCCTTGTGGTTGCCGGCGTGACCGAGCCATAGCCGAAACGCGGCCGCAGCCGGATGCGAACATGCGGATTGCCCGAGAGCGGCATAACGACGCGGATCAGCGATGTCGGGCGATGCATGCGGTCAAACTGGCGGAATCGGGGGACGAAGTCGAAGACGTCCACGGACTGTCCCCGATCGTCGTAGAGGGTGGTGACCAGAACCGCCGAATTGCGCAGATACCGTTGTTCGGACCGCGTGAAATTATCCACCGCAATATCGAAAAAACCGCTCTCCTGGTCGCCGTCGGCGCCGCCGTTGAGCAGGCTGCAGAACGCCGGGTCGCCGTCGAACCGGGGAAAGCAGCACCAGACGACCCGGGCCGACCGGTCGATCAGGGCCGCGATGCTGCAGTTCCCGACAATGGCGAGATCAAGAGACTGGGTCGCAGTCGGAGCGTCGGCCTCGGCGTTCTCCGAGGACCCGGTCGCCCCTATCGTGGGGCGAGGACGGGTGTCGCCGGGAGAGTTGTCCTGACTGTATTGGCGTGGCATGGATCCGGACGTGTGATGAGGGAGGGACGGAAACCCGATGGCCCGCCATCATCGGCAGACCGGGACATGACGGCGTCCTTGTAACACGGGAAGCACCGGATTGGCGAACCGGCCCGGAGAAACCGGCCCACGACTTAGGTGCGCCGCAGCGAAAAATGGCCGGTTTCCAGCCTATGCGCCAATAGACTGCACGCTATGATATTGATTTTTATATATTTATCATTTCTTCTTGCAATGCAGCACCAATTGCTCCATCTTTTGCAGTGCGACATGCAGTGATCCTGCTGTCGTAGCGCACTTTTGGGCGTTTCCTCCCTAAACTTGGGTCGCTTCGGCGGCCCATTTTTTTGCCTGCCGTCGGGGGCGGGGCGGAACCCATTACTCCCCGGCCGCGCGCTCCGGCTGACGTTGGCCCGCGTCGGCCAGATCCAGACCGCCCAGAATGCCGATCAGGTCGGCCATCTGCTCCTTGAGGGTGGCCAGGAAGGTTTTGCGGACCATCCGGGTCTCGTCCATGTAGAGGTTGCGGCTGATTTCGATCTGCAGGGCGTGCACGCCATCGTCCGGCTTTCCGTAATGACAGGTGGTGAAGCCGCCGGCATAAGGGGTGTTGCGGGCCACCCGATACCCGCGGCCGCGCAGCCAACGCTCGGCGGTGGCGATCACGGTCGGGCTGCAGGCGCTGCCAAAGCTGTCGCCAAGCACGAAGTCGAGCCGCGGCCGTCTGTCGCCGGCGCCGGCCGCCGTCGGCATGGAATGGCAATCCAGCAGCAGGCAATGGCCGAATCTCTCGACAGTGTCGTCGATCAGCCCGCGCAGGGTCCGGTGATAGGGCCGGTACAGCCCGTCGATCCGCCGCACCGCGTCCTCGAACCGCAGCTTGCCGGCATAAATCTCCTGACCGTGCCCGACGACGCGGGCGATGGTGCCAAGACCGGCCGCGACCCTGGGCGAGCGGGTGTTGACATAGTCCGGCAGATAGTCGGCGAACATGTCGGGGTCCAGCTCGAACGCCTCGCGGTTGGCGTCGACATAGGCACGGGGGAACAGCGCCTTGAGCAGCGGCGCGCCGATGCCCGGTGCCCGTTCGAAGATCTCGTCGACAAAACTGTCTTCGGATCGGCGCAGGGCGTGCGGGTCGAGTCGGGAGGCGAGCAGCAGGTCCGACGGGTAGTCCCGCCCGCTGTGGGGGGACGCGAGAACCACGGGCAGGCGCTGAACCGGTGGGGACAGCACCAAAAAACCGCAGTTTTCTGCGGTTGTATCGGTCAGAAACCCGTCCATTTATCTCTCTTAAACCCGTTTCGTGCCATGATTGCCTTTGCAGCGTTTGGTCAAGCGGGGAGGTCTCGCGCCATTATTTGCGAGTGCCGGCCATTTGCCAACCTTGTGGCGACCACGCCTGTCCGGCGGTGTCGCCGCGCCCCGTTGCGACAGACACTTGGTGGGGATGGGCCCCGCGGACCGGATGTGGAATGGCGAGAATCCTCCTAGCCGAAGACGATGAGTCGATGCGCGGCTTCCTGGCCACGGCCTTGCGGCGCGCCGGCTATGATGTTGACGACGTGCCCGACGGGATGGCGGCGCTCGCCTCGATCGAGGAGGACGAGTATGACCTGCTGGTGGCCGACATCATCATGCCCGGCATGGACGGCGTGGAATTGGCGCGGCAGGCCGGCCTGGTAGCGCCCCAGCTCAAGGTGATGTTCATCACCGGCTTTGCCGCCATCGCCATGAACCAGCAGCATTACGGGCTTCAGCATGCCCAGATCCTGTCCAAGCCGTTTCACCTGAAGGACCTGGTGATCCAGGTCGAACGGCTGCTGGAGGCCTGAGCCCGCCGGCCTCGGACAGGCTTGCGCCGCTCCGGTCCAAATGCTACATCCGCTACCCGCAGCGACGGTTCCGCGGACCCGCCGGCACCCCGGGGCCGGCATCAGGGTGACGCGCTGCGTTCCGACCCTTTGGGGGCGCGTAGCTCAGCGGGAGAGCACTACGTTGACATCGTAGGGGTCACTGGTTCAATCCCAGTCGCGCCCACCATTTTTTGGCCAGATCTACCAACGGGGCCTGGCCAAAGGGCGGACCGGGTCGCAGTAGCGGACGTTGAGGGTGAGCCGCCCGGTCTCGGCATCCCGGCGCTGGTCGATCGTGCCCTTGCTCTCGAGGTGGCTGCCGGTGTGTCATGTGCCACTCGCTTTGGCCCATAGGGGATGGTGGGATGGGCGGGCCCGGAGCGGCGACCGGGGGCCTCGGCACTATGTAGCGCGAGCGCTCCGGCCGATGCCTTCCAACACCAGGGCCAGGCCGAGGCAGGTCAGCACGATGGTCGTGCCGGGGAAGATCGACAGCCACCATCCGTGGGCATAAAACGCTTGACCATTGCGGATAAGATCTCCCCAGCTCACGGTTGCCGGATCGGAGAGGCCAAGATAGCCAAGCCCGGCTTCGGCCAGGATGGCCCCGGTCGCGACGGGGGCAATGACCGCCAGCGCCGGTCGCGCCGCTGCGGGCAGAATGTGCCGGCGCATGATGTCGAGACTGCTGCAGCCGAGCGCTCGCGCCGCGACGACATGCTCGCGCTCTCGCTGAACGACCGTTTCGGCGCGCACCATGCGTGCCAGACCGGGCCAGGACATCAGCCCAAGCACCAGACTCAGCCCGGTCAGGGACGGGCCAAACAAAGTTGCGACCAGAAGCGCGACAAGAAAACGCGGCAGGATCTTGACGAACTCGGTGGCGCGCATCATGGCCTCATCGATCAGTCCCCCGAGATAACCCGCCACAAGGCCGACCGCAGTTCCGAGGATGATGGACAAAAATGTGGCAATGAAGCCGATGAGGAGGGTGCCACGTGCCCCGGCGATGACCATCGATAAAAGGTCGCGGCCGAGATCGTCAGTCCCCAAGGGATGGGCGGCGCTTGGCGGCGACAGGGCCGGCGCGCTGTTGGCCATCGGATCGTAGGGCGCAACAAGGTCCGGGGCGATGGCCGCCAGGACGATGGGAGTCAGCAGAAAAACACCGGTGAAAAGACCGATGCGCCGCCAGCCAAAGTCGTCTTCGATGGCGGCGGGGCTGGTCGAGGTCGTGGCGGGCGCTGAGGCGGGCATCACGTGCAGTGTCATGTCCGCGCCTTCCACGTCCGTGTCCGGGGGTCCAGCGCCAGAAGCGCCAGATCGGCAACCAGATTTCCGGCCATCGTGAACAGCGCCCCCGTCAAAACGATGCCGATGACGAGCGGGTAGTCGCGGTTCTGGATCGCATCGCCAACCAGCTGCCCGAGTCCGGGCCATGCAAAGACCGTTTCGACGAGCACGGCGCCGGTGATCAACCAGCCGAGCCGGTTGCCGAAGAGAGCCAGCAGCGGCGCTGCACCGTTCGGCAAGGCATGACGGGCTTCGGCCGACCAGCGCGTCAGCCCTTTCGCCAGAGCCGTCAGGAAGTAGGGGCGCCGCGTTTCATGCCGGACGGCCGAACGGGTGATCAATACGGTGAAGGCGAGTTGGTGCAGCGTCAACGTCATCCAGGGCAGCGCGGCGTGCCGTACGACATCGGCAACATGGGCCCAACCCTGGTAGTCGGCGCGAGGATCGGTCATGCCCTGAACGGGCAGCCAGCCAAGCTCTGATGCGATCCCGAGCCTCAACAGGTGGCCAAGCCAGAACACCGGAACGGCAAACGCAATGAGGGAGAAGCCGAGAAGCGTGACACCAGCGCGCCCGTGGCGCGCGGTCAGGATTCCCATCGGTCCGCCGATGGCGGCGGCAAAAAAAATCGACGGCAACACAAGGACCAGGGTGGCTGGCAAATGAGCGAGAATGACCTCCGCGACCGGCCGTTTATAGGTATAGGAGAGGCCCAGGTCTCCTTCGCCAAGAAGGGTCATGAACCGCCAATAGCGCTCGTACAGCGGCCGGTCGAGTCCAAGCCGTGCCTCCAGCGCCGCGACCGTATCGGCATCGGCGAACTCGCCGGACAACGCGGCGACCGGGCCACCTGGTGCGGCGCTGAGCAGAAGGAACAGCGCGGTCGCAACGGCCCACAGCATGGGTATCGTCTGGGCGACCCTCCAGACGGCCAGCTTCACCACCTCGACCGTACCTTGGTCGGGTGAGTGGGGTACGGGATTGCCTTGGGGCCCCTCCGTCGGCGCGAGAATAAGGGGCCTGCGACGAGATATACCCGCCGCAGGCCCTCGACGCCCCGGCACCGCGGGACCGGGCGGTCCATGGCCGCTTTGGCCAAAACGTGAGGCCTAGCTGGCCGGTCGAACCTCTTCCAGATAATGCCCGGTCCAGGGCTTGAACCCCTCGAAAGCCTTGTTGTAGGCCGCGTTCCGGGTTGTCTCGACCAGCCACCAATAGGGCAGGTCCTCGGCCAGAAGGGTTTGCGCCTCCCGATAGGCTGCCGCCCGTTCCGCCTGGTTGCTGGTCTCACCCGCCGTGGCGAAAAGCGCGTCGACCTTATCGTTGCGATAGGCCGAAGCGTTGGAGAACGGGATCGGGCCGGTGTTGTCAGATACATACATCCGCTTGATCCCGATCTCCGGATCGACGCCATTGCAATAGGAAATAAGGTTCGTGTCGAAGTCCCGTTTCATGAAGATCGCGTCGATTGTCGCTTCGCGATCCAGGGGCCGCGGGGTCAGTTTTATGCCGATCTTCGCCAAATCCTGAGCCATGAGCTCGGAATACTTGGAGAAATTCGGGTAGTGCACCATGTCGATCTGCAGGCGCGTGCCGTCGCCGTCCGGTTCGATCCCGGCCTCGTCCAGGAGGGCTTCCGCCGCGGCCAGATCGTGGGGGAGCCCGGCGAGCGCCCTGGACTCGTGCGCCCAGCCGATGGCGCTGGAAAAGGGTGCCGCGGCCACGGCTCCACGATCGAATAGGACCTGATCCAGCAACCGGTCGCGGTCGACGGCAAGCGCGATCGCCTTGCGCACGGCCAGGTTCGCAGTTGCGTCGCGGTCGAGGTTGAAGGACACGGTCATGATGCAGTTGCCTCCGCCGGGGCCGGATGTCGCGGACAGCACACCGCCCTTGTCGGACGCTTCGATCCGCTCGACATCCTTGCCGCTGATTCCGGGGAGATAGTCGACCTCGCCTTGCTCGAACGCGAGGATCTGCGTTGCTTCATCCTTGATGATGCGAAACACCACCCGGTCCACCCCCGGCCCCGATGACTTGAAATAGTCGGTGTTTGCCTCCAAAACCACGCGGTCGCCCGGAGAATGGGAGACAAAGCGATAGGGTCCCGAACCGACCGGATCGGTGTTCGCTGGCGCCTCCGTCGCGTCTTCCACGCCATAATAGAGATGCTTCGGCAGGATCGGCGCTTCGGTGACGTCCAAACGACGCAGGAACGCGGGATGCGGCGCGCTCAGCCGGAAGATCACCGTTCGGGGGTCGGGTGTCTCAATGGCTTCGACCAGCGCGGCCAGGCCGGCCTTGGTGCGCGCGTGATGCTTGAACAGCACATTTTCGAAGGTGAACTTGACATCGTCCGCCGTCACGGCCTGGCCGTCGTGCCAGCGTGCCTCGGCAAGGGCGAACGTGTAGACGCGACCGTCGTCGGAAACCGACCATCCCGTCGCAAGATCCGGAATCGGATCGAGGTTTTCGTCAAGTCCGACCAGACCGTTGAACAGGGAATCGGCCACCGCGTGAACATGGGCCCCGGTGGTGATGGCGGGGTTGAACTGGCCCGGATCGCTGTTAACCGCGACAACCAAGGTGACATCTTGCGCCGACCCTTGACCCGGATGGAACGATACTGCGACCAAAAGCGCAGCAAGGGCGGCCGAAATGTTCCCAAACCCCGCGCGCTTTGCCCACATGAGCCCAGCCATCAATACCGACATGTGATTTCTCCCTGTTCGTTTTTGCCATTTCGTGGAAACGCCCGGACGCGGCACGCAAGCATTCGCCGGCCAGCCCATGGAGGGACGACTCCATAGAGTACCGGAGGCATCGCTTCCTCAACCTTGCCCAAGGCGACCGTTTCCCCAATCCAATCAAACCGTGCTCTCACAGGCCCGCAAATCCGAGCGGATGGCTGCTTCCGGCAGATCGATGCCGATGAAGACGATGGTTCCGCCCGCATGGGGCGCCGGGCCGGCGCCGGCGGTCGTCTGTGACGTAAAGACATCGTGCACGCCATTCAGCAATCGTGGACGATCGTCGCCGGTAAAGCGGACAACGCCCTTGATGCGCAAAAGGTTTTCCGCGTGCCGCAGGATCAGGAAGGACAGAACATCGCGGAACCGGTCCGGGTCGAGCGGCTTTCCGATACCGACCGCGAATGTGCGCACCGACGGGCTGTGATCGTGAGGGATATCGGCCGGTCTCTCGATCGGAGCGACCAGCGGCACGTGAACCCGAGACGGTGGACCCAGCGGGTGCTGCGGATCCATGGCGGCCCTGATCGCAATACGAACATCAGCGACCGGATTGATGGCGATAAGCTTTTCTATGACCGCCTTCTGCCGGTCTTCGGAAACCAGATCGGCCTTGCTGAGGACGATCCGATCGGCCACACCGATCTGGCGCGGCACCTCGGGAAAACGCGCAAGCTGGTCGAGCACGCGATCGGCGGCGCATACGGTGACGGTCTGATCGACAAAGACGGATCGGCGCAGTCTCGGATCATGTCCGACGCCGCGAATGATCGCCGCCGGATCGGCCAGCCCGGTGGTTTCGACAATGCAGCGGGCGATGAGAGACGGACCGCTCCGGCGCCGCTCTGCCAGCGCCACCAACGCCTCGGCCAGATCGTCCTGCACGGCGCAGCAGACACAGCCGTTGGGCAGTGCGACCAGGGTCGACCCGTTGCTCAGGCTTGACGACAATACCGCGCCATCGACGTCGATGGCGCCGAATTCGTTTACGAGTACCGCCGTTTCCGCAGCCTGCGGCGAGCGCAAGAACCCATTCAGACAGGTCGTTTTTCCGGCGCCGAGGAATCCGGTGAGGATGGTGAGGGGCAAGCGTTGGCCCGAGGTTCCGGCGGCTGGCCGATGGGCTCGATCGATTTCCGGGATGGCGACGCCCACTTGCTCCCTCACGGGATTATTGTCACTAATGAATGGTAAAGAGAGTTCGGCCGATCCGTCAATGGACGGTCAGGTGGCGGGCATATCCGGCTGGGCATAACGATGGGGGAGGCCATGAAGATCGCGACCGTGGGCAAGGGCGGTTCGGGTAAGACGACCATCGCCGGCATGTTGGCGCGGATATTCGCGGAGGGCGGAAACCAGGTTCTCGCCATCGACGGCGATCCCAACCCCAACCTGGCGCTGACGCTGGGCATGGCGCGCCAGGACGCCGATCGGATCACCTATATCCCGGCCTCCATCATGAAGCGCGGGGAGGAGGTCGACGGCATCGTCATGATGGAGCCGACCATTTCGAAAGAAGAGATCATGCGGCTTTATGCATCGCAGGCGGCCGACAATGTCGATCTGATCGTCATGGGCAAGCCGTCCCACGGCTCGGCCGGATCCGGTTGCATGTGCGCTTCGCACCGCGCGGTGCGTGGCCTGGTCGCCGAGTTGACGTCGTTCGGGGACCACACCATTACGGACATGGAGGCCGGGCTTGAGCATCTCAAGCGCGGAACGGCGCGGCATGTCGACATGATGCTGGTCGTCGCCGAGCCCTACTACCGGTCGCTCGAGGCGGCGATGCGCACGTGCGAGCTTGCTGAGGAGCTGGCCGTTCCGTTCGTTCGCGTCGTCGCCAACAAGGTTCGTTCCGACGATGACCTTGCCGCGATCACGGCGTTCTGCGACCAGCATGGCATGGAGATGATCGGTGTCGTGCCCTACGACGACGCGATGATGGATGCGGAGCGGGAAGAAAAATCGCCTTACGATTATGCCTCTGGATCCCAAGGCGTTGAGGCGATCCGTCAAGTCGCGGCTCGAATCGAAGACTTGGCCAATTCGTTGCAGGGTCCGCCGAGGAGTGGCGGGTCTGCGGGTGTCCATGCGTGACGGTTGACGATGCCGCCTAGCTGAGCGCGGTGCCCATGCTGATCGGTGAACTGGCGAAGGCGCTGGATGTCACGCCAAAGACGCTGCGCCACTATGAGAAGATCGGGCTGATCCCGACAGCCGTGCGTTCGTCGAACGGCTATCGAACCTACTCCGATGACGCGGTCCGGCGTGCGCGTCTGGTCGTCGGTCTTCGCAAGCTGAACCTTTCGGTGGGCTCCGTTCAAGCGCTGCTGGACCGCGGCGCCGACGGGCGCGGCCTGCGTCAGCGCCTGATGGGCCGGTTGGACGAGCAGATCCAGGACTACGAATTGCGGGTCGCGATCCTGCAAGGTCAGCGGGACGATTTGCAGGCGCGCTACGACGCGCTGCTGTCCACCCCCGCGTCTCATCCAGGAACCTGTATCTGCGGCGCGCTACTGCAGCCCTGCTCGTGTGAGCCACCGTAACGTCGGGCGTCGGAGATCGCTTGACCTTGCCCCAGGGGCAACCCGTTAACGTCATCGTCCGATCAAGAAAGGCTGGCACCCTATGGCGATCGAAGATGCGATCCGGACTGGGGACGGTCCTGCGGAAAAGCGGTATATGCCGCGGTTCGCCCTCGACGAAGGCCCGATAGCGGAGGTCCATGCCTTCTGGCTGGCGGGCATGAGTTGCGACGGCTGCTCCATCGCCACGGTCGGCGCTCAAAATCCCCGGGTCGAGCAGCTTGTGACCGGATCGATCCCGGGGTTGCCGAAAGTCGTGCTGCACCATCCCGTGCTTTCGGTAACCGCCGGCAAGGAGTTCATGAAGGCGCATCATCTGGCCAAGGCCGGAAAACTCGGCGCCCCTTATGTCGTCCTGTACGAGGGATCGGTGGCCGATGAGCGCGTGGCGGAAGCGTTCGGCGGCTATTGGTCGGCCATGGGCGTCGAAGAGAGGGAAGATGGATCCGTTCAGCCGATTCCGACGGCGCGCTGGCTAGCCGAGCTTGCGCCCGGGGCGGCGGCTGTGATCGCTGTCGGCACATGCGCCACGTGGGGTGGCGTTCCGGCGGCCGCCGGCAACGTCACCAACGCCATGTCGGTGATGGATTTTCTCGGGAAGGACTATCTCAGCGCCCTCGGTTTGCCGCCGATCAATGTCCCGGGCTGCGCGCCGGTGGGCGACAATGTCACAGAGACCATCGCTTCGGTCCTGATGTTCCTCTCCGGTGTCGGACCGCTGCCTGAATTCGACGAACTCGGTCGTCCGGCCTGGATGTTCAAATCGACCGTTCACCGGGGCTGCGTGCGCGCTGGATACTACGAGGAAGGCACGTTTGCCGACGAATACGGCCAGAAGGAATGCTTGGTCGAACTCGGCTGTTGGGGGCCAATCGTTCAGTGCAACATCGTTTCGCGCGGGGCCATCGGTCACAATGGCGGTTGCATGAATACCGGAGGCATCTGCATCGGTTGCACAATGCCCGGTTTTCCGGACGCGTTTGCGCCCTTCTACAAAAAGCCGCCGGGCACGATGATTTCGTCGACGGTTAGTCGCGGAACGGGGTCCTTCGTCTCCTACCTCCGGCGGTTCACCCAGCGCAGCCGCAATCTGACGCCGCGCTGGACGGAAAGCGGCAAGGTTCCGAGCGGATGGGCGAATGTCGACGGGCGGCCGTCCGCCGCCGACCGGACGGTGAGTTTTTTCTACGAACGGCTCAAGCGGATGGGGACGGAATTTTCGCCTGGGTCCGACCGGCAGAAGCAATTGCAGGCATCGGCGCGGCAATATATCGATCGCCGCTCGCCGGGCCCCGCCAACCATCCGGAGAAGATCGCCGCCGAATAGGCCCGTGGGGGAGTAGGTCGATGTCGTTCTGGGCGCTTGGGTTTCTGGCCGGTGCGGCGATCGTTGCGATCGTTGCGGTCCTGTTGGTCGGGATCTTGCTACAGGCTCGCCGCATTCGAAAGCTGGCCAGGACAGCGTCCGACGTCGTGGCGGAAATCGACATCAATACGCGATCGGTCTGGGCGTTGCGCGATACCAACAGGGTGGCGGCGGAAATCCTCGAGGGCGCCAAAGCCATCGATGCGAACGCGGCGGCCGTTGTCGATGCCGTCTCGCATACGCATACCTCCCAGGATGTGGCATAGGAGGGCGATGTGAACCTTTTGACCGGAGCCGATCCGATCGCCAGTTGGTGGATCGCCGTGGCTTTCCTGTTTGTGGTTACCGGCGTCGTGGCGGTGCTGTTACGGGCCATCGTTCGGACGGCAAAGGCGATCGACGGCGAGGTGGCGGAGATTTGGGTTCGCGGCCAGCGTGTTGCCAACAATACGATCCATATCGCCAGCCTCTACAAGACAGCCGATTTGGTCGACCGGATCCTGGGCCGTGCCGAACGGATCGCGAGCCATGCCGCCGCCATCAAGGACCACGCGGAGGACTGTCCCGGTTGCCCATCCTGCATCTGGCGGAATTCGTGAGGGAGCGCCGATGGTGACCTTGCTGACGTTTGTCTCTGCGGTCGGGGCTCTGACGTTTCTGGCTGTCGTCGCCCTCGCCTTGGTCCGGATCGTCGCCGCCCTGGAGTCGATCGGCGGGCGTGGCGACTCCTATCTGACCAAGCTTCGGTTCGGACTGCGGGCGATCGAGCGGGAAACCGGGCACCTGCCGGCCGCGGCCCCCACGGTCAATGCCGGTCTTGCCGCCACCGCCACCGGGCTGATGGCCGTCAACGACACATTGGGCGGCCTGCGCGAAGCGTTGGAAGCGCAGGAGGCCCGGACATGAGCGGGCTGGCGCTGACGATCTGGAGCGTCACCGTTCTGATCGTGGCCGTGGCCGTCGTCCCGGTGGCCGTAGCCCTTTTGCGCCGCGCCTTGCGCGCGGCGCGGGCCATTGAGTCCAATCTGGCGGACATGCTGGACGCCGGCGTCCGGATTGCCGGTCATACCGGGGCTGTTCCCGCGCTTGACGAGACAATTGCGACGGCGGTGGCAATGAAGCCGGTGGCCCGGTCGATCGAGGAAAGGACCGGCGTGGTGGCCGGGATCCTGTCACGGCGGGCACAGGGGGGCTGATCATGGTCGGATTTCTCGCCGTCGTTTCTCTCGTGCTTGTCGCCGCCATCGTTGCGGCGGTCGCCTATCATCTGATCGGCATCTATCTGGCCCTCAGGCGGGGAGCGGATCATCTGGAGAAGCTGGCCGGAGGACTGGTTCGGATCCGCGACAATACTGGGGACCTCAACGCCAAGGTCGACACCATCAATGGTGGGCTGTCGGCGTTACTGGAGCCACTGGCGGGCGCCAATGGCAATCTGGCGGCAATCGTTGACGTCGCCCGACGCAAGTGATGCAATCGTTGGATAAACCGACAACGAAAACGGGCGCTTTCAGGGGAAGAGAAACGCATGTGCTTTGAAAATCTGCCCATCGAATTCGACGATCAGGGCAATGCGTATCTCAAGGACGGGGTCAAGAACCCTTACGGGTATCAAACCCGGACGCTCGAGGAACGGCAGCAGAAACTACGGGACCTTGCGGCCAAGAACGGCCAGTTGACCGATGTCGACTTCGATCCGGTCACGCGCGTTGCCGGGGCGCTGGCGTTTCACTCGACCGTGGATTTGAAGGCGGGCAAGATCGTCGACACCAATTCCATGGCGACCCTGTTTCGCGGTTACGAGGTAATTCTGCGGGGCCGCGATCCGCGGGACGCGGCGTTTATTTCCTCGCGGGCCTGCGGCGTGTGCGGCGGCGTCCATTCCACTGCTTCGGCGTTGTCTTTGGAAATGGCGCTGGGGATCAAACCGCCGCCGATGGGCATCGTGGTCCGCAATCTGTTGCTGAGTTGTGAGTATCTCTATGACAATCCGCTGCATCTGTTCGTCCTGTCGGGACCGGATTTTTCCGAATCCCTGGTAAAGCAGACGAACCCGGAGATCTGGGATAAGGCGGTTTCGGCGCCGACGAAGTATGCGGACTTGCATGGGTACAAGACGATCGGCGCCATCATGACCGATCTCAACCCGCTGACCGGGAAGCTGTATCTGGAAGCCCTGCAGATGACCCGCGTCGCCCGTGAGGCGTATGTGCTGCTGGGCGGCAAATACCCCCACCCGGAAACGATCATTCCGGGCGGGGTGACGACCACCATCACGACGACGACGTTCAACGAATTCTATCTACGGATTCAGCAATTCTTCGATTACGCCAAGAAATGCGTCGGAATTTGGGATGACGTATTCGACTTCTTTTATGATTGCGATCACAGGTACAAGGATTGTGGGCGATTGCCGGCGACCATGATCGATCTGGGCCAATGGGACCACGAGGATTATTACGACGCAACGTACGAAAACTGCAATCATTGGGGTGAACATCGCTGGTCGACGCCGGGCGTGATTGTCGACGGCAAACTCGTCACCACGCGGTTGACCGATATCAATGTCGGATTGGAAGAATTCGTCGAGCATTCCTACTACGAGAATTGGGATGATTATCCCTTCAAAACCGATCCCCTCGGTTACCCGCTCAGCCCCAATCATCCGTGGAACAAGACGACGATCCCGCGGCCCGGGTCGCAGAATTGGAAGGAGCGGTACTCCTGGTCGACGACACCGACCTGGGATCGCCGGACCTTCGAGGCGGGGGCCTATGCGCGGGTCTATCTGTCGGCGCTGGCCAACAAGCTTCCATCCAGCGATTATGTGCAGTCGACTGGCAGCAGCTTGAAGCTGAACGTGCCCGCCGGCCAGGACCTGCCGGCCATGGAGCTGGAATGGCATGTGCCGGACGTGTGGAACGCGTTCGAGCGGAACCGGGCCCGGGCCTACGCGGTCGGCTTCAACCTGATGGTGACGATGGAGAACCTGGTACGGGCCCTGGATCTGCAGAAGCGGGGCGAGACCAGGGTCGCCGAGCCGTTTGAAATTCCCGTCAAGGGCCATGCGATCGGTGTTGGCTTTTGGGGCGCAGGGCGCGGTTTCCTGTCCCATCATTGCGAGATCAAGGACGGGCTTCTGGCCAACTATCAGATCGTGACGCCGTCCACGATCAACGCCTGCCCCGCAACGCCGTGGGGCGAGCCGGGCCCCTACGAACAGGCGGTGCTGAACACACCGGTGATCGAAAGCCGCTACACCGACGATTCCGATTTCCAGGGGATCGACATTCTACGCGCCATCCGCTCCTTCGATCCGTGCATGCCCTGCACGACCCACGTCATGGTGGAAGGGTCGGACCGCGTGGTCACCCGCGAGGTGACGACCTGCGCCTGCGGGATCGACTGACTGGAGCGAAGGGTTTCAAATCGGGCCATGGACGCTGTTCGCAGCACCCTGATCGGAATTGTCGGCTATTCGCCGGTGCTCACCTGCTATCCGCTCGGTCCACGTCTGATGACGGCATTGAAAGCAGCGACAAAGAGCGTTCCCGGCGTGCGGGTGGACAATATGACATGGGGGCCCATCCACATCGTCCAGCAGTTCCAGGACCAGGGTGTCGAGCGGCCCGATCGGCTGGTTTTGATCGGCGGGGCGGCCGTTTCGACGAACCCGGGCCGTGTTCGGGCCTTTCGCTGGACGGGCGGCACCTTGCCCGACGTAACGATGCAAGGACGGATCTACGAGGCTGTGACGGGCATTGTGGACATCGAGAATACCCTCATGATCGGAGAGCATTTCGAGATCTGGCCTACCGATTGCTTCACCATCGAGGCCGACATGCCGGTCAACGCCTTCGGGCGCATGGTGATCGCCGACACTGAAGGGTGGGCCGACGACCGTTCTTTGAAAAAGGATTTCGGCTTTTCGCCCAGCCGGATGATCGAACGGATCGTGGAGCTTGCGGATGCGCTCGCGCAAAGGGGCGAAGCCGGCGCCACGACCCTGCAAACGAAATCAGCGGCCGATCTTGTCCCCGTCAGCCCGTTCACCCGAAACTTTTCCAGCGAGCCAGCGTCACGGCACCTTGCGGGAGGTCAACCGTGACGAAAAGGACCGAATTCCCACCTTCCAACGCCGATGCCCTCGACCGCCTGGTCGAGCGGGAAGAGGTGCTGCAGATCTGCTACTGGTACCGGGGCGAGGGCTTCGGCGACCGGTTCACGCCGGCGGCCGTCATGCCCTTTCTGCAAAGCGACCCGAAAATCGTGGCTGAAATGTTTGCCTCTCTGGCCATGTCCGGTGACCTCGTTCTTGAAAACGGGTCCTATGCCTTCACCGAAGCCGGGCGGCGCAGGGCCGGGCGGATGTTCTTCGACACCTTCACCGAATTTCAGCAGGCCGGCCACGGCGAATGTACGGCCGGTTGCTGCGACGGGGACGAGGTGTGCGACGATCCCACCCACAGCCACGCGCCCGCGGCCGGTTTCGGCGCCGGCATGGCGGCAGGACCTGAAGACCGGTGAACGACCCGGAGAACGTTGTTCCCGGTCCCTCGCAGGGCGACCCCCAGCCGCTTATCGGCTACCGGACGAACGCTGAATGGAACGATCTGATCGCCCAAACCGGCGCCATGATCGGCGCTCTCGAGAGCATCGAGGACCAAGCGGTCCGCGATGAGGTTTTCGGCGCACTCGCCGCGATCGACGCCGTTCATCGCGAAGCGCTTCACCGGCTTGTCCGTTTGTTCAAGGAAGGCGTGCTGGAGCAGGTGGTCACCGATCCCGCCATCAGATCCCTGATGGGTATGTACGATCTTTTGCCGGAGACCCAGCCCGCCTGTCAGAAGGTCTGGGATTTCACGAAGGACGATCCCGCTTCCGCCGATTCGGCCGTTGCTGCCGGATCGATGGACGACCCTCCGCACTGGTCACTGGCGCCGGTTCCTTGCCCGCCAAAGGAGGGAGAGGCGCTGATCTGCCATATGGAGGAAGGGACGTACGTTCTGGTCGGGGCCGGCGGTCGGACCTATGCGTTCGATGCGGTCTGCGGCGTCCATTTGGCGCCGATGCTTCAAGGGAAGCTCGAAACCCTGTCTTGGATTTGTCCGCACGGTCCGGGGTGCATCTATGACGTGCGCAACGGTACCCGTCTGGGCGGTGACCAGGTCCTCGATTGCCGGCCGGTCAAGACCGATGCCACGGGCCGTGTCCTCATCGGTTTCGGCCTCCCGTTCGAGCCTTCTCTGCCGGCGTTCTGACCACCCATGGCCATCCTGGTCTCCGGCGTCGGCAACGCGCTGAAAGGCGACGATGGGTTCGGTGTCCGCGCGGCCCAGGCACTGGAGGGCGATCCGCGACTGCCGCCCGGCGTGACCGTGATGGAGACCGGCATCGGCGGAATCCACCTCGTGCAGGAACTGATGCGCGGCTATGAAGCCCTGATCCTGTTCGACGCCTATGCGTGCGGAGCCGCGCCGGGCCGGCTTTTTCTTCTGGAGCCGGAGTTGCCGGATGTGAACGCGATGACGGACCGCGACCGGCGGGACTATTTCGCCGACGTCCACTACGCAACGCCGGTCCGCGCCATGACGCTGGCCTGGGCCGTGGGTGTGCTGCCGCAATTCGTCCGCATCGTCGGGTGTCAGCCATTCGACCCGGATGCCTTCGGAACGGCCATGCACGACGATGTCGCCGCGGCCGTCCCGAGGGCGGTGGACATGGCTTTGGATATCATTGCCGGGCTTGCACCGACCTGCGTGCCGGCGGTGAAAGCGCCCACATGATCCGGCCCGAACCAACGTCCGAACCCCGGGACAGTCTGGTAGCCCTTGGGCTGGTTGTCGAGGGCACCGTCCAGGGCGTGGGGTTCCGGCCGTTCGTCCACGGCCTGGCGACGGCTGAACGCCTGTCCGGCTGGGTCCGCAACTCGGCCGATGGCGTCCATATCGCCGTTTTCGGCGAACCGGCCGACATCGACCGGTTCAGGCGCCGTCTGTCTGCGGAAACGCCACCGCTCGCGCGGATCGTACGGATCGGCGAGGAGCCGATCGTCGACCGTGCTCCCAAGGGGTTTGCCATCATCGCCAGCACGTCTGGCG
>JBQLZQ010000090.1:0-7075 GCA_052168355.1 Inquilinaceae bacterium
GAGGTGACACAAACCAAAAAGACCACGATCCCCGGCCTTGAGCCGGGGTCCTGGGACGATGGCGCCGTTGGCGTGTCTCGCGGCGGCGCCGTTCCGCACAGGCCCCTGATCGGTGTTGGGGCCGGATGTTGGGGCGGGGGCGTTTTGGCGCATCGCGCGGTCTTGCACCGGGGCGGGTTCGTGGCAGGATAGGGGCCTAAGTCTTTCCCCCGCCGCGCAAGGACCCGCCGCCCCATGGATGCGATCGAAGCCCTGACCACCCGCGCCTCGGCCTTTCGCCTGGTCGACCCGGCGCCGCCGCGGGACGCCGTCGACGCGGCCCTGGCCGCCGCCGCCCGGGCGCCCGATCACGGCCGGCTGCGGCCCTGGCGGTTCCTGATCGTGCGCGGCGACGCACGGGCCCGCCTGGGCGACGTGCTGGCCGAGGCTTTGCGCGCCCGCACCCCCGGCGCGGCCGACGGCTTTTACGAGAAGGAGCGGGAAAAGCCGCTGCGCGCGCCGCTGATCCTGGTGGTCGCGGCGCGGGTGACCCCCGACCACCCAAAGATCCCCGTCGCCGAGCAGATCGCCTCGGCGGTGTGCGCCGCCCATGCCGCCCTGCTGGCCTTCCACGCAAAGGGCTACGGCACCATGTGGAAGACCGGCCCGGCGACCGAGGACCCGGCGGTCAAGGCGGCCCTGGGGCTGGCGCCCGCCGACAGCATCGTCGGCTTCCTCTACGCCGGCACCGCCGCCCCCTCCGACGGCCCGCCCGTGCGCCGGCCCGACCCGGCCGACCACGTCGTGGAGTGGCAAGGGCCCGCGTGATCGGGAAGGGGACGGTCACCCCTGTAAGGGCAGGGCGGGGGGCCCGGCCGGACAGGGGCCACGAAACCGTTGCCCGCCGCGCCGTGCCTATGATACCACCCTGCCCAGGTGGGGCGCATAGCTCAGTTGGTAGAGCAGCTGACTCTTAATCAGCGGGTCCTAGGTTCGAGCCCTAGTGCGCCCACCATTTTTTCAAAAGGCCATATGGAGAGCAGGTCAGCTTGGCTGGCCTTTTTTCTGTCCGGTGCGACCTGTCACCGATGTCTCGGGTCGCTCGGACACTGAGAGAAAGCTACGGAGAGTAACCATGGCTCGCAAGCCATTCGACAAGATCATGGACGGCCTCACGGACGCCTTGGCCTATGCCGAAGGCGACAAGAGCCGTGGCAAGGCGCACGAGGTGGCAGTGCCGACCCTGGACGTGCGCGCCGCGCGCAAGAAGCTCGGCCTGTCACAGGATAAGTTTGCCGAGGCGTTCAAGATCAGTTCCTCGACACTTCGCAAGTGGGAGCAGGGCACGCGGCAGCCGCACGGCCCGGCGCGCGTTCTTCTCAGGGTCATCGAAAAGGAGCCGGAAGCAGTAAGGCGGGCCTTGGCCGACCATGGGGTCGAATGGCAAGGACCCGCGTGACCCGGCGCCGCCTCTATGATATCCGCTGCTCAGGTGGGGCCTATGGCTCAGCTAGAAGAGCAGCCGACACTTGATCAGCGGGTCCTAGGTTGGAGCCCCAGTGCGCCCACCAATCCTTCAAAGGGTTGGAGCGTCGCGGGACGATGCTCTGGCTTTTTTTGACGACCATTTGGTGGCTTCCCCGATCCTGGAATCTCCCGATGGGTCACGGCTCGGCCTTGCCGATAGGTCCGATTGGGATCAGCGCGTTGACCGGAGTCGATCGCGCTAGTAAAAAGTTAACTATTGGCAACCTGCCAATGCTCGCTAAAGCGGTCGCACTTATACTGTCCTACCGCGAGGTGAGCTTTTGTTTGATCGGGGCCGTGAATACCGCCTCGGCGAATAGAAGGAGATATAGATATGGCCGATTATTCGGTTGGTTCACCCGTGCGCGATATGTTGCCAATGACGGTCGCGAAGATGGGTTTCTTGGTAGATCGCCTAAACCAAGACTGCTCCCCACTCCAATTTCTTCGCGAACTCACGAAGAATTCCATTGAAGGAATTCAACGACTCGAGAATCCCGTTGGAGAAATCCGCTGGGACGTTGACTGGAATCGATTCGATCTCGTTGGGCCGGACTCTCCACAAAAGCTCTGCGTCGTTGATACCGGTATCGGTATGAATGGTGAGGAGATGGTTGAGTACATCAACAAGCTGTCATCATCGATTCACAAGCAATCGGCATCAGGAAACTTCGGTGTCGGAGCCAAGATTTCAGCTGCTCCACTCAATCCGGAAGGCCTCGTTTATCTGAGTTGGAAAGCTGGAAAAGGTTACATGATCCACCTCCACCGCGATGAATTGACTGGTGACTACGGGTTGATCAGATTCGCCAATGGTGAGTTCTGGCAACCGATTTCCAACGACGTGAAGCCGGCCCCAATTGACACGCATGGCACAATGGTTGTGTTGCTTGGTAAGGGCCTAGATCACAATACGATGGAGGCGCCGTCGGGCGCGAAGATGCCGCGTAAATGGGTCCTGCGATATCTCAATTCTCGCTTCTTTCGTTTCCCTGACGGCGTGACAGTGAAATCTCGTGAAGGCTGGGATCTGCCTCGTGGAGACCAACACAGCTTCCTTCGGACAATTACTGGACAAGGACCTTGGCTCGACGAAAATAGCCAGTCGAAAGGCACCGTGCGCCTCAATGATACCAAGGCGACCGCACACTGGTGGATCATCAAGGAGTCCGCTGACACCAACAGCGGTCACTACACGCCTGGCGGACATGTTGCGGCCCTGTTTCAGGAGGAACTATACGAGTTAGTCCATGGGCCGGCCGGTTATGCGAGACTGCAAGCCTTTGGCGTCGTATTCGGTGGTGATCGTGTTGTCCTCTATGTGGAACCTGACCACGGATCCGTTCAATCCGTGACAGCAAACACCGCTCGCACTCACCTTTTGATTTCCAACGACTCTCTTGATTGGCCAGCATACGCCACTGAGTTTCGCGGCCACATGCCCCAGGAACTCAGGGATTACCAAGATGAGATCGGCATGGGGGCAAGTCACACAGACCACCGAAAGGCTATTCGCGAGCGGCTCAAAACCATTCGCGAGCTTTTTCACTTTGGGCGCTATCGACCAAAACTTGGCGGTAAATACTCTGCTAATCCTGGTGAAAACGCAGGTGGGAGTCCGGCGGACACCGAACGCGCTAAGAGCGACGCATCTTCGTCCGGTGGGGGCCGCGGCGGAACAAAAGGCGACATCTACGCGCTTTTTTCGGATGAAACCGGGGACCCAGCAGAGTTGATCGACTTCCCGTCAGAGCCGCGACCAGTTTGGATTTCTGAGGAAGACGGTTCGAGGACATCAGGCGATCTTGATGACCGTGCGGCACGATTCCTGCCGGATCAAAACCTGCTCCTCATCAATGGCGACTTCCGCGCGTTCACCGATATGATCGACCGATGGACTCGTAAGTATGATCAGATTCCCGGCTGCCGACAAACGATCCAAGAAGTTGTTCGGGAATGGTTCGAGCAGCAACTGATTGAGACGGTGATGAGTGCAATTGCTCTAAAGCAGGGAGGCAAATGGAGCATGCAGGAGCTTGCCAAGCTTTGGGATGAAACAGCGCTTACCGCGGCAGTCCTCCCTCGCTACCACATCGACATGAACATAAAGCGCGTTCTTGGCCAAAAGTTGGGAAGGCTTTCGGCAGCGGCCTAAGGATATCTTGTGTAAGTCTGCGCCCCCAGCGGTCCGCTGGGGGCTTTTCGTCTTGAAACTTTTGCAACTGGCCGCCGGCGGCGGCGACCAACTGACCTCCCACTGCGGTCCTGGCGACCTCGCACAATGCATCAGGCCGAAATTGGCCATCGCGAGCGCCGCAAAGTAGTCGTCATGCGCACCGGAGGCGGCATTCATCGTCGTATCGCACGCCTGCTACCGGCGCGGCCAATCGAGCCGGTAACCTCTTAAAGCCCTCTTAACTTCGGCCCACCCATACTTGGCTTCATGGCCAGGCCCCGTCTTCGCGTCGACAATGACCGCCGGCCGCGCCCCCGGCGCGGCCCGCGCGGTCGTGGGCCGTGGGGCCGGGCGCGGACGGGGCCGAAGGGTCTCACGCGGTCGGCCATCCTGTGGGGGCCGTGGCATACCGCCGCTACAGCCGCGACTATGTCTCCGTGGAGAACGAGGCCCGGCGCGCCCGGCGCGGCATCTGGGCCGGGTCGTTCGTGCCGCCGGAGGACTGGCGCCACCGGTAGGGCGCCGCCGCCTGTCGCCCGGCCGTCCCCGCCGCTCAAGCGTCAGGCATCGACCGGGTGCTGGGCGCGGAACCCGACGGCCAGCCGGTTCCAGACATTGATGGTGCCGATGGCGACCGACAGCCTGGCGATCTCGTCCTCGGAGAAATGCGCCTTGAGCGGTTCGAAATCGGCGTCGGGCGCGCCCGACGCCGGCAGGTCGGTCAGGGCCTCGGTCCAGGCCAGCACGGCGCGTTCGCGCGCGTCGAACAGCGGGGATTCGCGCCACACGCAGACCAGATCGATCCACTGGTCGCTCAGACCGTCGCGCCGCGCCTCCTTGGCGTGCATGTCGACGCAATAGGCGCAGCCGTTGATCTGCGACGCCCGAAGCTTGATCAGATGGATCAGGCGCGGGTCCAGACCCGACCGCCTGGCGACATAGGTCTCCAGCGCCAGGACCGCCTGGAAGGCGTCGGGGGCGGCATCGGCGTAGTTAAAGCGGGGTTGCATGATCGTCTCCTGGTGGCTTGGTCGCGTTGGGTTTTCGTTCGTGGATCGCCAGAAAGGTGCAGCCTCTCGCCTGGAGCGTCCCGTCGTCCGCCTCGATCAGTTGCGACAGGATGTCGGCGATGCTGACCCGCCTGAGTTCGGCCCGGTAGACCTGCTCGGCGCGCAGCATGGCGGCGTTGATGTTGCAGGGCGCCTTGAGCAGACGCGCCGGCGGCGGGTTGGGGCCGCGCCGCCGGATCTCCTTGCAGCGAAAGGCCGGTTCCGGCCCCTCGACCGCCAGCACGATGTCGAGAAGCGTGATGTCCTTCGGCGCGCGCGCCAGCCTGTAGCCGCCCTTGGGGCCCGGCAGGGTCCGGAGGATGCCGGCGGCCGACAGCGCCTGCAGGTGCTTCAGAAGAAAGCTGGCCGAGACGCCGTGGAATTCCGCCAGCGCGGCGGCCGACAGGACGCCGTCCTCGGACAGCGCGCTGAGCATCGCGACGCTGTGGATCGCCTGCTCTATGCCGTCGCTGAGCTTCATCGCTCCTCCTAATCGTGGATAAATATTATCCATGATTGAGGCGGCGTCAACAGCGCGGTTGGCAAAGATCGGCCCGGGGGTGGGGGGGGGGCGTCCCTGCGGCGGGCGAACGTCAGGCCCGGCGGTCCAGGCGGTCGCCGGACCGGGGGTCGAACAGGTGGAGCGCCGCGGGGTCCGGCATCAGGCGCAGCCGGTCGCCGGGCCGCACGGCCACGCGTTCGCGGACCACGGCGCGGACATCCGAAGCGGTCTCCCCGGCCAGCGCCATGGGGAGCGACCGGTCCTGGAGGTTGGCCAGGATGTGGGTTTCGGGACCCATCGGCTCGACCACCCGGACATCGACGGCGATACCGCCCTCGGCCGCGAGGTGGAACGTGTCGGGCCGGATGCCGACCACCACCTCGCCCGCGCCCGGATGGGCGGCCGGCAGGGTCAGGCCGTCGCCGATCCCGAGGGTTCCGCCGTCCAGCCGCCCGCGCAGGAAGCTCATGGCCGGCGACCCGATGAACCCGGCGACGAAGATGTTGGCCGGGCGGTCGTAGAGGTCGAGCGGCATTCCTTCCTGCTCGATGCGGCCGTCGCGCATGACCACGATGCGGTCGGCCATGGTCATCGCCTCGACCTGGTCGTGGGTGACGTAGACGACGGTGTTCTTCAGCCGCTGGTGCAACGCCTTGATCTCGGCCCGCATGGCGACGCGAAGCTGGGCGTCCAGGTTGGACAGGGGCTCGTCGAACAGGAACAGCTTGGGTTCCCGCTGCAGCGCCCGGCCCATCGCCACCCGCTGGCGCTGACCGCCGGAAAGCTCGCGCGGGAAACGGTCCAGGTAGGGGGTGAGGTTGAGCAGGGCGGCCGCCTCCTCGACCTTGGTGCCCACGGTTTCGCCCCGCACCCTGGGCCCATAGGCCATGTTGTCGCGCACGTTCATGTGCGGGAACAGGGCGTAGGACTGGAACACCATGGCCACGTCGCGCCTTTGCGGCGGCACCTCGTTCATGCGCTCGCCGCCGATCAGAAGGTCGCCGTCGGAAATGTCCTCCAGCCCGGCGATCATGCGCAGCAGCGTGGACTTGCCGCAGCCCGACGGGCCGATCAGCACCACGAACTCGCCATTGGCGATGTCCAGGTCGATCCCGTGCAGCACCTGCACGGGCCCGAAGCGCTTGACCAGACCCCTGGTCTCCAGCGTTGCCATGGCTCACGTCCCTCCGTCGGCGATTTCGGCCGCCATGATGGCGTTGCCGGCGGTCAAGCCGCAATCGATGGGGACGACCGCGCCGGTGATGGCCGACGCCATGTCGGACGCCAGGAAGGCGACCAGATCGGCGATCTCCCCGGGTTCGGCGACGCGGCCGAGGGGATACCATTTTTCCATCCGGGCCAGGATGTCGGGGCGTGCCTCCACCCGCTTGGCCCAGGCCGGGGTGCGCACCGCCCCCGGCGCGATGGCGACGGCGCGGATGCCATGGCGGCCTTCCTCCACCGCGATGGCCCGTGTCCAGGCGATCAGCCCGGCCTTGGCGCTGGCATAGGCCGGGTTGCCGTAATGGGCGATGCCGTTGACCGAGGCGATGTTGACGATCACGCCACGGCCGCGCGCCCGCATCGCCGGCGCCACGGCGTGGAAGGTGTGGTAGTGGCCGTCGAGGTTGGCCGCCACCTCGTCGCGCCAGGTCCGCGGCGTCAACTGGGCGATATCCTCGGCCCGCGAATAGCCGGCATTGTTGACCAGAACGTCGATCGGCCCGGCCTCGCGCGCGATCTGGGCGATGGCGGCCGCGACCGCCTCGGCGTCGGCGATGTCGGCCGTGGCGGTGGCGGCGAGGCCCCCGGGCATGGCCGGGCCGCCGGGCCGGTCGAGGC